>NC_015709.1:733750-1467500 GCF_000218875.1 Zymomonas mobilis subsp. pomaceae ATCC 29192
CTTCAAAAGGCATGGCCGGTGTGCCGCGTGCCAGTTTAGTTGTTATCGCTTCGACGCTCTCTTTTATGCAGATTCCAGAAGGGGGATTATGGCTTATTCTGGCGGTCGATCATTTCCTTGATATGGGGCGTTCAGCTACCAATGTTATTGGTAATGCAGCAGCAAGTTTAGTCATTGCCCATTGGGAAGGTGAATTAAAAATTCCTGACAAACGCGAAGTTGAAAAAATACAATCTGCCTAAAAGATTTAAATTTTTCTTCTGCATTTTTTATAGCCCGGCTCATGACAGGTCGGGCTATAATGCTCTTTTGGCGAGATTATGATTCGCCCGCCCTCTTCTCCCGATGCTAAAAGCCTCTTGTTGCTGCACAGCGTATTTAATCAGATAAGGATTTATGGTTTTCAATCGCCCTCCGAAATCCGGCAAAGGCCGGCCCCATTCTTCTTCCCGTCCTGATCGCGGAAAAACGGGTTCAGAAAATAAAAGAACTTTATCAGCAAAAACACCGAATAAAACGGGTCGGGTATTTTCTAAAAATGCTCCTCATAAAGGGTATAAATCCCCTGACAAACCTTATGGTCGTCCAACGCGGAATCCTTCTGAATCCTACACAGAAGGGCGTCGGGAAAATCGTAATTTTCATAAGAATGCCGAAAGTCACCCTTCAGATAGAGTAAGCGATAGAGGCGATTTTCAAAGAGACGGGGGTAGTTCTCGACCTAGATCTTTTGCGGATGCAAACCGAAGCCATAAAAACGAATATGCTCGGGGTAACAGCGCCCATTATTCTTTGAAGAATGCCCGAAATGACAGCAGGGATGACCGGAGAAGAGGGGATAAACCCGCATCTCGGGAAGATCGTGATTATCGGGATTCGGCTTCACGGAATAAATATTCCCGCAGTGGTAATCCGCAGGACAGGAATACGCGGCGTGATAACGGCTATGCTGCCTCGCAACAGCCGACAGATCAACGTCGCCCTTCCTTTCGAGACAAGGATAACCGTCAAGGAGGCTATGCCGCCGATCGGCGATCACCGCGTTTTTCCAATCAAGAAAGATCAGAGAGCTTTCGTGATCGGCCTCGCCGTTTTGAAGAAAATAATCGCTTTGATCGGGATAGAGAACCTCTTGGAGAAAGGCCCCGCTATAGCCAAGGCCGTGATAGGACGGGTTCTGATCGGAACAATTTTTCACCACGGGATAGAAATTTTCGCGCACAGCCGCCTCGTGATCGTGAAGCTTCGAGCTATGGCGAACCGCATCGTTACAAGGCTGAACGACCAGAAGGTTATCGCAATTATGACCGAAGCCGCGATAATCGGTCACAGGATAGCGAAAGACGTTTCGGTAGTGATAGACCGCGCAATCGCAATTTAGCGGTCAATCCTTCCTATTCACCTGATGCCCGCCCTTTCAAAAAACGGGGCAATACCGAACCCGCTTCTGCGCGAAAGCCACGCGAAAATGGACCGCAACGTATTGCTAAATTGCTATCCCGTGCGGGTATCGCTAGCCGCCGCACCGTTGAAAGAATGATCGAAGAAGGTCGGATCGCGCTTGATGGTGTTAAGATAGAGACCCCCGCTACTTTAATGACGTCCCTGACAGGGGTGACCGTTGATGGCAAATCTGTCAGCGCCCCGACAACGACCCGATTGTTTTGTTATCATAAAGCAACGGGGCTTTTGACTACAGAAAGAGATCCCGAAGGCCGTCCGACGATATATGACAGCCTTCCGCCTGATTTACCACGGGTAATGCCGGTGGGGCGCTTGGATATGAACACGGAAGGCTTGTTATTATTGACAACCAATGGGGGCTTTAAACGAGCGTTAGAATTACCGGCTACCCACATTGAGCGTTGTTATCGGGCGCGCGTTTTTGGCGATGTATCACAAGATCAGCTAGAAGAACTGATTGAAGGGGTAACGATTGATGGTGTTCAGTATGGTTCTATTGATGCCAATTTAGAACGCCGGACAGGCCGTAACGGTTGGGTAGAATTAAAATTGCATGAAGGCCGTAACCGTGAAGTACGGCGTGTATTAGGCTATCTGGGTTTACAGGTATCCCGCCTAATTCGTATCAGCTATGGCCCGTTTATGCTGGGTGACCTACCTGTCGGGGCGATCGAAGAAGTAGATGCCGGAAGCTTGATTGCTTTTCAGGCAAGCTTACCCGAAAAATCTTAAAGGATAAGCCTAAGATGAGGATTATTGCCGGAAAATGGCGTGGCCGGATGTTAAAAACGCCGAAAAGCGATGTAACCCGTCCAACGAGTGATCGTGCACGTGAAGCCCTGTTTTCAATGCTTGAAAGCCGGATGGGCAGTTTGGAAGACTTACGGGTAGCGGATATTTTTGCTGGGACGGGGGCGCTGGGCTTGGAAAGCCTGTCCCGAGGGGCGGCCTTTAGTGCCTTCGTCGAACAGGATCAAGACGCCTGCAAAATATTGCAGGCGAATATTGATATGCTGAAAGCGAAGGGTGAAACGCAAGTTTTCGCACAGCCCGTCTCTACCCTTTCCCCTGCCCGTCAGGCTTTTGATCTTTTGCTGTTTGATCCGCCTTATAATAGCGGCGGCGGTGGCGCGTTATTAGAAAAATTAACCCGCCTTGGCTGGGCTTCTCCTTCGGCATGGGCCAGCATTGAAACAGCACGAAAGGAAACAACCTCTGCCGGTGGGTGGGCCGTAGAAGCCGAACGCACTTATGGTAAATCGCGGATTACTTTATTACGTCGCCTTGCTGAGGGATAATTTTTCCATCAAAACAGACGGGGCTACTTGCCCCCTTTGTTATTGCTGTTTACCTTAAAGCGGTGACTGACTCTTTAGACTTTTCGCCTTTTTCTGAAAATTTTCCAGAAGAACCGGCCTATCTTACGCGTCTCAACCCTGAACAAAAAGAGGTTGTAGAAACTACAGAAGGGCCGGTTCTCGTACTGGCTGGGGCTGGCACGGGGAAAACCGCTGCTTTAACGGCGCGATTAGCGCATCTTATCGACCGTTTGAAAGCGTGGCCTTCCCAGATATTGGCGGTGACTTTTACGAATAAAGCTGCCAGTGAAATGCGCCAACGGGTAGGCGAATTATTGGGCAATCATGCAGAAGCTATGCCTTGGCTGGGCACCTTTCACGCGATTGCTGCCAAAATGTTGCGACGACATGCTGAATTAGTCGGACTCAATTCTAATTTCACTATTATTGATACCGATGACCAAATCCGTCTCCTAAAACAGCTCATTCAAGCCCAAGATATTGATGAAAAACAATGGCCAGCCAGACAACTGGCCGGTATTATTGATCGTTGGAAAAATCGTGGCCTCACCCCCGATAAAGTCTTTGGTAAAGAATCCGATAGCTTTGCTGATGGTCAGGGATGTCAGCTTTATAAAGCCTATCAACAGCGATTATTAAGCATCAACGCCTGTGATTTTGGTGATCTTTTGCTCCACATGTTGGTTATCTTCACCCAACATCAAGAGGTGTTGAGCGATTACCAAGAGCGTTTCCGCTATATTATGGTCGATGAATATCAGGATACTAATCAGGCACAATATTTATGGCTTCGCCTACTGGCACAAAAAAGACAAAATATCTGTTGCGTCGGTGATGATGATCAGTCGATCTATAGTTGGCGTGGTGCAGAAGTTGCCAATATTTTACGCTTTGAAGAGGATTTCACAGGGGCAAAAATCATCCGTCTTGAGCACAATTATCGCTCGACACCGCATATTTTGGCCGCTGCTTCTGGTTTAATTGCCCACAATAACAGCCGTCTAGGGAAAACCCTGTGGACAGAGCGTCCCCAAGGCGAAAAAGTAAAAGTAGTGGGCGTGTGGGATGGCCCAGAAGAAGCCAAAAGGCTGGTAGCCGATATTCAAAGCTTACGCCACAGCCAGACACCCCTTAATTCTATGGCTATTCTGATACGGGCCCAGTTCCAAACCCGTGAATTTGAAGATGTGTTTGTTGCGAAGAATATTCCCTATCGCATTATTGGCGGCTTCCGCTTTTATGAACGCGCAGAAATACGGGATGCTTTGGCCTATCTCCGTGTCATTGCACAACCGTCTGATGATCTGGCCTTTGAACGGATTATCAATGTGCCCCGTCGCGGTATCGGCAAAAAGGCAATGGAAAAGCTTTATTATCGCGCCTTCTCGGATCACATTCCTCTGACGGAAGCCGCCGAAAAGTTGGTATCCGAAAATGCCTTTGGTAGCATTGCAACACGCGCCTTGAGTCAGTTGTTGACTGATTTTAGCCAATGGCGCGAGGGCTTATCCATTATTGGTCATGCCGATATTACCCGAAAAATGCTGGATGAATCCGGTTATAAAGCGATGTTGAGGGCCGATGCCGATATTCAATCCGCAGGGCGGTTGGAAAATTTAGTCGAGCTGGCACGCGCTATGGAGGATTACGACGATCTTGGCAGTTTTCTAGAACATGTCAGCTTGGTGATGGAACATGAAACAGGGCCAATAGACGACAAAGTTACCTTGATGACGATGCATGCGGCCAAAGGGCTTGAATATGATCATGTCTTTCTGGCTGGCTGGGAAGAAGGCGTATTTCCTTCGCAGCGTTCTTTGGATGAAGGCGGCTTGCAAAGCTTGGAGGAAGAACGACGGCTTGCCTATGTCGGAATCACACGGGCTAAAAAATTCTGCACTATTTTTCATGCGGCTAATCGGCGGATATATGGTCAGTGGATGTCCTCGTCTCCTTCCCGTTTTATTACAGAACTACCTGAACAGCATATTTCGCAAAAATCCTTGTCAAATAAAAAAACGTCCCCTTCAAGCTGGCGCGATGTCTGGGCGGCAGACCGTCACAAAAATTCGCCGACATCAATCCCGCCTGTTTTTACCTCTCGTAAAAAAGATGAATCATCGCCTTGGCAATTAGCTAGCCATCGAGGCCCAGGATGGGCGCGGGCGCAAAAAGTCGCCCCTGCCCCGCTTTCTTCTCCCCGACCTATTCGGAAAGAAGCCACAGCCATTTATCATCGAGGCGATAAGGTTACCCATCCAAAATTTGGACAAGGTACGATTGAGAATATAGAAAGCGACAAACTTACTATTCGTTTCCATGATGAAGAAGCTGGTATCAGAAAGCTGTTAAACCGTTTTGTAACACCCGCTTAACCATTTTATAAAGCGCTCTTTTAAACAGCGACAGCATCCAGCAAACTGACTTTTGATAGTTTAGACATCGTCTGTAAATAGGTAGCAACTTCAAGAGGGTAATGGGCATTCTTTACAATAGAAAAACTGCGTAACTGTGCAAATAAATGAAAATCATCGGTTGATAACTGACCGTTTACCGCATTGGATTCCTTAATCATGGGCGCTAATTTTTCTAATAATAAATTAAGTTCTTCTACCAAACTTTCACTTTTCCCCAAACATTCATTGAATGGGCCTGTCAGTGCCTCTTTTTTACAAAGAAAATAAGCTCTTGCTCCTGTCGTCGCAAAATCTTTAAGCGGGGCACAGGCGACTCTTGGCATAATGAGCGGCGCAGAAAGCGGCATCACTTCTTTTAGCCAAGCAGCAATTTCAGGCGAGGTTGGCCCCACAACAATCGGTTGGTTTTGTTTATCAACATGGGCGACAATATCCATACTTTCGCCCATAAAATGACCCTCTTCTTCTAAAATAGGAAGTGTTTTTTTCCCAACCATCCGGATAGGATCAGCTTCATTATCATTAAGCAAGATAACTTTTTCGAAAGCTATGTTTTTCAATCCGAAAATCATGCGGGCTTTGACACAAAAAGGGCAATGCTCATATACATATAACTTGGGCGTCATCAAAATACCCTTTCTTATAATCATCTTTGACTATTTACGAATAGGAAACCTATAGGTTTCAATCATAGAGAAAATACCGGACAGAGAAATAAGGGTTACATCCAATTACAACCCAAGCGCATACGCTTCTTTTGTTTCACTTTTTATTTTAAGTTTTTTGAAATAAAAATATCTAAAATACAAAAAATATTTCAAAATTATTTTGAATAATAATAGTATTTTTAGTCAAAATTCTTAAAAAATTATAAATTATTATTAATATTATCTATTAAATCATAATAATTATATCCATCATTATTATGATTATATTTTAATCGCATATAATTTAGCTTGGATTTTCAAGTGTAAATAGATCAGCTTCTTCATCATAGGCAAAGTATTCTGCATAGCGAGCCATGCTCGTCACTGCTTTTACCGTATCATTAGCGGCTTCTTCGGACATATGATCCTGTAACTCATCCCGAAAACGTTGCGCAGCGGCTTTATGACTTGGTCTTTCATCTAATACACAACGGATATGGGCAGCAAGCGGCACATAAGCTGCCAATTGTTGAGAAAAGAGATGTTTGCGATCGTCAACTTCGCTTTCAACAAAACGCTGTCCTAAGGGCGTTAAGCGAATATCGCCACCTTCCATTTCAGCAAATCGTAAAAGTTGTAACGTTTCTGCAACAGGAAAAAGATCATCAATTTCAAGCCGCAGATTGGCGGCAAGCGGTGGAAGATCGGCTTTACCATTATAGGGTTCTGCCGCAACGGTCTCTATAAGACCGGCCAGTTCATTGACTGAAACTTTGGGAAGGACAATCGCAATACCATTACCCAAAAACGGTTCAGAAGGCACAGGTGTGATTGTCCCCGTCTTGACCGTCATTCTAGCGTAAATATCTTCTACAATTTCGCGGAAAGCCGGATCAAGTCGGTTACGGGGTTGTGGTAATTCAACATGAATTTCACCGATAACATGACCGGGGTTAGAGCCAAAAATAAGAATATGGTCGCACATCAGCACGGCATCTTCGATATTATGCGTGACCATCAGGATAGATTCTATCGGCATCCGTCCTTCTGACCATAGATCGAGTAAGTCCGTACGCAGCGTTTCTGATGTCAAAACATCCAGAGCTGAAAAAGGCTCATCCATCAAAAGAAGTTTCGGATGAATGACCAGCGCCCTTGCCAAGCCGACCCGTTGACGCATACCGCCCGATAATTCCTTAGGATAGGCACTTTCATATCCATCAAGGCCAATAAGATCGATTGCAGCCAAAGCTTTCTGCCGTCGTTCTGCTGGCTTTACCCCACGGGCTTCAAGCCCTAATTCAACATTTTCGAGAACGGTTAACCATGGGAAAAGCGCAAAGCTTTGAAAAACAACCGCCACTTCGGAAGAAGTGCCCGAAATCAATCTTCCCTGAAAGGTAATGGTACCCTGACTAGGTTGAATAAGACCGGCAATAGCCCGTAACAAGGTTGATTTACCCGATCCCGAACGCCCTAACAAACCGACAATTTCGCCGGTATGGAGATCCATATTTACATTATCGAGTACGACTAGTGACCCAGAGGCCCCATTATCATAAGTCTGGCATACACCTTGTACAGAAACCAAAGGCGGATTCTTGACGGAGACAAGATCATCCATAGATAACTCTCCAAACAATAAAGTCAGTTAAGACGCACGCGACGTTCTGCAAAAACATAGAGCGGTCGCCAAAGAATACGGTTAAATAAAGTCACGAAAAAGGCCATCACGATAATACCCAGTACAACACGCCTGAAATCACCGGCAGTCGTCGCATTGGCAATATAAGCGCCTAGTCCGAAAGCTTCGAGTTTCGTACTACCCCAGCTGGCTACTTCAGCGACAATGCTGGCATTCCATGATCCACCGGTAGCGGTAAGCGCACCGGTAATATAATAAGGAAAAATACCCGGCAGCATCACTCGCCGCCACCATGTCCAAGATCGGATTTGATAAATTGTCGCGGCCTCTTGCAAGTCAGTGGGAAAATTTGCAGCCCCTGCAATCACGTTAAATAAAATATACCACTGCGTTCCCAGCACCATTAAAGGCGATAGCCAAATATTGGGATTGGCACCGGTTGCAACAATCGCAATTACCACAAAAGGAAAAAGCACATTGGCGGGGAAAGCGGCCAAAAATTGGGCAAGAGGTTGAATGCGTTGGGATAAACTGGGGCGTAATCCAACCCATACCCCAATAGGCACCCAAATCAGACTGGCAATAGCGATCAAAACAATAACCCGCAGTAAGGTTACAAAACCACCACTGAAGGCTATCCAAACATCATACCATGAAAGCGTCTGGCGAAGATAATCGAAAGCAATCCAACTCCCCCAAATGACTCCAGAGAAAACTAGGGCAAGCCAAAGATAATCGATAATCTTGGTCGTATGACTGGATTGAGAAGCGTTTATCTGCTGCTTGGCAGAATAAAAACGAATAAGCATCAGACGCTGCCCTAACCAGCAAAAAGGCATAGTCAGGCGTTTCATGAGACGCGTATGACGAATAATGTCATACACCCATGATTGGGGTTTTTGGCTACTGGCGGTTTGTTCTACACGGAATTTATCTGCCCATGCTATAATAGGCCGGAATAATAACTGATTATATAAGACGATAATAATGGCCATCACGGCGACAGCATAGCCGATAGCTGTAAAATTCTTCTCATCAATCGCGAGCGCTAAATAAGACCCGATACCCGGCAAGCGTATATCGGTATTGCCAACGGTAATAGCCTCGGACGCTACCACAAAAAACCATCCGCCTGACATCGACATCATCGTATTCCAGATAAGCCCTGGTGCAGCAAAAGGCGCTTCCAGTCGCCAAAAACGCTGCCATGCCGAAAGCTTGAAACTACGGCTTACTTCATCAAGATCATTAGGAATACTAGTCAGCGATTGATAAAAAGAAAAAGTCATATTCCAGACTTGGCTTGTAAAAATCGCAAAAATCGAAGCGCATTCTGCTCCTAGAAGGCGTCCTGGAAAAAGCGCCATAAAAAAGGTTACCGTAAAGGTAAGAAAACCCAACACCGGAACCGATTGTAGAATGTCAAGCGCGGGAATAATAACCAATCCAGCACGGCGGCTTTTGGCGGCAAGGGTTGCCACGAGAAAGGTAAAAACAAGAGAGGCTATAATACCTGCAAACATCCGCAAAGTGGTGCGCAGGGCATATTCAGGCAAGTGATTAAAATTGAGTGAAATCGGGGTAGTTGATAAGGTTGCAAGGGAACCACGCATATCAACAGTGCCCTGAACAACAAGGGCAATCGCTATACCTAATAAGGCAAAGGCGACCAGATCATAGGCATTTGGTAGAATCCGACCCCGTGCAAGCGCGGCCACAGCGGTTTGCCCCGATCGGTCATGAGGAAAAAAAACCATAATGAACCTCACCGCAAAAAGGCAGAAAGAAATAGAGATTTTCTGCCACAATAAAATAACGCTATTATGACAAGGCGTACAATAATAAGCCTGTTAAAGAAAAATCTTAGAACTGTCTGCCCGTCTATTTTTGTTGTAGTTGATAGAAAGAAAGTCGTCTGCTTTAGATCACATAGAAAAAAAGTGTTTTCTTACTATGATAACCTTTAAGACGTAGTTTTTTACCAGACAGCCCGTCTGTAATAGATAGGTAAAATAAGATTGTGATAAAGCGACACAATATTTATACACATTGATGTAACCTCCCGGAAAATTCCATCGGGAGCCAGAAGGCGGGTTAAATAAAACCTATTAAAGATTTAATCAAACTCGTACGGCGGGCTGCGCCGAGAACCGTCCTGGTTGACTGAGTATATAGTTTCCGAGATAGAAAGTTGACCATCATCGAAAACAAAAAACAGCTATCCTTGACTGGCTTCAAAGTTAAATTATTTCAGAAGCTTTATTTTATCTGCTCTTTATCAACTGTAGTGTCAAGCAGTGAAGAAATATAACGTTACAATTTTAACATCCACTCTGGTCTAGAGATTAGGTATTTCTCTAGTAAGACGGTCATGCCCAACTGTGAGAACGTTGTACGCGGCCTTAATCGTAATTATGAAGCACATAACAAAGGCAGCAGATTTATTTTTTCAAAAATTTTCAAAGTATTTCTGGGATCAGCTGCATATTTCACTATGAATTTCATTTTAGTTTAACGAATTAAGTCTGCTACCCTCTTCCTAAAGGGGAATACTTTTCGATTATTATTAAAAATTTATTCCATAATTATATATTATATTTTAAAAAATTATTTCATTACTTTATTTTTCGATAAAATGTCAAAAAAATAATCTTTTTATTATTGAATTATTTGTATTTTTTCCGCATCCCAAGATGAATATGCAGTGTATGTTTTTTTCCATCCAAAGCTACGCGAACGTTTTTTCCTTCACATAAAAAGGGAGCGCCATCTAAAGTAGCCTCTAAAACTTTATCCCCCGAGGGTGAAGTATTGTCGATATAAATAGAATAACAGGTGGCCTCTACGTTTATTGTAGCCTCAAAATTCGACCATGTATCAGGAATACAAGGATCGATAATGATGAAGCTACCTGCGCGCTGAATACCTAAAATTTTTTCGACACCGGCACGGTACATCCATGCTGCAGAACCCGTATACCATGTCCATCCCCCGCGTCCTCTGTGAGGCGGATCGGAATAAACATCCGCGGCAACAACATAAGGTTCTACTTTATAAAGCGAGGTTTCTTCAGGCGTCCTTGTATGATTGATAGGATTGAGAAGGTGAAAAAGGTCTACTGCCTTTTCAGCTTCGCCCAACTGCGCAAAAGCCACCATAGCCCACATAGCCGCATGACTATATTGGCCTCCATTTTCACGAACTCCCGGCGGATACCCCTTAATATAGCCGGGATCATGAAATGTTTTATCAAAAGGCGGTGTGAATAAAAGAACTAAACCCTCTTCAGGATAAACAAGATGCTGTTCAAAGGACGCCATGGCCTGCATGGCACGGGAAGGATCAGCAGCCCCTGATAAAACAGCCCAAGACTGGGCAATAGAATCTATCTGGCATTCATCATTTTCCTTTGAGCCAAGCCATGCACCATCATCAAAGGTTGCACGACGATACCATTCACCATCCCAAGCTTCACGTTCGATAGCCGCCTTTATAGAAGCCGCTTGATCACGCCAATCTTTGGCCCTTATCGCGTCACGTTCATCTGCAAAAGGAACAAAAATATCAATAGTACGCAATAAGAACCATCCAAGCCAGACACTTTCCCCTCTACCCAGATCGCCCACCAAATTCATACCGTCGTTCCAATCTCCGGTACCGATAAGCGGGAGACCATGTTCGCCTATATGCCGAAGACATTGATCGATACCCCGGGCACAATGCTCAAAGAGTGAGGCCTTCTCATCAGACGCAGTTGCTCGGAAAAAAGCATCAAGCTCGCCATCGTTTAAACATCGTCCTTCTAAAAAAGGAATGACTTCATCTAATATCGCGATGTCACCAGACGTAGTAATATAAGTCGCCGTTGCAAAACCTAGCCAGACACGATCATCCGATATTCGTGTCCGTATGCCCTGGCCCGAATGGGGCAACCACCAATGTAGGACATCACCTTCGACAAATTGGCGTGCGGCTGCACGGAGAATATGGCGTCGGGTCTCCTCGGGAGCGGCAAAAGATAATGCCATGCCATCTTGTAACTGGTCACGAAAACCATAAGCACCACCGGCCTGATAAAAAGCGGAACGGGCTAAAAGACGGCAAGAAATTGTTTGATAGAGCAGCCATCCGTTTAGCATAATATCCATCGCACGATCAGGGGTCTTCACCTGAACAGCACCTAGTATTTTTTCCCAATGCTTTGTTACGGCCTGTAAGGCTCTATCGAGATCAGCTTCACGGTAACGGGCTATTAAAGCGTGAACTGTTTCAAGTGATTGACATTGCCCCATCAGCCAAACCACCTCAACCGATGCGCCGACCGCTAACTCAATAGGGGTGGTTAATGCCGCACAAGGGTCTAAACCAGCGCCTACTCTACCGGATAGCGGGCGCGGCTGGGTAAGCGCGGCTGGCGCCTTGGGATCACCATTACACCCTAAAAATTCTGTTCGATCTGCTGTCCAGCTTGTTTGTTTTCCACCAAGATCAGAAAAGGCAATTCGCCCCGGAAAGGTTGTACTCCACGGGTTACGAGCCAATAGAGCGGCTGTAACGCTATCCCTTTCTGTCACAATAAAGGGCGCAGATGCCCCGCGCGACATACCAAGCACCCATTCAGCATAGCTTGTCACAGACAATTTGCGCGGTTTATCTGAACAATTCCGAAGCGTTAAACGAGAAATCTTGATCGGATCATCAAGCGGTATAAACTGAAGCAGATCAAGGGCAATCCCATGTGATTCATGCTCAAAACGACTGTAGCCAAAACCATGGCGTACAATATATGGGCTTTCCTCGCGGATAGGGTTCGCTGTTGGGCTCCATAAATCGCCCGTTTCCTCATCCCGAATATAAATAGCTTCCGTAATAGGGTCTGTTACGGGATCATTTGACCATTGAGTAAGCTGATTCTCATGGCTATTCTCAGCCCAAGTATAACCGCTGCCTTCTGTTGAAACTTGGAATCCAAAATCAGGATGCGCGATTACATTAATCCAAGGCGCAGGCGGTACATGATTATTATCAATAACAGTCACATATTCACGGCCATCCTTATCAAAACCACCAAAGCCATTAAAAAATTCCAGATTAAATTTTTCTGCGGTCGATAAAGATATAGTGGACGGTGATGCCTGCTTAGGTTGCGGTATACGCGCAACAGGCGTGTGTTGTTTCAGTGATTCCAAATGGCCCAGTTGAAGAGAAAGCAAGCCATCCCGTGCATATAAAACAACACGCGCGACAGAAGGAAGTAAATCACGGGCTTTCTCATTTATAAGACTAGCCTGAAGGGGATAAATTTTACCTGACATAGGCGTATCACAGGGTGTTAGACGCGATAGGTGATTATCAACTATGATTTCTATCGCTTTTTGAAGATCATCCCCTTCGGAACCGCCTTGCTCATTAAGGATAACAAGATCAACATCAACGCATTTCATGCGCCAATATTCATAAGCCCTGAGTATCTGTTTAACGGGCGCCATATCGCTCATTTTATCGATATAAAACAAGACAATCGGTAGTTCGCCGGAAATAGCGTAAAGCCACAGATCAGATTGAGGCCCAGCTCCTTTTATAATCTTATCAGAAGAAGGGCGAAAATTAGAATTTGTATAAAGGACAGGTGCCCCAAGCCGCTGGAATTCGGCGGCCTCTTCTATGTTCACTTCTAATTGTTGAAGGCGAGTCTTTGCATTATTCCACGCTAAGCCTTTAGCCCGATTAAAGGCATTGCGATCGTGATACTTATCAATTAATCCCAAAAGCTCGGCATAGGTGGAGGCAACAACCGTCCAAACCGTAAGCTGTACCGTTTCGCCGGCTGGAACGATTATACGCTGTCTAAGGGCAAATATAGGATCAAGAACCGTACCGACCGTATTCGATAAAGGTTTATTATCTACAATAGCCGTTGCCTCGGCAAGCGAGTTACCCCGTCCCAGAAAACGGGCGCGGTCGGTTTCATATTGTAAGGTATCCCGAACACCGCCTTCGGCCACTACAAACTGGGCGACCCATAATCGCGGTTCTTCATGCGATCTTGGACGACGTCTAGCAATAAGAGCCCCATATTCAGGGATGCATTCCGTTTGGACAAACAACTTGGCAAAGGCGGGATGTGCCTTGTCGGCAGCGAGGGAAGCTAAGACAATTTCTGCATAAGAGGTAACTTCAATCTCTTTTTCCGAGCAATCTGTATTACGCAGACTTAAACGGCGCACCTCTCCATCATTTTCTTCTAAAACCACGACATCTATTGTCGCTGTTAAATTATCATGATGATGAACAAAACGGGCGCAATGTTCAGCAAAAAAAACTTCGCGATCTACGACATCATTATCTGCAGACAGATTACCAGAAGACCATAATTTCCCGCTTTGACAATCCTTTAAAAAAAGAAACGTGCCCCAATTGTCACGGGTCGCATCCTCTCTCCATCGTGTAATAGCGACATCTTGCCAGCGGCTATATCCAGCCCCAGAAGACGTTAACATCACCGAATAACATCCATTCGAAAGAAGATGGGTTATCGGCTTACTAATTTCTGGTGTAGAAAAATAGCGAACAGCGGCTGCTTCACGACCGACTGAGGTCGCACTTACCGAGGAGGAACCGCCCGTCATGGGTGGCACCAAGAATAAAGAATGCTTTGCAGGCGCATTGTCTTTATAAAATTACAGGAAATAAAGGCACACTCAGCCGTGCCTCTATCAATAAATTTGGCCTCTGCGACGACATGGAAGGCAGACATCAATTTTTCTCCCGCACGGGATAGCGCAGTAGCAAGGCTATTTATTATTCTAATCAACTAAGGGCCGATAAGAATAAGATGTCAAACTACCTCTATTTCAGAATAATTATACCACATTTAAAACCCTCCCCATAGGAGAGATCACACCCTTCATCATGATTAAACACAAAGATGCGATAATTATATCAAGATACCAATGGGAATTTGATTATTAGATACTAAGGGGGACAGGATATGCCCAATTATTAAGGAAATTTATCTAAATTTTTAAATTAGGCGTACGCGTATCAGACAGGTTAAATTTGAATGAAGCTGAAGACAACCGCCTTTACTCGTCTTTAGTGTCATCATCTCTGATTATTTAGGTCTAGTAAAGATTTGTAGATAACGAAAATACTAGAAAGAGATGGTACGGGTGGTCGGACTCGAACCGACACTCTATCGCTAGAAACGGATTTTGAATCCGTCGCGTCTACCAATTCCGCCACACCCGCGTGACTGGCTGAAGTATTCAGCTTGAATATCAACAGCTAAGGTCAAGCCGGATGCCACAAGCTGCTCACTACGTCCAGTCTCTATTTTCATTTTTTTAGGATTTTATGCCTAAAAAATGAAAAATATTAAAAATTGGGTCTTTTTACCAGCAAAAGGCTGGGCCAATCGCCCAAAACCACACGATCTGCCAGACGCATCCCTAAACGTTGATAAGCACGACAGACCGCTTTTTCCTGTTCTTTGACCAAACCCGCTAGAATCAAACATCCCCCTGAGGCAAGAGCAGGGACAAAGGAATCCGCTAATTCGATTAAAGGACCTGCCAGAATATTGGCTATCAGCAAATCATAAGGGGCACGCTGTTGTAAACGCCGATGAGCCAGACCGGCAGCGATAACCATTTCGACCTGACAACGTCCCCGCCCCATCGGTATGCTATTGATAACAGCATTTTCCTTGGCAACCTCAATGGCTACCGGATCAAGATCCGAGGCTATAACCTTCGCGGATTGCCAAAGATATCGCGACGCAAAAGCTAATAACCCTGTGCCTGTGCCAATATCAGCAATATTTGAAAAATGCTGTCCTTGGCGTTTTAATTTATCCAGCATCATAAGACAGCCCGTCGTCGTCTCATGGTGACCTGTCCCAAAAGCCCGACCCGCATCAATCGTAAAAGCTTTCAAGCCCTTTTCTGCGGGAATAATATTGGCCGGTGTGCATACCAAGAAACGGCCAGCACGAACGGGTTCTAGTCCAGACTGCGATAAAACGACCCAATCCTGTTCTTCGATATGTTCGATAACGGGTTGTAGGTGAGAAGCACTAGGCACCAAGTCACGCAGCATCGCTACAAGCGTACCATCAGGCTCACGGTCGAAATAAGCCTCTAAACGCCAATTTTCAGGAAGATTGGGATCCGGTTCGCTTACCATAATAACTGGAGGTTCATCCATCAGTATAAAACCCCCAATTTCACCTTCGGCCAAAGCCTGCGCTTCCTCGCGATTACAGGGTAAGATTAGTTTCCAACTTCCATTACAAGGCGCATTATAAGGAAATCCTGTTATCGTGTCGCCGTTACCCTGCTTTCTACTCGCCATAGCGTCCTATTCGTCCTTTTCCGTTTTTATTTTTATCTTTAAAACCGATCATCAGTTGCGCCATATTATCTATGGTTTAAAAGATAATTTTCGAGAGCTGATATATTTCTTCCGTCTAACCGGAGTATTTTCTTGTGGCGAGGCCGATTAATCCTTCTTCTTCTAAAACAGCATCGCCGGATTTCCAAAAATCGGCTACTTTGTTACACCGCATAACCGCGTTAGCAATTGCCTTTATTGCTTTTCCTGTTTTTACGCTATGGTTATTCTCGGTTGCAAGTAGCCCCGAAAATTATGCCTTTTTTCTGCATTATATGGTTCATGCAGCCGACAAGAACTCTTTTGCTTTTTCTGTGAATATTTTAAGCCGGATAATCGGGGTCGGGCTGACATGGTGTTTTTTTTATCATGTTATGGCCTCGATACGTTTTAATGCTCTTAAGGGAAGCCGTAATCCTTCGCTTAGAGAAAGCCACGGCTTCTATTCCGCTATGAGTATGATAGCGCTGCTTATAACATTTTTAGTGTGGGCTCTCATTTTATTAAGGTAATATTCGAGACATGATGAAAGACAGCCTCAGCCCGACACCCCCTATAGACAGGGATAAAAAAGCTGATTTTTATAAACAGCTAACAGCCTTGGCGAATGTCTTCTTATACAGTTGGTTAATTATCTCGTTTTTTCGGTTGCCGTCTTATGACTTTAACCTTGTGCGGCGGTGGCTTGGCCAAGCTATCGTGGCCATACCCATAGTGCTCTTGGTGTTTTCTACGTATGGTTATGCCCGATTTTTTGTCGATACGCTTTTTCCTTCGCCTTCTTATCGTAAAATAAGAAATAGTCTTCAGCTTATCCTCTATTTTTATATGATAATCGTAGGGAGTTTTGCTATTTTTTCTGTTTTGAAAATTGCTTTTCATTCAGGCATAAGCTGATTTCCATTTTCCGTTTTCTTTATAACTAAATCGCTTTTAAGACGGTCTGCCACGGCCTTGCAGCTGGGCGTCTGGTCAGGAGAAATTAACCGATGTCAATTCTTGCTAGTGCGGCGACGAAAGTTATTACGCAAGGCATCACTGGCCAGCAAGGCAGCCACCACACGGCACAATCACTGGCTTACGGAACAAAAATGGTGGGCGGTGTCACGCCGGGTAAGGGGGGACAAACCCATCTTGATCTTCCTATTTTTAATACTGTTTCCGAGGCAAGGGCAAAAACGGGCGCGGATGCGTCCATGATATTCGTTCCCCCCGCTTTTGCCGGGGATGCCATCTTAGAAGCGATTGATGCTGAAATTCCGTTAATTGTAACGGTAACAGAAGGCATTCCGGTTCTGGATATGGTACGGGTGAAACGGGCTTTAACCGGTTCTAAATCACGGTTAATCGGCCCGAATAGTCCAGGATTGCTGACGCCGGAAGGCGCACGGATCGGTATTATGCCGGGGGCTATTTTCAAAAAAGGTTCGGTGGGCATCGTCAGCCGTTCCGGCACCCTCACTTATGAAGCCGTTTTCCAAACCAGCCAATTGGGGTTAGGGCAATCAACGGCCGTAGGTATTGGGGGGGATCCGGTTAATGGAACCGATTTTATCGATGTGCTGGATATGTTTTTAGCGGATGATGAAACGGAATCTATTATCATGATCGGGGAAATCGGTGGCACGGATGAAGAGAACGCGGCAGAATTTTTAAAAGAGCAAGCCCGTAAAGGCCGTAAAAAACCAGTCGCCGGTTTCATTGCGGGCGTTTCAGCGCCACCGGGGCGTCATATGGGTCATGCGGGGGCTATTGTTTCCGGTAGTTCGGGGAATGCCGCGACAAAAATAGAAGCCATGCGGAAAGCGGGTATCGCCATGACACCCGACCCGTCAAAAATTGGTCAGACACTCTATAATCTGATTAAAGATTAATATCCCTTATCAGATATACAATGAAAAAAGAGGCGTGTATTTTTACATGCCTTTTTTCATTCTGTATTCTTCATTCACCCTCGCATTATCAATAAATAAGATAAACAAAAGGCTTGCAACATTCCCTATAGAAAACCCGATGTCTTCGGCCACATTGTGAATATTATAGGTTTATTCAGGCATTATAGATAATAAATCATATTTTATTTATTGTAAGATTTTTATAAAATTTTCTTATGTTTCTGGTAAGAAAAAAAATTACCTAAAATTAAAAATTTTAAATCTGTAGAGCCTTATATTAATAAGGCACTAATACATCTTTTAATTTATTGAAATAAATTGACGAATTCTTTACTACTTTCAATATCCAATATTATAAACAAAAGAAACGATATGGCTGATAAATACGGATTTAACGATATGATGGGGGGGGGGATTATCAATCCCGAAAATCATTCATACCATTTGGATCGGAGATGAGAGTAAATGCCCTACTCATTTCATCAACAGTTGGGTTGATAAAAATCCAGATTGGCAAGTTAAGGTCTGGGGTAACGATATTTTAGCTAATCATAATTGGTATAACATCCAACACATCAAAACGTTGTTAGAATGGGGCCGTTTGGATGGCGTTAGCGATTTGATGCGTTATGAAATCCTTTTTATTGAAGGCGGCTTCTATGTGGATGCAGATTGTTATTGTATCCGCCCCTTAGAAGACTGGCTTTTTGATAGCGATATTTGTCTTGGTTGGGAACATGAACAAATGCGCCCTGGCCTTATTGGCAATCATGTTATGGGGGCGGCCCCAGAACAAGAATTTATGGCTAAACTTATCGAAAGAATTCACGCCAGAGAATCTATTGTGGATGGTTGGCCTTGCCATATAACTGGCCCTAAACTCGTTACGGAAATCCACAAAGAAAACCCTCAATATGGCTATACTTTATGGCCTAGCCATTATTTTACCCCGATTCACAATACCGGTGCCCGCTATAGCGGAAAAGGGCATGTCTTTGCTGATCATGTATGGGGAACGACCAAGGGGCAACCTAATCGTGTCTGCGAAATAGCTCTAGAAGAATAACGACACAAAGAAAAGAGTCCCTATCCGCGCAAGCTTAAAGGCCAAAGATTTCGCCTGCCGGATGGTCCTGTCCTATGTCTGACTATAAGCATATTTGCGTTTATAGGACGGATTAACGTTCCATAATAAGGCTTTGGAAAAGGCTAATGTACTTTGCGCCCTTTTTGTGTACGCAAGGTTGGCACAGCGGAGGCGGGATCATCTGGCCATGGATGGCGAGGATACCGTCCCCGCATCTCTTTGGCGACCATTTTCCAACTTCCTGCCCAAAAATCGGGCAAATTTGTTGTGGTCTGAATAGGACGGCCTGCGGGTGAAACGAGACGAAAAACCAACGCCACCCTTCCATTGGCTAACATCGGATGGTTTTTCATCCCGAATAAAGCCTGGGGCCTTACTTCAACCGCAGGCCCTCCTTCGGCTTGATAATCAATAACATGGCTGCTGCCTGCGGGTGTTATCAATCGTGCCGGTGCCCAATCCTCTAGTTGCTGTTTCCCCTGCCAACCCAAAAGATTGTCCAATGCCTGCGATAAAGCGGTAGGGGCGATTTGATCCAGACGTCGACACCCCTTTAAAATCGGTTCTAACCAGATCGCCTGTTTTTCTAACAAGGCGTTATCGCTTAGATCGGGAAGATTATCTCTTATCTCATCCGATTGGGCAGCAAGAAAAGCCCATCGTTGACGTAAAGTACACGCCGTTTCCGGCCATGGAAGAATATTCAAGCCATATTGCTGCACAGCCTCGAGTAAAGCCGCCGCGATCATCGATTCATCAGGTGAA
This sequence comes from Zymomonas mobilis subsp. pomaceae ATCC 29192, assembly GCF_000218875.1. NCBI lineage: Bacteria > Pseudomonadati > Pseudomonadota > Alphaproteobacteria > Sphingomonadales > Zymomonadaceae > Zymomonas > Zymomonas mobilis. The sequence continues at coordinate 753,384 of NC_015709.1, forward strand.
TCATCACGCCCTTTACTGAGGATAACAGCCCCTAAGCGCTGCCTTCTCTGGGGCTCAACAGCATAATTCTCTTTATTCAACTGAACGAGATGCTCTGTCATAATTTTGTCTGAAAAAAGCGCCGTTATATCTTCTTTATCAAGAGGCGCTGCGGCTATAATCCGTGCCGATTGGGCAGAACCTTGCGCTTCTGCAACGGCTAACCATTCATGACGGGCTAGGGGTGAAGCTGGGTCTAGTTGGAATCCTCTTCCACCCACAGATAGCCATTGGGACCCCGTTGAATCGCGCCTTTTTGCGACCCGATCAGGAAAAGCCAAAGCGATACAAATACCGATATGATTTTCATTATCGGGCGTAGGTGGGGTAGAGGATGAAATACCGGCTAATTTTTGCCATCTTGCCGCTAAATCCCGTGCTTTTTGGGCACGTGGCCCTCTATCACGACGAAAACGGGCTAAACGGCTTTCAAGGTCACAGTCTAACCCGCCTAACCCGCGTTCTGATAATAAGACAGCCATATCCGCTGCCATTTTTCCCAGTCCTCTTTCTTTCGCCGCTAAAAGCATATGGCCCAGAGGTAAAGACATCGGTAAACGCGTTAAGGCCTCACCATGAGGTAACGGGCGATTTTCTGCATTAATCGCCTCTAAATTGCGTAATCGCGTATAGGCTTCTTCAATCCCGCTTGAAGGGGGGGCGTCAATCCAACGCAATTTCCGAGGATCATCAAGTCCCCACAAAGCGGACTCAAGCGTTAAAGTCGAAAGATCGGCTTCGGTAATCTCGGGTGGATCATAGGGCGATAAACCAGCTTGAGCGGCTTCTTCCCATAATCGCCAAACATAGCCGACGGTCTGTCGCCCTGCCCGTCCTGCGCGTTGATCGGCTGAAGCGCGACTGACACGCTCTGTTACTAATCGGGTTAAACCCGCTTGCCGATCATAACGGGCACGGCGCGTTAATCCAGAATCAACAACAATAGAAATGCCATCCAGTGTCAAACTTGTTTCCGCGATAGCACTGGCTAATACCAGTTTTCGTTTTCCTTTTTCGGCGGGTAAAATTGCCGCCCTTTGTTCTTTAGGGTCAATCACACCATGCAAGCGATAGAGACAGATATTGGACGGTAAATCTTTTAATAAAGCCGCTGTCCGTTCAATCTCGCCTAGACCGGGTAAAAAAGCTAAAAGGCCGCCTTCATTTTCCTGTAAAGCTCGCCGGATTATGGCCGCCATATTTTGTTCAATCGAGATTTCAGCTTGACGCCCGACATAATTATAATGAAGCGGATAACAGCGTCCCTGACTTTCAAAAACGGGGGCTATCCCCCTATCCTCTTCGGCCATTAATGCCGAAAAACGTGTCCCGTCCATCGTGGCGGACATAGCAATCAACCTTAAATCAGGTCGCAAGGCGGCTTGAATATCTAACGCGAGCGCTAAAGAAAAATCGCTATCCAAACTGCGTTCGTGAATCTCATCAAATAAAACGGCCGATATACCCTGTAATTCAGGGTCTTTCTGAATATAATGTCGAAAAATACCCTCGGTCACGACCAGTATGCGGGTATCTTTAGAACGCTTGGATTCCATCCTCGTGGCATAACCTATTTGATGCCCCACAGGCTCACCCAGCATAGCCGCCATCCGCTCGGCGGCGGCTTTGGCCGCCAATCTACGCGGTGATAATAAGATTATTTGTCCATCACACCATGCTTCTTGCAGCAAACAAGGCGCTAATCCTGTTGTTTTTCCTGCCCCCGGAGGTGCAATCAGCACGGCATTGCTACGTTTTTGCAAAGCACTCAACAGAGAAGGAATGATCTGAGTAACCGGTAAATCAGGAAAAGAAGACAAAGCGCAAAGAGCCTTATAAATAAAATACCCGTATTTCTTCTTAATAAGCGCGCGCTATAGTGAACTCCACCGTTTCTAAAAGCGCCTCTTTCACCGCATTATCGGGAAAAGCTTTTAAAGAAGACATTGCCTTATCGCCATATTCATGGGCCCGTTTTAAGGTGTCTGTTAAAGCGTCGGTTTTGACCAATAAATCTTTGGCGATCATCAAATCTTCATTTGAAATCCGTCGGCCTTCTATGGCTTCACGCCAGAAAATACGATCTTTATCATCCCCTCGCTTATAAGCCAGAATGACAGGCAGCGTTACTTTGCCGTCGCGGAAATCGTCGCCGACCCCTTTACCCATGGTCTCACTATCGGACATATAATCAATAGCATCATCGACCAATTGAAAGGCAATACCTAAATATTGCCCATAATTGGCAAGGTTTTGTTCCAAAATATCAGAACAGCCCGCCATAACAGCGGCAATGCGGCAAGATGCTGCAAATAAAACTGCTGTTTTAGCCCCAATAATAGACAAATATCGCGGCTCGTCGGTTTCAACCTGATATTGGGATACCAGCTGATCGACTTCCCCTTGGGTAATAACCGCCGCCGCATTGGCAAGGATGTCTAACGCGCGCAAAGAGCCAGATTCGACCATCATTTCAAAAGCACGGCTTAATAAAAAATCACCAACCAGCACAGTCGGCCCATTACCCCAGATATTATTAGCGGTGCGCTTACCCCGTCGCAGATCGCTGTGATCAACGACGTCATCATGCAGCAAGGTAGCCGTATGAATAAATTCAATGGCAGCCGCTAACTTATAATGGACGGTTTCAGGTTGTCCGATCAGGCGAGAACATGCCAACATCAACATCGGGCGCATCCGCTTGCCACCACTAGAAATCAAATGGCCTGCCAATTCAGGAATAAGCGGTACTTCGCTTTGCATTCTATTAAGAATGACGGCGTTCACAGCCTGCATATCATCAGCCACTAAACGCATAAGCGGATCGAGAGAAGCCGGTTTGGAACGGCGGGAAGAGGATAAAATAGCGGTCATGCCGGAAGGGCTGTGCCTTGATGCGTAAAGAAATACAAGCGTTGACACTTGCCCAACTTGTTTGCAACCGTCAAAAAGATACCTCCATCGCTTCGATAACTAAGGATTTTCATTTATGCCCAATGATCGGTTGCAGCGCTATCGTAAAAGTATTGATAATATTGATACGGCCTTAATCTGTCTTTTAGCAGAACGATTCAAGATTACTTCAGATGTCAGTTATTACAAGGCTGAAAAACAACTTCCCCCTGCCGATCTTGCCCGTGAAGCCGAACAGACCACACGTCTAAGGCATTTAGCTGAATCAGCAGGGCTTAATCCGGATTTTGCGGAAGGTTTTTTACGGATGGTTATAGAAGAAGCGACCCGTCACCACCGGCTTATAAGAGACGAACTCCAAAAAAATGGGTCTAATTAACTTTTTTACAAAAGCGATGAAAAAAAAGGCCTTTTCAAAAAGAGAAGGCCTTTTTCTTTAAAAATTAAACCAAAACAAAAGTAAATTTCATCGAAAATAGATCAGAAATATTCAAAATAACCAAGGATAAACCCTAAAAATTATCCTCATATTTTTAATTTTAAGTGATTCTTTTCGTCAGGCGGCCATTACCTTGGTAAAAGCAGCCTTAAAAATATTCATCTCAGCGGGTGTCCCAAGCGAAACACGTACCCAATCAGGATAATTCGGACGCGGTCCTGAAATATGAACCTTATATTTTTTTAAAGCATCCGTGACAGATTGCCCCGGTTTTCCAACATGCAGCATGAAGAAAGAAGCCTCAGACGGTGTAAAACGATAGCCTTTTGAAGTAAGCCATGCGAAAATATTATCACGCACGGCTTTATTGTAAGCCTTTCTTCGGGCGACCAAGCCGACCTCTAATAAACTGGCTTCGGCAGCAGCAAAAGCGGGCAAAGGTGGTGTATTAAAATCAAACTGCAATAATTTTTCGAGTAAATCAGGGCGCGCAGCGGCAAAACCTAAACGAAGCCCTGCTAATCCATAAATTTTGGAAAAGGTTCGCAAGACAATAACCTCTTTATTCTGTGCAACCAAAGGCAAGGCTGATTTAGCGTTATCACTATAGTGAATATAAGCCTCATCCACCAAGACAATCGATCCCACAGGTTTATGGGCCAACAACCATTCAATGTCGGCCAGCGGTGTAACCACCCCTGTTGGGTTATTGGGATTACAAATATAATAAAGACCAGCATTAGGCGCTGCGGCTAGCATAGCCTGAACATCAATTTTATGGTCTTTGGTAATCGGCACGGTTTGAATCGCTGTTAAAGCTTCACCTGAAGGCGTCATAAAAAACATATCGAATGTAGGAACCGAGTAAGCGAGGGGATGAGTCTTACTGGTAAAAGCCAAAGCCGCTGCATGAAGCGGTACCGATGAACCATTAAAAAAACGCACATAGTCGGTGGGGATATGCGCTTGTTTTCCAACAATCGCCGCAATATTTTCAGCAAATCCCATACCATAACGCCCGCTTAACGCTATCGTTTTACTTAAAATAGTGCGGGCTTTCTCGCTGGGGCCGAGAGGATTTTCATTATAATTAATGAAGACGCCGTCTGTCACACTGTTCAATAAGGCTTCGGGGGACACAATATTTGTATCAGTCTGTAAGACATTCGCTTTTACGGCATGAGCGGCTTCACTCTGAAGTATAAAAGGCACCGCAACCGTACCTCCGACCGCCCATTGCATTAAATGCCGACGAGAAACATCAGACTTTTGCAAACTATCGCGCATTTTATTCCCCCTATAGCCTATACTTAGTAATATAAGCGGCTATTAAAGAATGAATAATCCCGGATATTCAACACCATTCTTCATTGAAGGAGATAATAATATACGTATTTTTTGCCATTATTTATAATAATAAATTAAATAAAAACCAAATATATTAACCCTATTTCAATAGGGCATTATCCAAGAACTCTATTAATAATAAAGTTCTCAGATAATAAAGATCAAGATGAAATTAATTTTTACTTTTAAAAGTTAAAGAGAAATATTTTTTCCCTGTTCTCCGGCAATTTCAATGATATATTGCCATGCCATACGACCCGAGAGGCCGCTTCTGGAACGAACCCAAGATAAAGCCTGCTTTTCATCCAGTTGTAAACCAAAACGGGCAGCATAGCCGCGCACCATTTCAATATAAGTATCCTGATTACACACATGAAAACCAAGATTAAGACCAAAACGATCAGCCAAAGCTAATTGATCATCTAAAACATCCCGCGCAAAAGAAGCCTCCGTATGCTGCACTTCACGCGCCACAATATGACGGCGATTGGCCGTAACATAGAGTCGGGCATTTTCAGGCCTAGCTTCGGCCCCACCTTCTAACAAAGACCGTAAAAGACGGGGCGCAGAGCTTCCTTCTTCAAAACCAAGATCATCGACAAATAAAACAAAACTACGCGGTTGATCCGCGATATGACCAAATAAATCGGGTAAAGTATCAACCCGTTCCCCTGCAACTTCTATCAGGGCGATGGGTGCCCCTTCTTTTTGTAATTCACCAACGACTGACTTACAAAGTGCGGATTTCCCACTGCCGCGTGATCCCCATAACAAAACATCATGGGCCGCAACACGATTAGCCAGACGCGCAGTATTATCTAATAAAGCCTTCTTCTGAACATCTACCCCCGCCAAACATTCCAATGGGAAGGGTTTAAAAGAGCGGGTGGCAATCAAACTTTTGTCACGCCAAACATAAGCAGGGGCCGCTAGGGGATCTGCCAAAACCGGAGGAGGTGGCGCAAGACGTTCTAAAGCATCCGCAATGCGTTTAAGCGTAGTATCATCAGAAGCAAGCATATCTTTTTACCTTAAGAATTCTATAAAACGAGTATTCTGTCTCATAAATTACAATTTAGACGCATTAGAAATTATATTTTCTTCTCTAAAAATAAAAGAAACAGCCTAAATCGAGACCCCAAAAAATTGGTCTAAATTCACGGAAAATCGACAAAAATAATAATAATTTCAATGTCTTATTAACTTATCCTAGAGGCTAATCAATTTAGCGCCCTGGGGGTGCTAAACGGATTAATATCCCTCCATTAGGATCATCACAAATCAACCAAAGCGCGCCATCAGGTCCCTGCGTTACATCACGCACAGAATGTCCCATCGGCCAACGATCCGTTTCACGCACTTTTTCCCCCTTTATCTCCATCCTTACCAGCATCTGGCTAGCGAGACCGCCAATAAAGGCGTTTCCTTTCCATTCAGGAAAAAGATTGCCTGTGTAAAAAGCGAGCGAAGAAGGGGCAAGGCTCGTACTCCAACTCCATTTAGGGCCAACAAATTCTTGATGGGTTACATTGGATTCTGTTGTGGGCGTGTTGCTTGCTGCGGTCGCTTGTTCTGACACGATAGGCCAACCATAATTAGCCCCTTTTCTAATCAGATTAAGTTCATCACCCCCATTTTGACCAATTTCATTTTCCCAAAAAAGACCATCGGGAGAAAAGGCCAAGCCCAAAGGATTGCGATGTCCTGATGTCCATATTTGAGATTTTAAAAAACTGGTGCCATTGAAAGGATTATCCGGAGGAATACGTCCAATATCCGTAATTCTTACAATTTTCCCAAGATTAATACTCATATCTTGGGCAGAGGCGGGCTGGTGACGATCGCCACTTGAAATAAACAGAGATTTATCAGGCGCAAAAACCATTCTGGCCCCAAATTCCAGATTACCTTCTGTCTTTGGATCTTGACGCCAGATAACGGATAAACCGGATAATCGCCCACCGCCCTTATTATCAAAGATCAATTCCGCACGCCCGACGACAGCACCGACAATTGTTTTATCAAAGGATTCATTGCCATTATTTTCAGCTGGAATTTCTGCTGATAATTGCGAATTTTTATTTTTTCCAACAGTACTCGTCTCTGTCCAGCTGAGATATATTAGATGATTCCGGTCAAAATCAGGATGCAAGGCTATATCGAGCAAGCCCCCCTGCCCGGCATCTGAAACGGCAGGTAAATTCCTAATAATGCCGATCTGATTATCAGGATGCCATAACTTAATTTCGCCTGATTTCTCCGTAACTAACAAACGACCATCAGGCAAAAAAGACATCGCAGTAGGATGCGCGAATTTTGCTAATTCATGGACAATAAAAGGCCGTCGATCAACCGGTGTTAGCTGACCTTGAAGGACGCTGACAGACTCACCGCTTTCATCACTCTTTGCGGCTAATTCAGCATCTATCGCCTTGTGATACTTTTTAATGACGTTGCAACCACTGAGCAGAAAGGCCGATAAAAAAACACTTCCCCATGTAAAAACAGCCTTCCCCCTTATCCGCTGGCCAAAAGAACGGTTAAACAAGGGGGCTTTCGGGTGTTTGATCATGGCAATTCTTTCTTCCATTATCCGAAAAGAGGGTATTTAAGATGCGACATAGCAGATATTCAAAAGCAAAAGAGTGAAAAACAGTTCAAAAATAATCAAAGCCAAAAATCTTTAGAAGAAAATTTTTTATCCGGCTTATTTTTCTCCATAACCCTGAAAATAAGCAATATTATAGATATATCCTCTTGTAGGAAGCGACGAAAATCTGTATATAATTAGTGATCTCCTCGACATAGACGGTCTTTGTTGGGGCTGGTACTCTTTCAGTGCCGGCAGGATAACCTGTGTAAATAGGCTTATATAACCTTAAGGTATCATGAGCACCGATCAGATATTAAAGCCGCGTACGAAAATGAGAATAAATCTCGCTGATTAACACTGCCAAAACCTTAAATCATAAGGTTTAAAGGCAAAAGACGGAACAGACAGGGCTATGACAGATCCGGCAGAAAAAAAACCTCTCGTGGATATTCCCGCGATTACAGCCTTGATTGAACCCGAAGTTAAAAAGTTAGGTTTAGACTTGGTACGGATTGCTATGCTGGGTGGGAAAAGCGATCCGACTTTACAGATAATGGCAGAACGCCCTGATACACGGCAAATCGGCCTTACTGAATGTGAAACGTTATCACGCCGTATTTCTGACATACTGGATGAAACCGATCCGGTAGAAAGTGCTTACCGCCTTGAGGTTAGTTCCCCCGGTATTGATCGGCCTTTGACCCGTCTAAAAGATTATCAAGATTGGCAGGGCTTTTCCGCCCGTATTAAACTATCAGAACCGATAGATGGTCGAAAACAATTTGATGGCGTTTTACTAGGACTTGATGAAAAGAACGAAGCTATTGTCATCGACTGTGTTAAAATTGGTCGTAAGACGCTATCTTTTACGGCTATTGAACGTGCGAAATTATTGTTGACTGATGCGCTTATCGCCGCCACCCAACCGCTGACTAGCGAAGGTGCCGACCAGATTGTAAGAGAAGGATGACCGATATGGCTACTGCCATTTCTGCCAATAAGGCTGAACTACTTGCGATCGCCGATGCTGTGGCGCGTGAGAAGCTGATTGACCGCGCTATTGTTATTGAAGCGATGGAAGAGGCTATTCAGCGTGCAGCTCGGGCCCGTTATGGGGCTGAAAATGACATTCGGGCTAAAATTGACCCTAAAACTGGTGATATGCGCCTATGGCGTGTAGTCGAGGTAGTCGATCAAGTCGATGATTTTTTCAAGCAAGTATCCGTTACGGATGCTCAGAAATTACAAAATGGCGCCTCAGTTGGGGACTTTATTGTCGATCCGCTTCCCCCGATAGAATTCGGACGGATCGCAGCACAGGCGGCTAAACAGGTCATTTTTCAAAAAGTCCGCGATGCAGAACGTGAACGGCAATATGCCGAATTCAAAGACCGTATCGGTGAAATCATCACGGGTATTGTCAAGCGTATTGAGTTTGGCCATGTCGTGATAGACTTGGGTCGTGCTGAGGGTGTTTTACGCCGCGATCAACAAATTCCTCGGGAAACCTTCCGTGTTGGAGATCGCGTTCGCTCTTTGATTATGAATGTCCGCCGTGAAAATCGTGGCCCACAAATTCTACTTTCCCGATCTCATCCTACCTTCATGCGCAAGCTTTTTGCTCAGGAAGTACCCGAAATTTATGACGGTATTATTGAAATCAAAGCTTGCTCGCGTGATCCAGGCAGCCGCGCCAAAATCGCTGTTGTCAGTCAGGATAATTCCATTGATCCGGTCGGTGCCTGTGTGGGTATGAAGGGCAGCCGCGTTCAAGCCGTTGTTCAGGAAGTACAAGGCGAAAAGATCGACATTATCCCATGGTCAGAAGACATGGCGACCTTTGTGGTCAATTCCTTACAACCGGCACAGGTCTCTCGTGTGGTCATTGATGAAGATGACAGTCGAATAGAAGCTGTGGTACCTGATGATCAGCTTTCCTTAGCCATTGGTCGACGCGGACAAAATGTCCGTCTTGCCAGTCAGTTGACTGGATCCGCTATTGATATTCTGACTGAAGCCGATGCCTCGGAACGTCGCCAGAAAGAATTTGTGGCTCATTCCGAATTATTCCAGCAGGATCTGGATGTTGATGAGACCTTGGCGCAATTATTGGTTGCTGAAGGTTTTGGCAATTTGGAAGAAGTCGCTTATGTTGATCAAGCCGAAATTTCTAGTATTGAAGGTATCGACGAAGAGCTTGCTTCTGAGTTACAAAGCCGTGCCCGTGAAGCTTTAGAGCGACGCGAAGCAGCGGCTTGCGAAGAACGACGCAATCTTGGCGTTGAAGATGAACTGGCTTCTTTGCCTTATATGACAGAAGCGATGCTTCTTACTTTAGGTAAAGCGGGCATTAAAACGCTTGATGATCTTGGTGATCTTTCCACTGACGAACTAGTGCAGAAGAAACATCAGGATCAGCGGCGTCGACGTACGTCCGATAATAACGAAGAAGACGGTATTCTGGCTGAATATGGCCTCAGTCAGGAACAGGGGAACGAAATCATCATGGCAGCACGAGCCCATTGGTTCGATGAAGCGGATGATGAAAAAACTTCCTCAGAAGACACTGAAACAAGGTCGGAGAAAGCCTAATAATGGTTTATGGAACCTCATTCCATTGCCTTTGGGCGCCTTTATTTAAAGGAGGCGCCCTGGCGTATGGAAGACAATGAAACCGTCAATGATGAACTGACGATCGATTCGTCCCGCCGGTGTATTTTAACTGGCGATAAGGACTCGCGTGATTGTTTGATCCGCCTTGCACTTGCACCGGATGGCTCTGTCCACCCCGATGTTAGGGCGCGTGCGCCCGGACGTGGGGCATGGATTAGCGTTGATCGCACGACACTCGACCAAGCAATTGCAAAAGGTAAATTGAAGGCAGCGTTACAGCGAGCCTTCAAAACCTCTCAGATTGTTATTCTTCCTGATCTTTCCACCCGTATCACAGAAGCACTGCAACAGCAGTTTCTTAACCAGCTGGGCATAGAAGCCCGCGCGGGAAGACTTCTCACGGGATCAGAACGCATTGCAGATAGCTGCAGAGCTGGGCATATAGCCCTCTTATTGCATGCCTCCGATGCAGGCGAAGATGGACAGGGAAAGCTTGATTACGCTTTCCGTGTCGGGGGGAAGAATAAAGGTACGGGACAAGCGGTCATATCTGAAAAAGGTCTGATTCTGCCTGTCGATCGCATGATTTTGTCATTGGCGCTGGGGCGCGGAAATGTGGTACATATCGCATTAACTGCGCCAACTACAGCGGATCGCATCAAACATTCTTTGATGCGATGGTGCCGATTTATAGGTTGGAACTGGGATACCGATGCTTGTGTCGAAAAGACACAGGATCAACGGCTATCGCTGGAAAAATGTGAAGGGTTCGGATTAGCAGATGAGCGATAACGACAAGCCGAAGCTCGGGATGCGGGCGCCGCTGGGGGTAAAACGCACAGTAGAGACCAGCAAGGTGAAGCAGAGCTTCAGCCATGGCCGTTCAAATACCGTGATTGTAGAGACCAAAAGAAGGCGGGTTATTAACAAACCGGGGGCCAGTGATACGGCTGTAGAAAAAGCTGCCACACCGGAAACTGTTAAAGAGACAGAACAAGCCGCCGTCGCAAGCCAGAATAAGGATATAAAAGTTACTCAAACGATAGAGAAAACCGAAACTACCGCATCGGTTGCCCCTACAGCAGTAGAAAAGCCTGCTGTTCAAAAGCCGGTAGAAACTGAAATGCTGATTACAGAAGCGGCCCCTAAAACCGCATCGGTTGAGCCTGCTGCAAAGAAAACTGAAGCAGAAAAAGCGCCTATTGAAGCCGCTAAACCTGCAACAGAAACTAAGGCTACCGTAGAAAAAGCTCAGGTTGAAAAGGCCTCGGCACCAAAAGCGACAGCGGTCAAATCAGCAGATAAAGCCCCTAAAAAAGCGGGGGAACGTACCACAGCTAATAGTGGTAATAATCGTAACCAGCCTAACCGTGCACAGGATGGCCGTGGCCGTCAGGGTGCGCGTGGTCAGGGCCAAGGTCAAAAAAATCAGCCTGCACGTAGCGGCGGTGGACAGCGTGCGCCGCAACGGACGTTGCCGCATAGAGATCTTGCCTCACGGCAGGAATTACAGGCCAAGCTGTTACGTGAAGCCGAAGATGCGCGTTTACAGGCACTTGAAGAAGCCCGTCGCCGTGAAGACCGATTAAAGTTGGAAGCGGATCAAGAAGAGCAACGCCGTATTGAAGAAAAGCGGCGCCTTGAAATGGAAGCCAAGATTGAAGCCGAAAAACAGGCTGAAATTGCGGAAATTCAGGAAAAAGAAAAAGCTGAAGCCAAAGCCCGAGCTAAAGCTGAAAAAGAAGCCCGAGCAGCTGCTGCGCCTCAGAAAACAGCTGAGGCTGAGGATAAAGGACGTCGTCATCCACCGAAAACGGGTGCAGCAAAACCGCGCACGGCTGAAGAAGGTCGCACGACAGAAACGCCACGGACAACGACAGTACCGCGTCGCTTTACACCGGTGGCCCCTGCGCGTCGTGAACCGGCTCGTCCTGCTATGCGGGATCGTAAAGGTGAAGATCGTCGTCAATCAGGTAAGTTAACCGTTACCAAGGCTTTATCGGGTGATGAGGGGGGTGCACGTGCACGTTCATTAGCGGCCCTTCGTCGGGCACGTGAAAAAGACAAACGCGCCAATCAAAACCGTGCACAACAGGTGCGGCAGGTACGTGATGTTGTCGTCCCAGAAGCTATTACGGTTCAGGAACTGGCGAACCGTATGGCTGAACGGGGTGCCGATCTTGTCAAAGCGCTGTTCAAAATGGGGGTTGCAGTTACGCTAACCCAGACGATTGATCAGGATACCGCTGAATTGCTCGTGACCGAATTTGGTCACAACATCAAACGCGTATCAGACAGTGATGTCGAAATTGATACCCTAAGCGATGTTGATCCCGAGGAAACGCTAAAAGAACGGCCTCCTGTTGTTACGATTATGGGTCACGTCGATCATGGTAAGACGTCTTTGCTGGATGCCTTGCGCGGTAGTGATGTTGCTCGGGGTGAAGCGGGCGGTATTACACAACATATTGGTGCCTATCAGATTCAGGTTCCATCAGGGGCGAAAATCACCCTTTTGGATACACCAGGTCATGAAGCCTTCAGTGAAATGCGGGCTCGGGGTGCCAATGTTACGGATATCGTTATCGTGGTTGTCGCGGGTGATGATGGCTTACGACCACAAACAGTCGAAGCGATTGACCATGCGCGTGCCGCCAATGTGCCGATCATTATTGCCATCAATAAAATGGATAAGCCTGATGCAAATGCTCAGCGTGTCCGTGAAGCTCTGCTGCAATATAATGTGCAGGTTGAAGAGATGGGCGGCGATGTTCAGGACGTTGAAATTTCCGCTGCGAAAAAGACCGGCCTGGATGATTTGATCGACAAAATTCTGCTGCAAGCAGAAATGCTTGATTTAAAGGCCAACCCCGATCGTTCGGCAGAAGGTACTGTTGTCGAAGCCAAACTTGATCGCGGTCGCGGCCCAGTGGCCACCATTCTTGTCCGTCGAGGCACCTTGAAAGTCGGTGACATCTTTGTTGTCGGTGAATTCAGTGGGCGTGTTCGGGCTATGACGGATGCGCAAGGCCGCAATCAGCAAGAGGCAGGTCCTTCTATGCCGGTTGAAGTCCTTGGCTTATCCGGTGTGCCACAGGCAGGTGATACGTTATCCGTTGTTGAAAGCGAAGCTCGTGCTCGTGAAGTCGCGTCCTATCGTGCAGAGCTGGCCCTTCGCAAACGGACAACAGCGGCCCCTGCTAGCTTGGAATCAATGTTCTCGGCATTGAAAGACAAGCAGGCAGTCGAATATCCGCTGTTAATCAAGGCAGATACACAAGGTTCGGTTGAGGCTATTGCGGGTGCTCTGAACAAAATTTCGAATGAGGATATTCGCGTTCGTATTTTGCATCAGGGTGTAGGGGGTATTACCGAAAGTGATGTTTCACTAGCCGCCGCTTCTGGTGCCCCGATTATCGGTTTCCATGTTCGTCCCAATAGTAAAGCGCGTGACATTGCGCGTCGCGATGGCGTCGCTCTCAAATTCTATGATGTAATCTATGATTTGATCGACGAAATTAAAGCGGCAATGGCTGGCAAACTTGGGCCGGAATATTTTGAAACCGTCGTGGGTCAAGCTGAAATCCGTGAGGTCTTCTCGGCTGGTAAACACGGTCGGGCCGCCGGTCTTCTCGTTCTCGAAGGCTTTATTCGCCAGAAATTACGGGCGCGTGTATTACGTAATGATGTCATTATTTATAATGGCTCCATTGCTTCTCTCCGTCGGTTTAAGGACGATGTATCCGAGGTTCGCGCGGGTCTGGAATGCGGTATTACGCTTGAAGGCTCAATCGATATTAAGGCCGGTGATACCATCGAGACCTTCGAAGTCGAAGAGCGTGAACGCACCCTTTAACATTAACCTAATAATCCTCTGCTATAGCGGTCAGAAAAACTTTCTGGCCGCTATAGCCTCTTTATTCTAAACCGATGTCTTTTTAAGGGTCGTTCCTCACAGCCTTTAAAAAGGTATCGTGTTTTCTGCTTATAAAGCGGAAACAATAGATAAATCTGTTTTGTTTTTCTTTATTCCGCAAGGTCAGTTTACCAATGCGTCGTAACCAAACGCCCGAAGGTCACTCTATTCGTCCACTTCGCGTAGGAGAGCAAATCCGCCATGTTTTAGCGGAAATGCTTATGCGAGGAGAAGTGCATGGTGACAGCCTAGATAATCTGATGGTTTCCATCAGCGAGGTGCGAATGACACCGGATTTACGCATTGCTACAGTTTTTGTGAAATCTCTGGGCGGCGTTGCTGATGAAACGGTTATTTCGACGCTATCTAAAAATGCGACCTTTCTTCAACGGGCGATAGGACAAAAAATCAGGCTCAAATATGTGCCACGCCTACGCTTTTTAGCGGATGAAAGTTTTGAGCAAGGTAGTCTTATCGATCATCTATTAAGGTCGCCCCATGTCGCTCGTGATTTACAGGAAGATGACAAAGATATGCCAGATTCAGTGAGTAAAAATAAAGAATAACAGGATATAAAAGCGGACAAGCCTCAAATGGCCAAACTTTATTTTTACTACGCTTCGATGAATGCGGGGAAATCAACGAACCTATTGCAGGCGGATTTTAACTATCGTGAACGGGGTATGCGCACGATGTTATTTACCGCTGGTATTGATACCCGTTATAAAAAAGGCATGATCCGTTCTCGTATTGGTCTCGAAGCCCCCGCAATCCCCTTTTTTGACCACACTGCTATTCTGCCTCTAGTGCGCTATCAACATCAAGCAACCCCTGTGGATTGTATCTTGGTCGATGAAGCGCAATTTCTTAAAAAAGCACAAGTATTTCAACTTGCCCAAATCTGTGATGAGTTAAGTATTCCCGTCTTATGTTATGGTCTTAGAACTGATTTTCAGGCCCAATTATTCGAAGGTTCTCAATATCTATTAGCTTTGGCAGATGTCTTAACGGAAATTAAATCTGTCTGCCGTTGCGGTGCAAAAGCCACGATGAATTTACGGGTAGATGATCGGGGAAAACCAGTCAGACAAGGCCAACAAACGGAAATCGGGGGTAATGATCGCTATGTCGCACTTTGCCGCCGTCATTTTATGGAAAATCTAAACGCCCTATGACGATAGCTGATAAGTCGGAAAAGGTTACTTTATCCCCTCCTCTACTAGCCGCGCTTCACGGTTGGATCATCCTTGATAAAGCAGAAGGCCCTGGATCAACGCAAGCCGTATCCGCGGTTAAACGGGCCATTCGTCTAGCTGGCTTACCCAAAGTTAAAGTCGGCCATGGCGGGACATTAGATCCGTTAGCATCAGGTGTCTTACCCGTAGCCTTAGGTGAGGCGACTAAATTAGCAGGCTATGCCCTTAATTCTGATAAGGTTTACGAATTTACCTTACGTTTTGGCGAAGAAACAGACAGCTTGGATCGTGAAGGCGCCGTTATCGCGCAGTCGGATAATCGACCGACAAAAGAAGCGATCGAATCGATATTACCTAGTTTCCAAGGGAACATTCACCAGATACCGCCTATTTATTCAGCCTTGAAGATTGATGGAAAACGGGCCTGTGATCGTGTCCGTGCCGGTGAAACTGTAACGGTTAAAGGGCGAGATATTACGATCTATGATCTAAATCTTGTTGCATATAGTCCAGATGAGGCATCTTTTCGAGCCACTGTTTCCAAGGGTACCTATATTCGGAGCCTCGCTCGAGACATAGCCCATGCCCTTGATTGTCACGGTCATGTTAGTCGATTGCGCCGCTGTAAATCAGGTCCATTTACGGACAAACAGGCAATTTCGCTAGACAAACTGATGGAAATAGCTAATACTGGAAAGCTGAATAAAATACTTTTGCCCCTAACAGCAGGGCTGGACGACATCCCGGCTTTCGCTGTTTCTTCCGATCAGGCAAAAGCACTCCGTCAGGGGCAGAAATTGGTCGGAATTAATGCAGAACAAGGCTTGAATATGGCGATGGAAACAGAAATGCCCGTCGCATTAATTGAAGTTTTCGAGCAACAAGCTCGGGTTTTGCGCGGTTTCAATTTTTAAATAGAAAGGATCGCTGATGTCGATCACTGCAGAGCGCAAAGAAGCGCTGATTAAAGAATATGCTCGTGTTGAAGGCGATACGGGTTCCCCCGAAGTTCAGGTAGCGGTTCTGACCGAACGGATTATCAATCTGACGGAGCATTTCAAAGCCCACGCCAAGGATAACCATTCCCGTCGTGGTCTTTTACGTTTGGTAAACAAACGTCGCAGCTTGCTTGACTATGTTAAAAACAAAGATCAGGCTCGTTACAGCGATCTTATCGCGAGGCTGGGTCTTCGCAAATAAAAGACGACGCGGCCTCCTTAACTGGGGGCCGTTTCGCATCCGGGCATCTCGCAATCCGGCGACCCCGGAAAAAGGCAGCTCCAGACATAGGGTCGGAGCCAGAAGGAATTTGAATGTTCGATATTAAACGCCAGGAAATCGATTGGGGCGGAAAGAAGCTGACGCTGGAAACCGGACAGGTTGCCCGTCAGGCAGATGGCGCCGTCATCGCGACCTTAGGTGAAACGGTCGTGCTTTGCGCGGTAACAGCGGCCAAAACGGTTAAAGAGGGACAGGATTTTTTCCCTTTAACGGTTCATTATCAAGAAAAATATTCAGCAGCCGGTCGTATCCCCGGTGGCTTTTTCAAGCGTGAACGTGGTGCTAGCGAACGCGAAACTTTGGTTTCACGCTTGATTGATCGTCCAATTCGCCCCCTTTTCCCGGACGGTTTTTATAACGAAACCTTACTTATCGCTCAGGTCATGTCTTATGACGGCGAAAATGAACCTGACATCTTAGCCATGATTGCGGCCTCGGCTGCTCTTGCGCTTTCCGGTGTGCCTTTCTTGGGCCCAATTGGTGCTGCGCGTGTTGGCTATCAAGATGGCGAATATATTTTAAATCCGACCTTGGCTCAGCTCGAAAACAGCGATCTTGATCTGGTAGTCGGTGCAACGCGCGATGCCGTGATGATGGTTGAATCGGAAGCAAAAGAGCTATCCGAAGAAATCATGCTTGATGCGGTTTCCTTTGCGCATAAATCTTTACAGCCTGTTATCAAGGCGATCATCAATCTTGCCGAGCAAGCCGCGAAAGAACCGTGGGAGCTCTCAAGCTATGATGACACAGCTTTGGCTGCAAAAGTTGAAGAACTTTGCAAAGATAGCCTTGATAAGGCCTATCGTCTGACCAAAAAAAGTGAACGTGTAGAGGCTATTTCTAAGGCCAAAGCCGTTTTGGATGAAGCTTTCCCCGATGCTGATGCCTCGGAAAAACTACGCATTCAGAAATTGGCGAAAAAACTTGAAGCCAAAATTGTTCGCACTGCGATCTTAAAAGAAGGTCGTCGGATTGATGGTCGTGATCTAAAAACGGTTCGTCCTATCCGTTCACAGGTTGGTTTCTTACCTCGGACCCATGGGTCTGCGCTCTTTACGCGGGGTGAAACCCAAGCCTTGGTTTCCACAACCCTTGGAACCGCAGATGCTGAGCAAATGATTGATGGCCTGAATGGCCTTCATTACGAACGCTTTATGCTGCATTATAACTTCCCACCTTATTCCGTTGGTGAAGTGGGTCGTTTTGGCGCTCCTGGCCGTCGTGAAATCGGTCATGGTAAACTGGCATGGCGTGCTTTACATCCTGTGCTTCCTAGCAAGGCTGACTTCCCTTATACGATCCGCGTTCTATCCGATATTACGGAATCAAACGGTTCTTCCTCGATGGCAACGGTCTGCGGTGGCTGTCTTGCTTTGATGGATGCGGGCGTTCCCTTGAAGCGTCCGGTCTCCGGCATTGCGATGGGCCTTATTCTTGAAAAAGATGGTTTTGCCATTCTTTCCGATATTATGGGTGATGAAGATCACTTAGGGGATATGGACTTTAAGGTAGCCGGTACAGAAGAAGGCATTACCAGCCTTCAGATGGACATTAAGGTTGCTGGTATCACTGAAGAAATCATGGGTAAGGCTTTGGAACAGGCAAAAGCCGGCCGTGCCCATATTTTGGGTGAAATGTCCAAAGCTTTGGGTGAAGTTCGTTCGGAACTTTCGAATTTAGCGCCTCGTATTGAAACAATGAGCGTTCCTAAAGACAAAATTCGTGATGTTATTGGAACTGGCGGTAAAGTCATTCGTGAGATTGTTGCGACAACCGGCGCGAAAGTTGACATTGAAGATGACGGCACCGTACGCTTGTCTTCTTCTGATCCGGCTCAGATCGAAGCTGCCCGTAATTGGATTACCGGTATCATCGAAGAACCGGAAGTCGGCAAAATTTATAACGGTAAGGTTGTCAACATTGTTGATTTCGGTGCCTTTGTGAATTTCATGGGTGGCCGTGATGGTCTGGTTCACGTCTCTGAAATTAAAAACGAGCGCGTGAACAAGGTCAGTGACGTTCTGGCCGAAGGCCAGGAAGTTAAGGTTAAGGTGCTTGAAATTGACAATCGCGGTAAAGTCCGCTTGTCAATGCGTGTTGTCGATCAGGAAACTGGCGCGGAACTGGAAGACAATCGTCCGCCTAGGGAAGCTCGTGAAGTCAGTGATCGCGGTCCACGGGGTGATCGGCCTCGTCGCGATCGTGGCCCACGTCGCGAACCGCAGAATGGTTCAAACCATTCAGGCCGTGATATGGAACCCGAATTTGCTCCGGCTTTTTTACGAAAAGATGATTAATTTTTCTTTTTAGAAACTTAATCTTTGTTAAAAGAAAAGGGATCTTTCAAGGTCCCTTTTTTTATTTAAATAAAGAAGATGAAACCTGTAGAAAAAGAGACAAATATCATTTTTTACGCTATTATGTAAAAAATCTATAATAAAAAATACCAGAAGTTATCTGGAGAGGATGCATGGCCTTAGACCATAAAATTCCAGTCGCTTATAGCGTTTTGGAACGATTGCCCCTGTTACAAAATAGGCCATGGCTTGGCTATTTTTGTGCGCTCATTGTTGCGGGTGGAGCCTTTCTTCTCCGTGTTACCATCGATCATCTTCTTCCCGAAGGGTATCCCTTCATTACTTTTATGCCGGCGATACTTATCGCTACATTTTTATTTGGTACTAAACCCGGTCTTATTACAGCGATTATCAGTCTATCTTTAGCGCCCCATTTTATTGAGGAAGGCGTAGACTTTAATGGCGTTCTGGTATGGTTTTTATGCCTTTTAGAAACCGCCACAGATATGGGCTTGGTCGTTGCTTTACAGCATGGAACCTATCGGCTCAGAAAAAAACGCGCCTATAATCAAATGCTGGCTGAACGTAATGAATTACTGTTTCATGAGCTTCAGCACCGTATTTCTAATAATTTGCAGGTAATCGCTTCATTACTGCGGATGCAAAGCCGCAGTATCACAGATCAAAAAGCAAAAGAGGCCATCGATGCCTCGGTTCAGCGGATCCATATGATTGGTGAGCTTCAGCGTGCACTTTATATAAAGAACGGTAATCAACTGGGTGCTAAGCTCATCCTTAATCGCCTTATTCAAGATATTATTGCCTCTAGTGATCATCCTCATATTCGTTGCACTATCGAAGCAGAAGATTTAATTCTTCCTTCCGATATGGCTATCCCTTTGGCATTAGTCTCGGCAGAATCTGTATCCAATGCTTTGGAACATGGGTTCAAAGATAAAGAAAATGGCTGTATTGATATCAGTCTTAAAAAAATAGATGATCATATAGAATTGACTATTTCTAATAATGGGAAACCTTTACCCCAAGGGTTTTCTTTGGAAACAGTCGATAGTCTGGGCTTGAAAATCGCGGCGATGTTTGCCCGTCAATTTAAAGGTAAATTTACACTCACCAATCGTGCCGATCAAAATGTCGTTTCCTGCCTTATTCTTCACTATGGCTAAAATTACGTGTTATTTTCTACCTACCGTCACCTTGACTTTTTTTGTAATTTTTGGCTTATTTAGCACCGGTAATGGATTCTGCCTGATCCTTTGAATAAGGATCGAACCGCCAATCAGGCTAATGACTCCTGCTCAAACATATTTTTATGATTGAGGAGTCATGCCTGCTTTACGTCCCAATGAGGATGGCGGTAGCTCCTTGATCAAAGGAGCGAGAATGTATCAATTATTTTCAAAATATAAGCCTTTTAAACTCATTCTTCTGCTCAAATGGCTGGCTATTATTTTCCCCCTGTCGGCTATAATCGGTAGTTGCTGCGCTCTGTTCCTCTGGGCCTTAGAATGGGCCACAAAAACCCGTATTGCCTATCCCGTTTTGCTTTTTGGATTACCAATAGCCGGTTATATTACCGCATGGTTTTATGATCGCATTGGCCGCCCTGCTGCCGCCGGTAATAATCTTATTCTCGAAGAAATTCATAAACCGAATGCAGGCGTGCCTTTGCGCATGGCCCCCTTAATTTTCATTGCAACAATTATTACCCATCTTTTTGGTGGCTCTGCTGGCCGTGAAGGTACGGCTGTTCAATTGGGTGGTAGCTTTGCCAGTGGCATGGGTAAAATTATCGGTCTTAATAAAGCGGATATCAGACTTTTATTAATTTCTGGTATTGCGGCTGGTTTTGGTGCGGTTTTTGGCACCCCTGTTACAGGGGCTATTTTTGCACTTGAAGTCCCCGTCATTGGAAAATTAGAATATAGTGCGATGATCCCGGCTTTCGCTGCTTCGATTTTCGGAGACTGGATATGTCGTTTATGGGGTATGGATCACCTGCGCTATGTGATGAGTTTTCCAAGTGAAGTCGGTCATTTCGAACTAAATATCGTTATTTTCTTTAAAGTGATCTTGGCTTCCATCGCCTTCGGGATGGTGGCACGCCTTTTTTCCGAAAGTCTATCGAATACATCCCAATGGTTTAAAAAAATTATCCCCTCCTCGCCCCTCATCAGTTTTACAGGTGGCCTTATCATAATCGCTTTAGTCTATATCACAGGAACAAGGGATTATCTGGGTTTAGGGGTTATCGCCGAGCATGTCGGAGGCTTGCAAATCGGCAGTTTTTTTGATCCTGCACAAACGCATTATTGGAGTTGGCTTCTTAAATTCATCTTTACCGTCATCACTTTGAGCACAGGTTTTAAAGGCGGTGAAGTAACACCTTTATTCTTTATTGGGGCGGCCTTGGGTAGTGCGATAGCACATAGTATCGGTGCACCTGTTGACCTTTTTGCTGGCATTGGTTTTATCGCTGTCTTTGGGGCTGCGGCCAATACACCGCTTGCTTGTATGATCATGGGTGTAGAAATGTTCGGCGCCGGCAATATCGTTTATTTTGCAGTGGGCTGCTGCACTGCTTATGTTTTCAGTGGTTATTCTGGTATTTATCTTTCCCAGATTGTGGGTACTCTGAAACCGGATCCTCATCCGGTAACGTTACAACAAAGTCTTAAAATGCTGCAAAGGAATTGGTGGACAACGGCAACAGATCCGCTTCCTTCAGAAACAGAAATTTCAGAAAAACAGACACCCCAATCCTCTAAAAAGAAAATAGATTCCTCTAATAACACAGAGTTTTTATAAAAAATTGAAAGCAGCCCTTGCGTTTAGACGCATCCATCCCTAGCTACATAGCGTCACTTCGGTGACTATGATGGTAGATTTTCAGGTGAAATAGACTCGACGGACCCGGAGGGCAGTACTCCGGCGCCTCCACCATCAGTAGCGGTTTACATCCGCTGTTGATGATGGGGGCGAAACAGGATCGACGTGTGTAGTAAAGATCTGATTGCTATCCGGCGTGATTGAGCCGTTAAACCGATCATTTTCACAAGTGCCAACGATAACGAGGTACTCGCTGTTGCTGCGTAATGAAAACCCTCACGGGTAGACATTACAAAGTAAAAGCGCGGTTGGGCTGCACCGGGCAACAGAAGCAGATTCCAGCGGTTTGGGGAGCACCGGGCAACAGAAGCTCCCTATTTCTCCTTAAAAAATTCCAAAAGCAAAAACTTGAGCTGATAGACCCTAAAATCCCTATTTTAAGGCCTGATAGAATAGTGTGCCCGATTGGCTTTTGAAAATCATTCAGGGTCAAGTTTGTCAATCAGTACAGCACTAGCTTGGTTAAGACCCACAATAGCCAAATCAACATTATGATGCCGGAAGCGGGTCTGTACCTTATGAAAGGCTTCAACGGCTGTCACATCCCAAAGATGGGCATGGGTTAAATCTATTGTAACCGAACGACCCTCAATCCCTTTCATTTCAAAGGCATCAATAAACATATCGGCTGAAGCATAAAAAACCTGCCCTTTCACCTGATAAATCCGACTATCAGCTTCTTCGATAATATGGATTTTGATAAGGGCTGCGATTTTAAACGAGAAAAATAAGCTACTTAATAAAACACCGGCCAAAACACCGGCGGCTAGATTATGGGTAAAAACGGTCACAAGAACCGTTGTCAGCATAATAATAGCCGAAAGCTTTGGTAAGCGTCGAACGTCTTTGATGGATTGCCAGTTAAAAGTACTTACAGAAACCATCAGCATAATAGCGACCAGTGCCGCGACTGGAATCTGAGAAACCCAAGGGCGTAACCCTAATATCAAAATCATTAGAAAAGCACCGGCGGCAAAGGTTGATAATCGCCCCCTACCCCCATAGCGTATATTACCGACTGTTTGACCTATCATACCGCAACCCGCGATGCCGCCGAATAAACTGGCTGCAATATTCGCCATACCAAGGCCTAAAGATTCACGATTTTTATTACTATTGCTATCAGTCAGATCATCAGCCACAAACGCGGTCATAATAGATTCTAGCAAACCGACCATTGCAATAGCGAGCGCTGGCAAAAAGATGATTTGTAAACTCTCCCAGGCGAAAGGAATCGTCAGTGGGGTAAAATGAGGTAATGTCAGGGGTAAACGGCCAAGATCGGCTACAGTACGCACAGGTAAATGCCAAAAATTTGTGACAAGAGTCAAAATGACGATTGCAATTAAAGGCGAGGGAATGGCGCGGATTATACGCGGCGCACCATAGATAATTCCCAAACCGGCTATAATTAAGAGCAGGCCTTGCATATTAGCAGCAAAAATTTGTGGTAACTGTGCCGAAAAAATCAAAATAGCCAAGGCATTGACAAAGCCTGTTCGAACGGGACTAGCGACAAACCGCATCAAGACAGATAAGCGAAATAAACCAAAAACAATTTGGATGAGCCCCGCAAGAAGACCTGCGGCTAAAAGATAAGGTAATCCATGACTATGAATAAGGGGGGCAGCGACCAAGGCAACAGAACCCGCTGCTGCCGAAATCATAGCAGGCCGTCCCCCAAAAAAAGCAATAACAATACCGATCACAAAAGAGGCGTATAAGCCAACCTCAGGATCGATACCGGCAACAAAGCTGAAAGCAATTACCTCAGGGATAAGCGCAAAAGTAGCGACCATACCGGCTAAAAGTTCACGGCTTATATAAGGGAATAGTTTTCTCCCCTCGCCGCCGGATAATCCCTTGGCGCTTATCATGCTATTCTCCTTGGAAGTTACAGAATTTTAGTAATAAATTAAGGCTAGTTTCAGGTGATAAGAAAAAACGCTGACAGGAAAATAGCGCTAAAAAAATCTTATCCGCTTTTTATAAAAATATGATTTTTTTATCATAGCCTATCTATCAAAGAATATTAAACAATCTATCGTGTTTTTGATGGGAGAAAGCAGCGTCCTATAGGCTTATGGCAAATTTATAAGCATAGAGACGCTATCATTGACGCCTTACGCCGAAACATTAAGTCAGTATTTTATCAATATGCAAAGCTTAGATTGCTTGCCCCCCGATATTATCAAAAAGGCATCTTTTTCTATGGCATGGGACAAACAAAAAAATAGAAACGATTATTCGACAGCATCCGTTTCTTCTGGTGAGGGGACAGGTAATCTTAAAAAACTGAATCTGTCGATGCTGATTTTAGCCCTAGCGTTAGGTACCTTTTCTATCGGCATTGGCGAATTTGCAGTAATGAGTTTACTACCTAATTTTGCTAAGGGACTTCATATTTCTATCCCTGATGCGGGTAATGTCATTAGTGCTTATGCTTTAGGTGTAGTGATCGGAGCCCCCATAATCGCGATCGGTGGCGCATGGCAAAGTCGTCGTCATCTCTTAATTGGGATGATGCTGCTCTTTATGCTTGGAAATACGGCCAGTGCTTTGGCCCCTAATTATCACTGGATGTTATTATTTCGTTTTATCAGTGGTCTTCCTCATGGTGCATTTTTTGGCATTTCAATGTTGGTTGCGGCAGCACAAGTACCTTTTGAACAAAGATCGCGAGTAATTGGTCGGGTATTTTTCGGATTAACCCTTTCAACCCTCTTTGGGGTACCCATAGTAACGGCTTTCGGCCAATATCTGGGTTGGCGCTGGGGTTTTGGGTCGGTAGCTATCTTAGCAACGATAACATTTATTCTTATTATTATTTATTGTCCCTATGACGCCCCCAATAAGGACGAAAGTCCGCTTTCCGAAGTGAAATCAATGGGACGCATCCAAATATGGTTGACCTTGTTGATAGCCGCAATCGGTTTTGGAGGCATGTTCACAATTTATAGCTATATTGGGGCAACACTTACCGAGGTAACCCATATTTCTCCCCATTTAGAGCCTATGGTTCTCTTTATTTTCGGAAGTGGGATGGTTCTCGGTAATATCATCGCCAGTTGGTTTGCTGATAAATCCTTACTACCTACAATCGGCGGATTATTAATCTGGAGTATTCTTTCTGAACTTCTATTTTTCTTTGTTGCCGGTAATATTTGGCTACTAACTATAGATGTATTTCTTATCGGTGGGGGTGTCGCCCTCTCTCCGTTGCTTCAGACCCGACTTATGGATGTCGCAGGGAAAGCGCAGACATTAGCGGCTTCGCTTAATCACAGTGCCTTTAATATTGCTAATGCTATTGGACCTTTTTTAGGCGGTGAAGCAATCCGAGCTGGTTTTGGCTATCAATCCACGGGATGGGTCGGTGCCCTTCTTGCCGCAGGTGGTTTAGCTTTCTTTCTGATTTCTATTATGATTGACTCACGACATAATAAGATCAAGGCATGAATCTTAATTTGAAATACCATATTCATAAAGCACTGTTGTCTCTATTATCATACAACAGTGCTTATTCTATTGACTGTTCATTCGGATAACAGATGTCAAATATTCTTACAGAAATTTGTGCTACCAAAGCACGCCACGTTGCAGACAAAAAAAAGCATATCAGTGAAACTGATCTTTATAATTTGACGAAAAATCAGACTGCCCCGCGAGGTTTTCGCGCTGCTTTAGATAAAAAAAGAGCTGAGGGTAAATTTAGTTTAATCGCTGAAATAAAGAAAGCTAGCCCCTCCAAAGGCCTAATCCGTCCAGATTTTGAGCCTATTCTTCATGCTCGTTCCTATCAGGAAGGCGGTGCGGCCTGTCTATCAGTTTTGACTGACCAGCCTTACTTCCAAGGCCATGAGGACTATTTAATTGCGGCACGGAATGAAGTGACGCTTCCCGTTTTACGCAAAGATTTTATGATCGATCCTTGGCAGGTTACAGAAGCCCGCGCCATCGGTGCCGATGCGATATTAATTATCGTGGCTGCTTTAGAGGACAACCAGATGCAAGAAATCGAAGCCGCCGCCTTAGAATATGGAATGGATGCCTTGATAGAGGTGCATAGCACACAGGAAATGGAACGCGCTTTAAGGTTAAAATCGCGTCTTATCGGGGTAAATAATCGGGATTTAAGAGATTTTTCGGTTAGCTTTGACCGAACTTACGAACTGATCAAACAGGCGCCGAAAGAGTGCACTTTTGTGGCGGAAAGTGGAATCCAGACCCATGATGATTTAGTGGCAATGAATCAGCATAATATTGGTTGTTTTTTAGTCGGGGAAACCCTTATGCGTCAGAAGGATGTAAAACAGGCAACCCGTGACTTATTGGGATTAAACTAAAAATATAAAGCCTGATGCCGCTTTGTCGATGTAAAGCAAGGCATCAGACTTTTTATCACTCTGAAAATCCAAGGGTAAAAAATTACCTCTAAAATTTTATCATCTTAAAGATGAGCCACCATCTCTTCTGTGAACTGGCTTGTTGTCAAGGTTTGGCCATCAGGCATAAAACGCGCCAGATCAACCGTGGCTTTACCTTTTTGGAATAGCGACTCCATGGCCTTAATGATAAGCTGACCGACTTCGAACCAGCCTAAATAATCGAATAGCATGGCGCCTGAAAGCAATAAGGATGATGGATTAGCCTGATTTTTTCCAGCAATGTCTGGTGCGGTGCCGTGGGTTGCTTCAAAAATAGCATGGCCGGTTGCGTAATTAATATTAGCCCCTGGTGCAATGCCAATACCCCCAACCATAGCGGCCAGCTGGTCAGAAATATAATCACCGTTAAGATTAAGGGTCGCAATAACAGAATAGTCTTCTGGCTTTAATAAAGTATTCTGTAAAAACGCATCAGTAATCACATCTTTGACAATGATTTTTTGTGCGTCTTTCGCCGCCTGCAAGGCTTTATCTGCCGCTTCACTGCCTTCCGATTTTTTCAGCTTTTCATACTGATTCATCGTGAAAAGCTTATCGCTGAAATCACGCTCCGCTAAAGCATAAGCCCATTGTTTGAAGCCCCCTTCAGTAAACTTCATAATATTACCTTTGTGCACCAAGGTAATAGAAGGAGCCTTTTGAGCAATGGCATATTCAATCGCTGCTCTTACAAGACGTTCAGAACCCTCTATTGAAACAGGTTTGATGCCGAAAGAAGAGGTTTCAGGAAAACGAACTTTTGTAACGCCCATTTCTTCATGAAGGAATTTATAAAGCTTTTTCGCTTCATCCGTTCCTTCCATCCACTCAATACCCGCATAAATATCTTCGGTATTTTCTCTGAAAATTGTCATGTTGACTTTTTCAGGATGCTTGACAGGGGTTTCAACGCCCTTGAACCAGCGAACTGGACGAAGGCACACAAATAGATCTAACTCTTGTCTTAACGCCACATTCAAAGAACGGATACCACCCCCGACGGGCGTCATCAGCGGGCCTTTGATACCGATAAGGTAGGTCTTAAAGGCATCCATCGTTTCATCGGGCATCCATGAACCGGTTTGATCAAAGGCTTTGCCACCCGCTAAAACCTGCTTCCAGTCCACTTTACGTTTATTACCGTATGCTTTTTCGACGGCTTTATCAAAAATGGTCTGCGCCGACTGCCAGATTTCTTTTCCGACCCCGTCCCCTTCAATGAAGGGAATAATCGGATTAGCAGGTACTTGTAGCTGATTATTCTTAAAAGTAATCTTCTCGCTCATAGCGCTTCCTTATGGCTTTCACCTTAGCAAGATAACAATTTTTTTATGGTTACTTGCTAAGGTTAAGCTATTATTTTTAATATCTTTTTAAGAATGATCTATCGTCTAAGATAGCGTGTATTCTGATTTTAATTTATTGAGAGCACTACCGGCTTTAAACCACTCAATCTGCGCTTCATTATAAGTATGGCTAACTTCAAAAGATTCCTCAGAGCCATCCTTATGGGTAAGAACAACTATCAGATTTTTTCCCGGTGCAAATTCGGTTAAACCAAGAATACTGATTTTATCTTGCTCAGCGATTTTTTCATAATCCGCTTTATCAATGAAGGTTAAAGCCAGCATACCTTGTTTTTTAAGGTTTGTTTCGTGAATACGCGCGAAAGATTTTACAATAATCGCTTTTACATTTAAAAATCTGGGTTCCATTGCAGCATGTTCGCGCGAGGAGCCTTCGCCATAATTTTCTTCAGCAACAATAATAGAGCCTAAACCTTCAGCTTTATATTTTCTTGCTAAAGCGGGAACCGCTAAATAATTTCCGGTTTCAGGATCAATAACTGAATTGGTCTTTTTGTTGAAAGCATTTACTGCTCCAATCAACATATTATTGGCAATATTATCCAAATGACCTCGATATTTCAACCAGATGCCGGCCATCGAAATATGATCAGTCGTGCACTTGCCGCTTACTTTTATCAACAAGGGTTGTTTAATAATATCCTTGCCATCCCATGCCGGAAAAGGCGCCAATAATTGCAACCGATCAGAATCAGGCGAAACCGTTACTTTCACTTGGCTGCCATCAGAAACAGGTGCGGTATATCCGGCATCTTTGAGCGTGAAACCTTTTTTCGGCAACTCATCCCCAAAGGGTTCCGCCAGCTTTACGGATTCACCTTTTTCATTGATCAGGCTATCTTTTAACGGATTAAAGGTCAGACTACCTGCAATAGCAAAAGCAGCCACTATTTCAGGTGAACAGACAAAGGCATAGGTGTGCGGGTTGCCGTCATTCCGTTTAGCGAAATTACGATTAAACGAGGTAACAATAGAGTTACGGGGCTCTTTATCCGCCCCAGCCCGACGCCATTGACCAATACAAGGACCACAGGCATTGGCCATAATGACCGCCCCGACCTGCTCAAAATTTGCAATAATACCATCCCGATCAGAGGTCTCTTTGACCTGTTCCGATCCCGGATTGATAATAAGTTGTGATTTAACTTTCAGGCCCAGACTATGCGCATTTTTAATAACAGAAGCCGCACGGCTCAAATCTTCATAAGAAGAATTTGTACAGGAACCAATCAGACCAACTTCCATATTTTCAGGATAATCATTTTCAGCCACCGCCTGAGCAAATTTGGAAATTGGATAAGCCAAATCAGGGGTGAATGGGCCATTCACATGCGGTTCTAAATGATTTAGATCAATTTCGATCACCTGATCATAATAATCGGTCGGCTTTTCCATGACTTCATCATCAGCCTTAAAGCAGCTGGATAAAGATTGAGCCAAATCAGCAATTTCTTTACGATCTGTAATATTAAGATAATCAACAGATTTCTGATCAAAGGGGAAAATAGACGTCGTAGCGCCTACCTCGGCTCCCATATTGCAGATTGTAGCCTTCCCCGTAGCCGAGAGAGTATGCGTGCCTTCACCAAAATATTCGATAATAGAATTAGTGCCCCCCTTTACTGTCAGAATACCAGCCAGTTTCAGAATGACATCTTTAGGAGAAGCCCAACCTGATAATTTTCCTATCAGCTTAACACCGATAATTTTCGGCATTTTAAGTTCCCAAGGCAATCCCGCCATAACATCGACGGCATCCGCCCCCCCTACCCCGATAGCAATCATGGATAGCCCCCCGGCATTAGGGGTGTGAGAATCTGTCCCTATCATCATACCGCCTGGAAAGGCGTAATTTTCTAAAACGACCTGATGAATAATCCCTGCCCCGGGTTTCCAGAAGCCAATACCATATTTATTGGAAACGTCACGGAGGAAGGAATACACTTCCTTATTACTTTTTTCAGCAGAATGAAGATCATCCTTAGCATTCTTATAGGCCACGATCAGATGATCACAATGGACAGTTGACGGCACGGCCACTTTATCACGCCCTGAATTCATCAACTGTAAAAGCGCCATTTGTGCGGTTGCATCTTGCATAGCAACACGATCAGGTGCAAAATTTACATAATCAATGCCGCGCTGATACGGTTTTAAGGCCTCACCTTTGGCCAAATGGGCATAGAGTATCTTTTCAGTCAGCGTTAACGGCTTACCTAATGCGATTTGTATTTTTTTAATTTTTTCAAGATAGCCCAGATAAATGTGCTTAATCAAATCAACATCAAAAACCATTGTACGCTTTCATTCACTGTCAGTTAACGCATTTGTAAGAATATAATATCATTCAATTATCAAGATTTATATTTATTTTTTTATTTAAACTTTTCCACTAATATATATATTTTTATAATAAATATTGTAATAATATTACCTTAAATATTATTTATATTTTTTTAAAATTATTACTACAATATAATCGTTCTATTATTGAAATTAATCTTATTTTAAATAAAAAATCACTTTTTCTTGTTTAAATTAATATGATTAATAAGAAATTATATTATCAATAGGTTTATTTATTTTATAAATTATAATAAACTTTTATTACATAAATAATATTTATGTTATTTTTAACTATATTTTTGAAATCATTATAAATTTATCTAAAAATATAAATAAAAATTATAAAATTATATTTTTTACAAAAAAACATTTTGTTTTTTTAAGAAAACATAGGCTTTTTTAAAAAAATAAAAATGAAATATTCCTAATATTATTAATATTAATTTTGTAAGAACTACACCTAATTATAGGGTCAATCCAGAACACCATATATCAACAACAGAATAATTTTTTAAAAAAGAAACCGAAACAAATTTATTCTATAAATTTTAACTATAAAAAAAACCAGCAAGCTGGACGCTTCTGGTTCAAAAAAAGATCTGGTCTTTTATTAAAAAATTTGGCGGAGCGGGTGGGATTCGAACCCACGAGAGGCGGTTAGCCCCTACACACTTTCCAGGCGTGCGCCTTCGACCACTCGGCCACCACTCCGCATTATGTCTGGGGGTGAAGCTCTAACCATCCTTGCCTATAAAGGCAAGCCCTGCTTCACATTTTTCCCAAAAAATTTTAAAATATTTTTTAAAATAACAGAATAAAGAGAGAGGCTTATAAAAACCTCTCTCTTTTCAGAAAGAAGCCTATCAAGCCTCTTCGTTTTCGACTTCTTCACTCAAAACAGGACCAGAATCCTGACCTTTGGCAGTGACATCACGATCAACAAATTCGATGATCGCCATCTGTGCAGAGTCAGAAGCACGGATACCGGCTTTAATGATACGCGTATAACCACCATTACGATCAGCATAACGGGGACCCACGATATCAAACAGTTTTTTCAACTGTGTATCATCTAACAAACGGCTATGCGCCAGACGACGGTTAGCCAGACCACCTTTTTTCGCCAAGGTAATCAGCTTTTCTGTATAAGGACGCAGTTCACGTGCCTTAGCAAGCGTCGTCATAATCTGTTCATGCTTAATCAAGGCTGCAGCCTGATTACGGAATAAAGCCAGACGATGGCTAGAGGTACGTTGCAGCTTACGGCCGCCAACACGATGACGCATTTTTTATCCTTTCGTTTGTTCTCAAGGCCGTCTCAGGTACCCTGGACCACGCCCTTTTAAGAGAGAGCGCCTAACTCTTGATAAAGAGACCGGCCTGACTATCAGGCCGATTTAAAAATCAATATTCTTGTTCCAGTTTTTTGGCCATTTCCTCAATATTTTCAGGTGGCCAACCCGGAATTTCCATGCCTAAACGCAGCCCCATAGCGGACAATACTTCCTTGATTTCATTCAAAGATTTACGACCAAAATTAGGCGTGCGAAGCATTTCAGCTTCGGTCTTCTGAACAAGATCACCGATATAAATGATGTTGTCGTTCTTGAGACAGTTAGCAGAACGCACTGAGAGCTCAAGTTCATCAACCTTTTTGAGAAGGTTGCGATTAAGCTGGTTAGCGCTGCTTTCAGCCTCATTACTGGAAGTTGGTGTTGCACTCTGTCCAATTGCAGAAGCTGGCGGTGCCAGACCATCATCAAAGTGAACAAAGAGCTGGAGCTGATCCTGAAGAATGCGTGCTGAATAAGCAATAGCGTCTTCAGGTGCGATCGTACCATCCGTTTCAATGGATAGTAGCAACTTATCAAAGTCAAGCTCTTGACCAACACGCGCATTTTCAACCTTATACGCCACTTGGCGTACTGGAGAATAAAGCGCATCAATCGGGATTACCCCTATAGGGGCATCAGCCGGACGATTAGCAACAGCCGCCACATACCCTTTTCCGGTATCAACGGTCAGTTCAACATTAAAAGTTGCGCCCTGATCAAGATGACAAATTACCAGTTCAGGATTCATCACTTCGATATCACCTGTTACGGCAATGTCACCGGCAGTCACTACGCCCGGGCCTGTACGCGAAATATGCAGGCGACGGCTTCCGTCTCCTTGCATTTTAATCGCGACTTGCTTGATATTAAGAACAATATCCGTCACATCTTCCCGTACTCCAGTAAGAGACGAGAATTCATGTAACACATTTTCGATCTTAATTGCTGTAATGGCCGCACCTTGCAGCGAAGATAACAGCACCCGACGCAATGCATTACCAAGCGTTAGGCCAAAACCGCGCTCTAATGGTTCAGCAACAAAAGTTGCCTTGCATTTGCCGTTCCCGCTCGCTTTCTTTTCCAGGGCGTTGGGCTTTTTCAGTTCCTGCCAGTTCTTAGCGTTGACAGCCACGTTCGTCCCCTTATGAGTTGAGCCGGCGAGACTGCCCGCCGGCCACCAGAAAAATGGAAAAGGAAGGACACTGAGGCCCTTCGCCACATCAATCAGACACGACGCCGCTTAGAAGGACGTACACCATTATGCGGAATGGGGGTTACATCACGGATAGAGGTGATGTGAAAACCAACCGCCTGCAAAGCACGAAGTGCAGATTCACGACCTGAACCCGGGCCTTTGACTTCAACTTCCAGCGTACGAACGCCATGCTCAGCAGCCTTCTTACCGGCATCTTCTGCTGCAACCTGTGCGGCATAAGGCGTCGATTTACGGCTACCTTTAAAACCCATCATACCCGCTGATGACCAGGAAATAGCATTACCCTGTGCATCGGTGATGGTGATCATTGTATTGTTAAAGCTGGCGTTCACATGTGCAACGCCGGCTGAAATATTTTTACGCTCGCGTCTTCTAACGCGCTGCGGTTCGCGTGCCATATCCTAAAATTCCTCAAGCTGGGTGCTAAAGCAGAAAAACATCTTACTATAAAAGATGTTTGCTTATTTCTTCTTGCCAGCGATTGGCTTAGCCTTACCCTTACGCGTCCGCGCATTGGTATGGGTACGCTGACCACGGACAGGCAGGCCTTTGCGATGACGCAGGCCGCGATAGCAAGCCAGATCCATCAAACGTTTGATGTTCATAGCGACTTGACGACGAAGATCACCTTCGACGGTATAGCTTGCATCAATGGCTTCGCGAATCTGCAACACTTCGTTGTCAGACAGATCCTGAACACGCCGTTCCGGCGCAATTCCAAGCTTAGTCGTAATTTCTTTAGCAGTGGCTGGACCAATGCCATGAATATAAGTAAGCGCGATTTCTACGCGTTTATTCGTCGGGATATTGACACCCGCAATACGAGCCATATTTATAATCTCCTGCTCCACGAGATATGTGGCGCATATCTCATCTCAGCGCTTCTTTTTTTTACAGCTATCATCACAGACGCAAAAAAACGCCCCTGCGACGCGCTCCTGCAAAAGAGGAAGCTTGCTAACCGCTGGGCCATCATGAGTCAAGGATAACTGATATAAAATCAGCAATTATTCCATTTTCGTATAAAATACCGCTTGGCTGATAGCAACCGCCCTTTTACAATATCTCAATAACTTTTTTGTAAAAAAGCAGGTTACCCTTATAGAGAGTAACCTGCTTTCATTTAAGTGAATAAAGGCTATTTTTTAATTAGAAACAGTAGGTTTAGCGCCTTTTTCCTTTAAAATCATTTCAATTTCTTCTGATACCTCATCCATAGGCAGCATACCATCTACATGATAGGCAATGCCACGGGCTTCATAAATAGGCAGGATCGGCGCTGTTTTCTCACGATATTCGATCAGTCTTGCTCTAACCGCTTCTTCATTATCATCAGGGCGGCGTTTGAATTCTGACGATCCACAAATATCACAAACACCCTCTGCCTTAGGGCGATGCAGCTCATTATGGTATCCGGCACCACATTTAGCACAAATATAACGGCCTACGATTCGCTTAACCAAGGCTTCTTCATCGACTTTTATTTCGATAACGCAATCAAGCTTACGGTGGCGCTCGGCTAGTAATTTATCCAAGGCTTCAACCTGTGGTTTGGTCCTCGGGAAACCATCAAAGATAACGCCATTTTGTGTATCAGGCTTATCTAGTCTTTCCCCTAAAACACGGTTCATCAGGTCATCAGGAATAAGCTTGCCTTCTTTCATAATTTTTTCAGCAAGCTTACCCACTTCGGTACCCTCTTGTACCGCTTGACGCAGCATATCACCGGTGGAAAGCTGTATCATCCCAAAGTCCCGAACCAGACGAAGGGCTTGGGTTCCTTTACCCGCACCGGGAGGGCCAAAAAGAATAATATTCATGCGTAAATTCCGCTTCTTTAGACAGACAGGCTAATTTTAATTTACTTTGACCGTCGCCGGATAGTTTTTCCCCGAAGTTTAGACTTACGGATCAAATCACCATATTGATGGGCGATCAGATGACTTTGAATCTGGGTAATCGTATCAATGGTAACATTAACCACGATGAGAAGACTGGTGCCCCCAATGGCAAAAGAGGTCATCCCCAGTTGACTGGCCATAAATTCGGGAACCAGACAGATACAAGTCAAATAAGCTGCCCCAACAACGGTTATACGAGTCAGCAAGTAATCAAGGTAATCTGCCGTCGCTTTACCGGGACGAATACCCGGAATAAAACCACCATAACGTTTAAGATTATCCGCCGTTTCCTCAGGATTAAAAACGATCGCTGTATAGAAAAAGCTGAAAAAGACGATCCCTGCCCCATAGAGCAACATATAAAGCCATGTGCCATGGGCTAAATACTGATTAAGCGTAATCAATATATTATTCCAGCGACCGCCTGCGGTCATCCTCTGGCCAGCAAACTGCGTAATAGTTAACGGCATCAACAAAACAGAAGACGCAAAAATCGGAGGGATAACATTAGCTGTATTCAATTTTAAAGGTAGATGGCTTTTATCCGCTTGCATTACCCCGTGGGCAGATTGACGCTTAGGATATTGAATAAGTACCCGACGTTGAGCGCGTTCCATAAAACATATAAAAAGAATAAGCCCAACGACAACGACCAAAATACCCAAAACCAGAGCAGGATTAACAGCACCGCTACGAGCGCGTTCCAATGTATTGAGAATAATAACAGGTAGCTGAGAAACGATACCCGCCATAATAATAAGCGATGTTCCGTTACCGACCCCACGGCTTGTAATTTGCTCGCCTAACCACATTAAAAACATGGTACCGCCGATAAGGGATATGACGCAGCTAACTCTGAATAATAATCCTGGATCAACAACGGCTGAAAGACCGGCCGGCGTTCTCCAGTTTTCTAACCCAACAGCAATGAAGTAGCCCTGAATCGCGGTTAGAAGAACGGTTCCATAGCGGGTATACTGATTAAGCTTTTTCCGTCCACTATCGCCTTCTTTTTTCAAAGCCTCAAGATGTGGACTAAGAGAGGTAGATAACTGCACGACAATTGATGCTGTAATATAAGGCATCAACCCCAAAGCAATGAGCGACATGCGGCTAAGAGAGCCACCAGAAAAAGTATTGAAAAAATCGAGCACACCACCATGAGTCTGCGCAAAAAGCGCGCCCATTGTACGCGGATCAATTCCCGGTAATGGCACGAAAGAAAGCAATCGAAAGACAATCAAAGCTAGAAAGGTAAACCACAAGCGTTTTTTAAGATCGGTGGCTTTACCAAACTGAGAAAGATTGAAATTAGAGGCAAATTGGTTGGCTGCTGATGCCATTATTCAGTCGAACCCCGAAAAAATTGCTGATAGCTAATGTATAAATTTAACTATCATGACGTATGATCGACATGCCGCAAAAGAGAAAGAAATTCCTTATAAAGAGAATTATTCTTTTTTTCTACGACCTCCTGAAACCCAAAGTTCAGGAACCGGACATAGTGGTTTAAGCGGTGAATGCAGAATTGACAACCAAGCCTTTACCGAAAGATTACTTTCATCCATGAGAAAACGGTCTGCAAAGTCATTTCAACTTGCAGACCGCATCCCATCAATCAGGCTTGGTACCTTGCCAACTTAGGCTTCTGCTTTTTCAACATTGCGACGGGCAATTAATTCAACAGAACCGCCAGCTTTCTCAACAGCTTCACGCGCTGCTTTAGAAATACCAGCAACCTTGAACGTAACTTTGGAAGAGATCTCACCCTTACCTAAGAGACGCACACCATCTTTACCACCTCGGGCAACCCCTGCCGCTTTAAGAGCAGCATGATCAACCGGTGCATTTGCATCAAGA
The DNA here is from genome assembly GCF_000218875.1 of Zymomonas mobilis subsp. pomaceae ATCC 29192. NCBI lineage: Bacteria > Pseudomonadati > Pseudomonadota > Alphaproteobacteria > Sphingomonadales > Zymomonadaceae > Zymomonas > Zymomonas mobilis. Next base: position 789,376 of record NC_015709.1, read on the forward strand.
CGACCGTTTTCGATCAGTTTCTGCACAACACCCAAATTGACTTCGGCATAATCTTTACCAAAAATATTGTTAAAGCCACGCTTTGGGAGACGCATGTAAATTGGCATCTGGCCACCAGCGAAACCTTTGATAGCCACGCCTGAACGGCTCTTTTGGCCTTTTTGACCACGACCAGCCGTTTTACCAAGACCAGAACCAATACCACGACCAACACGGACGCGATCCTGGCGTGAACCGGCATTATCTTTGAGTTCGTTAAGTTTAAAAGACATAATGGGCACTCGCTTTCGCTTTTGACGCGCTTATAAATTGGAAAGGAAGCTAAACTTGCGCATTTTATAGCTTCCCAATAAAAAACAGCGTCCCTCTACCGAGGCGACGCCGTTCTTTGCCATATTTCCCTGCTATAAAACAAGGAAAAGATTAATTCTCAATCTTAACTAGATGCGCCACTTTGCGAATCATACCCCGGACATCCGGCGTATCATTCAACTCACGCGTACGATGCATCTTATTAAGGCCAAGACCTACCAACGTTGCACGCTGGTCAGGACTGCGGCGGATAGGAGAGCCAATCTGAGTAACTTTAATAGTCGCCATCACATTTACTCCACGACCGCAGCGGCATCGGCTTCAGCCTTAGCAGCAGAAGCACCCCCGCGTCCAAACAGGTCTGCAATACGCTTACCACGACGCTGTGCAACAGCTTTCGGGCTCTTCTGATCATTCAGAGCTTCGAAAGTAGCACGGATCATGTTGTAAGGATTGCTCGTACCGACGGATTTGGTAACCACGTCAGCAACACCCAAGCTCTCGAAGATTGCGCGCATCGGGCCACCAGCAATAATACCGGTACCTGATGGTGCAGAACGCAAATACACAAGACCAGCGCCGAAGCGACCACGGCCATCATGATGTAAAGTGCGGCCTTCACGCAGCGGTACGCGGATCATCGCTTTCTTAGCAGCGGCCGTTGCTTTGGAAATAGCTTCCGGCACTTCACGTGCTTTACCATGACCAAAACCAACGCGACCTTTGCCGTCGCCGACAACAACGAGTGCAGCAAAGCCAAAACGCTTACCACCCTTAACCGTCTTTGAAACACGGTTAATGTGAACCAGCTTTTCAATCAGCTCTTCGCCAGCTTCTTCGTTACGCCGATCGTCACGACGGCCACGACCATCACGGTCACGACCACGTCCACCGCGACCACGTCCACCGCGACCACGCCGTTCGTTGTTCGGATTGGCGCCGTTAGCAGCATTGGCAACTTCGGCATTTTCCGTTTTCTGGATTTCGCTTTCGTCAGCCATTTAGAACTCCAATCCGCCTTCACGGGCAGCATCAGCCAGCGCCTTCACCCGGCCATGAAACAAAAAACCGCCGCGGTCGAAAACAACCTTGGTGATACCCGCAGCAGAAGCTCGTTCTGCTAAACGCTTACCGGTTTCAGCTGCAGCTGTAACGGTGGCACCTGATTTATCTTTCACAGCCTTTTCAAGCGTGGAAGCAGAAGCGACAGTCCGCCCCTGCGCGTCGTCAATAACCTGAGCATAAATATGCTGGCCTGAACGATGCACAGATAAACGGGGACGATGATTACCTTTGGCTCGCAGCGCAGTACGAACGCGCTGACGGCGCCGTTCAAAAAGAGAAAGACCTTTGGCCATTATTTCTTCTTCCCTTCCTTACGGAAGATGAACTCACCGGCATATTTAATACCCTTACCTTTATAAGGTTCAGGACGACGCCAGCGACGAATTTCAGCCGCAACCTGACCAACTTTCTGTTTATCAATACCAGAAATATTAACAGTCGTCGGTTCAGGAGTCTGAATCGTGATACCTTCCGGTACAGCAAAATCAATGTCATGGCTGTAACCGAGCTGAAGCTTCAGGGTTTTACCCTGGGCTGCGGCACGATAGCCGACACCGGTAATCTGAAGGGTTTTGGAATAGCCTTCGGTCACACCATCGATCAAATTTTGCACTAAAGTGCGCTGCATACCCCAAAAAGAACGGGAACGCTTTGTATCGTTAACAGGCTTTACAGAAAGCTGACCATCTTCAAGAGAATAGGTTACTTCCGAAGATAAAGGCATGGTAAGCGTGCCTTTTGGGCCTTTGATAGAAAGCGTATCATTCTCAAGGTTTGCGGTGACGCCCGTAGGTATAGCCACCGGCTTTTTACCGATACGGCTCATCAGAACACCTCCGCCAGAACTTCACCGCCGACATTCTGGTCCCGTGCTTCTGCATCGGAAAGAACGCCCTTTGGCGTTGAAACAATCGTGATACCAAGGCCGTTACGGACGCGCGGTAATTCGCGGGAACCGGAATAAATACGACGACCGGGCTTAGAAACACGGGCAAGATGATGAATAGCCGGTTGGCCTTCAAAATATTTCAGCTCAATACGCAGCGCGTCATGATTGCCAAGCTTGGCTTCAGTATAACCGCGAATATAGCCTTCACGTGCCAACACATCTAAAACGCGAACACGTAATTTAGATGCAGGTGATACCACGCTATCTTTGCGGGCATGCTGGCCGTTGCGAATACGGGTGAGCAAATCACCCAGAGGATCGGACAATGCCATTTGATATATCCCCTACCAGCTCGACTTAGTGACGCCTGGAATCAGGCCTTTATTAGCCAGATCACGCAACTGGATGCGGCAAAGCTGGAACTTACGATAATAACCACGCGGACGGCCGGTTAAGGCGCAACGGTTACGAATACGGGTAGGATTCGCATTGCGCGGCAACTCGGCCATTTTCAGCCGGGCAATAAGACGTTCAGTCTCATCCAAGCTTTTGTCATCAGCAACAGCTTTCAACCGGCTATATTTACCGGCAAAGGCTTTTGCCATTTTTTTGCGCTTTTCGTTCTTGTTGATCGAACTCAGTTTCGCCATGACTTAAGTTCTCTTTCCTTAAAGAGCTGCCTGATTCATAAAATCAGGCTGCCTTCTTCTGTGTAGTGTCAGCCGGAAACGGGAAGCCGAATAAGCGAAGCAATTCACGCGCTTCATCATCCGTCTTGGCCGTAGTGGCAACGACGACATCCATACCGCGGATGGTAGAGACCTGATCATAGCTGATTTCCGGGAAAATCAGCTGTTCTTTAAGACCAGTCGCATAGTTGCCACGGCCATCAAAAGATTTCGGGTTCAAACCACGGAAGTCACGAACGCGGGGAAGAGCAATCGTTAAAAAACGATCTAAAAACTCGAACATACGTTCACGACGCAGTGTCACCTTGACACCGATCGGCATGCCTTCGCGCAGTTTAAATTGCGCAATGGACTTTTTGGCACGGGTAACGACAGGTTTTTGACCAGCGATAAGCTCCATTTCTGCAGCTGCTTGGTCAACTTTTTTCTTGTCCTGAGTCGCTTCCCCAACACCCATATTAAGGACGATCTTAGAAAGTTTCGGCACCTCGAAAGAATTTTTGTAGCCGAACTTTTCAATCATCGCTTTGATGATTTCGTCCTCATATTGCTTTTTCAGGCGCGGAACATAGGCTTCAGCCATTGATCGTCTCCCCGGACTTCACAGCAACGCGAGTTTTCTTACCATCGCGTACTTCAAAACGAACGCGGGTAGCCTTGCCCGTTTTTGGATCTTCGATCGCCACTTTGGAAACCGCAAGCGGTGCTTCCATACGATCCAACCCGCCCTGTGGATTAGCCTGGCTTGGTTTACGGTGACGGGTCACAATATTGATCCCGGACACAACAACCTTGCCTTCTTTCGGCATTGCCTGGGTTACTTCGCCATGTTTGCCTTTATCCTTGCCGGATAAGACAACCACGCGGTCACCTTTTTTAATCTTAGCCGCCATCACAACACCTCAGGCGCAAGCGAAATAATTTTCATATGGTTGCGCGCCCGCAATTCGCGTACCACCGGACCAAAAATACGGGTACCAATCGGTTCACCGTTATTTTTATTGATCAGAACAGCAGCATTGCTGTCAAAACGAATCACCGAACCATCAGCCCGATGAATATCCTTGGCAGTGCGAACGATAACGGCACGATGGACGTCACCTTTTTTGACGCGTCCACGCGGTGCAGCGTCTTTGACTGAAACAACGATAACATCGCCGACAGTCGCAGTACGACGCTTAGAACCGCCGAGCACCTTGATGCACTGCACCCTCTTCGCGCCACTGTTATCGGCGACGTCAAGGTTCGTTTGCATCTGGATCATATATTAGACCCTTCTTTTCAAACCCGGGTTAGCCGGGAAAGCCTCTCTATACCTACAGGGCTTAATAAAAACTATTAAGCTGTAGGCGCTTTATCTGCTTTTTCAAGCACACGCCATGTCTTAAGCTTCGAAACCGGCGCGCATTCTTCAATACGCACAGTTTCGCCTTCATGATAGGCATTTTGCTCGTCATGAGCATGATATTTTTTCGACAAGCGGATGATCTTACCGTAAAGAGGATGCTTTACCTTACGCTCAATCAAAACCACTACCGTTTTATCGGTCTTATCAGAGACCACGGTTCCCGTCAGCACACGCTTGGGCATGATGAGAACTCCTTACTTGGTTGCCGAGCGCTGACGCTCGGCCTGCAAAGTCTTAATCTGGGCAATAGTGCGACGCACTTCGCGAACCCGTAAAGGTTTTTCCAGCTGACCAGTGGCCGCCTGAAAACGCAGGTTAAACTGCTCGCGTTTCATTTCACCCAGTTCGACGGCAAGTTGATCGTCACTCTTTACTTTGAGATCGTCAATCTTCGCCATATTTAGGCCTCTTCATATATGGTTTCACCCAAACGGGCAACAACCTTAACTTTGATGGGCAATTTTGCAGCCGCACGCTCAAAAGCAATACGGGCAATTGGACCCGGAACACCGTCCAATTCAAAAAGAATACGGCCGGGTTTTACGCGAGCGACCCAAAATTCAGGGGCACCTTTACCAGAACCCATCCGGACTTCAGCAGGTTTGCTGGAAACAGGAACATCTGGGAAAATTCTGATCCAAAGTCGTCCCTGCCGACGAATATGACGGGTAATAGCACGACGGGCAGCTTCAATCTGACGTGCCGTAATCCGATCCGGTTCCATAGCTTTTAAGCCATAGGCTCCGAAGTTAAGAGCGGCACCACCCGGTGCATTACCATGAATACGACCCTTATGGGCCTTACGAAATTTAGTTCGCTTCGGTTGCAGCATTTTACTTCGCCTTCTGACACCGATTATCCGGTCGATCAGGCGACGCTGACAAGGGAGTTACCCTTATCGCGCCGGCCGGACCCCCGACGTCTGAGCTTCTACCATCAGCCGGTCCTGAGCCAAGGGATCATGTGCCATGATTTCACCCTTAAAGATCCAGACCTTGATTCCACACACACCATAAGCGGTATGCGCTTCAGCTTCGGCATAATCGACATTTGCGCGTAGCGTATGTAAAGGCACACGACCTTCACGATACCATTCAGTACGGGCAATTTCAGCACCGCCTAAACGACCGCCACAGGTAATTCTTACCCCTTCAGCACCAAGACGAAGTGCTGATTGCACAGCCCGCTTCATGGCGCGACGGAAAGCAACGCGCCGTTCCAGCTGATCAGCAATACCCTGTGCGACTAACTGAGAGTCAATTTCCGGCTTACGGATTTCAACAATATTCAGAGAGACACCGCTTTCGGTCATACCTTCTAGCTTTTTACGCAGCTTTTCAATATCTGCACCCTTTTTACCGATGATAACACCGGGACGGGCAGCATAAATTGAAATACGGCATAATTTAGCCGGACGCTCAATCACTACTTTTGAAATCGCTGCCTGAGGCAAAGACTTCATAATGAATTTGCGGATCTTGATATCTTCGAGCAACAGCTGACCATAATCGCTGCCTTGGGCGAACCAACGGCTATCCCAAGTGCGGTTGATCTGCAACCGCATACCGATCGGGTTGGACTTATGACCCATCTTATTCAGCCTCTTCCTGTTCGCGGACAACGACACGGATGCGCGAAAACGGCTTGATGATCTGAGAAGAACGACCGCGAGCGCGGGTTGCAAAACGTTTCATCACGATCGATTTACCGACCGATGCCTCTTTAACGACCAGAGCGTCAACGTCGAGATTATGGTTATTCTCGGCGTTAGCAATAGCAGAAGCCAGTGCCTTACGAACATCTTTAGCCATCGCCTTTTTGGAGAAGCTAAGAATGTTTAAGGCCTCACCAGCTTTCTTGCCGCGGATAAGACCTGCAACAAGATTAAGCTTATAGGGACTACCACGAACGGTGGTGGCGACGGCTAAGGCCTCCTTATCACCGACGCGACGAGGAGCTTGCGGCTTGGACATTAGCGCTTACCCTTCTTGTCAGCGGCATGGCCTGGGAAAGTGCGCGTTGGCGCAAATTCACCTAGCTTATGACCAACCATATCTTCATTGACCGAAACCGGCACAAATTTACGGCCATTATAGACAGTGAATGTCAGACCAACAAATTGTGGCAGAATCGTCGAACGACGCGACCAGGTCTTGATGGGAGCCCGGTTGCTGCTGTCCTGAGCCGTCTCTGCTTTTTTCAACAGAGACAGTTCGACGAACGGACCTTTCCAAACGGAGCGGGCCATGCTTACCTCTTCTTCTTCGCGTGACGCGAGCGGATAATGAACTTGTCCGTCGCCTTATTCGAACGGGTGCGGGCGCCCTTAGTCGGCTTACCCCAAGGCGTTACCGGATGACGGCCACCTGATGTGCGGCCTTCACCACCACCATGAGGATGATCGACCGGGTTCTTCGCAACACCACGCGTCAATGGACGGCGACCAAGCCAGCGGTTACGACCGGCTTTGGCAAAGTTCTGATTGGCATTGTCAGAGTTTGACACGGCGCCAACCGTTACCATGCAGTCAGAACGAATATAGCGTTGTTCACCTGAATTCAGGCGAATCATAACCATACCCTTATCGCGACCAACGATTTGAGCGTAAGCACCAGCTGCACGAGCCAGCTGACCACCCTTGCTTGGTTTCAGTTCGATATTATGCACAATGGTACCAACCGGTGCTTGACCGATTTCCATGGCATTACCGGGTTTCACATCGGCTTTACGGGCCGCAATGATAACATCACCAACGCCTAAACGCTGCGGTGCCAAGATGTAAGCTAAGCTTTCATCTTCATACTGAACAAGCGCGATAAAAGCGGAACGGTTCGGATCGTATTCGATACGCTGAACCGTAGCAGACATATCCCATTTACGCCGTTTAAAATCGACGATACGATATTTTTGCTTGTGACCGCCACCGATACCGCGTGAAGTTCTGTGGCCTTTGTTATTACGACCACCGGTTTTATTTTTCCCCTCCGTGAGGGATTTTACCGGTTGGCCTTTCCACAAAGACGAGCGATCGACCAGAATAAGACCACGACGGGCCGGACTGGTCGGATTATAATGCTTAAGAGCCATCGTCCTAGACCCCTGTCGTCACGTCGATCGACTGACCTTCAGCCAGAGTCACGATCGCCTTTTTGACGTCTGACCGCCGATAAGGACGGCCTTTCCACTTTTTGGTCTTACCCTTAGTGATAATCGTATTCACTGATTTGACCGAAACCCCAAATAAAGCTTCAACAGCTTCTTTGATAGCAGGCTTGGTTGCGTCAGCGGCTACTTTGAAAACCACTGCGTTATGCTCGGAGACCATCGTTGATTTTTCGGTGATATGCGGACCGAGCACAACATCATAGTGGCGAATAGCCACCCCATCCTGAGTTTTAGCCATTGAGACGAGCCTCCAGCTTTTCAACAGCGGCGCGCGTCAGCACCAGCGTGTCATGTTTCAGAATGTCGTAGACATTGGCACCAATTGCAGGCAGCACATCAAGACCAACCAAGTTGCTGGAAGCACGAGCGAAATTTTCATTCACCGTTTCACCATCAACAACTAATACTTTCGGGCCAAAACCCAAAGATTTGATCTGAGTAGCCAAGAACTTGGTCTTCGCTTCATCAACATCCAAAGCATCGACCACGATCAGAGCGCCTGCCTTTGCCTTTGACGACAAAGCCATACGAAGCCCAAGGGTACGCAGCTTCTTGTTAAGAGACGGATTAAAAACCCGTGCCCGCGCACCATGCGCTTTACCACCACCGATAAAGATCGGGGCGCGACGATCACCGTGACGAGCCGTACCGCCACCTTTTTGGCGACCAAATTTCTTACCAGTGCGAGCAACATCAGCCCGTTCGCGGGTAGCGCGAGTCGGAGCACGACGCTTCTCAAGCTGCCACGTAACAACACGATGCAGGATATCAGCACGCGGTTCGACATCGAATACGGCATCATTAAGCTCGATACTGCCCTTCTGGGAAGCATCGAGGGACTGAACTTCAACTTTCACGATCAGCCCTCCTGACCTTCAGCGGCAACCGGTGCAGCCGGAGCCTCGTTGCCGTTCGCAGCTTTGACAGCTGCCGGATACGGTGCTTCAGCGGGACGCGCTACTTTTACAGCATCGCGAACGATCAGCCATGCACCCTTGGAACCGGGAACAGAACCACGAACAAAAATCAGATCGCGTTCAACATCCGTGGAAATGACTTCCAGATTTTGCTGAGTACGCTGACGGGCACCCATGTGACCTGCCATTTTCTTGTTTTTGAAAACGCGACCTGGATCCTGACGGTTACCCGTAGAACCATGAGAACGGTGAGACAAAGACACACCATGGGTAGCCCGCAAACCGCCGAAGCCCCAACGCTTCATAGCACCGGCAAAACCCTTACCTTGGGTTTGACCGGAAATATCCACTAACTGACCTGCAATGAAGTGGTCAGCAGAAATAGCAGTTCCGACTTCCAAAACGGCATCTTCAGCGACGGGGAACTCAACCAGCTTTGCTTTCAGCTCTACTTCGGCCTTTGCAAAATGACCCCGTTCAGGCTTGGTCAAGTTCTTAGCTTTGGCAGAACCTGCACCCAGCTGAACCGCAACATAACCATCCTGATCTTTATTTTTAACGGCCACGACCTGCACGCCTTCAAGCTTCAGGACAGTTACCGGCACATGCCGACCATCTTCCTGAAACAGGCGCGTCATTCCGACCTTCTTGGCGATCACGCCAGTACGCATGATCCGTCACTCCTTCAGAGGCTCGCGACAGCGGCGAGCATGATAAACGAAAAGCTCCTACGCCCGAATGACGAAGGAGCTGACCCCTTTACAATTAAAGCCCCCGCCAGGGCCAGTATACTATGAAACATAGTAAATAAGGCGGGGACGCATGACACCAGTTAAAAACTGGCCGGTATCCCTGCTTGTCTGCAACGGTGAATATAGTATTTCATCATAGAAATCTACCCTTCCCTTTTAAGGAGGGGTAAAAAAATATCGTCGCGCGACAAAAAGGAAAAGCCGGCAAAAATATTGCCGGCTATCGCACTCTTAGGCTAATTTGATCTCGACTTCAACACCAGCAGCCAAATCAAGCTTCATCAAAGCATCGACGGTCTGCGGCGTTGGCTGGACGATATCCAACAAGCGCTTATAGGTGCGCACTTCGAATTGCTCGCGTGACTTCTTATCAATATGCGGGCCACGGTTAACCGTGAATTTCTCAATGCGCGTTGGCAAGGGAATCGGCCCGCGAATAAGAGCACCTGTGCGACGAGCTGTGTCAGCAATATCACCAGTAGCCTGATCTAAAACACGATGATCAAACGCCTTGAGGCGAATGCGAATATTCTGCGTATCCATATCCCTTAACCATTTCAAAGAACGAGAAGGCGCTAAGACTCCAAGCCTTTTGCGCCCTCTTAGAAAAAAAGAGCTAACCGGCATAATACCGGTTAGCTAACGAATTACTTGTTGATCGTGCTCACAACACCGGCACCAACGGTACGGCCACCTTCACGGATAGCGAAACGAAGACCCGGATCCATAGCGATCGGGGCAATCAGCTTCACACCGAGGGCGATATTGTCGCCTGGCATAACCATTTCGACGTCTTCCGGTAACGTAATTTCACCGGTAACATCCGTGGTACGGAAGTAGAACTGCGGACGATAGTTTGCGAAGAACGGCGTATGACGGCCACCTTCGTCTTTCGACAGCACGTAAACTTCAGCTTTGAATTCAGTATGCGGCGTGATGGAACCTGGTTTAGCAAGAACCTGACCACGCTCAACTTCGGTACGAGCCGTACCACGAAGCAGCGCACCAATATTATCGCCAGCCTGACCTTGATCAAGCAGCTTGCGGAACATTTCAACGCCGGTTACCGTGGTCTTTTTGGTATCACGCAGACCAACGATTTCAACTTCTTCACCGACCTTGACGATACCGGTTTCAACACGACCCGTTACAACGGTACCGCGACCAGAAATCGAGAACACATCTTCGATTGGCATCAGGAAGTTTTTGTCGAGTGGACGTTCCGGCTGTGGAATGTATTCATCAACAGCAGCCATCAGAGAAAGAATAGCTTCTTTACCGATTTCTGGGTTCTTACCTTCCAAAGCGGCGAGAGCAGACCCTTTAACGATCGGAATATCATCGCCTGGGAAGTCATAGCTGGAAAGAAGTTCGCGAATTTCTAATTCGACGAGTTCCAGAAGTTCAGGATCATCGACCTGATCAACTTTGTTCATGAATACAACGAGCGCTGGCACACCAACCTGACGAGCAAGAAGGATATGTTCGCGGGTCTGTGGCATAGGGCCATCAGCAGCGGACACAACGAGAATAGCACCATCCATTTGGGCGGCACCAGTGATCATGTTTTTCACATAGTCAGCATGGCCTGGGCAATCGACATGCGCATAATGGCGATTCGCAGTTTCATATTCAACGTGGGAAGTCGAAATGGTAATACCACGTTCGCGTTCTTCCGGTGCTTTATCAATGTTGGCATAGTCAACAAAAACATTGTCACCATTGGCTTCAGCCAGAACTTTAGTAATAGCTGCCGTCAGGGTAGTTTTACCATGATCGACGTGACCGATGGTACCGATATTGCAATGCGGCTTATTCCGCTCAAACTTAGCTTTCGCCATTAGTTACCTCTTTTTGTTACCGCTTCGTTATCACTGTTGCATTGAGCGCGCCGCGCTACTTGCGGCGCGCTCATAACGACATTTTTCGGCTTATGCCAGTATTTAATTAAGCCATCTTCGCTTTGAGTTCATCCGCAACGTTAGCTGGGACCTCATCATAATGCGAAAATTGCATAGAATACTGGGCGCGTCCTTGCGTAAAGGAACGTAGCTGGTTCACATAGCCGAACATGTTAGCCAGCGGCACCATCGCTTCAACGACCTGGGCATTACCGCGCGTGTCGGTACCCTGAATTTGGCCGCGACGCGAATTCATATCGCCGATCACATCGCCGAGATAATCTTCCGGAGTAATCACTTCAACCCGCATAACAGGTTCAAGTAATTTGATTCCTGCCTTCTGAGCCGCTTCACGCATAGCACCACGGCCAGCAATTTCAAAGGCAAGAGCAGAAGAATCGACGTCATGGTAGGCACCATCAGTCAGATGGATTTCAAAATCGATAATCGGGAAGCCGATTAAAGAACCTGTTTCTGCCGTTTCACGCATACCTTTTTCGACAGAAGGAATATATTCACGAGGAATATTACCACCCTTAATTTCGTCAAAAAATTCAATGCCTGAACCGCGCTCACCCGGAATAAGGTTAATCTTGACGCGACCGAATTGACCAGAACCACCAGATTGTTTCTTATGGGTGAAATCGATGTCGACCGGACGGGCGAGAGATTCACGATAAGCCACTTGCGGGGCACCAACGTTAGCCTCGACCTTAAATTCACGCTTCATACGATCAACAAGAATATCAAGGTGAAGTTCACCCATACCCTTAATAATCGTCTGTCCTGATTCAAAATCAGACGCAACACGGAAAGAAGGATCTTCGGCGGCCAAACGATTGAGGGCAAGCCCCATTTTTTCCTGATCGGCTTTCGTTTTCGGTTCAACAGCGACTTCGATCACTGGTTCCGGAAATTCCATCCGTTCAAGAATAATCGGTGCATTCGGCGCACAAAGGGTATCACCCGTAGTAGTTTCTTTCATGCCGACCAAAGCAACAATATCGCCAGCATAAGCTTCTTCGATATCTTCACGGCTGTTGGCATGCATAAGAAGCATACGACCGACTTTTTCGCGCTTATCCTTAACCGAATTTAAAACGGTACCCTTGGTGAGTTTACCAGAATAAATACGGGCAAAGGTTAATGAACCGACAAAAGGATCGTTCATGATCTTAAAAGCAAGCGCAGAAAAAGGTTCGTCATCGGATGGCTTGCGGCTATCCCGAGTCTCACCATCAAGCTTCACGCCTTCAACTGGCGGAATATCAAGCGGGCTTGGCAGATAGTCAACGACGGCATCCAATAAAGGCTGAACGCCTTTATTTTTGAAAGCAGAGCCACAAAGAACCGGCACAAAATCCTGTGCCAAGGTGCCTTTACGGATCAGTTTCTTCAATGTCGCGACGTCTGGTTCAGTACCTTCGAGATAAGACTCCATCACGGCTTCGTCTTGCTCAACTGCCATTTCGATCAGTTCAGCACGCGCCGCTTCAGCTTCAGCCTTATACTTATCAGGAATTTCCTGATATTCAAATTTCGCACCAAGGCTTTCTTCAAGCCAAATAATAGCACGATTTTCGACCAGATCTACCAAACCTTTAAAGTCACCTTCAAGGCCAATAGGCAAATAAAGAACCAAAGGCCGTGCACCCAGACGATCTTTGATCATCTCGACACAACGAAGAAAATTAGCACCAGTACGGTCAAGCTTATTCACGAAACACATACGTGGAACGTTGTATTTTTCAGCCTGACGCCACACTGTTTCAGATTGCGGCTCAACACCGGCAACCCCATCGAAACAGGCGACAGCACCATCTAACACACGAAGAGAACGTTCGACCTCAATAGTGAAATCGACATGTCCCGGCGTATCAATGATATTAATCCGGTGATCATTCCAAAAACAGGTAGTCGCAGCAGACGTGATCGTAATCCCGCGCTCCTGTTCCTGTTCCATCCAATCCATGGTCGCCGTGCCTTCATGGACTTCGCCGATCTTGTAAGACTTACCGGTATAGAAAAGAATACGCTCGGTTGTGGTCGTTTTACCGGCATCAATATGAGCCATAATACCGATATTACGATATTTATCGAGCGGATATTTGCGGGCCATGATCCTTAGTCTCCGTGACCGGACAAATGTTTGTCTGTCCGGTATAGGGTAAAGCCGTTACCAGCGATAATGCGAGAAAGCACGGTTGGCTTCTGCCATACGATGCGTATCTTCACGCTTCTTGACGGCATTGCCACGATTGTTAGCAGCATCTAACAACTCACCCGACAAACGGGCAGACATGCTATGTTCAGAACGCGCACGAGAAGCGGTGATTAACCAACGAATGGCTAAAGCCTGCGCACGATCTGGACGGACTTCAACCGGCACCTGATAAGTTGCACCACCAACACGGCGGCTGCGTACTTCAATACCCGGCTTTACATTTTCGAGCGCTTCATGGAAAACTTCCAAAGGTACGCGTTTAGCGCGCGCTTCGATAGCATCCAGAGCAGAATAAAGAATACTTTCAGCGACAGATTTTTTACCATCTAACATCACTGAATTCATAAATTTTGAAAGTACCACATCCCCAAATTTAGGATCAGGTAAAATCTCGCGTTTTTCCGGGCGACGACGACGTGCCATATCAGTTCAACCTCTTACTTGGGCCGTTTGGCGCCATATTTGGAACGGCTCTGCTTACGATCTTTGACACCCTGGGTATCAAGAACACCGCGCAGAACGTGGTAACGCACACCAGGAAGATCGCGAACACGACCACCACGGATAAGCACCACCGAATGCTCCTGAAGGTTATGACCTTCACCGGGAATATAGCTGATAACTTCGCGTTGATTGGTCAGACGAACCTTGGCCACTTTACGAAGAGCGGAGTTTGGCTTCTTCGGCGTCGTGGTATAAACACGCGTACAGACACCCCGCTTCTGCGGATTTGCCTCCATGGCAGGAACTTTGGAACGTTCCTTCTGTAACTGACGGCCCTTACGGACCAATTGATTAATCGTCGGCATGAAGCCCTTCACCTCAAGAGTTACTTTACCAATATACAACTACGTCTGGTAACGATCCTAATAGATCATTTTAAGACGCATTAGACTAAAACACTAAGCCCAGATGCGCGATTTTTCAGAAAAAATACAAGCGTATATTGGCAATGTTCAAGCGCACCCGTCTGACGCCAAAGATTCACCGTCGACAGGGAAGTAGACGGGCGCTATAGCGACGATAACGGCAACGGTCAATGGAAAGAGTCTTTCCATCAACAAATTTACGCCTTTTAGTAAAAGAAATTGCAACGGACAGAATCACTCTGCCTTCGCTATGCTTTCTATAAAGGCATATGATCTTTCAGGCTAGAATAATTATCAGAACAAACAAGCCTTATTTCCAATAGCTTTTTAGCGTGGATCTTGCTCATAATTATTAACGGTGGATGACAAAGGATTTTTGTCAAGAAGGGGAGATACGGTATTCCCTTTTATCGCCCATCTATCCCAGATTTGACAGCAGATAAGTAACCAAGCAAATCCTGCGGTCCAGCCTCCAAGAACATCGCTTGGCCAATGAACAGCTAAAGCAATACGAGAAAATCCGACAAACAAGGCAATAGCAATGGATAGATATATCCACCATGTTCCGCCTCCATGGCGCCTAATAAGCAAGGCGACAACCGGATAGACGATCATAGTATTGGTGCTATGCCCACTGGGAAAGCTAGCTCCTGAAACGTGATCAAGATGAAAAAAAATCAAGGGACGAGGACGATTTATCAAGCATTTTAAAAAAGAAAAAAAAGCCCATCCTCCCAACGGAGCGACTAAAACAAATATTGCCCCTGCTCGGTCTCGCAGAAAGAGCATCACAACAAAAGTAACAAGAATGCAGGCTACACGAATAGAAACATTACCCGCAAAACTGCCTAGGCGGGCAATATCAGCAAACCACTGATGGTGGGATGCAAATCCGCCAATTAGGCGCAATATTTCCAGATCAAATTTGCCTGGTGCGCTCGATGCGGTCAGCCATCCGATTAATAAACACAGAGTAGCAGAGAATATGATAGTACCGCAACGCAGGCGGCTGGGAATAAAAGACAAAATTCCTCCGCTCAATAATGAAGGGCGCGGCCATAGGCAGCTAAGACACTTTCATGCATAGCTTCCGAAAGTGTCGGATGCGGGAAAATACTTTCCATAATTTCAGCTTCAGTTGTCTCTAACGTTCTAGCAACCGTATAGCCTTGTATCATCTCTGTTACTTCAGCACCGACCATATGAGCACCCAAAAGCGCACCAGTCTCACTATCAAAAATGGTTTTTACAAAACCATCGGTTGATCCTTGCGCAATAGCTTTACCATTAGCGATGAAAGGAAAATTCCCGACTTTAATTTGGAATCCCTGTTGTCTTGCCTTTTCTTCTGTAAGACCAACGCTTGCCACCTGAGGACGGGCATAGGTACATCCCGGAATATTATGAATATCAAGAGGCCGTGCGTGTTCTATGCCCGCGATGGCTTCGGCTGCAATCACCCCTTGATGACTTGCCTTATGCGCCAAGCAAGGCGCACCTGCTACATCCCCAATAGCCCAGACATTTTTTACATTAGTACGACCAAAACCATCGGTTGCAATAAAGCCTCTTTCCAGTTTAACGCCTAGCTTTTCAAGACCAATATCCTCGACATTGGCGACTACCCCAATAGCGACGATAGCATGACTAAAGCGTTCTTGTAATGTCTGACCATCGGCACCGACAATATCTGCTGTAACACCTTCATCATCTGAAGATAATTGATGCAAAGTTGACTTCGTTAATATCCGAATACCCCGTTTTTGGAAAGCTTTAGCCACATAAGCACTGACTTCGGCATCTTCTAACGGTAAAATTTGAGGGGCATGTTCGACGATCGTAACATCGGCTCCAAAATCCGCATAAAAGCTTGCGAATTCCATCCCGATAGCTCCAGATCCAATAACCAACAACCGTTTTGGCATCATCGGCGGCTTTAAAGCATGGTGATAAGTCCAAATACGCTTACCATCCGCAGGCGCTGTTGGAAGTTGCCTTGCCCTAGCACCCGTCGCAACAATAACATCTTTCGCTTTAAGGGTATGTTCTGTGCCATCAGAGGCTTTGACAATAACCTGACGGGAATCCGTGAGACGCCCTTCCCCGCTGATAACCGTTACCTTGTTCTTCCGTAATAAAGTTTTAACGCCCGATGCTAAACGGGCCGCTACTTCTCGAGAACGAGCAATGATTTTATTGAGATCAAAATCAAGCTTAACGGATGTCAAACCATACTCTTCAGCATGAAGCATTTCTTGATAAACTTCAGCCGAACGCAACAAAGCCTTCGTTGGAATACAACCCCAGTTAAGACACACGCCACCCAGATGAACGCGCTCCACAAGCGCTACTTTTAGTTTTAGTTGAGAAGCCCGAATAGCCGCAACATAGCCTCCCGGTCCTCCACCTAAAACAACAAGATCAAAATCATCGGCCATGCCTGAGTCTTCCTAATTTATATTCTCTGGGGCTGCATTCTTTATAGGATTATTTATCCGACAAGAGGCGCGTTTCACCTATCGGCGGGACCTGACAAGGTCGACGATCTTCACCGATCGCGACAAAAGTAAATAGCCCAGAAATTGCCTTGGTAGTTTCTAATTCATGGCGCACACGCCGCCAGCCTTCGACTTCGATTTTCATCGAGGTTCGCCCGACTTTGACTAAGCGGGCATAGAGCGAGAATTCATCACCAACCTGAACCGGTGCATGAAAGGTAATCGAATCCGCGGCAACGGTAACAACGCGCGCTAAAGCATGACGGGCCGCAACCAAACCGGCGGCCTGATCCAACATGCCCATTAGCCATCCGCCAAACATTCGGCCATCAGCGTTGGTGTTGGCAGGCATTGCAATGACACGAATTTCAGGACTACCCGCAGGCGGTAATTCCACAGAATTTTCTGTTTTTGTGACTTGATTACTCATTATGCCAAAATCCCCAAGGGTTTTTCAATCAAGCGTTTAAAAGTCGACATGAAAACAGCACCATCAGCACCATCAATAACGCGATGATCAAAACTACCTGTCACCGTAGCCAGCGTAGCTATGCTAATTTCATCATCGACAACACAAGGCCGTTTTTCACCAGCCCCAATAGCTAAGATAGAAGCTTGCGGTGGATTTATAACAGCACTGAATTGTTTAATAGCAAACATACCCATATTTGAAAGGCTTGCGGTACCCCCTTGATAATCTTCAGGTTGCAAACGACCTTCACGGGCACGGGCTATCAGATCTTTCATTTCAACTGAAAGATCAGACAGTTTTTTACCATCCGCATTTTTTAAAATGGGGGTAATCAATCCCCCAGGAATAGACACTGCCACGGAAATATCGGCACGCGAAAATTGCAACATCTGATCGCCATCAAAGCCGACATTGACTTTTGGGACGGCTCTTAAAGCTAAGGCTTGTGCTTTAATCAGCATATCATTGACAGAGATTTTAATATTTTTCTCAGAAAAAACCTCATTTAATTCTGATCGCAGGGCTAAAAGTGCATCAAGTTTAACATCAACGGTTAAATAAATATGCGGAATAGTTTGTTTTGATTCTGTCAAACGGCGGGCAATAACACGTCGCATATTGGATAGTTTAACCGTCTCATGCGGTGTAGCATGCTTCAACGCCTCACCAGAAACAGTAATATTGGGCGAAGATATGGGAGAAGATTGGCGGATAAAAGCGTCAATATCAGCCTTGACGATTCGTCCATGCGGGCCGGTACCGGATATTTTTGATAAATCTACATTATTATTTTTAGCCAGACGTTTAGCTAATGGACTAGCTTTTATCCGATTAGGCGCGGGTAGATTTTCTGAATTTTGAAAAATAGGCGAATCAGCCGCTTGCTTTGCATTACTGATTGCTTTTTCAAGAGCGGCATCCATAGAAAGTGCCCCGTCTGACGCTTCTGCTTTTTCTTGGGCAGGGGATGATTCTGCAGCGGACTTTGCCGAATCTGCTACGGATTTCACATCCTCTCCCGCTTCAGCCATAACCGCAATGACCTGACCGACGGCAACATTTTCGGTGCCTTCTGGCACTAAAATTTTAGCAATAATGCCAGCATCAACGGTTTCAAATTCCATGATGGCTTTATCAGTTTCGATTTCGGCCAGAATATCGCCTGCTTTAACGGTATCTCCCTCTTTAACTAACCATTTAGCAAGCGTGCCTTCTGTCATTGTAGGCGAAAGCGCTGGCATCTTGACTTCAATCGACATCCGGACATGGTCCTTTTTCTATTCACGTCTGTTGCCTGTTAGGGCAAAAAAACCTTTATTACCCTACAGGATCAGAAAAACATCTTAAATATTACCCGACACCTATTTGAAAGAAGACAACAATACATTCTAAACAGAAAAATCAAAGAAAACAGATCAAAAATTGATCTTATCTAAGAATTTAATAATCAGATAAGTATCTTGTAGATTCTATCATAGATTTGAACACGGATTTGAAAAAACGAGGAATGACTTTTAAAATATCATTCCAATTATCAATTTCATTCTATAAATGACTCATTAAAGAATGAGGAACAATATTTTCTATTATTTATGGTCATCTTTAATTATTGAGGACTATAATTATTGTACTCTTCGCGTTCATCATAACTAACGCCACCCTGCTGTGATGGCTCAGATCTCCAACCATTCGCATCATCTTGGGTTACAGGAGACACCGCTGCGCCTTCAGGGGTCTTATATTGAGACTTGCCATACGCGCCACCTCCAACTGGTGGGGCTTGCGGGGCCTCCGGCGCATTAGGCGCCGTTTGATAGTAACCATAATTATTGCCATAATAGCCGCTATTATATCCATTGCTATCAGGATAATTCTGATACCCATTACCGCCATAGCTGCCGTCACCATAATAACCGCTATTATTGTAAGTATTATTATAAGGCCCAGGGGCATTATAACCGACGCCATTTTGACCAGCAGTCGCCAGAATATTGCCCACCATATCTACCAAAAAAATATCCTGATAATATCGAACCCATCGCTGATCTCTACCGGGCGCAGGTAAACCATAATAAGACCAGTTGGATAAATCACCACCATAGGAACGCCAATGTCGGGGCAACCGTCCTCCCATTCTCATACGAGAGGGACCACCACGGCCGCCGTCCCGATAATCCCCACCCCGATTTCGATAATCCCCGTCTCGCCCATCGCGCCCATCTCGACCCTGACGGCCTTGCCCTTGGTCGCCACCCGAGCGAGAAGGAATCAAATATGGTGAGCCATTTTCTACTGACCTTACCACAGGATCGCCTCGGTTATCCGAAGGTGAACCCCCTTGTGCATATAAAGGAAAAGCCATACCCGTCGAGATAATCGCTACCAGTATATATCGCTTCATGGTGGGAAAGTTCATTATGATACGCCCTATCTTCACGTTATCTTGCGTTACTATTTCTAGTAGATAACTATGGTGCCCTTGAATAGAAGCGTAACAGACTATTATTTTATCGTATCGTTATCA
The DNA here is from genome assembly GCF_000218875.1 of Zymomonas mobilis subsp. pomaceae ATCC 29192. NCBI lineage: Bacteria > Pseudomonadati > Pseudomonadota > Alphaproteobacteria > Sphingomonadales > Zymomonadaceae > Zymomonas > Zymomonas mobilis. The sequence continues at coordinate 809,061 of NC_015709.1, forward strand.
TGAAATGATATGATATTTTTAAACGGACATGGCCTTTTTTATCATACGAATTTCTTCAACTTCTCTTTCAAAGAAACGTTCTCCAACCGTATGGAACCCTAACCTTTTATAAAAATTTTGGGCCGGGATGCGCGCATTAAGCCATATTTCTTCTAAATGAGGCAGTTGCATTCTTTCCAAGGCAGTTTTCAAAAGAAAGCTGCCAATTCCGTGTCCACGATATTGCGGTAAAACAGCGACACGCCTTATCCGCATTTCTTTATCGCTTATGTGATGGAAAGAGGCACAACCGATAAGCACGTCGCCGTCAAAACTTCCGAAATGAGTAGCTTTTTTATCGCCCGGTGTTACACATTCCGCTTCCGTAAGAGCAGGCCACAAAATCGATTGTCTTAAGGGTAGACAATCTTCTAGCGTAATCTCTTTAATATCGTAACTTCGATAATTTATGGGATAACTCCTTAAAATTGAAAATCAGTTTTATTCTAGATATGGCCCGATTTCTGTCATCAAACGCACACAGCCGTCCACATCGGCTTTATCAAAGCGCCCTAAGTTAGCACTTTCGAGATCTATGACAGCAATTAACTGTCCACTTTTACCCCGAACCGGAATAACCAATTCTGAAGAAGCACTGGGATCACAGGCGATATGACCGGGAAAAGTATGTACATCCCGAACGCATTGGACACGTCCAGTGGCGGCGGCCGTTCCACAAACCCCTAAGCCATAAGAGATTTTGGCACAGGCTACCTTTCCTTGGAATGGGCCTAATACCAGATAGCTTCGAACGGCGCGGTAAAAGCCGACCCAAGTAAGATCAGGTACATATTCCCAAAGCAAAGCCGTCACATTGGCCATATTGGCAATGGGATCACTTTCCCCAGAAAGTAATTCTTTCAGCGCTGTCAGCAAGTCGCTATACAGGCTTTCTTTGCTACTGGTACTGATCGAAAATGAAAACATGATGAAAGAGTAACTGTAATTCGGTTTATGCTCAATGCACCATTCTGGTGATAATAAAAAAAATATTATTTTTTTTCGAAAATCAAAAATTTTTATCAAGATTTCCAATTTTTATGGCCAAATATTTTATTTCCCCTTCTATCAGTATCGACACGGATGATATTGAAGAATCCTTCATCCGTGCTTCTGGACCGGGTGGGCAGAATGTTAACAAAGTCTCTTCTGCTGTCGAATTACGCTTTAATATGGCAACCTCCTCTTTGCCTCAGCTTGTTATTGAGCGTTTAAGGGAGATTGCAGGTTATAGAATCAACAACAAGGATGTGCTGGTCATTCAGGCACAACGTTTTCGGGATCAACCGCTCAATCGAGCCGATGCAAGAGAACGCCTTATTGAACTGATTCGTTCTGCAACTTTGGTGCCTAAAAAACGACGCCCTACCAAGGCAAGCTTTGCCAGCAAGAAGCGGCGGATAGAAAGCAAAACAAAACGCGCCTTAGTAAAGGCTGCACGCCGCCGCCCTGATTTTTGATGTATAAATTGGGCTAGAGACCCCAAGATTTTGATAAACAGCTTTTACGCTTCACTGTTTTCTCGATAATTTTTATCTTTTACCCCTAATAATTTAAAAGCCTTTGGAATAGGCGCGACAGCCGCAACGGGCTTTTTATTTTCACGAGGCACCATCAGAGAACGGGCATGTAACATCATCCGTTCACTCTTTTGACTTTTATCGGTACCATAAAAAGGATCGCCCAAAATGGGCAAGCCTAGCCCTGTCGCGGCATGTACTCGAAGCTGGTGGGTTCGTCCGGTTTCCGGTTGAAATTCAACTAAGCTATACGCGCCTATACGTGCCAACAAATGCCATCTCGTAACCGCTCTTTTTCCTTTTGGATCAGCGATAATCTGCCACCCTTTTTGAACACTGGAAATTTTGGTAAGCGGTAAGTCAATAATACCGGATTCTTTATCAGGAATGCCGCTTAAAATGGCCCAATAGCATTTTTTAACCAGACCTTGGCTAAAGGCCTCTGAAAAACGACGATGAATACGTGGATTTCGCGCCAATAATAAGCAACCGGATGTATCCCGATCCAAGCGATGCACAATCATGGGCCAGCGTTTAAAACCGAAACATAAGGAAGCAAGATAGTTTTCTACACTAAAGGAGCCATCACGCACCGATGTCACGGGTAAGCCAGCAGGTTTATCGATAACAATAGCTTCTGCATCAATAAATAAAACATGATCAGCAAGTATAGGCATATAAAAGGGGCACCCTGTGAGGACTGTTTTAGGCTAGCTTCAGAGAAAAATTTTCAGTCTTAGCCGCTACAATTTTTCGATAAAAATTATCCGGTTAATCGAATAATTGAAGTTAAAAAGATTAACTAATCTTTTTCTTCAAGCGCCGTTTTGGCTTCTTTACGCGTTCCCATATCAGTTTACTGGCCGCTCCAAAATTGAAAGCTGCCCCAATAAGCGCCCCCGCTAATCCTGCCAAAGACCAACTTGATGTCCTGTGGATTGCTAATTCAGCAACCCCGATATTAGCTAAAGCCCCGATACTACAAATTATACAAAACACCAAAAGTCCCGGAATAAAGGCCCATCCCTTTAGGCGCCTATCCCGGTAGGTCAGTTCATTGTTAACAAAGAAGTTGAAAAGCATAGCGCAACTGATGGCGGCAATCTGTGCGGGTAAAAAAGCAATGTTATAAGACTTCATCAAAAACAGAATGCTTAAATGCACACATAAACCCAAACCCCCTACGGCACTAAATAAAACAAAACGTCCGGGGATTAGCCCATGCGATACTTTTTCGATAATTTGAAATAAAAATTCTGCTATCACCTGAAGGCTAACCTTGCTTTCACCCTCGCGTCGATTCCGAAAGATATAAGAGACTTCTTCTATATGAAGGGGGGTCGCCGCAGAACTGATAATGTCCAATAGTATTTTATAGCCTTGTTGAGATAGATCATGCACGGATTGCTCAATCACATCACGTCGTAACATGAAAAAACCGCTCATCGGATCAGAGGTTTGATCGCCAATCAGCAAACGACTGACTTTTGTCGCAAAATCACTCATTTGCCGACGCTTTTGATCCCAATCTGGAATACCACCCCCATGGGCATAACGCGTCCCGACCACAAGATCAGCACCAGTAGCTATCATTTTTTTATACATGGTTTTCAGAATTTTTTCGTCATGCTGAAAATCAGCATCCATAACCGCAATAAAATCCCCATTGGCAGCTAGAGCACCTTCCACAACCGCAGAAGATAGACCTCTGCGCCCTACTCTTCTGATGCAATGTAAACGAGGTTCTTGATGGGATAATTGGAAAGCCAGTTCATAGGTTTCATCGGGGCTATCATCATCGACGACAATCATTTCCCATTCTATGCCGATAAGGGCTTGCCTGACAGCAGAGACCAAAGCCTCAATATTCCCTTTTTCATTATAGGTCGGAATGACGACTGAAAGGCGGGGGGACATAATCGTTATATCAGATTTACTTTCCGATATTTCAGAGGAGGTCTGAACAGCTATCGGTCTATTCACGGTATCATCATGCATGGGTAACTCGTCCTGATCCCGGCAGACTGCCTTAATTATGATAAAGCCAGCCTCTTAGGGGCTAAGAAGACAGCAAAAAAGAGATTTTATCTTATGGATAATAAGACCGAAATTTTTTACATATTCGGCATTTCATGGCTGTAAGGCCTCAATACACGATACAATGCCACACTAAAAGGAAGTAAATCATCTTGCACATCGGTACAGGAAAAAGGATAAGCGCGCTGATGTTTTCCTTTCTACCCGGGCCCCGTATTCTCCGATCACCTTCAAAAACTGGTTATTGGTGGCAGAATCCGTTTTATATTCAGGCACTTATCCTGTTTTCGGCAATACCGCTTTTATGGCCAGTATTACCCCCCCTTACCGATGCGCCGGGACATTTGGGTCGCTACCGCGTAGAATTGGGTATCGTGCATTCACCATGGTTACATCAATGGTATAGTTTTGACTGGCATTTAGTGGGCAATTTGGGCTTTGATCTCCTGATTATTCCGCTGGCTAATATATTCGGTTTAGAAACCGGTTTTAAAATCGGTGTTATCGGGATGGTACTGCTAACAGCTACTGGGCTGTTGGCTATCTCGAAAGTGGTTCACGGAAAAATTCCTCCCACGGCGGCTTTCGCGCTTCCTTTTATCTATAGTTTTCCCTTCCAATTCGGCTTTCTTAACTATTGTTTGTCAATGGCGCTGGCTTTTAATGCGTTTGCGCTATGGCTTTATTGGGGGAAAACTCATTATGCAGTTTTGCGGGCCATCCTGTTTATTCCAATTGGAATCATCATATGGCTTTGCCATAGTTATGGATGGGGTGTTTTAGGGTTACTGTGCTTTTCCGCTGAGCTCTCAAATAATTACGCTTCTGCCCGGCGACAACGAAAGACCTATATTCGCTCCTTTTTTCAAGCGGGCCTAGATACTTTTCTGGCCATGCTACCGCTACTGCCGCCGATATTGTTAATGATATTGTGGCGTTCCGGCCATGTCAGCGAGGGTAATGGTGACTGGTTTCGATTTGATCTGAAAATGCAGTGGCTTCTTTTTGCCTTGCGGGATCGATGGCAGTTATTTGATATTCTTTCTATTGCTATAGCCGTGCTAGTCCTTCTGATAGGACGATTTCATCTAGCACGACCGTTAGGATTAGCTTGTCTTATTCTTTCGGTTGCCTTTATTTGTCTGCCCCGCATCTTATTAAGCGCTGCTTTTGCAGATATGCGCCTTGCGCCCTATTTATTCGCCCTTGCTTTGATAGGGCTTAAAGCACCCGTTAATCGGAATTTTGCACGGATAGCCGCTATAGCGGCTCTTCTATTTTTTCTTTCCAGAATGGTAGCCACAACGATAAGTTTTTGGCTTTATGATCAGGCCTATCAGCAACAACTAACGGCGCTTAACTATATAAAACCGGGATCGCGCGTTATAGCGATGGTAGAAACGCCTTGTCTAATGTCATGGTACAGCAATCATATGAGCCATTTACCCGCTATGGCTACCGTTAGGAAAGATGCTTTTACTAATAGCGAATGGGCTATTGCCGGACAGCAGCTTTTAACAATTCACTTTCCCGAGGCAGGACATTTCACTCATGATCCCTCTCAATCACTTTACCCCCGCCGATGCCGTTTTCGTGGGTCAGCAGATTTAGATACAACAGTTCACTATTTTCCAAGAAGTGCCTTCGATTATTTCTGGCTTATAGATATTCCGCCCAATGCGTGGCCTCATGCAAAAGGCCTTATACCTGTTTGGTCAGCCCGAAATGGAATTTTATATAAGGTTGATCATCGTATTCCGTCGCCCTCTCAAACAGAATATCCTTTATCCAGCCATGATAAGGCTATCAATTTAGTTCGAATGCAGATTAAAAAAATCCTATAATTCAGAGGCGGTTAGTTCATCGGAATGCGCATGAAATACCCATTGGCGGTTTAGCCAGAAGCTCAACAAGGGTGTTACAAAAATCATGAAGGGAAGCGGTGTCCATTTTAGTTGATGCATCACATCGACTAATAACCATACCCAAAAACTATTCCCTGCGAGGCTCAACAAAGATGCCAGAAAGAAACGAGGCAGTAATTGCCAATGGCTATCCTGACAGCCATGTCCACGGAAACTAAAACGGCTATGCATAATATAGCCGGTTATCATAGCCACAAGATAGCCGATAAAATTGGCTAGTAAAGGAGACAGGTGAATCCACTTAATACCTCCATAATAAATGCCTGCATTTATTAAAGTGGTAAGTCCACCTGTTATTCCAAAACGAACAACCTGCCCTGCCAATAAATGGATATTTTCATTAAGAAGAAAATGCGTCTTTAAAAGCCGGATCATCATACCTCATTCTTTTTATCGGGTATAAGGGGTAATCGACTCCGTGCACCCTTAGCGTTTTCAGGACAGCTATTGCACTGTTCAGGAAAAGGATTAAAGCCCCATTTATAAAGTATTTTTGACCAATTTTTTTATAAATTCGGGATTGTTAGCGTTTTTCCTGATTTCTTTATTCATCTTATACCCGAAATTGATAAAAGCTTTCTCTGAATGATAAAAAATACGTCCTATTCCGATAAAAAGCTGTCACTATTTCGGCGGGCTTCTCGCTATGACAATTCCCAAAAAGGACTGTGGGACTATCTCACTGTTTACCATTGGCGGGCGATTACGCTGATTTTTTGGCTGATTACAGCGGGCTTTTTACTTTATATGCACCGCCACGGAATTCATTGGCTTTCCCTATCGGATACGGACGACAATCTGCGTTTTGCCGAGGTACAGGATTGGTTGCATGGGCAAAAATGGTTTGATCTGGAACAGCATCGGTTAAACCCCCCTCAAGGGGCTAATATTCACTGGTCGCGGCTGGTTGATATTCCTATTGCAGCCTTAATACTTCTGACCCAGCCTTTTCTTGGAACAGGGGGTGCTACTCGTTTTGCGGTGGCTGTGGCACCGCTTTTACCCCTAGGTGTCATCTTTTTTGGAAATGCCCTTACCTGTCGTCGTTTAATCGGGCCACATAGTTTTCTGATCGCGAATGGCCTGTTATTATGTGCGGGTATCGCCTTGGGCATGTTTCTTCCCCTTAGAATTGACCATCATGGTTGGCAGCTGGCTTTTTTAAGCTTGATGATCGCGGGTAATGCGGATCCTGATTTTAAAAGAGGGAGCCTAACCGTTGCGATTGCCTCCACGCTTTCGCTTATCATCGGCCTTGAAATGTTGCCTTATATTGCATTGACCGGCGGCATGCAGACTTTATTTTGGGTAGCCAATATTCAGCGCGCCAAAGGACTAAGCTATTACGGTCTGACCTTAGCCTTTACCAGTTTTGTCGGCTGGTTGGCTTTTGCTTCTTATGCCAATCGTGGGCCAGTTTGTGATGCCCTATCGCCCGTCTGGTTAAGTGTCACTGTTGGTGGTGGCCTCTTACTCGCTTTAATAACACGCTTGCGAGGGGATTGGCCCTTACGCTTCATAGCCGCCTTTATTGTAGGGATTATCATTGCTACCGGTTTTTCTTTGGCATGGCCGCATTGCCTTGGCCGCCCCGAAGGTATTTCGCCCGAACTAAATGACCTATGGTTATCCCATGTCGGGGAAGCAAAACCTGTTTATACGCGTGATCTTAAAGTTATTATTCTTATTTTATCGCTTCCTGTCGTTGGAATAATCGCGCTTTTGCCAGCCTTATGGTGTAACCGATCATCGTTACGGATCGGCGGTTGGATAACGGTATTTCTTACATTTACAGCCGCTTTTGTAATGACCGCATGGCAAACACGAACAGCACCCGCTGCTCAGATATTAGCATTGCCTAGCTGTTGCTGGATCGTCATGCAGCTATGGCAGGGTATAAAAGTAGATAGGCCATGGAAAAGTAATTTATGGAGAAGTGTGACACTGCTTCTGCTGCTTTCTATTATAACCACCTTTTTACCTAGTCGATTAGTAGCTTGGTTGCATCCCGATCAGAAAAAGACAAAATCTTTGGGTTTAATTTCCAAATCACCCACCCACTCTAGAAAAACGAAATCCGAGAAAGAGAGCCCCTCCTATCCAACGCCCTCAACACCTCATCCAGAACGGCGCTGTCCGACAATTCCAGCGCTTCAGGCTATTGAGGCATTGCCCCCTGCCACTATTTTAACTTTTGTCGATTTTGCCCCAAGACTGATTGCGATGACCCATCATCGTGCAATAGCAGGCCCCTATCATCGTAATGGTACAGCCATTCTTGATGTACATCATGCTTTTCGGGGTAGTCAGCAACAGGCTGAAAATATTATAAGACGCCATGCCATTAGTCTGGTATTAGTTTGTCCGGGTATGCCCGAATCCTCAATTTATCTTAACGAAGCTAAAAATGGATTCTATGCGCAACTTGCGAAGGGTCAGGTGCCGTTATGGCTTGAAGCCGTGCCGTTACCTCAAAACTCCCCTTTTCTTTTATGGCGCGTCAAAGATCGTGACACACCTAATCCCCGTCATCACAATCCGTGATACTCTCTTCTCTCTGTAATTGACCATGAAATGAGCCGCTCCTTTTCTAAACGTCCAACATCTCCACGCCGCTCGAAAAGAAAAATCCTGCATAGCTTCTTGATAGCTGGCGGGATTTTAGGCGCTGTCGTCATCGCTTTGGCGGTTCTTTTAGGGATAGCGGTCTATACTACTAAGAGTACGCTGCCCGATTTTGATAAACTGAAAGCGTCTCCGAATGGTCAAACCATTCGAGTGCATGCCAATGATGGCACAGTTATTGTCAATATGGGGCCGGGTTATGGACGCTGGATCCCTTATAACGAGATTCCCAAATCTATGACCGAGGCGATGATTGCTACAGAAGATCGTCGCTTCCGTTATCATCTTGGTGTCGATCCCATCGGTATGCTTCGGGCCGTTGGGATAGCCGTGCTACATCATGGACAAGGCCGCCGTTGGCAGGGCGCCTCCACCATTACCCAACAGCTGGCACGGAATGTCTTTCTGACCAATAATTACAGCTTTGCCCGTAAAATTCGTGAAGCCATGCTTGCCCTCGCCTTGGAGCAGAAATTCACGAAAAACCAAATTCTAGAACTCTATCTTAATCGGGTTTATTTTGGCGGTGGTGCGTATGGTATAGATGCCGCATCCCGTAAATTTTATAATCACCCAGCGACTCAGCTGTCTTTGCCAGAAGCGGCTATTATTGCAGGTTTGGTAAAGGCCCCTTCCAATTATTCCCCGACGGCTGATCCCGAGGCTGCAATCGGACGCGGAAGAGTGGTCTTGGGGCTGATGGCAGAACAACATCTGATAAGCCCGACAGAACAAATTAACGCCGATCCTGAAAATGTTGGCTTATCCTCTGAACCGCATCAAAACGGGGTACGTTACTTTACAGATTGGGCCTTAGCCCAGCTTGATTCCTTGATCGAAACCAGTACTGAACCGATTGACGTGTGGACGACTCTTGATCTTACGATGCAAAGAGCAGCGGATACCACCATTCAAAACGCAACCCCTAAAGGGGCACAAGGTGCTCTTGTGACGCTTGATACCGATGGTGCAGTTCGAGCGATGGTCGGGGGACGCGATTATGTTTCTTCTATTTATAACCGTGCGACGCAGGCCACGCGCCAACCCGGTTCCGCTTTCAAGCTATTTGTCTATTTGGCCGCTTTGGAAAATGGCGTTAAACCGGACGATCGTATCGTCGATGAACCCGTCACGATCAACGGTTGGAGCCCGCGGAATGCCTCCCGTCATTTTTCGGGCGACATCAATATTCGCACCGCTTTTGCCTTTTCCCTTAATACTATTGCCGCTAAATTAGGTAATCAGGTCGGCTTCAATACCGTGGCAGCAATGGCGCAAAGATTGGGTATTACTACCCCGATTGATGTGGTGCCTTCTATGGTGCTGGGAACCTCGGATGTGCGCCTTATTGATATGACACGCGCTTTTGCCGTTGTTGCCCGAAAGGGCATCGCGGTAACGCCTTATGGAATCAGCCGCGTTACGACAAGTTATGGTAAACTCCTTTATCAACATTCAACCGATGAAGATCGGGTCTTATTAGCCCCTTGGGTGGCCGCCGAAATGACTGATTTGTTGCAAACGGCTGTGGCAACGGGCACCGCACGGGCAGCACAAATCGGACGTCCTGTGGCCGGTAAAACGGGAACCACCTCGTCCAATCATGACGGATGGTTTATCGGCTTTTCCAGCGGCCTAACAACCGGCATTTGGATGGGGCGTGATGATTCAAAAACAGTACCCGGTCTATCAGGTGGCCACGCTCCTGCGGCTGCTTTCTCGCAATATATGCGGGTTGCTGTTGCAGATCGACCTGTCATGCCTTTTGAAACGCAAGTTACCTTGCCCGATACCCAAGTCGAGCCTGACGATGAAGCTTATTTCGGCGATGCTGCATCGTCTCAATCTGTCAATGGGACAGCAACTGATAGCGTCTCCTCCCCCGCACCGTCCGATGGCCATGCAGAGGCAACTCCACCACCTTCATCACAGATTAAACCAGCAGAAAAAATGCCAACGAGATTAGATTCCGGTAAAGAAAAACCTGCCTCTAATGATCAGGCATTGGATAAAAAATGGTTGGATAATGTTCTGGGTCAGAATGAATAGATAAACCCTTTAATGAAAGGGTGAATCTAAAAAACATACCGGCGGTATTTATACCGCCGGTATATCTGTTTCATTCAAATAAATTAAATCAAACTTTTAAAGCGATTATTTTTTCGCTTTGTCCTTGCTTTTATGAGCACGGAAGGCCTTCGCCCATAAAGATTTATTTTCTTGCCGCCCGCGTGCAATGGCCAAGGCATCATCAGGCACATTGCATGTCACGATAGAACCAGCAGCAATAATAGCCCCTGCACCGATACGCACGGGCGCAACCAAAGCACTATTTGAACCGATAAAGGCATTTTCCCCGATTTCTGTTCGGTATTTACCAAAACCATCATAATTGCAGGTTATCGTTCCGCCGCCTATATTGGCACCTGCGCCAATGGAAGCATCCCCGATATAGGTTAAATGATTAACCTTGGCGCCTTTTTCGACCTTGGCCTTTTTTATTTCGACAAAATTGCCGACTTTGGCTTTCTCGGCAATATCCGCCCCTGGACGTAAACGCGCAAAGGGTCCGATTTCGGCTTTTTCAGCAACCTCAGCCCCTTCAATATGACTAAAAGCGTGAATAGTAACGCCATCGCCAATCTTTACTTCAGGTCCAAAAAACACCTGCGGCTCAATAGTAACATCGCGTCCGATTTTTGTATCATAGCTGAACCATACAGTTTCAGGCGCGACTAAAGAAGCGCCTTCTTCCATAACCCTTGTACGTTTTCTAGTCTGCCAAACCGTTTCCAACTGCGCCAATTCAGAACGGTTGTTAACTCCAGTGACTTCCCATGCTTCTGCTTCAACGGTGACGGCGACATCACCATCCACTAAGGCCAACATAACAATATCCGGTAAATAATATTCACCTGCCGCATTATTATTTTTGACCCGATCCAGTAAGGGCCACAGGTCAGCTGACCTTATGGCGAGTAAACCGCTGTTACAAAGATTTATTTGCCGCTCTTTTGGATTAGCGTCTTTGTACTCAACCATTTTTACAATATGATTGTTCTCACCCGTCAGAATACGGCCATATTGACGAGGATCATCAGGACGAAAGGCTAGAACTGCAACTTTCGGTTTATCCGCTTGATGGAGACGGCTCAATAAATGTTGGATCGTTTTTGGTTGCACTAAAGGAACATCGCCATAAAGAATGACAATGTCCCCTTTAAATTCTTCCAAGGCTGATTTAGCCTGATTAACAGCATGGGCCGTGCCTAATTGCTCATTTTGGGTAACCGGCGTGACAGACAGCGACATTTTTTCAAGATAGCGCTCTACCTGATTCCGTCCAGAACCTGTTACAAGAATGGTATAAACCGGTTCAAGCGGTGCAATAGTTTCAAGCACCCAACCCAAAAGCGGACGACCGGCTAAGGGATGCAAGATTTTATGGATATCGGAACGCATTCGTGTTCCCTTACCCGCAGCAAGGATAACAGCAGAAAAAGGCTTATGAGTAGTCATAACAAAAACTCTCCTATAGCGGGCTATTGCCACGAACTTCTTGCCATTTCCAGAATGCGATCTCACTTATTTCAAGGATAAAGACCGCTATTACCTGATGGCTATCTTTCATTTTTCAGCTAAATCGCCTTCAATTTTCTGTATTTCGCCAATTTTTTTGGAAAAAGGCGAATAAAATCTATTATTCAGTCAGGGACCCTTTACACATCATGACCCAATTTCCTTTTAGTGTCGTCGGCTTTGATCTTGACGGTACCCTTATCGATAGTTCAGCGGACCTTCATGCGGCTCTTGATTATGCTTTGACTGAAATGGGACGACAAGTGCCCCCACAAGAACAAGTTGAAAAGATGATTGGAAAAGGCATTCGACAATTACTGGAACAAGCCTTGGAGGCAACCGGCGGAAAAGATGATACGCTGATCGCGCGGGGTTTCCCCCTGATGCTAGAATATTACAAAAAGCATGTCCTCGTTTATACCGAACCCTTTGAAGGCGTTGAACCGGCTTTGAAAGAATTGAAGGCACGTGGTGTAAAGCTTATTATCTATACGAATAAACCCGAATGCTTAGCACGACCTATTATCGCACAATTAGGATGGTCCTCTTATTTTTCTATGATTATCGGAGGAGATAGCTATCCCGTCCGAAAACCAGATCCACGACCACTTTTAGAGGCTATTAGGACGTTAGGTGGTGGAAAAGCAGCCTTTGTCGGGGATTCTATCACGGATGTGAAGACAGGTCATAACGGTCATTTGCCAGTCATTTTAGTAAGCTTTGGATATTCTGATGTTCCGGTTAAAGCGCTGGGGGCTGATCAAATTATCGATGATTATCATGAATTAATACCGGCATTAGCCAGCCTACAAAAGGTTGATATGTTGTTATCTTCTGAAAAGCCCGATTGAATGGGGCTTTTTATAAAGCGGCTTTTCTTTTTTCAGCGGCTTTCTTTTGGGCTAAGTATTTTTTTGCGATGTCCACCCTCATGGTTTATCGCCGTGCTTATCCTTTTTATTTATATTGAACCGCTTATGGCTAAGCCTGAGCCTGCAAAAAAACCGCTATCCAGTGAGAATACAGTTAATATTGATGCCCCCCTTGAATCTTGGCCTGATCTTGGGGTGGACTGGCCCGATTTGAATGCACCTGATATTAAAAGCGATAATAACGAGACCACGCTTCAGCCTGCTGTCAAAATACCGGATAAAAAAATTATATCCTCTCAACAAGATAAAACAAACTCTGCCTCTTATGTTTCAGAGAATGTTTCTGGCTATCATTATAAGGTAAAAATAATAGGTTTACCGTCCCATGATCACACATGGTTAACACGTTTTAACAGCGTATCTACCCTTTATACGCTCCGTCGCAAGCGGGCTAATATGGCCCAAATTCATCGTCGTATTCGAGACGACAGTATCAGCTTAACCACAATTCTACAAACGAGCGGCTATTACGATGCCGAAGTTCAATCTGAAATGACGCCCATACCTGAAAAGCACAAAATTACTATCGCTTTTATTGTCCATGCTGGGCCACTTTATCGCTTTTCAGAAGTGCAGTTAACGGGTTTGGACAAACAGGATACACCCCAATTAGGTTTGCAGCATATCTATCCTTTACATCAGGATGATCCTGTTGATCAGGGAAAGATCATTGCAGCCAATCAACAGCTTGAAAAACAATTGGGACATCTGGGTTTTCCTTTCGCGAAGATTTCACCACCCGATATTATCGTAGATCATAAAACCCTTTCTGGCAGCATGACGATGAATATCGATACAGGGCAACAACAACGTTTCGGTCAGATTATTCTTAAAGAGAATAGCCGCCCGATAGATGTTCAGCATTTCAATGAAATAGCCCGTTTCCATCCGGGAAAGGTTTATGATTCCCAATTAATTGACGATTTAAGAAGAGCCGTTATTCAAACCAGCCTTGTTTCTACTATTCAGCTAACTCCGGTTCCAGATCCCAACCATCCGAATATTACAGATATTGTCGTTTCTACCGAAAAAGCGCCTCTTCATACGATTGCAGGCACTATTGGATATGGAAATGGTGAAGGGGTTAGATCAGATGTCAGTTGGACACATCGTAATATGGTCAAACCTGAAGGGGCAGTTACTTTTTCAGGTATTTTAGGTACCCGTGATCAAGGTGTCGGGGCAGCGCTAAGACAAGGAAACAAAGGCGCGCGTGATAGAATTCTTTCCTCCAGTTTATCCGTTCTCCATACGAAAAGACGCGCCTATGACGCCCGTACAGCGACTTTATCCGCAAGTTTTGAGCGGGAAACTAATATCATTTGGCAAAAGAAATGGATATGGTCGATTGGCGGACAATTTATCGCTTCAGATGAAAAAGATAATGCCTATTCTGCGAATGGTGCAGGGCGACGTCAATATTTGATTGCAGCCTTACCGGGAGAGCTCGGCTATGATAGCAGTGACAACCTCCTAAATCCGACACGCGGTATCCGACTGAGCGCCCATGCTTCGCCGGAAATTTCTTTTTTACATAAAACGGTGCCCTATGTTCGAACCCAAATTGATGCCAGCGGTTATCAACCGCTTGGAGAAAATATTGTTTTGGCTGGGCGTGTAAGATTGGGTTCTATTGTCGGTAGTAGCAGTAGCGATCTTGCCCCTTCCCGTCGCTATTATGTCGGAGGCGGTGGCTCGGTTCGGGGATTCAGCTATCAAGCAATCGGCCCTTTAAATGCGAATAGACAACCCCTCGGTGGTTCCAGTATGGCTGAATTTTCAATCGAGACGCGCTTTCGGTTCGGGGATTTGGGCATCGTTCCTTTTTTAGATGCCGGTAATCTTTATACCTCGACCTTACCGCGTTTCAGTAGTTTGCGTTTAGGCACAGGCATCGGGTTACGTTATTATACCAGTTTCGGCCCAATGCGGGTGGATTTGGGAACTCCGCTACATCGTCGTGCCGGTGAAAACCGGATTGGTGTTTATGTTTCTTTAGGACAAGCTTTCTGATGGAAAAGCGGACGGATATTCCTCCTTCCACAGATAAAACGGAAAGCGCCGCCTCCCTTGATGGGGATAAGAACGGATTTTCTAAAAATTCGGGTCATAAAAAATTGATAAGGCTATCAGGGTGGCTAAAATTAGCGGCCTTTTTACTGGCAATAATGCTGTTTATTCCCAGTGTCTTGATATTTTTCATAGATTCCAGCCTTGGTCATCAGCTTCTTATTAAAGAACTTAGACGACAGCATTTACCTAATGGTCTCCATTTTTCTGCTAGCAGCCTTGAAGGCTCTATTTGGCATAAAATGGTTATCCATAACTTACGTTTCTATGATCTTGATGGCATTTTTCTAGAAATACCCCAAGTTAATCTTGATTGGCATTTATGGTCTTTATGGAATCATCATTGGGATATACGTTTATTACAAGCTAATGCTGCCCATTTATATCATCTGCCGCATTTACGGACACAGGGGAAACCTTTCCGTCTCCCCAATAATTATATTCGTATTGATAACTTCGCTATTCTCCACCTTGAAGTTGACCGTCCCCCTTCAAAAAACAGTCAGGATAGAAAAAATCCTCTGCCTATAGTCACGATCAAGGGAAAAGCGCTGACTACTAAAGGGCAACTGACCACTAATTTTAGTATTCTTTCCACTTTAGCCGATGATGTGCGTTTTTTGATTGATATTAATCCAGCACATAATCAATTTTCGATGAAAGCGGCTGTCACGGCACCCGCCAAAGGCGTCATTGCTCAATTAGGGGGATTTGATAAAGGTATAACCGCTGATTTGGGTGGCCAAGGGCAGTGGCAAAGCTGGCAGGGTCATCTGCGCGCTTTTTTCGACAAAACAGCCTTAGCGAACATCCAATTAACGAAAAATATGGGTGATTGGCATATTGAAGGTATCGCCCATCCTGCACTCATGACGGGGAAAAATACGGCACGCCTATTAGGGTCAGAAAGCTATATTAATGCCCATATCCATCAAAAAAACCGTCTATTCGAGGGTAATCTCAAATTTTTATCGCCCACCCTTCAGATAGAAGCCAAGGGCGGAATGGATTTTGATAAACGTCTTTATAACTCAGTTGTGGTTGAGACCCAATTAAAACAGGCCGAAGCGCTGGATGCCAAGATGCGCGGCGAACACATCATTCTTACTAATCATCTGGAGGGTTCATTTGATAAAGCCCATCTAGCCTATCAGTTAAAGGCGCATTGGCTATCCTTTGGTAAAGAGCGTTACGAAGATGCAACCTTAGCGGGTGACATGAACTTATCGCAAGGCTTCTCTGCTATACCGTTAAAACTCACGATCCGCCACATTGCAGAAACAGATCGCACAACAGAAGATTTAACCCGTGATTTGGAATTAAATGGCCTCTTTGATATTCGTAATAGCCACCTAATCAGTGATAAAGTTACCCTTACTTCTCATTTTTTGCAGGGTCATGCGACTCTTGATATCAACCTAAAAGACGGTGCGTATAAGGCGCATATTTTATCGGACATCCATCGTTACCCTATTCCCCATTTTGCCCTTTTAAATATCAAGGGTGATATTCAGGTTGATCATCCGGCAAACGCTCCGGGGGTAAAAGCGACAGGTCATCTGGCGGCCAGCACAGAAAATTTTGAAAATAATTTTTTGCGGGGTCTCATGGAAGGGACACCTATTCTTGATACTGATTTTATTCGCCAGATTGAGGGTACTACCTATTTCAGTAAGATGATTTTACGGTCTCCAGCGCTTCAACTCGCCATGAAAGGAGAACGGGAGAATACAGCAGGCAATCCGCTTCATCTTGTAGGGCAAGGCCATCACCGTAGCTACGGTCCGCTTATCACGTTAAAACTGGACGGTGATATTGCGCATCCCGAGGTAGCTTTATTATTAGATCATCCGGTAGATAGTCTTGGTTTAAAAACAGTAACTTTAAATTTACAACCGACCGCCAGCGGATATGATTGGCAGAGTCATGGCGGTTCCAATTTGGGAAATTTTTCAGGAAAAGGTCGGATTGAAATTCCACCGAATCCTAGCCAACCAACGATAATTAATGTCCAAGGCTTAGAAGTATCTGAATCTCGTCTTACTGGTAATTTGACAGCCGTAGGCCATGGCGTCAATGGACAGCTTTTATCCACGGGGGCACTTACAGGTAAAATTGATTTCCAAGTACCGGTGGTTGCAACAGCAGATAATCAACAACAAATTCGTGTTAACCTAGCGAGTGATCACGGGCATTTAGGGGGTGTTGTTGAAGCTTCTATCCGTCACGGTATGATCAATGCCGATATTCAACTTGGTCAGAATAGTGCTATTATTAACGGAAATGTATCGGGTGAAGAAATTAAAGGAAAATTGCTCGAAATCGGCCAATTAAAAGGCGATTTTCATCTTAACCGCGATAATGGTTTCTTGCATATTATAGCCCAAGGTAATCATGGACAACCTTTTACACTAGATAGTACCGCCCATTTAAAGGGTGATCAGATTACGATTGAAGGTCAGGGTAGTATCGCCCACATTGGTCTTCAACTGACAAAGTCAGCCCGTATTACCAAAGATAAAGAAGGCTTTCATCTTGATAAAAGCCAACTTCAGATTATCGGAGGCGGCAGTGCGTCCTTACAAGGTTATTTAGGGCAAACTAAAAATGAAGGCCAGATTACACTTGAAAAAATTCCGCTTACCTTGTTGGATGTTATCCATCCCGGATTAGGTCTTGGCGGTTATAGCTATGGGCAAATTACATGGCAACAAAATCAGAATACCCCGTTAAATGGTGCTGCCCATATTACAATGCGTGGTTTGACACGATCGGGTGTTTTTCTATCTTCTAGACCTATTGATGCCGGTATTGCCGCGGTTCTTAATCCTGAAAAGTTAGCCTTTCGAGCTGTTGTAAAGGATAGCAACCAGATCGTTGGACAGGCACAAGGCGAATGGTTAAAAGATAAAAATTCAACCGCGCCTATCGCGACACAAGTCCGAAAAATGCCTCTTAGGGCACAATTGCGGTTCCGCGGTGCGAGCGAAACTTTATGGCGTCTATTAGGGATAGATAATCTTGATATTTCTGGCCCCATAGCCTTGGCTGTTGATGCCCATGGTAATCTCGATAATCCAGTTTTAACCGGAAAACTCCTAATGAATCGTGGTCGTTTAGAAGGGACGACCAGCGGAACAGTCATTGACCATATCCAAATGCAAGGTGATTTCGGACAAGACAGCTTAATCATTAATCATTTTACGGGGGATACCGCTAATAAAGGCCATGTTGAAGGCATGGCAACTATTGATTTTAAAGCACCGCAAGGCATCGGATTAGCTATTCGTCTGAAAGCTGATGATGCTTTGGTTATTAATCGTGATGATTTTAGAGCAACCGCATCCGGCGATATAAATATAGATTCACAAGGTGATGGGGGACGGATCAGTGGCGATCTTCAAATCAGACGGGCTAATTATCAACTAGGTCAGACATCAAGCACCACGATTCCCCGCCTACCGATCAAAGAGATTAATCGACTAGAGGAACCGACTATCGTCGATACTCCGCATAAAGATTGGTCTCTTGATTTGAAAACACATGCCCGTAACCGTCTGAATGTCACAGGTATGGGGTTAGATAGTGAATGGCGTGCAGAACTTGAAATTACCGGAACGCTGGAAAATCCTTCTGTTCGGGGAAGAACAGATCTTATCCGCGGAAATTATGATTTTGCAGGACGACGTTTTACCCTTGATCGGGGGAATATCCGTTTTCAAGGCGAGGTGCCCGTCGAACCGGCACTTGATATAACCGCACGGGCAACCCTTAATTCTGTTGATGCTACTATCCATGTCACAGGTACCGCGTTCAAGCCTGAAATCAATTTTACCAGCACGCCTGCGATGCCTGAAGATGAGTTATTGGCACAGTTACTTTTTGGTAGTTCCATCACGAATTTATCTGCACCAGAGGCTTTACAATTAGCCAGCGCTCTTAATCAGCTGCGCCACGGCGGCGCCAATGTGGATCCTATCAACAATGTCAGAAAACTGGTAAGGCTAGATCGCTTAAGGATTACATCTTCTAGCCAAAACAGCCAAAAAACAGCGGTGGCCGCCGGTAAATACATCGGGCGGCACACCTATGTAGAAGTCGAAACAGATGGTCAGGGATATTCACTGACCAGCGTTCAATTCCAAATAAATCGTTGGTTATCTTTATTGTCCTCTGTCTCTACCCTTGGCCGATCGAGTGGAAATATTCGTATTTCAAAGGATTATTAACTTTCCCGAGAAATAAACAAACGCCCCCGCTCTACCCACAAGACAAAAATTAAAGCGATACAGCCATAAAAGGCATTTCCGAAAGTCACCGGTAGAGGCGTACCATTATAGGCTTGTCCGATCAGGGTGCCTAACAATGACCCTCCAACTAACCAGAAAAAGCCCTGAATAGAGGAAGCCATACCTGCAATATGTCCAACAGGTTCCATAGCAATAGAGCCAAAATTAGAAACAGCCAGAGAGAAGAAAAACATTGTTAATCCTTGCATCAGGATAAAAACCCAAGGCGTTTCCAGATTATTTAATACCAGCAAACTATGCAGAGCAGCTGTAACAATCAGCATCAAAAGTGCAAAATGCCCTAAACGATGCATCCCTACTTTTTCTACAATTGAAGAGTTCACCACGGAGGCGAAAATAATAAAGACGCCCCCGCCAGCAAAAGCGAGCGTGAACATCTGCGGTGTATTGAAATAATCTATAAATATCTGTTCAACAGAATAGATATATCCCAGCAAACCGCCCTCTATTAAAGTCAGTGCTAAGGTATAGCCCATTACTGTCCGGTTAGTAAAAACCACACGTGCTGCTTGAAAAATTTCAGTGACATCCAACCCGCGTCGATCTTCTGGATGTAATGTTTCAGGTAAGGCGCGCGTAACCAATAAAAACATGACTAAGGCGGATAAAGCCAAAAATATAAAGATGCCCTGCCATGGAGCGATTTTTAGAATCAAGGCACCAATAGTCGGCGCTAAAATCGGAACACCCATAAAAATGATAACGGCTAAAGACATTACCTTAGCCATTTTGCGTCCAGAAAAACAGTCACGGACAATAGAGGTCGCCAGAACACGGGAACAGGCACCGGCCATGCCCTGCAATATTCTTGCAGCAATCATCACTTTAAAACCGGAAGAAAAGGCTGCAAACAGGCTGGTCGCTATAAATAAACCATAACCATATAATAATACAGGCTTGCGCCCAAATCTATCGGATAGAGGACCGTAAAAAAGCTGAGCGACACCAATACCCGTAATATAAACAGCAATGATCCATTGCTGCTGATTAGGATCAATAATATCAAGGCTTTTGCTGATTGCAGGTAAAGCCGGCAGCATGGCATCGGTAGCAAGCGCCGGAATAGCCATCATTCCGGCGATTAAGGCAACAAAGGCTGGAAAAGATAAGGGCTGGCATCCTCTTTCCGCCGGACGTTCATGGCCTGTCGTTACAGCCATAAGATACCTCTTTTCTAAAATTATACAGCGGACGCTCAATATTTATGCGACTGAAAGCTGGAAAGAAAAAATACCGTAAAATAATTTAAAAAACATTCACTATAAAAAAACAGGAGATGCCCAGTAAGTTCCGGACATCCCCTCAATAAAATTAAATATCTGTTTTCTAACAGATCTATTTTATTTTGATTATTAAACTGAATAATACATTTCGAATTCAACCGGACTTGGTGCCATTTCCCAACGGGTAACCTCAGCACGCTTGATTTCGATATAAGATTTAATCTGATCTTCAGTGAAAACATCACCTTTGGTCAAGAATTCATAGTCCTCAGCCAATGAATCAAGCGCTTCACGCAGAGAAGCCGCAACCGTAGGCACTTTTGCTAATTCTTCTTCTGGCAGATCATAAAGATTGCAATCCATAGCGTCACCAGGATGAATCTTGTTCTGGATACCATCAAGACCAGCCATCAACAAAGCGGCATAGCAAAGATAAGGATTGGCCGTGGCATCAGGGAAGCGGATTTCAACGCGCTTGGCTTTATCCCCTGCACCATAAGGAATGCGGCAAGAAGCGGAGCGGTTACGGGCAGAATAAGCCAGCAATACAGGCGCTTCAAAACCCGGGACCAGACGCTTGTAGCTGTTGGTTGATGGATTCGTTAAAGCGTTAATGGCTTTGGCATGGCGGATAATACCACCGATGAAATAAAGCGCATTTTCAGAAAGACCGGCATATTCAGAACCGGCGAAAGTCGGCTTGCTACCATCCCAAATAGAAATATGGGTATGCATACCTGAACCATTATCACCTGGGATCGGCTTTGGCATAAAGGTTGCCGTCTTACCATAGGCCTGGGATACCTGATGAACGACATATTTATAGACCTGCATACGGTCAGCCGTCTGCGTCAGGGTGCCAAAAGTTAACCCTAATTCATGCTGAGCAGGGGCAACTTCATGATGATGCTTATCCATAGGCAAGCCCATTTCCAGCATCGTGGAAACCATTTCACCACGAATATCAACCGCAGAATCGATTGGAGCCACGGGGAAATATCCCCCCTTGACACCCGGACGATGGGCAAGGTTGCCATTCTCATAGTCACGGCCACTATTGGTCGGTAATTCGATATCATCAACGCGATAAAAGCTACCATTGTAACCGGTATCAAAGCGAACATCATCAAACAGGAAGAATTCAGCTTCTGGCCCGATATAAACTGTATCCCCCAAACCCAAGGTTTTTACATAGGATTCAGCGCGCTTAGCCGTAGAACGAGGATCACGACTATAAAATTCGCCGGTAGCGGGTTCAACCACATCACAGATTAAAATCAGCATGGGTGAAGCAGAAAAAGGATCAATATAGAAAGCGTCAAGATCAGGCTTTAAGATCATGTCACTTTCATTGATCGATTTCCAACCTTCGATGGAAGAACCGTCAAACATGAAACCATTATTCAGGTCATCTTCACCGATTACGGTGCTTGACATGGTAAGGTGCTGCCATTTGCCTTTGGGGTCGGTAAAACGAAGATCGACCCAGTCGATTTCTTTTTCCTTAACAAGCTTAATCAGATCAGATGCCGAATTGGCCATAATGCGAATACCCTTTGAATGTCCTTACTGGGATCAATAGACAAGAAAAACGAGTGTAACTAGCCCAAAAGCCAGTTGTTTACAATTCACCGATTATGCTTAGATGGCTTCAGGTCCTCTTTCACCGGTGCGAATACGGACCGCATCCAAAATCTCACTTACAAAAATTTTACCGTCACCAATACGGCCGGTTCTAGCCGCCGTCGTAATGGCTTCGATAATACTTTCTACCAACTCGTCAGGTACCACTGTCTCCAGTTTTACCTTGGGCAGAAAATCCACTACATACTCGGCGCCGCGATACAGTTCAGTATGCCCTTTCTGGCGGCCATAGCCACGGGTTTCTGTAATAGTAATACCGGATATACCTGCATCAGTCAGCGCAGCCTTCACATCTTCCAGTTTAAAAGGCTTAATGACGACTTCGATTTTTTTCACAAGCGCATCCTCTATATCGCGCATTCAAACGCATTGATATTAGTGAGTAGCTTTGCTTCTAGCAAGGATTCTATAAAATAGCGCGAATATCTTGCCGATTTTTTCACTGTTCTCCCGAAACGATGCTCTCCTTCCTTAGCTTGCTAGGGGCAAAGTCATCTCTTTTAGCCATGTCGATTCTTCTTCTGACAGAAAAGGAGAGAGCCGCTGGCGAACATCTGCATGGTAGTTATCAAGCCAATTTATATCCGATTCGCTCAGTAATGAAATATCGATCAGATGACGATCTATCGGCGCAAAATTCAGGGTCTCAAATCCTAGGCATTCTTTTTCAGCATTGGTTATTTTAACCGGTTTAACCAGTAAAAGATTTTCTATACGGATGCCATAAGCGCCTGTTTTATAGTAGCCCGGTTCATTAGAAATAATCATACCAGACTGCAAAACTTCACTACCTCCTGAGAAGGCACCCCCAGAAGGTGAAATGCGCTGTGGCCCTTCATGAACTGATAAAAAGGCCCCTACCCCATGCCCCGTTCCATGGGCATAATCCAGCCCGGCCTGCCATAAATACTGACGGGCAAAGCTATCAAGCTGTGCCCCACAAACCCCCTTCGGGAACACCGATTGCGCTAAAGCAATATGTCCCTTTAATACCAGCGTAAAACGCTGTTTCATCTCTTGGGTAGGCGTGCCGATAATAACCGTTCGGGTAACATCAGTAGTCCCATCCTGATATTGCCCACCCGAATCTACCAAATAAATTTCATTATTCTTTAGCGGCAGATTACTCGCTTCGGTAACGCGATAATGCGGTATTGCACTATGGGGCCCTACCGCAGAAATCGTTTCAAAGGATACGTCGACCAAGGCACCCGTATCTTTTCTAAACTCCAATAATTTTTCAGCTGCCGATAATTCGGTTAAACTACCCTTGGGGGCTGTTTGGGATAACCAGTAAAGAAATCGTGTTAAAGCCGTACTATCCCGTAATTGAGCATGGCGATGCCCTTGGATTTCTGTCGCATTCTTAATAGCTTTTTTTAATATAACAGGATCACGAACTTCAATAATCTGGGCATTTCCGGCCTTTAACAAGGCGGAGATGGCCATGACCGAGTGTTCAGGATCAAGCGCCACATACTTTTTAGAGAAATTTTTAAGGGCGGCGGCAAAATCAGAACGGTCATGGATACGAATATCAGGCCCAAGATGCGCTTTTAGGGCCTCATCAATTTTTGAAAGATCAATAAACAGATCAGCCGATGCATCTTTATGGATAAAGGCAAAGGCCAAAGCTACCGGCGTACAGCTGACATCTCTGCCTCGGATATTAAAAATCCATGCGATCGAATCCAACGCCGTTAAAACCAAGCTATCCGCTTTTATTTCTTCAAGCCATTGGGCAATATCCTGCCGTTTTTTAGCCGATGTGCAGCCTGCCAAATTGTCGGGCTGGATAAAAACAGGCGCTTGCGAAGGAAGCGGCCTTCCCTGCCAAATATTATCTATAGGATTAGACTCAACCGCTATTAAATGGATACCGGAAGACTCAAGAAGAAGGCGGGTTGATTTTTCCCAACCACTACTGGCCAACCACGGATCATACCCCACTCGATCCCCCGATTTTAGATGGGAGGCCGCCCATCGTACGGGATTATCGCGCGGTGGCGTTCCATAAGACCATATATCGGGATCTGTTTGTTCACGCACCTGAATAGTATATCGTCCATCAACAAAGATAGCGGCACCGTGTTCTAAAACGACAGCCGAGCCTGCCGAGCCTTCAAAGCCGGTCAACCATGCCAGTCGTTGAGCATAAGCCCCGACATATTCGCTCATATGCTCATCCGTTAAGGGAACAAAAAAGCCTTGAAGATTCTGTCGGTGCAGCTCTTCTCTTAATGCTTTTAAACGCTGCATATGACTGGACATGTTTTTCCTTCAGCCTATCTTTTGATAAAATACTGATAACATTACTATCCGACGCTGTCAGATACTATCTCTGAGATAAAAGGCAGCCGTTGGAAAGTATCTTTAAAAGGGAGTTTCCTGTGTCCCGACCGTCTTTCAATTCTGAGGACTCCACCATAGCTGCTCCTGTAGCTAAACAACATCCGTATCAATTTGAGCGTTACGGCCAAATTATTCATGACAACTATGCATGGCTAAAAGACCCCCATTATCCCACGGTCGATAATCCCGAAATTCTCGATTATCTCAAAGCGGAAAATGCCTTTTTTGAACAACAAATGGCGCCTCATGCGCCTTTGACCAAAAGTCTGTTTGCAGAGATGAAAGCGCGGCTACAAGAAGACGAACAGGCTGTACCGTGGCAAGATGGCGACTATCTTTATTGGTGGTCTTTTCGGCCAGGCGGACAATATCGGGCATGGTACCGTCAATTGCGGGATCAAGAAGGAAACGATCAACTTCTTATTGATGAAGCGGCCGAAGCCGAAGGCCATGAATATTTTCGTATGGGAACACTGGCTATCAGCCCTGATGGTAATTTAGCAGCATGGTCGTGTGATACGAATGGGGCCGAACGATTTACTTTAAAAATACGCGATCTCGAAAGCGGCCAAGACATCGAAACGATCACCGAGGTCATGAATGGGCGTGTGGTCTGGTCTGCTGATTCAAAAGCGCTTCTTTATACCGAGGTCAACGAAAATTGGCGCAGCTATCGCGCTCTGCGTCACATCATTGGACAGGATATAGCAACAGATCGTGAAATCTATCGCGAACAAGATGATGGTTTCAGAATTTCTCTTTCACGCTCTCAAGATCGTCAATGGGTGTTCCTTGAAACGGGCAATCATCAAACCAGTGAAGTCTATCTGATTCCTGCGGATGATATTGATGCGACTCCCGATATTGTTAGCCCTCGCAAGACAGGACGTCTGTATTCAATGGATAGTGGTCAGGATAAGTTCTGGATTCTGACCAATGACGAGCACGTCAATTTTAGATTAGCCAGCGCTTCCTTTGAGGATCCTGGAAATTGGCAAACAGAAATAGCCGGTTCTGATCAGCTTTACCTGACAGGGCTGCACGCATTTTCGCGCCATCTGCTTCTTTCTGCCAGAAAAGCAGGTCTTGACCAGATTATTCTACGCAATACGGACGGTAAATTAGAATTTATAGCCTTTCCAGAAGCAAGCTATAGTGTGGGACTGGACCATAATCCTAGTTACGATCCGGTCTGCTATCGCCTCCGCTATGAATCTATGGTCACACCACCTACCATTTATGATTATGATCCCGATAGTCGGCAGCTCCATACTTTGAAAATACAAGAAGTTCCTTCGGGCTATGATGCCGATGCTTACACTAGTGAACGATTGATGCTCCCTGCGCGTGATGGGGTATTAGTCCCTACCACTGTAGTTTATCGGAAAGATTTCAAAAAAGACGGTCAAGGAAAATTGTTACTCTATGGCTATGGTGCTTATGGTATCAGCATTGCGCCTTATTTTTCGACCAGTCGCCTAAGCTTGCTTGATCGGGGTTTTGCTTATGCTATCGCCCATATCCGCGGCGGCGATGATTTGGGTTACCAATGGTATCTTGATGGTAAGTTAGAAAAACGTTGGAATAGTTTCCATGATTTTACGGATGTTGCCAAAGGTCTTATCGCGCACAAATTTACTGTCGCTGGCAATATCGCTATTCATGGAGGCTCAGCCGGTGGCGAATTGATGGGGGTCGTCAGTAATACAGATCCCGAATTATGGGGCACTGTGGTAGCAGAAGTTCCCTTTGTCGATGTTTTGAATACGATGCTGGATGAAAGCTTGCCGCTAACCCCGGGAGAATGGCCAGAATGGGGCAACCCTATTACGGATGAAAAAGCTTTCTCGCTTATTCTTTCCTATAGTCCCTATGATAACGTAAAGGCCCAAGCTTATCCGCCCATGTTAATTACGGGCGGTCTGAATGATCCCCGGGTAACCTATTGGGAACCCGCCAAATGGACAGCGCGGCTTCGTGCAACCAAATCCGATGATAATGAGCTACTTTGTAAAATCAATATGGGGGCAGGCCATGGCGGTAAATCTGGTCGCTATGCCCGTTTAGAAGAAACAGCCGAGGCCTATAGCTTTATTCTTACCCATATAAAGCCTTCCTCCTAAAATAAACCTGTAGAGTATGGGGCATAATCAGAGTGATTCAGTCATAAAGTAACTTTTTTATAAAAAAAATTGCTTTTCTTTGCATTGAGTTATTGATCATAGCCAAGGAGATGGTTATAGCCCCTCTCCACAGGCCATCATTTAAGCGCTGGAGACGTGGGTGAGTGGCTGAAACCAACGGTTTGCTAAACCGTCGTAGGGGTACACCCCTACCGAGGGTTCGAATCCCTCCGTCTCCGCCAATTTCTTTTAAAATAAAAATACATGTTTACGCCTCCTCGATACTAAAAGGTCATGAAAATGGGGCGTCTGGTATAATCTTGCCCTGTTTCTTTGATCCTGTGGATAAATATTCTAATCCTAATAAAGGCGTATTCATTAGAATGATGATGGGGATAGGGTAGATAACGCCTACCTATTTGGTTACGCTATAAGAATAAAAATCCCTTTTCTTCTATCCTTCCTCTTAGCGACCGAGCTTTGCCTCGTATCCTGTAATAGTCAGGATGACGAACGCTTCCTTGGACAGCACGCACAGGATCCCGAAGCCTTGAATGATCACTTCGGTAGCGAGGCTGAAAGCCGTTGTTCAGCGGGGGCCAATGACTATTTGAGAAGCGTCGCTGTCAATGATTTCGCATGGGATGACGATACAAAGGGTTTTTTGGGTGTTCGCTTCGATAAGATCAATCGCCAATCAGAAGCGCCTTATGTCATTACATTGATAAGCACCCGCGCCAAGCTATCTAATACTTTCGGTGCTTTTCGACATATCGAACTTTACTGCTCGTATCATGTACTTCAGAAAAAAGTCTTAAGCTACTCTCTTACCAATCCTTTACTTTTGAAGGCCGAATTGAACAATTTCGAGTCCCCTCAAAATTCTTCTCGTTCCATCGAATTCAAATCACAGGATGAACAATCTACTAAAGATGAAACACCCGCGACGGAGGGGACGAATACTGAACAGCCTGCTCCCGATGATTTAAAAACGCGCGCCGAGGCCTTTATATCAGAGTATTACAATGTAGCGGCACAAAACCCTGAACAGGCTATCCCTTGGATGATAGACCACTATACGCAGACGGTCGATTTCTTCGGGAAATCTTTATCTAAAAAAACGATCCTAGACCAAAAACGTGATTATCTCACGCGATGGCCTGACCGATCCTATAAGCTGGTGCCCGGTACCGCCACCAATACATGTGATCGGACGAATATGATCTGTCGGTCAACAGGTACCTTACAATTTGAAGTCCGCAGTCCTAGCCGAGGCGCTCTTTCACGAGGATTAGCTTCTTTCGTGCTTACGATAGATTTTTCAAATTCTGTTCCGTTGATAATGAGCGAAAATAGCCGCGTCCTATCTCGAGAATAAGCCCGTACTATCGAAGATTATCCCTATAACGGGTCAAGTTATGTAAGGAGGCTTTGTGAATGAAAGACGTAATATCATAGTCCTCCCTATAGGGGGTCTATTAACTATTTTTAATATCCATAAATAGCGCGTAATAATTCTTCAAATTTACGAATATTATATCTTTTCACCAGCCCAAATAGAAGTATGGCATCCGTAAGAAGCCATATATATAAAAACATAAGCACTTCTTCTTGGCCATTATTTTCAAATACGAAAAGGCCATATAAAAATGTTATTAATTGAATAAATCCCGATTTATGAGCCCCTACATAAAAACGGTGCGCCCCTAAAACACCGAAAAATAACCATAGAACATAAGCGATAAAAATAGATTTGATGCTATTATTATAGATTAAGCGTAAATTAGGAGGAATATTTTTTAAAAATTCTTCCACATTACTTCTCTACAGAGGCCATATCAGCCTTTTAAATTTGTAATAATTTAACGTTTCTAAAGCAGAACAACCTAACTAAAAATTTACTCAATATTTAAAAAGGACGAAGATATACCGACAAGGCATTCTCCGTCCTGTTAGTCCAATTATAGAAGCTAATTTTAAATTTTTATATCGAATAAATATTAGTTTTTAATTTTTTCAGCGCGCGCCAGAATAGTGCGTGCACGAATACGTACAGGTTCGTCAACCATGGCGCCATCAACCCTTTGCGCCCCTTCGCCACTGGACAATACGCGATGGGCCCATGCGATTTCATTATCATCAGGGAGGAACCCGCGGAATAAAGCCTGTATCTGTCGGGGGTGAATACAAAGCTTGCCCCCGAAGCCTAGACTACGAGCATAGCGCGCATCTGCTTCAATCGGGGCGGGATCATCAATCGTCGTGGTCACCCCATCTAAAGGCGCTATTTTTTTTCCTAACCGTGAAGCCAAAACCAATTCACTCCGGGCAGATAACAAGACTTCACGACTATGCGAACAGCCTAAATCAGCACAAAAATCGATCGATCCAAAAGCTAACCTTTTAACCGGTGGAAATTGAGCTAATTGCCGTGCATCGGCCAAACCCTGTGCGGTCTCAATGAGAGCAATCAAGGCCGTCTTTGAGTTTAAACGCTCGGCAACAGAGGTTAAGGCTAAACTCATTTCTGCCTTTGGAAAAATAACGCCCGCCAGATTGGGAAGCGCTATTACCGCCTCGACATCGGCTTGATGCCAAGGGGTATCTGCGCCGTTAATACGGATAAAAACAGGCAAATCGGTAAAATCTGTGGCTAAAGATGCACGGGCTTTATCTTTATCGCTATCGGCTACTGCGTCTTCAAGATCAATGATGACGGCATCTGCCCCACTGGCAGCAGCTTTGACAAATCTTTCCGGACGAGAAGCCGGAACAAAAATCGGGGCAATACAAGAAAATTTAGCCATTAAAACAAGGCCTCCGCTTTCATCGCCGCTGGCCCATTTTCACGCGCGGTCCATAAGGAGAGCCCTTTTTCATCGGGTGAAGCATTTAATGAAAAATGGGCATTATCAAATAATGGGGCGCGGCTTTGAAAAGAGAACTGCTTAGGGGGCGTACCTTTAACTTTCGCTGCAAAATGGATAAGCAAAGAAGCCTGTAACGGGCCATGCACCACCAAAGCAGGATAATGTTCTTCATTAACTGCATAGTTACGGTCGTAATGAATACGATGGCTGTTAAAGGTAATAGCTGAATAACGGAATAATAGGGGTGTTGTTGGAATAATAGGCTGCGTATATTCGCCTTGATCGGCGGCAGGCGGAGGCGAGGCCGGAGCAGGTGCAGGTGCAGTCGCGGCTTCGCGATAGACAATATCTTGCCGCTCACGGATTTTTATTTCGCCGTTCACCTTGATTTCATGTTCCACAGTGACAAAGCATAAAAGCCCGCTCCGCCCTTTTTTAGGCACAACGTCCACAATACGGCTATGACGACAAATTTTATCCCCGATATGAAGATCATCAAGAAATTTAATGTCACCACCAGCCCACATCCGACGGGGTAAAGGCACAGGAGGTAAAAAATTACCTTTGGCAGGATGTCCATCTGCGCCAAGTTCCGCGCCGGAAACAACCGTAGGGGCTAAACAAAAATGAATAAGCTGGGGCGCAACACTGCCTTCTTCTAAAGAGGAAGGCGGCAAGTCCAAGACCGCGATAAAACGTTTGGTAACTTCGGGGGTGATAACATCTTCTGCTAGGGTCTCACGACCTATCCAGCTCCGTAAAAATGCAACATCCAAATCTGAGGCTTCAGAGGAAGAATGATTCATCATAAAATCCCTTCTTATAAAAAAGGCTGAAGAGTTTCCCCTCCAGCCATAAAACCCTGAAAAATCAGGAAGAACCTAGTAAGAACGGGGCATACCGAGGACATGCTGTCCTAAAAAGGCAAGAATCAAATTCGTTGAAATAGGGGCAACCTGATAAAGGCGCGTTTCACGGAATTTGCGTTCCACATCATATTCTTCGGCAAAGGCAAAACCACCAAAGGTTTGAACACAGGCTTCTGCCGCTGCCCATGATGCTTCGGCAGCCAGCATCTTGGACATATTGGCCTCGGCCCCTGCACGCTCGCCTTTTTCGAACAGATGAGCCGCATGATATACCATTAATTCAGCCGCTCTCATCTGGGCATAAGCACGGGCGATTGGAAACTGAATGCCTTGATTAGCCCCGATGGGACGGCCAAAAACTTCACGTTCATTGGAATAGTCGCGGGCTTTTTCGATAAACCATTTGGCATCCCCAATACATTCGGCAGCGATCAGAACGCGTTCAGCATTCATGCCAGAAAGAATATAACGGAAGCCCTTCCCTTCTTCACCGATAAGGCTGTCGGCAGGAATCTTCATATTATCGAAAAAGATTTCAGTAGTAGAATGATTCATCATCGTGCGGATCGGACGAATCGTCATGCCACCTTCGGCAATAGCCTTTTGCATATCGACCAAGAAAACCGATAACCCATCGGTCTTTTTCTCGACTTTATCTTTGGGGGTCGTACGCGCCAAAAGAAGCATCAAATCCGATTGAACCGCACGAGAAGTCCAGATTTTCTGACCATTAACGATATAATGATCGCCCTGTTTTTCAGCAAAAGTCTTTAAGGACGTTGTATCGGTTCCGCTTGTGGGTTCTGTTACACCAAAAGCTTGCAACCGCAATTCGCCAGAAGCTATCTTAGGGAGATATTTCTGCTTTTGTTGGTCATTACCATGACGCAACAAAGCGCCCATGATGTACATCTGGGCATGACATGCCCCTGCATTACCCCCGCAATGCTGAATTTCTTCCAAGATAGCAGCCGCTGCGGAAAGGGGCAGACCAGAGCCCCCGAACTCTTCGGGAATAAGCGCTGCCAAATAACCAGCATCACTTAGAGTTTTTACGAATTCGGTAGGATAAGCCCCTTCCCGATCCAGTTTACGCCAATATTCCCCGGGGAATTCAGCACATAATTTACGTACCTCATCGCGAATATCAGCATAATCATCTTCTAATGGTTCTAATGGGCTCAACGTCATTTCTCACTCCTCAAATACAGGATCATACGTTTGGCACAGCAGCCACGTAAATCCTATACAATAGAGCATACTTAACATGGCTGTATCTATCGCAAACCAAAAAGCTACTCTAACCTGTTATGGCAATCATATCATGATACCGGTTAGGGAGGTAAAGGAAAAATATTGCAAATTAATCTCTATATTTTAATATTTAATTGTTTTTAAAGAGGATAAATTTATTATAAAATAATAATATGATGCAGTAATCATAAAAATAATGAATTAAATATTCAACATCCTGATTTTTAACAAAAAATTTCAAAATATCTGAATTATAAATCACTATTCCATGCGACATGCTGGACCGCCTCCCATGAGGCAATGTCCTGAATAAGAATATTTAAATCCTTACTGTCTGTAATATTACGGCCTAATCTTATAGTAATTTCATATTTTTTATTATCATTACCTGTCAATTGAACGCCATTAACCTGAAAATTTATTGATTTTAATTTTTCTAATATTTTGTTTTCTACTATAGAAGCATGAGGCTGGTCAGTTGTTACTGTAATAGTATAGGTAGCATCTGATTCCGAATTAGAAATAGGCCAATGATTTACCCATTTTACTAATGGCCTTAAAAGCGTATTGCCCGCTATAACAAAGACGGTCAGCAATAAGGCTACAGCATATTGTCCAATACCGACACAAGTGCCAACAGCGGCTGAACACCATATCGTCGCGGCCGTGTTTAATCCGCGAACATTCATGCCATCCTTCATAATGACACCCGCGCCTAAAAATCCGGTGCCTGAAACGACAGCGGCAATAACGCGAATAGCGTCTGTCGTAGACCCCAGACGTAAACAAAGATTCACAAAGGAAGTGGTCGCTAATACAACTAATATATTGGTACGAAGTCCGGCTATTCGCTGATGAATTTGCCGCTCTAATCCAATGAGTCCTCCCAGAAGAAAAGAGAGGCTATAGGTTATCAAAATTGAAGAAAAATAATGGAAATCAGCCATTTTTAATGCCAGCCCCTCTCATAGTCCACCTTCTTTCCCGATTAGAAAATAGCCCTAGTGGTGATAGGGGTTATAACAAGGCTCAGCCTTTTCACCTTCTTAAATAAACGACTTGCAAGAGAATCCCACAGTATCAAGCTTGAAATAGAAACGTTGTCAGGGCAAGTAACAGCTAATAGGCAAAAATTATGGGATATATATAGTGCAGGGCTTGCGAATAGCATTAGCCGGCTTAGGAACAGTCGGTTGTGGCGTACTGAAATTGCTCAGCGATAATGCTGATCTCATCAAGCGGAGAACAGGCCGCCGGATTGAAGTTATCGCAATATCCGCACGGAATAAAAATCGTGATCGGGGTATTGATGTTTCCCGTTATGACTGGGTTGAAAATGCCGTTGATCTTGCCAAAAGGGATGATATTGATCTTATCATTGAACTTATTGGTGGCTCGGAAGGAACAGCATTAGATCTTGCTCGGCAAAGTCTGAAAAAAGGTATTGCCTTTATTACAGCGAATAAAGCCATGATTGCCCATCACGGGTTAGAATTGGCAGCTTTATCAGAACAGTCCAAGGCCGTTTTCCGTTATGAAGCGGCTGTTGCTGGCGGTATTCCTATCGTAAAAGGTGTTAGTGAAGGCGCTGCCGCTAACTGTATTCACCAGATTTACGGCATTTTGAATGGTACCAGTAATTTTATTCTGACTACCATGGAAAAAGATAAGCGTGCCTTTCTGGATGTTTTGGCAGAAGCGCAAGAGCTGGGATACGCTGAGGCCGATCCAACCTTTGATATTGATGGTATCGATGCGGCGCATAAATTATCGATCTTATCAACATTGGCTTTTGGGACAAAGATTGATTTTGATTCTGTCATAACCTCTGGGATTCAGCCTGTTACAATAACCGATATGAATGAGGCTAAAGCCTTAGGTTACTGTATCCGACTTATCGGAATGGCTGAAAAAAGCGAAAACGGCTTATTTCAGCGTGTATCGCCCTGCTTGGTTCCTTTAAATCATCCTCTTGCACAGGTGGATGGTTCTGTGAATGCCGTTGCCCTTGAAGGCAATCATGTTGGTCGACTATTCTTTGCCGGTGCTGGCGCGGGAGCCGCCCCAACAGCCTCAGCCGTGGTTGCTGATTTGGTCGATATTGCACGGGGTTCTCGTACCCTCCCCTTCGGAATGCCGACCCAATCTCTAGAAGCTGTATCGGTAGAAACCGCAGATACCCATACCAGTCGTGTTTACATCCGACTCTCTGTTATTAATGATCCGGCTTCATTGGCAAAAATAACGACAGCCTTGGCAGAAGCGAAAATTTCATTGGATAGTTTGGCGCAGCATCATAATAATGATAGCGGTATTTCTGAACTGATATTAGTTACAGAACCTTGCCAAGGCGATCAGATAAAAACAGTGCTGACCCGCTTCGCTACAATACCGGAAATTAAAACTACGCCCGTTGTGATGTATATCCTGAATATTTAATATAACTTCGGCCTTGTATTAACAGAGTACTCTTTAGTGATATACCGGATTTAGCCATTATCAAGATAGCTGAACCCATATAGATAATAGGGTTAGAAAAGGCGTAACGCATGGCACAACAAGACAACGGCAAACTTAATCCTGCTCTGACACATGATATGGCTTATGTAACGCAAGCGGCTGCTTTGGCAGTCGCTCGTTTAGTCGGTCACGGCGATGAAAAAGCCGCGGATGCTGCCGCCGTTAAAGCTATGCGTGACGCTTTTAATCAGCTGGCGATCAATGGTACGGTCGTCATAGGTGAAGGTGAGCGTGACAAAGCACCCATGCTTTATATCGGCGAAAGAGTCGGCCTACGCAAAAACAGCGACGTTTCTATTGATATAGCGCTTGATCCTTTGGAAGGGACAACATTAGCAGCAAATGGTAATTCGAATGCGATTGCCGTTCTCGCTATTGCGCCACAAGGCAGCCTTCTTAATGCACCTGATGTCTATATGGAAAAAGTAGCCATCGGCCCCGGTTACGAACCCAATCTTGTTAGTG
This sequence comes from Zymomonas mobilis subsp. pomaceae ATCC 29192, assembly GCF_000218875.1. Classification (NCBI taxonomy): domain Bacteria; kingdom Pseudomonadati; phylum Pseudomonadota; class Alphaproteobacteria; order Sphingomonadales; family Zymomonadaceae; genus Zymomonas; species Zymomonas mobilis. Next base: position 843,418 of record NC_015709.1, read on the forward strand.
TTTTAAAAACGCCTGTCGAAAATGTAAGGGCATTAGCGAAAGCAAAGGGCGTTACTCCTGATAATATTCGTATTTGTATTCTTGACCGACAGCGGCATAAAAAGATGATTGCGGATCTCCATGCGATAGGATGCTCGATTATCCTGATCAAAGATGGTGATATTGCTGGTGTTATCGCCACAGCACGCGAAAATAGTAATATTGATATTTATATGGGTATTGGGGGTGCCCCTGAAGGGGTGCTTGCAGCCGCCGCCTTAAATTGTATCGGGGGACAGTTTGAAGGCCGTCTTCTTTTTCGGGATGATGAAGAGCGGAAACGCGCTCATTCTTGCGGTATCAAAGATTTAGATCGTATTTACAAATTACATGACCTCGCCCGCAGTGATACCGTCTTTGCGGCAACAGGTGTCACAGATGGTTCTCTTTTAAGAGGCGTCTATCAAGATTTTCGGGGCGTTTCAGTTACGCAAAGTCTGATAATGCAAGCCAGTACTGGGCAGGTCAGTTATATTACCACAGAGCATCGCCATATCCCTGATATAGCTTCGTTTATGAAATAAAGCTAATTTGCTGTGCAGAATGGGTAATTATATAGATTGGGATTATAAGATAAAAATGTCATTTATAAAATTATGATACGTTTATTTATAGTCCTTATCTTTGCTCTGATAAACGCTAGGCCTTTGTTCGCCGCTAAAAAAGAAATAGCCGCACAAGGTAAGGTACCGAAGCCTTCTTATTTCCGTATTTTGGAAGCTTCTCCCCAATCTATCATACCGTGTTTATTAGCTCTAGGATGGAAAGCCGCTTCTGATAATATGAAGGACGATGATGTCTGGCAAATTGCTGTCAGCTATGATCAACGATTAAAATTTATAAATGTACAAAATGAAGGTGATCGACAAAAAAAACCAGAACCCGTTCAACCTAAAAGTAATTTATGGGAAAGTCATCTGGTTTGGCTGTTTTTAGCTCCCCACCAAGCTACCGCGTCAGATCAAAATTATCGTATTACAGGCTATAAAAAATGGCATATTAATACCGACCAACATATTGCTGAAAAGATGAACCAACAATTTTGCACTTATTTTCAGAGTCGTTCACCCAAAATATCCCACTTATCAGAGGATTAAGGGTAAGGTTACAATAAAACAGGTTCCCACTCCGGGAGCAGTTTTACAGATAATATGGCCATGATGGCGCAAAATAACCTTATTAACAAAGACTAAGCCTAGTCCGATACCACTTATTTTCGAAGCAGGCCCAGCAGTAGCACGGGAAAAAGGTCTAAATAAAGCTTCGACTTGTGCTTGGTCCATACCGATACCTTTATCACAAATAGAAATTTCGACTTGTTCGCCTTTTTCCTTTATCGAACAGGAAACACTACTGCCTTCAGGGCTATATTTTACAGCATTATCAATAAGATTGATAAAAGTTCGTTCTAATAAAGAAGGGTCGCCTTTAACAAATAAAGGTTTATCCCATTCATTTAAATTAATCTGGATATGACGATTATGCGCCTGCACCCATAATTCATCAACAGCGCTTGTCATAACGCCTCCGATTTCAACATCCATCCATTGATATTCGGGCGCTTCAGCTTGCGCTAAACGTGTAAAATTGTCCGCCAACCCTAAAGTACGACGGGCATAACCAGAAATTTTTGAAATGATCTCTTGAGCATCGGCTTCTTTACTACAAGGGGTTCTGGAAAAGGTATCAATTAATGCCAAAATAGAAATTTGAGGCGAGCGCATGTCATGACTTAATAAATGCAAAATCCGCTGCCGTTGTTCTTCGGCGGCTCTCACAGCACTAATATCCACCAACATCACCAATGAACCATCGGGCTGCCCTTCAACCTTTCGGCAAGCCGCTACCCTAAGGTCAAAAGCGCGGCCATCTTCGGCATAACATTGGCTGCTTATTTCATTATTCTTTACCTGATCAAGATTGATAAGGTGGCCTTCTTCATTATGAAAATGATTAAGTAATTCTGAAATAGGGGTTTTATAGCTGGATTGTGCGCCCAATCCGGTGGCTAATTTCTCTGCGGCTTTATTGGCAAGAATAATATTATTATCTTGATCTGTTACAAAAAAAGCATCAGGCAAATAATATAAGCTGTCTGAAATAAAACGTCGCATAAATATAATGCGAGAAATAGCTAATCTTAGCAGCTGTTTTTTATACTCAAGGGGATCTGTCGCAGTAATTTCAGGCCAGCTCTGTAACTTCATGGGTGAAGTATCGCCCCAGAGCTTTTCCAATTCATAAGAAAAATATTTGCTTAAGCTTGCCAGCCGACTCCATGCCCAAAAAGGATAGGTAAAGATAACGGCAACGACAGATGTAATCGGCGGTATCCAAAAATTACCGAATAGGAAAAAGAGACCCGATAAGAAGGGCACACCGCATCCCAAGATAGCGGTCAGTAAAATTGTTAATCGGGGCGATAAAAAGCGAAAACCAATTAATAATGTCCAAAGCGATAACAAATCTACAATCAGTTTTACGATGTTACTCGCTTCTTTTATCGAGCGATCATTCAGTAAATTATCTAATATATTGGCCTGAATTTCGACACCCGGCATAATGCCAAAAGGGGTAGGATGTAGGTCTTCAAAACCTGAAGCCGTTACCCCCACCAGAATCCTTTTACCAGCCAGAAATTCCGGCGGCACTTCATTTCGCCAAATAGCAGCCGCAGAAATAGCGGGAAAACGATTAGATGGCCCGTCATAGGTAAATAATTGTTCGGTAAGATCTTGATCTGAAAACACATGATGTTGATTATTATTATCCATTAACGCAACAAGCGCCGGCCAATAACGCCCTTTTGTCGATAAAGCGGGCCAATAACGTCGGACTATACCATCGCCATCAAAAGGTAAGCTAACATGGCCCACAGCCGTCGCTGAGGACGCAATACTAGGAACAATCGCAACCGTTTTATTATTATGCCCACCGGATTCAACCAGCATAGGTAGAAATATAGGAGCCGGACTAGTCTTCAAAGTTTTCGACAAGTCATCTCGGGCTTTAGATTCCGAAGGATCAAGAAATAAGACATTATAGCCGATTGATGTCGGATGACCGGTATTTAATTGTTTTATAAATTGGGCATGTTTATCGGGCGTCCATGGCCATGGGCCGATGGTTTTCAGAGCATTATTGTCAATTTTTACAATAAGAATCGAAGGGTCAGGTTTGTGGTAACCTAACCTGACAACAGCATCATAAAACAACAAATCTAACTGATAGGTCATCCCTGCCCAGCTGATAATAATAACAGCCAGTGTTGCAGCAAAGGAAATCAACCACCATTCAAAAGCAAGGTTATCCTTTAGCTCGGGCTCGACATAGTCTCTGGCAGAAGTATCGGGCTTTAGACTACCTAAAACATCATTCATTTTTTTGCATCGGTTCTATCCGTGAAACATGCAGTGTATGAAACGGAGATAATATTTCTCCACCGGCAGGCCATGTAGCAATAATACGCCAAGAATAATCTCCTTCCGGCAAAGAGGAAACTTTTACTGTACCTTTCTTACCCCCTAATTGATCCACTAAAGGGGTTGCTGGTTCACTTATCTTGCCAGCCACAAGCTGGAGACGGCATAGGACAGGTTCATCATCCTTGACGATCCACTGAAAAACAGCCCCCTCAGCTACAGAATAAGCGGATGTCTCTATATGACCTGTTTTATGGTCTATAGATACGACCCTTTCCTGTCCTTCTAAATCATGATTATCAACAGCTGAAAGCCTTAAATAATAATGGCCATCGGCTAATCCAGATAATAATATGTTTCCTGTAGTCGGCCAGCTTTCAGAAAGCAAATCCAAGAAATCGGCATCTCGGGCAACGGTCGCATGATAAGACTGGACATTTTGTATTACAGACAAGGGAATATCAGGATTAACTTCACGAAAAATAGTTAAACGTTTTTTAGGCATGGGGGAATCAACTAAAGGGAAGCCTTTATTTTCTTTATAATTCGTACCATACCCCCCAGGCACAGCGTATTTATGGCGACGGTTATCTACCATGACTAAACCATCTAATACTTCGATAGTATTTTCTTTTTTTTGAGCCTTATCTTTTTGCTTATAATATACTCGAAAATTTGTGCCCCGAACGGCGGCCAACGAAGCAGGGGTCGCAATATGAAAGTAGCTATCTGAACGAAATAACGGAACAGCATAAACCCGTACATGCCCTGCTTCTAACTTGAAAGAACGTTCTATCGCATCCGTTAAAGCTACTTTTCGAAGTCTTGTTATGGTTAACAGACTCATAGAAGGCATACTGACACGCGAGCCATCTGGTAACATTAAGGTTACAAAGCCGGACGCGCCCGTCTCAATCGTTGTTTGCTCGGTAACTGGACGCCCTTGCTCCAGCGTCCCTTTTTGACCATTAATATATAAAAACACTGGCCCCGATACATGCGCAACAACAGCGTTAGTAATGGTACGTCGTAAGAGACTTTTGGGAATTTGAAGATGAAAACCGGCATGTAGCGGTTGGTCAAGCGAGACTCGACTACGCCGCGCAATAGATTGTATATCGGCCATCCTATCAAAATAAAGATGGGCAATCAGGGAAAGCGTATCTCCCTCTTGAATGATATAATCGACCGTTTTTTGATTTTGGAAATGGGCAGCAGCCTTCCCCTCTTCGTTAAAAAAAACAAAAAAGAGGAAGAGGACAAGCGCCCTTATCAACATAAAAGATTTGATGCCCCTCAACTGCCACTGCCATCGCATCAATTTACTGATTGATATCTGCGGGCGTTGCTCTTTTTTCGGTTAGCCGTTCCAAGCGATAACCATAAGCATAAACAGGCGCTAATCGATAACCATTTTCAGGTCTTAAATTGAGTTTTGTTCTTATTTTCGAAATATGCGTATCCAGCGTTCTGGTTGGTAAATCAGGATTTCGCCCCCACAACGTTTCGAAAATATAACCCCGAGATAAAGGCCGATGTAAATTGCGGAATAAAAGCAAAGATAGCATGAATTCTTTGGAAGTCATGGGTATCAGTGTATCCCCTAGAGAAACCTGTTCCCGAGATAAATCAAAGGTATAATCATCATAATGCTCAATACCATCAGAAGGTGGAACAGGATAGCTACGACGGAGTACTGCTTTAACCCGTGCCAATAAGATTTCTGGCTGGACAGGTTTTACTAAATAATCATCGGCACCTGCATTAAGACCCGTAACAATGTCTTCCGCAGCAGTTCTGGCGGTAGAGAGTAAAATAGGCGGTTTGGGATCACAATGCCGATTAACCCACTCAATTATCTCGATACCGGAAAAATCAGGTACATTCCAATCAAGTAAAAGAAGGTCAACCGTTTCGCTACGGAGCATTCGTAAAAGGGCATATCCTTTATGAAAAGATCGGCAATCATAACCAGCTTCGGTGAGGATAGCGGTCAGTTGGGCGGCTGTTTCCAGATCATCATCTAGCAGGGCTATTCTCACGCCCGTTAATCTCCATTAATATAATTTATAGATTTAAAACATATCTCTACGAAGTATGCCATTTTCAAGGGGGAATATCTAAATAGGACTAACCCATTATGAAGATACTTCCTTAACCTTCTAAGAAATTATCAAAAAATGAAAGTGTTTTTATCAAAAAAAAATTTCTTAACACAGCAAGACTAGCACTTTTTTTATTCTTTCATTATCTATCAGGATATGTTTTTACCCCGACCATCCCTATTATGGCGCGATATAAAAGAGTTTGCTCGTAACCATGGACGCGTTAAACCTCTATTTGCATTAATCGCCTTTGCTTTGGCAGGGGGTATGGTCTCTATGATGTATTTCGGTTCAGAGATTAAAAAGCCAGATCCCGAGCTGATTTTCGTGCAAAATATGAATGGCCCGCGCAGCGATGCTGAAATCATAGCGAATAACCAACGGGATCAAAAAAAATTAGAAATCCGTCAGGAAGAATCTAGAAAACGTTGGCGTGAATTTGGTCAGATGTTAGGTTATCCTACTAAATAAGATAAAAATGTTCGGTAACGAAAAAGGTTATTGTTCAAAAATAACGGATTATAAAATTTGACCCATCTTGATCAAGACATCCGATGGATGCGCGCGGCTATTGCGCTTGGAGAAAGGGGAAAAGGACTAACTGCGCCCTCCCCTTCAGTCGGATGTCTTATTGTTAAAAATAACCGTTTAATAGCCAGAGGATGGACGCAAGCCGGAGGAAGGCCTCATGCCGAGGCTATGGCTCTATCCCAAGCCCAAGAATCGCTTCGTGGGGCTACGGTTTATGTCACCTTGGAACCTTGTGCCCATAAAAGTTTAAAAGGCCCAACCTGTACTGACCTTCTTGTTGATGCTTTGCCTGAAAGAATCGTTATCGCTAGCAAAGATCCCGACATGCGGACGAATGGTCAGGGGTTAGAACGTTTAAAACAAGCCGGCATTAAAGTTGAATGGGGCCTTCTGGAAAAAGAAGCCCGGCAATCCATGTCAGGCTATTTTAGTCGCCGCTTATTAGGTCGGCCTTATATCACATTAAAGTTAGCGACCTCGCTTGATGGCTGTATCGCCCTTGAAAATGGAAAAAGTCATTGGATTACCGGCGAAAGGGCAAGAGCCCATGCCCATCTCGAAAGAATGCGATCAGAACTCATTGTCGTAGGACGGGGCACATGGGAGGTCGATAATCCTCGTTTGGATGTTCGCCTTTTGGGGCTTGAACATCGCTCGCCGATAAGAGCGGTTTTAGGTCACGGCTCTTTACCGCCTGATTGGATTGGCCTTGAACAACCAACAGACGTAAGTCTTACCGCAGCCGATCACGTTTTGGTGGAAGGAGGCGCCAAAGCGGCCGCCGCTTTTATAAAAGCTGATATCGTAGATCGAATTTTATTTTATCGCGCCCCGATTTTAATCGGGGGCGGAATAGCCTCCTTAAGCGATATTGGACTTCAAAATTTAGCTGAAACCCATGGCCGTTGGTGTCATAAAGAGACAAGAATGCTTGGCAACGACCAGCTAGATGCGTACGTACGTGTTACGAATGCAACGGACGCTGATTGAGCCTCTTTTTTAGCCTATCAGCCTATTATTTACCATGCGAACGGAGCTGCCCCTAATGTTCACTGGAATTGTTACCGATATCGGTCAGATTATTTCTGCGACCCAAAAAGGTGATCGTCATATTCGGATTGCAACCGCCTATGCAATGGATGAAGTGCCAGTAGGTTCCTCTATCGCTTGTTCAGGTGTGTGCTTAACCGTTGTCGATAAAGGTACGTCTCCTAAAAATTGGTTTGATGTTACTGTATCGGGGGAATCAGTTTCAAGGACGGCGCCTGGTCGATGGGAAGAAGGCCAAAAACTTAATTTAGAACGCGCTTTAAAAATGGGCGATGAATTAGGCGGTCATATCGTCACTGGCCATGTTGATGGCGTCGGAAAAGTGCTCTCGATTACCCCAGAAGGGGATTCACAAAATTTTCTGATAGAAGCTGGCCCTGAAGTGGCCCCCCATATTGCAGAAAAAGGCTCTGTCTCTTTAGATGGCGTCTCTTTGACGGTGAATGAAGTGCAAGATGTGGATGGTAAAGTACGCTTTTTTATCAATATTATTCCCCATACTGCTGAAAAAACGACTTTAGGTCTTCTGTCAGCAGGCGATTTTGTTAATATCGAAATTGATATTCTTTCCCGTTATCTTGCGCGCATGAATGCGCTAGAAAATGTATCTGCATGAGCAACAATCTTCCGATCCGTAAAGGGTCAACAAAACGTCATCCCTTCCTGTCTTCCGTCGAAGAATTGATTGAAGAAGCAAGGAATGGCCGGATATTCATTCTTGTTGATGACGAAAATCGCGAGAATGAAGGGGATCTGGTCATACCGGCACAAATGGCTACGCCTGCGGCTATTAATTTTATGGCGACCCATGGCCGTGGCCTTATCTGTCTTGCTATGACGAAGGAGCGTATAACGAGTTTAGGTCTTGAACCTATGGCTCGGGAAAACAATGCCCCCTTACAAACTGCTTTTACCGTTTCTATTGAAGCCAAAACGGGCGTCACAACGGGCATTTCAGCAGGTGATCGTGCGCGGACAGTAGCCGTGGCTATTGATAGCGCCCGGGGTGCCGATGATATTGTTACCCCGGGGCATGTTTTTCCGCTTTCGGCTAAATCCGGCGGCGTATTGGTTCGTGCTGGTCATACTGAAGCCGCAGTCGATATTGCGCGGCTAGCGGGTTTAAATGCCTCTGGTGTTATTTGTGAGGTAATGAAGGAAGACGGGACTATGGCCCGTCTTGACGATTTAGTTACCTTCGCTCAGCGCCATAATATTAAAATCGGTACCATTCGCGATCTAATCACTTGGCGACGCGAACATGATAATAACGTTGAACGTATCGAACAAAAATCATTTAACAGTCTTTATGGGGGCGATTGGGAAGCTATTCGCTTCAATAATAAAGCCAGCGGCAGTGAGACTGTAGCCTTAGTCAAAGGCAAAATCGATCCTGATAAACCTACGCTTGTCAGAATGCATGCGGTAGATCCCTTTACCGATATGCTGGGACAAACAGGGCCAAGACAGCAGTTATTATCGCAATCAATGAAAATAATTGCAGAAGAGGGCACGGGTGTCGTGGTTTTAATCCATCGTGCTGAAGAAAACAGCCTTGATAAAACCTTAGTTTGGGCAGCGGCACGCAGCCATGAAAAAATTCATCGCGATTATGGCATTGGTGCCCAAATTTTAGCCGAATTAGGCGTTAGGGATATGATATTATTAACAAATAGCCATCATATGCCTGTAGCCCTTTCTGGCTATGGTCTTAATATTGTAGGCGAACAGCCCATTGCTGAAGGAATTTAAGATGGCTAAAATTTTAATCGTTGAGGCCCGCTTTTACAGTCATTTAAATGACATGCTTATTCAAGGTGCGAAACAGGCCATTGAAGAAGCCGGCCATGAATGGGAAATCATTACGGTACCGGGGGCTTTGGAAATTCCGGCAGCAATCGTCATGGCTGCCGATACGGGGCTTTATGAAGGCTTTGTCGCTTTGGGTGTCGTTATCCGAGGTGAGACCTATCATTTTGAAATCGTCGCAACCGAAAGCGCGCGCGGGATCATGGCGCTTACGCTAGATGGCTTGGTTATCGGCAATGGTATTTTAACGGTTGAGAATGAAAAACAGGCATTGGTTCGTGCCCAACCTGATCAGAAAAACAAGGGTTTTGATGCGGCGAAAGCAGCTTTAACTATGCTTGACCTTAAGAAAAAACTTTCCTGATTTTTGTATAAAAGAGCCTGATTATTTCTATAAATCAGGCTCTTTTTATAAGGCTTTGAACGTTTGTTACAATAAAAATCCTGATACTTCCTGCCATGTCATTCTGACTAAAACAAAAAACTTCATCTATTATTGGCAGATGATGTGTTGACCTTTATTTTCTTAATAGCAAAATCAACATTCAGGTTTCTATAAGACAGATAATCTTAGGATTCATCTTTTTGCGGCTTCTTCCAATAAAGATAACCCGTAATTTCAAATGGCTGTGAAGGATTATTATGACAGACACCACGCCTTCGGGCAGTAATCCCGATGAAATGACACTGGAAGAAATAAGACAGTTGTTAGCGCCTAGTTTTCCCGAGCATGTTGCTTTTGATGGTTGGGGCGATCAGGCTTTGGCCTTAGCTGCCTATCAACACAAAGTCCCAATCGAGCGCGCAAGGCTGGCTTTTCCAGAAGGTCGTCTGCAGATGATCGATGCATGGTTTTTGGCTATTGATAAGGAATTTGAGACAAAAGCAGAGGCTATGCCGCTGGATACCATGCGGATACGCGATAAAATACAGACGTTGGTTATGCTCCGCTTCGAGTTAGAAAGGCCACATCGGGAAGCATTGCGGCGCGCTATTAGTATTTTAATGATGCCGAATCATCTAACACATTCTTCACAGCGCAGTTGGCATACGGCCGATTTGATCTGGAAATTTGCAGGTGATCAATCAACCGATTTTTCTTATTATACGCGTCGTTTCTCTCTCAGCACGATCTATATGGCGACTTTATACGTCTTTTTAGACGATAAAGATCCTGATCTTAAGAATACCCGACAATTTTTAGAGAGACGAATTGGAAATCTTATGAGAATTAATAAGATTAAAAGCTGGATAAAACGTCCAACAGGCAACAGTTTCTCTTTTTCCCGCTTATTGGGTCGCCTTCGTTATCCCAAGGATTAGAATTTATCTGATCCCTAAGAGTAAGAGAGCATATAAAAATATGCTCTCTTACTCTTACTCAATATGGGGGTGAAGTTCATTCCACCAGTGGCGTTCCATTTTACCCACAACCCAAGGTGTTTTCTGAAAGCGCTGTGCTAAAAAATTCAACAAAGCGCGAACCCTTGCTGGACGCGCTCTACCCGGCGGTGTCAATAAAAACATACCGTAGGGGGCAATCGTCCATTCAGGAAATAATTCTTCCAATATGCCATCACGTAGCGCTTGCCAGATAAAAAATTCTGGCTGACAGGCGATGCCGATTCCTGCCAACAGAGGGCCCATCGCCACATCCCCGTTATCGACGTGAACCCGTCCGTCCACTTTCACTTCGACTCGGCCTGCATCGGGATGGTTGAAACGCCAGATATGGGGATGTTCAATATGGGAATAGATAATAGCTTCATGGTTACTCAACTCACGTGGGTGACTTGGCCTTCCATACTGATCCAGATAGGAACGCGCGGCGACAACAGGCCGCCTTATTGAAAACAAGCGTCTTGCCCGTAAAGAAGAATCCGGTAAATCACCCATTCGTAAGGCAATATCAAAGCCTTCTGCGATAACATCTACTCTTGAATCGCTTAAATGCAGATCTATTCCCACCTGGGGATATTGGGCTAGAAATTCAGGTAATATAGGCCCTAACGCTTGAATACCAAAAGAAATAGGGGAAGCAATCCTTACTACGCCATAGGGGTTATTAGCGTCTTCCGAAACTTCTGCTTCAATCGCCTCACCTTCTTTAAGAAGATGCGTGGCGCGTGTCAGCGCAACACGGCCACTTTCGGTTAGAGAAAGATGGCGGGATGTTCGATGCAAAAGAGAGGTTCCCATCCGTTCTTCAAGGCGGGAAATCGCTTTGGACACAGTACCTTTCGAAAGGCCTAATGCAATCGCTGCCTTTGAAAATGAATTGGTTTCGGCAACTTTTGCAAAAATGGCCCATGCTTCAAAATCAGGCAGGTGACGCATGCCTTAATCACTTTACTTGTCCATTTATAGAACTTATGTCTGTTCAACATGATACGACTATTGACAAGCAAAAAAGCTGTTCATCTGATATAAACTGGCGTAAAAAAGATAATCTTTAGCGATAATACCAGAAGATTATCTCTTCTCTGTAAACATTATAGTAAGGAATTGATTCCTATATAAACGTCTAATAACCCATATCAGCCTTCCAGATACTATCTGTCATGCATAAGGCTGAGACCGATTGTGGAAGTGTAGTTATGATACTCTGTGATACCAAAGAGAAAACATTTTCTCATTTTGATTCTCATGAACATTGGCTTATCGAAAATAATGTAGGCTTTCAAAGCCCGTTAATTACAGGTCATTTTAGCCAACTGGAATGGGATGTTATTCATTTAGGTTTAAGAGAAGCCAAGCTCAAACACCGCAAACCTGTTATGAAGGCTATTAAAAAACCGAATAGCTTTCGCCGTTTTTGGCATTGGATGACGGGGATAGAGCCACCAAAAACTTTAGCCGATGAAAAATTAGAAACGCTTCGTTCTTTTGCCTATGCCCATGCGACTAAAAGAGACCATGGCCATTTAAAAAAACAGCTAGGCCACCATGGCTATAATGAGCAACAAATCGCTGCTATTGCGCATTTAAGCCGTCAGCATAAGAAAAAAGATCATAAGTAATGCGCTATAAATAAAAAACGGGGAATCTCTCCCCGTTTTTTATCTTTAGGTTTTAAAAATTATATTTTTGAATCTTTGTTCATAAGCAATTCGTTTTGTAAAAATGCTTCGCGCGCGGCCGCAATTAAGGCCCCGGCTTTGGCTTCACATTCCCTTTGTTCAGAAGCCGGATCACTGTCGGCAACAATTCCAGCACCGGCTTTAATATGAAGCAGGCCATCTTTCAGAATAGCGGTTCTTAAAACAATACAGCTATCCATAGAACCATCGGGTGCGAAATAACCGACACCGCCTGAATAAGGTCCCCGTGTTTCAGGTTCCAATTCCGCGATAATCTCACAAGCGCGCACTTTGGGCGCACCTGAAACAGTACCAGCAGGGAAGCCTGCGAAAAGCGCATCTAATGCGTCTTTTTCGGGTCTTAATTGCCCTACCACATTAGAGACCATATGCATGACATGGCTGTAATATTCTATACTGAAAGAATCCGTTACCTTCACGCTTCCAGCTTTGGAAACACGCCCCACATCATTGCGGCCAAGGTCTAAAAGCATCAAATGCTCGGCACGTTCTTTGGGATCTTTTAATAAAGAGTCACGATTTGCCATATCTTCAGCGGCATTACGCCCTCGGGGACGGGTACCCGCTAAGGGACGGATAGTCACTTCGTTCTCTCTCACTCTGACTAAAATTTCAGGGCTAGAACCGATGAGAGAGAATCCGGGTAAATCTAAAAAATAAAGAAAAGGAGAAGGATTAATCCGTCGAAGAGCACGATAAAGCGCCATCGGCGGTAGCGGGAAATCAATGGTAAAACGCTGAGCGGGGACGATCTGGAAAATATCACCCGCCTTAATGTATTCTTTGGCACGGATTACCATTGCCTCATAGGCTTCTGGTGTCATTACCCGCTTGATTTCAGGTAAAGCGTCAACCTTTACAGCTTCTAAATTCGGCACAGGTTTGGCTAATAACACGAGCATATCGTCAATAGATTTCAGCGCATCAGAAATCTTTTGCTTGGCGGTACCCTTTGTTTCCGGCCACACAGGGGAAATTAGATATAACGCATCTGTTAACTGATCAAAAATCAGAAACAAAGTTGGCCGAACAAACAGCATATCCGGCACATTTAAAGGGTCTATTTCTGGTCTTGGAAGATTTTCTACTAACCCTACGGTTTCATAAGAAAAATACCCCACAAGACAACTGATTGCTGAAGGTAAATCAGCAGGCACGTCCATTTGACAGGAGGCTACTAATTGACGCATCGCCGTCAAAGCATCTTCTGGAATCGGTTCAAAATCATCCTGATCATGTAGCCAGTTGCGATTGATTTCAGCCTTATTGCCAAAGGCACGGAATACTAAATCCGGAGCGAGACCGATAAAAGAATATCGCCCGCGTGTGGCGCCGCCCTCGACAGACTCCAATAGAAAATCACCGCGTTCCGGTTTATGCGCGCGGAGCATAACACTGACAGGTGTTTCGGTATCCGCAATACGTTTACGCCAGATCAACGCGGGCTGACCTTGATTTAGCCTGTTGAGTGCCAGCTCATCACTGGCACTACCATCATTTTCCTTAACCGCCGTTTTAGATATCACTGTGCACCGCCTCCATTATTCAGAAAGCGTTTTTCAAGCTGCATAAGGGCGGTTTGATTAATCGAAACGGATGACTGCTGCATAACAGCGCTAGAGAATTGTTCTGCAATGTCACCGGTCATCATATTCTGGAACTGATTTTGAACAGCGGTAATCAAGCCCTGCTCTTTTTCAGGATCTGAACTGACAAGTCGATCCATTTTTAATAACATCCACCCACTCTCATCAGGAGCCGCAACCAAACGCACTTCTCCCGGTTTCATTTCGAAAAAACGAATGATAGCAGGGGGTAAAGATTGCTGAAAACGACTTAGGTCAATCTGTCTGAAAGCCAAAGGCGTGGCAGGGGGTAACTTAACCCCAGCCTGCGCTGCCAATTCAGGTAAAGGCATTCCAGCCTTAGCTTTTTTCAACAACTCTTCAGCCAGATTATGCGATTTTTCAGCCATTTCACTATGGCGAATATCGGCAATGACCCGATCTTTTATGCGATTAAGCGGTTGCGGTGTTGGCGCGGTTACATGATCAACGGTCGCTATAGCATAAAGCTTATCTTGCATGATTGTAACCACAAAGGGCTCATTATTGCTGCCATTGTCGAAAGCAGGGCCAACAAGACTTTTGACCGTTGAGTCTGGTTGCCAATCCGGATGTTCGGGATCAACCGCCGCTTTGGTCAAAGCGGGTGTTTGAGCAGCCTCTAATTTTTCCTTATGCACAATATCGGAAAAACCATTCCCATTAGAAATGTTATCCTGAATATGGTTAATTCTGCTCGCTAACTGTTTAGCGGTCAGCGTTTCAGAAAGCTGACGTGTAATATCACCCCGAACCTGATCCAAGGTAGAAGCCGGTTTACGCTGAATGCTATCGACATGGACGATATGCCATCCCAAGGGAGAACGCAGAACATTGCTAACAGCCCCTTCAGCGAGGCCAAAGGCGGCATTAGCCGCTTCAGCCGAAGCCCGTTCTGTATATTGTTCTTTTGAAAGCGCCCCAAGATGAATATCTTCGGGTGAAAAACCGGCTGTTTTTGCCGCTGCCACAAAGTTCATGCCGCCATGGATTTTTGCAAGTAAGGCTTCTGCTGCGGCTTTATCGGGTAAAATAATCTGACTTAAAATTCGTTTTTCACTGGCCCCATATTCGGCAGCATGCTCACGAAAATAAGTCGAAATTTGGGATTCACTGGGTAAAATATTTTCGGGTTGCAATAAGGCATAGCGTATAACGCGCCGTTCTGGCAGCGTATAACGATCAATATTGCTTTTATAAAAATCCGATACTGCTTTATCATCCGGCATTTTATCAGAAGGCGGAAGCGCGGATGCCGGAATGGCGAGCACCATACCTTCATGGCGCTGCACTAACATACGGGCAAAAGGTGCAGCCATAGCCGCCGGTGTTTTTAACCCCGATACAAGAGGCAGTAAAACCTGACGACGAACTATATCTTCGGCGACATCTGCCCGCAATTGTTCAGGCCGCATATGCTGCTGTGCCAGAACGGCATCGAATAGCTTCTGATCAAATTTACCATTAACGCCGATAAAAACAGGAATACTGGCGATTTCACCATCAACCATACGGCGGCTGATCCCAACGCCATTTTTTTCAGCCCAAAAGCTCATTGCTTTGGCCGCTATATATCCATTAACAGAACGAAGGATGCCCCCTGTCGCAACAAAGGTAGCAACATCAATAGATGGATTTTGTTGACGCATAGAAAGGTAATCGCGGCGGACATAATCATACGCCTCGGCAGCCGAAAGTTTTTTCCTGCCGAAGGTCGCTATACTGCCCCCTTCTCCGCTATTTTCTGTACCTCCGCCAAATCGACTAAAGCCACCAAATACACCTGTAAAAATAAAAGCAAGGATGACGATGCCGAAAATAAGCATGGCAAACCAACTTTTGGTCATGCGGCGAAAAAAAGCAAACATCGGATATCCCGAAAAAATTTATAGTGAACACTGTGCTCTAATCTGCCCTTGGCGTAGCTTCAAGACAGCGATACACAGATCGGAGACAAAGAAGGTAACCTATCGCACGAAAACAGGGTATTGGCAAAAATAGTTATCTATTTTGATAAAAAATCTTCACCGCATTACCTTGTTTGTTAGAAAGGTTATTAAGTGTGACGACAAAAATTGCATCTGTCAGCACGTTTTTTTATTTACCTGATTTATTCCATCACGGCATATCATGTTTTAAGCAGGTCATGCTTTAGGTAAAGGCGATACGAAGGAATAGGCTATAATGACGATACGCAAGCTAATCGCCGGTAACTGGAAAATGAACGGCTCACTAGGGATGCTCCACGAACTGGACGATATAGCTCAAGCTACATTTAAACATCCAGAACTTGATGTTGTGCTTTGTCCTTCTTTTACGCTGATTGCGCCTGCTATTGGTCGTCAGCCAGATATGACCTTTGGGGCACAAGATTGCCATTATGATGAGAGTGGCTCTCATACAGGGTGTGTGTCGGCTCCGATGTTAAGAGAAGTTGGGGCTAGCTATGTTATCGTTGGTCATAGCGAGCGCCGTATGGAACAAAATGAAACTAATGAAGAAATCCGTGCCAAGACCATTACAGCAATGGCCAATGGATTAATCACGATCGTTTGTATCGGAGAGTCTCGGGCAGCGCATGCGTCCGGTCAAGCCCTTCCTATTATCGGCGCACAATTGGACGGATGTATTCCCACTGATGCCACGAGTGAAAGTCTGGTTGTGGCTTATGAGCCCATTTGGGCTATTGGAACAGGTCATACACCCCCGCCTGAAAATATAGCAGAAATGCATGCCTCGATTCGAGATCGATTATGTCTGTTATTAGGCAGTGAAGGTAAAAAAGTCCGTATTTTATATGGGGGGTCTGTTACGGGTAAAAATGCAGCCGAACTTCTTAGCATTCCCGAGGTCAATGGGACCCTGGTAGGGGGGGCCAGTTTAACGGCAAAGCAATTTGTTCCAATTATCGAGGCGGGTGCCTCTGTGGTGGCTTGAATTAATGGGGTCGTTTGAAAATTAAGCCGCGCCCTTCAAAAATTATAACAAAATTCAAAAATTATAACAAAAATTGACAAGGTGTTTAGATTTTACCTCAAAACACCTTGTTACTTACTTTGTTATGAGGCCTAGCTTATAACTCTGGTTGAAGAGAGGCTTTGCTTTCGCTAGAGCGTATTCCCATATCTATATGTAATGCTGTGATAACAGAATAACAGGAAACCAACGGGTGTCTTTAAAGATTTGACAGGACACTTTAATCTTCTGAAAGGTTCCGATAAAGATTTCTGTCTATTCAAAATCATGGCGCTTTTAAAGCTTTGTTTTTGCCGGAGAATTCGTTCCTGATGTTGTTTACTATTCTTATAGTCGTTCAGGCCTTGGTCGCAACGGCATTAGTCACCGTTATCCTGATGCAACAATCAGAAGGTAGCGGCATCACGGGTGGCGGAAATCCGGG
Source organism: Zymomonas mobilis subsp. pomaceae ATCC 29192 (assembly GCF_000218875.1). Taxonomy (NCBI): domain Bacteria; kingdom Pseudomonadati; phylum Pseudomonadota; class Alphaproteobacteria; order Sphingomonadales; family Zymomonadaceae; genus Zymomonas; species Zymomonas mobilis. The sequence goes on from NC_015709.1 coordinate 860,479, forward strand.
TGGTCTTATGTCAGCCAGCGGGGCGGCTAATTTTCTGACGCGCTCCACCGGGGCTTTAGCCGGTCTTTTTGTCGTATTATCCATTACACTTGCGGCTTTAGCGAGCGTTCAGAATGCTGCGCCAGAAATTGATACATCGCTTGCACATAGACCGGTTTCTACTCAGAATGCCTCCTCTAATTCAGCGCAACAACCGACTCAACCGGCGGTACCTCTTGCGGATCAACCCGCCTCACCGACTACATCTACTTCCCATAAATAAGGACTTTCCTGCTATTATCAGAAGGAGGGTAAAAAATGATTCTGATAATAGCTATAAGATTACCTTATTTATAAATTTTAGAACGTTGTTCTAAATTCTTCGCTTGCATCCTCATCCTCTCAGTTTTAGGCGTTTACTCTCATGGCGCGGTTTATATTTATCACCGGCGGCGTGGTGTCGTCACTCGGCAAAGGTCTGATGGCGGCCAGTTTAGCTGCTCTCTTGCAGGAACGAGGCTTTAGAGTCCGTATCCGAAAATTCGATCCCTATCTCAATGTTGATCCCGGCACGATGAGCCCTTATCAACATGGAGAGGTCTATGTTACGGATGACGGGGCAGAAACCGATCTTGATCTTGGGCATTATGAACGTTTTTCGGGCGTTCCTTCCAGACGGTCGGATAATATTACATCCGGACGTATCTATCAGACCATTATCGCCAAAGAACGACGGGGCGACTATTTAGGCGCAACGGTTCAGGTAATTCCCCATGTCACGGATGCTATTAAAGAATTTGCACGAGACGAAACCGATGATCTCGATTTTGTTTTATGTGAAATCGGCGGCACAGTGGGCGACATTGAGTCTTTGCCTTTTATCGAAGCTATTCGACAACTGAGAAATGATCTTGGTCGCGGAAACGCGGTTTTTGTCCATCTTACCTTAGTGCCCTATATCGCTGCTGCGGGTGAACTCAAAACCAAGCCAACCCAACATAGCGTTCGCGATCTTACAAGCTTCGGTATTCAACCCGATGTCTTAGTCTGTCGTACCGAGCATCCGCTTCCCGATAGTGAGCGTTCTAAAATAGCCCTTTTCTGCAATGTACCTAAAGAGGCAGTTATTCCGGCACTGGATGCCAAAAGTATCTATGACGTGCCTTTGCATTATCATGCAGAAGGTCTGGATAGAGCAGTCTTGTCTGCTTTTGGCCTCAATATCGAAACACCGTTAGAATTATCTCGTTGGAAAGAAATTTCCACTCGTCTTGCCAATCCCGAAGGTGAAGTGACAATCGGGGTGGTTGGTAAATATGTTGGCTTGCAAGATGCTTATAAATCTTTGCATGAAGCCCTTGTCCACGGCGGAATCGCTAACCGTGTAAGAGTGAATATCGTCTGGCTGGATGCCGAAATGTTTGAAGGCGATAATGCAGCGGCCTCAGATGCCCTCTCATCCCTTCATGCCATTCTTGTTCCGGGTGGATTTGGTGAACGCGGTTCTGAAGGTAAAATTGCAGCCGTTAAGTTCGCGCGTGAGCACAAAGTGCCTTTCTTCGGTATTTGCCTGGGCATGCAAATGGCTTGCATCGAAGGGGCTCGAAATACAGCAGGGCTTATTAATGCCTCTAGTAGTGAATTCGGGCCTTCTAAAGAACCGGTGATCGGCCTGATTACGGAATGGGAAAAAGATGGTCAGCGTGAAAAACGCGCCGCCGATACCGACCTTGGGGGCACGATGCGCCTTGGTGCTTATTCCGCTGTTCTAAAAGCAGGTAGCCAAGTAGCAGAAATCTATAATAGCCGTGAAATTACAGAACGCCATCGTCATCGCTATGAAGTCAATATTCATTATCAAAAACCACTGGAAGCGGGGGGGTTAATTTTTTCAGGTATGTCGCCAGATGGTTTATTACCTGAAATTGTCGAACGTCCTGACCATCCGTGGTTTGTCGGGGTTCAATTCCACCCTGAGCTTAAATCAAAGCCGTTTGATCCCCATCCTTTATTTGCTAGTTTCGTAGCCGCGGCTCTACGCCAAAGTCGACTAGTTTAAATAAACACTCCATTTTCGATTAAACATAGTGTCTTATTTAAGGTTGACCCAAAAAAAACGGGGTCAAAATTTCTACAAGAAGTTTCACCCTTAATGTCTAAAAAAACGCCCGGGTTTAAAAACCCGGGCGTCTCGCGTGACGCGAATGCGTCAACCCCCTTGCTCGATTGTATGATCTGCTTTTTATTTCTTCCCCCTTGAAGCTTTCAAGCAGACCCTACTTCTCAGCCTTATCCCCCTCAATAAGGTCTGTAATTAAGGAGGCTATGCGACTTCCTATGGCTTGTCATGGCGCTTTTTATGCTGTGTTAAAAAGAACAGGACTATGTGTTATACGTGCAACAAATATGCCTAAGAGAAAATGAATAGTAATAAATATATTACTTTTTTTAACAAAATGGCCCTCTGAATTTTTAAATCATTATGCTTTCTTTTCCTGCAATGCATCAAAGTTAATCGAAAAAGAGAAAGTTCAGTTGCAGCTATCGATTCTGCGATTTACAAGCCTTGATAACAGTATGACTTTTTGACGGATGAAGTTTTAATCTATGCGTTTATCCCGTTATTTCCTTCCGGCGATGAAAGAAACGCCGGCTGATGCTCAAATCATTAGCCATAAGCTTATGCTACGAGCGGGTATGATCCGTCAGACAGCGGCCGGCATTTATGCGTGGCTCCCCTTGGGGCTACGGGTATTACGTCGGATCGAGGCTATTATTCGAGAAGAGCAAAATCGTGCAGGTGCGCTTGAATTATTGATGCCCACCTTGCAAACGGCTGACTTATGGCGAGAATCAGGCCGCTACGATGCCTATGGTCCAGAAATGCTTCGCATCAAAGACCGTCATAATCGCGAATTGCTTTATGGCCCAACCAATGAAGAAATGATCACAGCGTTAATTCGTGATAATCTTCAGAGTTACCGCGATCTGCCACGGATTTTCTATCATATTCAGTGGAAATTTCGGGATGAAGTTCGTCCCCGCTTTGGTGTTATGCGTGGCCGCGAATTTCTGATGAAGGATGCCTACAGTTTCGATCTTGATGAAACGGCAGGTCGCCACAATTACAATCGCATGTTTGTGGCCTATCTAAACAGCTTTGCCCGTCTTGGGCTGCGCGCTATCCCGATGCAGGCTGATACAGGGCCTATCGGGGGTGATTTATCTCATGAATTTATTGTTCTGGCCCCCAATGGTGAAAGTGATGTTTTCTATCACAGCAACTGGGAACAGCCGACCCAGCCGATAAATGCCGATTTTGACAATCCAGAATCATTACAAAAAATTGTCAATGCTCATATTACCGATTATGCCGCCACGGATGAAAAACGTGACCCCGTAAGGGAAGCACAGGCGGGTGATAAGCTTTGCCAGTCACGCGGAATAGAAGTCGGTCATATCTTCTTTTTTGGTAGTAAATATTCAAAGCCGATGGGCTTTACGCTGCCCGGCCCTGATGGAAAACCAATTCAAGTCCAAATGGGCAGCTATGGCATCGGTATTTCTCGCCTTTTGGGGGCTATTATCGAAGCTAGCCATGATGATTCTGGCATTATTTGGCCAAAAGAAGTCGCCCCCTATCAAGTAGGGCTGATCAACTTACGGGTGGATGATGAAAGCTGCAAATCAGTTGCCGATTCATTGTATAATCGATTAGAAACGGCAAAGATCGATACGCTTTATGATGACCGCAATGATCGCGGTGGCGCTAAATTTGCAACGATGGATTTAATTGGCTTACCTTGGCAGCTTATCGTTGGCCCCAAAGGGGTAAAAGAAGGCGTAGTTGAGCTGAAAAATCGTGCTACCGGAGATAAGCAGACGCTTCCCATCGAGGAAGCCTTTTCTCTTTTAACGACAGGTTAGCAATAAGAATGATTCTGACAGCCTATGAACGCATGATTGCCCGGCGATATTTGTTGCCGGGTAAGGAAGAAGCGTTCATATTTTTGGTTGCCTCTATCAGCCTCCTTGCGGTCACCTTAGGCGTAGCTGCCCTCATTATTGTTATGAGCGTGATGAACGGATTTCGGGCTGAATTATTTGATAAGATAGTGGGTATCAATGGCCATGCTGTTGTTCAAGGATACAACGGCCAATTAATCAATTGGCGGCCTATTCTAGAAGAAGCCAAAAACACACCAGGCGTTGTCAGTGCTATTCCTCTTATCGAACAACCGCTTATGGCCAGTCATGAAGGTCGGGTAGAAGGTGTTCTGCTTCGCGGCATGGAAATGGGCGATATTAAAGGGAATACCCTTATCCGCTCTAATATTCGCGAAGGTAATTTAAATGCCTTAAGACAAGGTTCTAATAGCGTTATTATCGGAATAAGATTGGCGGAACAACTGGGACTTCATGCCGGAGATGATATCAGTTTGATTTCTCCCGCAGGCCAGACCACCCCTTTTGGAACCGTGCCGCGCATCGTTTCCTATCATATCGCCGCTATTTTTGAAATCGGGGTTTATGATTACGATAAGGCCTTTGTCATTATGCCGATGGCGGATGCACAAACCTTACTCATGATGGATAATACAATCGGTATTATCGAAATCAGAACGACTAATGCTGACCATGTTGGGCAAATTCTCTCTTCTTTACGAGCAAGAGTCGCCAATGTTGGTGTTTTACAAGACTGGCGGACAATGAATGCCAGCCTGTTTCAAGCCCTGTCGGTTGAACGCGTTGTAATGTTCTGGATTTTAGCGCTTATTATTTTAGTCGCTGCTTTCAACATTCTTTCTTCCTTGATTATGTTAGTGCGCGCTAAAAATCGGGATATTGCTATTTTAAGAACAATGGGCGCTTCCCGCCTATCTATGCTTAAAATATTTATGGCGGTTGGTTTGGCTATTGGTGGTCTTGGCACCTTGGCCGGCTTAATTTTGGCCTCTATTATTTTATATTTTAGACAGCCTTTGGTCGATGCCATTCAATATTTTAGCGGTCAGGATTTATGGGACCCTTCTATTCGCATAATTACTCAATTACCGGCGCGCGTTGATCCTATTGAAGTATTGGGAATTATGGCGCTCTCTCTTGGCTCCAGTTTTCTTTTCACCCTTTATCCGGCATGGAAAGCCGCCAGCACTGATCCTGTAGAAGTCCTGCGCTATGAATAGCCCTACCCCTTTTTCTATAGATGACAGAAACGCCGTCGAGATATTCGATCTTCAGCGTAGTTTTATGCAGGCTGGACATTCTATACAGATTCTGCGTGGCATTGATCTTATAGTTAAAAAAGGGGAGATTTTAGCCCTTCTTGGGCCCTCCGGATCAGGAAAATCTACATTTTTACAGGCTGTAGGATTGTTAGAAAGGGGTTTCACAGGGTCAATCAGAATTGCCGGACAGGAAATTAACGCTCTAAGTGATAGGGATCGAACGACTATCAGGCGTGATTATCTCGGTTTTGTTTATCAGTTTCATCATCTGTTACCTGATTTTTCAGCGGTTGAAAATGTCATGTTGCCTCAGCTTATTCAGGGAAAAAGTCCAAAAGAAGCAAAAGAACGGGCCATTTTTTTACTGGTTAGTCTGAAATTGAAAGATCGACTCCACCATCATCCGGCTCAATTATCGGGAGGTGAGCAACAACGTGTGGCCGTCGCACGGGCATTAGCGAATCGTCCAGCGGTCGTGTTGGCCGACGAGCCAACAGGTAATCTTGATGAAATGACGGCTGATGTTGTTCTTAATGAATTTTTGAGGCTCGTAAGACGACAAGGGTCGGCAGCCATTATCGCAACGCATAATGTTACAATGGCTAAAAAGATGGATCGCATCGTAACCCTGCATGAAGGCCACCTCATAGAATATTACTAATGAGGCGGCGATAATTGTCTTATTTCTTATGCAGTATCGAGAATATTTCTCTAGATATTGATCTATTTAAAATTTATTTATGGCGGCTAGAAGGTAACGGTAAAATAGTACTGTGTTTTAATTCTTCCATAGAAAATATCGCACTGACGTCTGTTAATTTCACACTATTTACAAGCTTTTTATAAAGATTATCGTATTCTTGAATACTCGATACCTGAAGCTTTAAAAGATAATCAATATCCCCCGCTAAGCGATAAAACTCCATTACTTCTGGTAAGTCGTTGACTATACGAATAAAGTTATCCAGCCATTCTTGGGAATGTTCCGCACATCGAATACAGACAAAAACAGTAATGCCCAGACCTATCTTTTGCGGATCAAGCAAAGTTACACGATTGAGAATAACCCCATCGGCTTCTAATAAACGTATCCGACGCCAGCAGGCATTCGCAGAAAGGCCGGTCTTTTCAGACAACTCAGCCATGGTTACAGTAGCATCTTGCTGTAATAAAGCCAAAATACTACTATCAAAATTATCCAGTTTTCTGACCATAATTAGAGATATTTCCCAAAAAATTCTGCATATTATTGGAACATAATAACCTTATTTCATAATTTCTGCAAAATTTTTTTAAAGTTCTCTTTTCAAAAGAAACGCAATAGTAAAAATTATAGATAAAATATTAGTCTATAAAAAATTTTTCTATTGTTTAACATTATAAATAATGCATTACTATATTCACATGACAGTTAATCACAAAGCAAAAACTCACAAATAATTTCTTAAAGATCAATGACTAATCTTTTTGAACGCGATCGGGAACAGCATAACGCTATTTCTTTATTACTTGCTTTTTCTTCATCAGATTGAACAAAATCGCGATGGTCGCCTTGCCCCGAAATTAAACCGACAAGACAAGCGCCACACACACCTTCTTCACAGGCCAGCGAAATCTCAATACCCGCTTCATCCAAGGCTTCTGCGATACTTTGTGTAGGCGTAACCGTAATTACCTTTTGGGTTGAAGCTAATTCTACTTCAAAACTTTCCTCATTGGCATCCCCAAGCGCAGTAACCGCGGAAAAAGCTTCGCTGTGAATATGGTCAGCTTTCCATCCATATTTTTGCGCTTCAGTGGCAATTTTTTCCATAAAAGATTGCGGGCCACAGTGATAAAGTTGTGTATCGGGTGAATATCTTAGCAACTCGGCAGGAAGATTATGCCGTAAACTATCCCCCTGGCGGCTATAGTGAATAAAGATTTGGCCTGAACTAAAACCTTTTCGAAGACGTGCCATAAAAACACTGAAATCTTCACTAGAGGTATAATAATGTAAAACAAAAGGCTTCTTTTGATGATCAAGCGTTTCTGCCATTGCGAGCAAGGGCGTAATACCAATACCCCCCCCTATTAAAAGATATTCTGCCGCTTCTTGTAATTGAAAATGATTACGGGGAGGTGAAATTCTAAGCCTATCACCGACCTTTAAATAGTCATATAAATATGCAGAACCCCCACGGGATTTTTCTTCCCGTTTGACGCATATGAGATAGGAATCGCGCTCTCTCGGATCATTCGCCAATGAATATTGGCGTATGAATCCTTCAGGTATATAGACGTCAATATGAGCACCAGCCTCGAACGCAGGAAGCGGCGAGGCAGATTCAGGAACCAGTCGAAAACTGCGACTATGTTCGCCTTCAAAATGGGCTTCCGCAACAGTAACGGTAATCAGTTGATTCATAGAGAAAGGCAGCCTCCAAAGAAACAAAATACAAAGACAGAAAAATCAATTTTTTATAGCGCAAACAACCCTAAATAGCTTTTCTAAAAAGTTGAAATTTTCAATAATTTTTTAAAGCAATCGTCAAATTATTTTGTGTCTTCCGAACAACAGAAAAGCCTTGCAAAAAAGCTTTATATCCTCAACAAAACTGTGACTATTTAAGCTATTTTTCATATAAAAACGCTTTTTAGGATATGATATTGTTATATAATTTTATTATAAATTAATAATAAATCTATCCTTTTGATATTCGCTTGTTATCCGTTTTATTATTTTAAATAACTGCTAAAGACGGCTGAAAGTCACGTTCTTTTTATCTTATGTTTTCCGTTGGAGGAAATAATTATGCTGAGCGATATCGAAATCGCCCGGTCCGCAACTTTGAAGCCTATTACTGAGATTGCGGGTCATTTAAACATTCCTGATGAAGCGGTTTTACCCTTCGGTCATGATATTGCCAAAATAGACGGACGTTATCTTCAATCTCTGTCCTCACGTCCTCGTGGTAAGTTGGTGTTGGTCAGTGCAATTACCCCGACGCCAGCAGGCGAAGGCAAAACAACCACCACGGTTGGTCTTGGAGATGCCCTTAACCGTATCGGGAAAAAGGCGGTCATCTGTCTAAGAGAACCTTCTCTTGGCCCCTGCTTCGGTGTCAAAGGGGGTGTGCAGGAGGAGGCTACGCTCAAGTTGTTCCTATGGAGCGTATTAACCTGCATTTTACAGGCGATTTTCATGCCATTACGTCAGCACATGATTTGCTGGCAGCCATGATTGATAATCATGTTCATTGGGGTAATGAACCGATATTGGATCGTCGGAGCATTACTTTCCGGCGCGTCATTGATATGAATGACCGGATGTTGCGCAATATGGTGATAGGCTTGGGCGGTGGCGCCAATGGCTATCCCCGTGAAGCTGGCTTTGATATTAGCGTGGCCTCGGAAGTTATGGCAATTCTTTGTCTTGCCTCTGATCTTAAAGACCTTCGGGCACGGATCGAACGTATTATTATCGGTGAAGATAGTGATCGCAACCCTGTTGCTGCGGCGTTGATTAAGGCAGCCGGGGCCATGACAGCGCTTTTAAAAGACGCTTGCCAGCCGAATCTGGTGCAGACATTAGAAGGTAATCCGGCGCTTATTCACGGTGGCCCCTTTGCCAATATTGCCCATGGCTGTAATTCGTTAATCGCAACGAAGGCTGCGCTTCATCTTGGCGATATTACCATTACCGAAGCGGGATTTGGTGCCGATCTTGGTGCTGAAAAATTCTTTGACATTAAATGCCGCCAAGCCAATCTTGAACCTGATGCTGTGGTTCTGGTGGCAACGGTGCGTGCCCTTAAAATGCATGGCGGTGTTGCCCTGGCCGATTTAAAGCAGGAAAATGTTTCCGCACTTGAAACGGGCTTTGCCAATCTTGCCCGCCATGCAGAAAATCTTGCCAAATTCGGTGTCAAAGTCATTGTTGCCATTAACCGCTTCAATACAGATACCCAAGCAGAACTGGACACTCTTCAGGATCTTTGCGCGGGTATTGGCCTTGATTCGGCGATTTGTACTCATTTCAGCGATGGCGGTGCTGGAGCGGAGGATCTTGCCCGTAAACTATCTGGCATACTGGATGCCCCCAAAGAAGATAACTTCCGGCTCCTTTATCCAGATGAAATGCCTTTATGGCAAAAAATAGAAACGATTGCGAAAGAGATCTATCGCGCTGGTGAAGTTATTCCCCAAGGACAGGTTTTGAAAAAGCTGAAGAGCTTTGAAGAACAAGGCTTTGGTGACTTACCTGTTTGTATCGCCAAGACGCAATCTTCTTTTTCGGCTGATCCTAAAGCCAAAAATGTGCCTACCGGCCACAGCTTCCCCATCCGCGAAGTTCGGTTAAATGCAGGAGCGGGCTTCATTATCGCTATCTCGGGCAATATTATGACGATGCCGGGTCTTCCCCGTCATCCAGCAGCCGAAAATATTGATATTAATGAAAAAGACGAAATTATGGGGCTTGCCTGATAATTTTATCGTCTTCGTTTAAATGTCTAAAAAAAAGGCTTCCTAATTTTTTAGGAAGCCTTTTTTGTAAGAGGATAAATTTTAATCGAATGGATTATCAGGGGATCGGAAATGCAATCGTATGGGAACCGCCCCAAATCCTAAATCAGATCTCAGGCTGTTGACTAAATAACGTTCATAGCTTGTGGGAAGCTGATCAACACGGGTACCAAATAAGACAAAAGTCGGTGGTCTTGTTTTGATCTGCGTCAAATACCGCAGTTTGATCCTTTTACCGCCCGGTGCTGGGGGGGCATGATGCGTAATAGCGCGAGTCAACCAACGATTTAACTGGCCAGTAGAAACACGACGGCTCCAAGCTTTTCGCGTTTCAAAAGCGGCTTTTAGCAAAGGATCAATACCACGCCCCGTAATCGCGGAAATCGTTATTAACGGCACGCCTTTTACCTGTGCAAGGCCGTCATCTAGCCCTTGCCTTATCGCTTGTAAAAAAGCTGAAGGATTTTCGACCATATCCCATTTATTGATAGCAATAATCAGACTGCGCCCTTCTTCCAAGACGCGATCAGCAATCCGTAAATCCTGACCTTCCAGCCCTTGAGTTGCATCTAAGAGAAGGACAACTACTTCGGCATAATCAATAGTGCGGAAGGTATCCATAACGGATAAACGTTCCATCTTATCGACAACCCGCGCTTTTTTACGAAGTCCGGCTGTATCTATTAAACGCACAGGACGACCTTGCCATTCCCAATCAATGGCGATTGAATCGCGCGTAATACCGGCTTCTGGGCCCGTAATCATGCGATCTTCGCCAATCAACCGATTAATCAGGGTCGATTTTCCTGCATTAGGACGACCAACAATCGCCAATTGCAGCGGTGTTTGATCAATCTCTTCTTCTGTTTTTTCGGTTTCATCCTTTTCGTCATCCAAGGCTACTTTTTCAGAAGTCTCCCCTTCAACAAAAGGCAACAAAGCCTGAAATAAACCGACTAAACCTTCTCCATGCTCTGCCGAGAAAGGTAAAGGTTCCCCAAAACCTAACGAATAGGCTTCCAAGAAACCGGACTCCCCTCCCCGTCCTTCGCATTTATTGGCAACGACAAGAACAGGTTTTGATAAAGCCCGTAACCAGCGCGCTATTTCTTCATCAAGCGGTGTAACACCCTGTCGTGCATCAATGACGAATAAAGCGACATCGCAGTCTTTGACGGCAGCTTCGGTTTGAAAACGCATTCTTCCCGGTAAGCTAGCCGGATCTTCATCTTCAAAACCTGCCGTATCAATAGCAAGAAAACGTAACCCAATAAGATCGGCATCCCCTTCACGCCGATCACGAGTTACACCGGGCCGATCATCTACCAAGGCTAGTCGTTTTCCAACTAACCGATTAAATAGAGTCGATTTACCGACATTAGGGCGGCCAACAATGGCAACGCTTGGCATATTAATTTCCTAGTTAGGGCTTATAAAAGCCCTTAGAATAAATGAATTTTAATAAAATAAGGTAGTTCTAGCGCTGTTATTGCCATGCTTCCAACCGACCGTTTTCACCTAAAAGATACAGTTTATTACGGGCGACAACAGGAGTAACGACCATGGGCATCTTAATGTTCCGTCGCGCCATCATCTGACCATCAGTCGGATCAACCTCGATCACTTCTCCATGATTATTTGTCAGGATAAGACGATCACCCGCCAAAATAGGCCCATTCCAATTGATAGGCCCAGTTTTTCTATTAGGATTAACCCAAGTTTTTAACTGACTCATCCAACGAATATGGCCAGTCTTACGAAGAATAGAGAGTAATTTACCATCCATCGTCACGACAAATATCCATTGCCCGGCCACCCAAGGGGTAGAAAGACCCGCTATATTGAGTTCCCATAACCGTTGACCTGTAAACAGATCGACAGCGACCATTCTTCCGCCCTGACCAATGGCATAGACATGGCCGGAATCAATAACAGGGAAAGCATCAATATCCGACAAACTGCCAACCGAGGTTGAAATGCTGGTACGCGAAAGCGCATCCTGCCAAACTTCATAGCCATTTTCATAGCGATAAGCATTTAATTCGCCAGAAGAAAAACCCGCAACAATAGTACCATGAGAAATAGAGGGCGCAGCGGCTCCAAAGACAGCAGTAGCTTCTAATGTAGCCGCATCAGACCATTGCACATCGCCATTTTCCTGTGACAAAGCAAAAATCTGATTATCACGGGAAATAACGTAAACGTTACCAAGCCCGACCCCAGGCGCGCCCCGTAAAGGGCCCCCCGGACGTTTAATCCAGAGCTGTTTTCCGGTTTTAGCATCAAAGGCGGCAATATCACCAACACCCGACGTCGCAAATACATGCTCTCCGTCGACACTGACCCCACCCCCAAACATGGATGCACTGTTACCACTACCGCGTCTTGGTTTTTTATTTTTTATACGTAATTTTTCAGCCCGTTCCCATAATTTATAGGCTTGCTTATCAGAGCGTTTCGGTGGGGGTAAGGCTTCGCCTTCGTCATCATCAACCTGCGCAGCGGGGATAATGTCATGGCCGTCACCAACCATTTTTTTCCAGAGCAATCGCCCTTTATCTGCGTCGAAAGCATAAAGATGTCCGTGCGTATCAACAACAAATAATCGGCCATTGGATATAACTGGCCCAGAAGCCATACGCGCTTTGGTGCTGGCGCCTGCAATTTTTGCTTGCCATAGACGTGAGGTACCCTTTCCAAGGGTAAGCTGTCCCATTGATTTTTCTGCGTTACCGCCTGGCTGTTCCCAGTCTTCATTGAGAAAGGCCTCTGGTAAGGTGACAGGAACAGAAGACAAGCCGGGATCTACATCGACCCCAGTTTCTGACATCAGAATAGGCGTTCGTTCACCGATCAGAGGGGTTTTTGGCTTATTTTCTTTCCCCCCCAAACTCCCACATGATGTTGTAGTAAGCATTAAAAGGCAGCTAAGACCCACGCTTGTTAAAAGACGTGCCTTTTTTAACCCGTATTTTATAACCGTCATCCCCAGCTATTTCCTTATTTTTTAGCAGGAGCCGGTGTAACCGGAGCTGAATTCGCTTGTTTCGCTTTGGCCGGAACAATATCGGCATAAGAATTTGCAAGGGATTTAGCGCGTTCACGAATATCTTCTGGAACAGAAGGTTCGGCGATAATACGCTGATATACTTTTACAGCCTGATCCGGCTTATTGTCTTTTAGATAAGCGGCGGCCTGTATTTCACCTGCTGTACCTAGCCACCGACTACCGGGCAACATCAAAGGTTGAAGACGTTTAATGACATCAGCAGGCGGCAACGTATCAAGTTCGATAGCACTTAAATGTAAGGTTGCAACGGCCTGTAGAATATCACCCGCAGCCTGATCCTTGATAATCGTCTGATATAAAGCGCTAGCTCCTTTGACATCCCCCTTATCGGCCAAGCTACCCGCTTTTAAAAAGCGACCAAGACTGGCATATATTGGGTCACCAGAGGCGATAAGCTTATCCAGCGCCGCCATATCTTTTACTTGGCCACCTTGCGCAATAGGCGCCAGAATATTGGTAAGAGCCTCGCCCCGCTTTTCTATCTCGGCTTGTTTATGGCGATGATACGACCAACAGCCGATGCCTGAAACCAAAAGGATCGCTACAACAAGGCAAACGATTCCAACGATACATCGTCTATGGGTTTCGCAGAAACACTTGGCCTTTTCTAGGTGAGGCTGTTCAGAAACAGCATGCAACGCATTTTTATTATCGGTGCTGTTGTGCGGCAGGTCAGCCAAAATCATCTCCAACATCAATCAACGGTCACGCTTTAACACATTAAAGCGAATCGATATATTTTAGACTGTTAAGTTTATAGTGTTCTAACGGTCTTAACAAAGATTAAGCTGATAGCGTCTCTGATAAAGAGAGAAGTCAGTCAATGGCCGATTAAGGAATTATAAGAAAAGATTCTCAAGATAAAGAGATATACGCTATCTTTAGCGTATTTTATTGAACAGGGAGAAATAATTTTTTAGGAAAATAACTATAATCTATCACTGCCTAAGTGGCATAATGATTTTAAGACTTAGAAAAACAATGGTTTTCTAAACTTCCAGAGTAAACGCGCCATTAAAAAAATGGCGCGAGTGACGGGACTCGAACCCGCGACCTCCGGCGTGACAGGCCGGCGCTCTAACCAACTGAGCTACACCCGCTTGGGATGGGCTGTGCTCTAAGAGAGGGAGCTGCTGTCGTCAAGAACTATTTGAATATTTTTTCATTTTTTTGAAAAAAATCTAACATTTACCCCTAAAATAGCTCATTCGTTAGCGGTGGTTTATCTTAGCTTAAAGGCAAGGTTCAAAAACAAATATCCGTATTAAGGAACCACAGGATAGCAAACCATCGCCTTGTTGATGTTTTTCGCTATAAAATGACAAAATATATAAAATTATACGATAAGTCTTATTGATTGACCGCAAATTATGTCATTTATCGCGGCAAAATAACGGATAGCCTTGGAAAAAGTTCCAATGGATTGACCAAAAGGCGATAGCACGTCACCAAGAAAACGGCCGAGGAAATCCTCCCATCTGGATGTTTCCTGCGAGCAAGTCGTGATTATTCTTACCAGCATAATTTGAATAGCTGTTTTTTAATTTTGTTTATGCGGGTCGAAAATTGCGCAGGTGGTGGAGTTGTCTATGTCCGTTTTAGGGCATTTATTTTGTAAAAAATGGACGAAAATTGTTTTTCCTTTGGCCATTGCAGCGCTTCCTGCAAGCCATGCATTAGCCGCAGCGCTCCCTTTAGGGGCAACACTTGCCAATAATATGGCTATTGTTACGACACAAACGGCGAATGCCTCTGTACGTTATGATAATGAATCTGTTGCCAGTCATGCGCATCAGGCTCTAACTAAATCGGTTGATTATTCCGATAATGACGATCAGGAAGCATCCGTCTCTACGGATGAGTTAGAACAGCAATCTGAAGGTACACAGACGATGTGCATGGCAAAAGTGATTTATCACGAAGCCGCTAATCAGTCTCGTGAAGGCCAAATCGCTATCGCTCAGCTTATTCTTAATCGGGCTGAAAGAGGCGGTCGTTTTCCACAAACCGTATGTGGCGTTACCAATCAGCCGGGTCAATTTTTCGATACCACGCGTTATACGCCGCCGCGGCAGGATCGTCGTTGGCAGAAAGCTATTGAAATAGCCCATGATGTACTGACAGGGAGCAGCGAAGACCTTACCCAGGGTGCTTTATTCTATCACGCTAATTCTCAGGCACCGAACCACTTTTTCAAAACACGCACCCGCGTTCGTATGCTTGGTAGCCACATTTTTTATCGCTAGGTCATCACCTGCTCTATACAAAATATAGGCTTACTCTGATTGATCAGTATTAGAATTATCGGCATCGGAAAAATGAATTGCCTCTAATTTTTTCCAGCTTTGATGCAAAAAATCTCTTGGCTTAGATAGCCCCATATTCGCTGTCATATTTTTCCAGCTATCTGCTGTAGCGACGATAGGGGCTGTCCACGGTGTAGGGGACAGTTCGTCTGCCCAATCGGCAATAGAGGTCGCATTAAAAATAGCCAATAATACAGTCGCTATAACAATACTCTCTATCGTCCATAGCAAGGCATGATGCCTATCTTCTGCATCAGAAGGCAGATCTATCGGTGAAAAATCCTGATGAGCCATAGGACAATTTTTTCCTTTAGAACTGATAATAAATAAAGGGTGCCACGCCTTCATAGCGCATGGCGTCAATTATCAGGATTAAAACGGCAACCACTAGACCAACCGACCATGCCGGCCATTTTTTCAATCGAAGTGCAAAATGCTTCATGCCATCATGCGGTGTAAAGTGGATAACAATACCTAAAAGAATAAGGAACAGCATCAAAGGGGTTACCTGCCCTATCTGCCATGAGCCTTCGTAGATGCCCTTCAAATAATTAATAGCGGCCGTAAAGCTTTCTGCACGAAAAAATATCCAACCAATAACAACAATATGAAACGTAAATATAGTTTGTATCCAGACAGGTAAATTTGGCCAGCTTTTAGGCTTTATCGTATGCCATAGACGTTCACAGGCCAAGACGCCGCCATGGAGAGCACCCCAAATGACAAAAGTCATATTTGCTCCATGCCACAATCCACCAATAAGCATGGTTGCAAAAAGATTGAAATAGGTTCGAAAAGCGCCCCTACGATTACCACCCAGCCAGCCAATATAGACATAATCGCGTAGCCATGTTGAAAGGCTAATATGCCAGCGCCGCCAAAAATCCTGTAAAGAGGTTGCCCGATAAGGCTGATTAAAATTGACGGGGAAGCGGTATCCTAACAAGGCGGCCAGCCCTATAGCCATATCGCTATAGGCTGAAAAATCGCAATAAATCTGAGCTGCATAGCCATAAGCTGCCGCCAACAATTCAAAACGGGAATGGGTAGAAGGATCAAAAAAAATAGGATCAACTAATTGGGTGGAAATTTCAGAAGCGATAACGGCTTTTTTAAACAATCCCCAAATAATCAGTAATAAGGCCATACTGACTTTTGATTTTTCAAAAGGGGGCACTGATTTAAATTGAGGCAGTAATTCTGAAGCCCGAACGATAGGCCCTGCCACCAGATGGGGGAAAAAGGACATTAATAGTAAAATATCCCCTAATGCCGCGGGGGGGACTTTTCGTTTTTCGACATCTACTAGATAGGACATCCCCTGAAAGGTAAAGAAACTTACCCCCACCGGCAGAACAATCTCCATAAAGGGAAGATGGGGTGCGTATCCCAATACACCACAAAGCGCCGCTATCTGATTCAATAAAAAGGCGTAATATTTGAAAAAGGCAAGAATGGAGACATTGCCGATAACCCCGACAATCATAATTCTACGTCGGGGTTTGCCTTCATAATGAGAAAGCAACGCCGCCATAGCCCAATTAAATAACGCTGATAAAATTAAAAGCGCAACGAAACGCCAATCCCACCAACCATAAAAAAACCAACTAGCAATCAATAATGCAATTTTACGCCATTCATTATCTCCTCTGAAAGCACAGGCGATAAAGAAGACAATGAGAAAGAATAGGCCAAAGGTCAAAGTCGGAAAAAGCATTATAGAAACCTAATATTATCACATGGCAGGGATAAGCTATCGTGCTGCTGGCTGAGCCATAGCGTTTTTTATGTCGTTATCCAGCCGATTTGCGATAATTTGTCCACCTAGTAACGTATAGTGAACATAATCATGACGCATTAAAGAAGGGGAGGCTTTCCCCCAGCGGACAGCAGAACAATCCCCGCCCATACGCGCATGCCAATCCCAAAAAGCAATACCTAATTGATTAGCGACACGACGTTGCACATTTCGAACAGCAGCCAGTCCCGCAGGCGGGAATAGTGGATGCGCTGTAATTTTCCAAATTACATTAGAGCTTTGTATCGTCGGTAAATTATTAGAAGAGGGTGAACCTTCTCCGGGGGGCTGCGAAATATCCGGCCCGTTTCCATCATTCTGCCCCAAAACACCTTGAGTATGGAGCGCGTTCATAACCCCCTCCACCCCTTTTGATTGGGCAGGATGCGACAGTGCATTCGCATTTAAAGACGCGGTGATAGCCGAATTATCTGTTAAAATGGGTTCAGCACACATAGGGGGCGCACTGCCCGGCGCATTATGAAGCATCTCGTCACGGCGGCTGGAAGCATCCGGTGCCCCCAACATCAAAATAGGTACATCTCCCGAAAGCCGACGTAACCGACTAACCTGTGCCCGCAAAACAGCTTCAAAAGCGGTAGGATCAAAAAAAGGTGCAAACCCTTCATTCGTCCCAAAAGCCAAAACGATAAGATCGGGATGATAAACTTTAAGTTCAGCAGAAACCACCTGATCACTGCTTCTTTGCAGATGAATAAGTTGCGAGCCGACAACCCCTAAATTAGATAAAGCAATACCCCCATTATCGCGAAAACTCGCCCATGAAGTTAAAGTGATGGGACCATCTGCCGCAACCACATCGGCATGAACCTGCGGCATATCGCTGGTAAGCGTAACACATTGGGGATGTAACCAACTACTGTTAAAGTCCACCCGTTGAAATTGTCCGCCCATAGAAATGACAGCTACCCCTGCCCCAGGTTGGGCTAACCCACAAACCATAAAGCGATCAAAGGATTCTTGAACGCCACTATCCAAAGAAATCTGCGCACCATTTTTATGGGAAGTTAAATTAAAACCGCTGACGCCGACAGGGGGAATATCACTGCTGTAATGGGAACCGAAAATAGAACCAATATTCCAGCCATCAGACATAGAAACATGGACTCCATGGGCAATATAGCCTTTATAAGGAATCCCTGGGGCCAATACCCCCCTTCCACCGGAACCATAGCGATCCTGAAGAATAAACCGCCATGCACCAGAAATAGAATCTCCGGCTGTATGGCTATCGCCAATTTGCAAAATATGAAGCGGTTTTACCCCATTACCTCGGCGATACGCTTCTAGTTTTGAAAAAAAAGGTGCCAGCGCTGCCCCATCTTTTAGTGCAGCGGGCGTTTCTGGGGGTGTAAAGGGAACCTCTAATACTGGGGTTCCCATTGTTGTCGCAGCATTAGAAGAAGCCAATGCCACCGGCGACACACTAACCAAAACCGTTGTTAGAAAAGCTGTCAATTTTAGAAAGGTAAAGCTTTTCACCGGTTGCTTTCTTTTCCATTATTTGGACTAGAAACAGGGGACATTTGTGAGGCCATTTCATTGTCAGATTTTGGTCGGTTCTGATCTGCAAAATGTTTTATTTGCGAGGCCAGCCCACGGCTTAATCTTATATACCCTGTCATTGACATATGCACTCCATCATTCGCCCGCATCAGTGTCATTTTTTTCGGGCCGTCCCCTGCTCCATCTAAAAGATAAGGGGCATATTGCCCTTGTCCATCGACGGTTAACGAACGTGTTTCAATAAAAGGTACATTCAATTTGGCCATTTCAGCAGCATAAAAATTGTTCATATTACTGATGTCGGCATCAAAAGCCGGTTTTCGCATAACAGGCAATCCGACCCAATAGACCGCGATACCTTTCTGTTTCAGCATCGCCACAAAATTTTCTATGCGATCGCCAATAACCTGTCGCCATTCTGCACTTAAAAGGGGTGCAGCATGATGTCCTACTAAAACGCCTTGAACATCATTAGCGCCAAAACAAATAATGGCGATATCAATGGGCTGTGTCGCTAAATCTGATTTAGCCTTTTCTTCAACATTCTGGCTTTGATAACGTGTAAAGCCCGTTGATTGCTGGCTGAATTTTAAGACTCGAAACCCTTCTTTAGCGGGCAACAAGCGATAAAGCGCAGACCATAGCCCATCCCCATAACTATCCCCAAAGACACCAACCCGTAAAGCCTCACCTTGAGCCAGCTTTTTGGCTAATGTTGCCCCTGAAGGTGCAGGGGGTAAGGATGATTGCATCGGAATAGAAGGTTTATAGGCTTCATTCTGAACTAAATCTTTCTGAGGCCCTGTTTGTGGGACAAAGGTTTCATTAGCCGTAACCGTACTACCCGAAATTGTTGTATTGCTGATCTCATTCGATGTTGAAGTCGTGATAGCGGGCGCAATAGAAGTTGTATTAGATACAGACTGTTCTTCCGATTTTCCTGTTAAACCAAAAGCATAGCCTATTGCCACACCGACAGCGACACCCAGCAATAAAACGACCGCCCGATCAGCTAAAAAACGCGCTGACTTCATGAAATCTCCCAGTCTCCGGTCTTATAGGCCCGATAAAGTTATAATTTTAATCAATGGGGGTTTTTTAGCAAAAATCTGTAAGAGGCATAGTAAATCTTTTTCAGTATCCATAACGCGGAAAAATTCCCTGAACGCTTCAATATATTGATATGGGTGCACAAACCTTTGTAAAATAGCCCACTCGATTAATAAGTGATTTTACCCATAACCCCTATATAGAGGGGTGACGATCAATTTATCTACTGTATATAGATTAGCAGCTATAAATTAATGCTTTCGAGTAGCGCTTAGCTACTTAAAATCCCTATTCTAAAAAAGAATCCAAAGGAATACCTTTTATGTCTCTGCTTAAGGCATCTCCTGTTTATAAGCCTTTTGAATATCCGTGGGCTTTTGAATTCTGGCAGCGTCAGCAGCAGGTTCATTGGCTTCCCGAGGAAGTCCCCTTAGGGGAAGATTGTCGCGACTGGGCCCAAAAGCTTAGTAACCATGAGCGCAATCTTCTGACACAGATATTCCGCTTTTTTACACAAGCTGATGTTGAAGTTCAGGACTGCTATTTCGATAAATATAGCCGCATTTTTCGGCCCACTGAAATTAAAATGATGCTGACCGCTTTTAGCAATATGGAAACGGTACATATCGCGGCTTATTCTCATTTATTGGATACAATTGGGATGCCAGAAGCCGAGTATTCTGCATTCCTTCAGTATAAAGAAATGAAGGATAAACATGATTATCTCTCTACCTTTGATGTCGGTAGTGATGAGGATATTGCCCGTACTCTTGCCATGATGGGCGGTTTTACAGAAGGCTTACAGCTATTTGCTAGCTTTGCTATGTTGATGAATTTCCCACGCTTTAATAAAATGAAAGGCATGGGACAGATTGTATCATGGAGTGTCCGTGATGAATCCCTGCATTGCGAAGGGATTATCCGCTTATTCCACACCTTTTGTCAGGAAAGGCAATGCCTCACAAAAGCAGTTAAAGAAGATATTCTCGACATCTGTCAAAAAACGGTCAGAATTGAAGACGCCTTTATTGATTTGGTTTTTGAAATGGGGCCAGTTGAAGGCATGACCCCGAAAGAAATCAAAAAATATATTCGTTATATAGCGGATTGGCGTTTGAATCAGTTAGGACTTTCCCCAATTTATATGATTGAAGAGCATCCTTTACCTTGGCTGACGCCGCTCCTTAATGGTGTAGAACACGCCAATTTTTTTGAAACCCGCTCAACCGAATATTCAAAGGCCGCGACAAAAGGTGATTGGCAAGAAGTATGGGATGCCTTTGATCGTCGTCGGGATACTCATAGTACAGTTATCGAACAACCAGAAACCACGAATGAAAAAGGCTTATTTTCAGCCTAGCTCTACCGAACAAAGAAGAAAAGGCCACACCGAAAACGGTTCATGGCCTTTTCTTACCTAATTCATAGGGGACTAAAACATTTAATAGTTAGGAATTTAACTATCGCCCTTTGATTGATTTAGGAGGCTTTACGCTCTTCCAAAATCAGCGGACTCACGTCAATCACAGGCATATTCGCGCTTTTTGCGGCTTCAATACCGGTAACACTATCTTCGAAAACCAAACATTTTTCAGCGGCTACCCCTAATTTTTCGGCAGCTACCAGAAAAATATCAGGCGCAGGCTTGGGCACACCAATATCTTCAACGGAAAGAACCGCATTAAAAAGGTCGAATAGGCCGACCATTTGAAGCCCTTCTACCAACAGCGCCCGAGGGGCACAGGAAGCGACTGCCATGGGTAAAAGTCCGTAAGCATTACGCGCAATATCAGCAATAGGCTTGATCTCGACAACATGCTGAATATTGGCAAGATAATATTTTCTAACAGATGCAGAAATAAGGCTATGATCGACTTTTTTCCCGATTTCTTCTTCAAAAGCCGAAATCAAATTATCTTCAGAAAATCCTGAACGCGGATAATACCAACTATGGGTCATGGTATAACCAAGTTCGCCCCATGTTGCCTGCCATGCCCGTTCATAAACAGGTAAACTATTAAGCAGCGTCCCATCACAATCAAAAATCAAGGCCGCCGGCGCATCGCCCTCACCAAGATCATTATTGGCTAAAAAAGCCCATGCTTGCTCCGTACTCATTCAGTCATCCTTCGCTAACCGGTTCTAGGACCGTTTGATTGTTTAACAGATTGAAAAACCGGGCAGCTGCTAAAAAATCACGGCGGCGAACCATTAACGCCCGCGTCGCGATTTCATCTTCTCCCCACTGCTCAGTCTGCCATATCTGATCGATATGTGCGGCATCAAAAGCCTCTTCAGGAGAGATTTCTTTTTCCAAAACGGCAAGCGGAATAACAAGAGATCCCGAAATCATTGTCATTTGAGAAAGCGCGGCAACCTCAAAATTGTTAAAATCGGAAATAGCAGCCCCTATACGATTAAGGGTCGTTTCGGGTTGCTGCTTGTGAATAATACCTACGATCCGATGGAAATGGATATCAAAACGGCGTTCTGCCCATTCCAGCAAAGGATCCCACAATTCAGCTTCGCGCTGTGCTAGATTTTGGGGCGTATCAGCTCGATAACAGGTAACATCACTTTCAGCGAACTGCCTAATACCTAGAATAAAATCATCATAATTTTTGGGAACAAGATCGATCGCTGCATTAGCATAGCCCGTCATAGGCATAGCCGCCGGATCAATCTCGTGAGTCTGAGCACGCCATTCTTCTGCGACCTCTTCAGCTAAAGGCTCGCTGGGCAAAATCAATGGATTACGCGCCGGCGTCATGACCTGACGCTCATCTAGTTTTAGAGCAAAACCTAATTTTGCTTTTTCTACACTAGCCTCTTTATAAAAACGTTTTCTTTTCATTTCTTAAAGCCTCGTCCCTAGGACTTTTGCCATCTGATAAGGGCTTGCGGAATCACCATAATAACCAGACCCACAGCCACCAAGCCGTCAAGCCAACGAGAATCCCACGGAAAAAATTGCGGCATTTGTAGCAAGAAGATAGCCAATGTAATCAGTAAAGCGCCTACTACCCGACAAGATGACAGCCAAAACATACGCTGCCGACAAGCTCTGACAATATCGAAAGAGCTCTCTTTCCATTGCCGACTATTTTCACCCGCCTGTTCTAATTGACGAGCAACCCTATTATAATAGACGTCTTTCTGAGCCACATCCTTATGCCTTGATATATGCCTGAGTAATTGGGTTGCTTTTCTCTATGCAGAATAATTCAGCATAGGCAGAACGAAACCACAATGCCAGAACAAGCCCGCTAAACTTACCGTTTCTTATCATGCTCTTTTTGTGAAGAGCGATTCCGCCTTTCTCCGCGTCTGGCACGCCGCCGATCCCGCGCCCGTCGCCCCGCTGCTATTTTCTCAGATTCCTTATCCAAGGCGATTTTTTCACCTGCCAAGGGGCGATCAAAACCATTTTCCAGATCAAATCCTAATAACCCCATACTCTCGATAAAATGTTCAGGTAGATCAGCATGAACATCCAAAGAAGAACCATTGGGATGGGGAATCACTAAACGGCGGGCATGAAGATGCATTTTACGGCTGATGCCGCCTGTGAGAAAAGCTTCCTTGCCCCCATATTTACCATCACCCACGATCGGGAAGCCAATAGCCGAAAGATGGGCGCGTAATTGATGGGTACGTCCCGTTAACGGCTGTAATTCTAACCAACAAGCCGCATTTCCGGCCCGTTCAACAATACGATAAAGCGTTTTAGCCGTTGCACCGTTTTCTTCATCAACATGCATTTTTTCACCACCGGAGCCGGGTTGCCGTGCCAGAGGTAAATCAATTAAGCCTTCTTCAATCGAAGGTACGCCCACAACCAAAGCCCAATACACTTTATGAGCGGTACGTCCTGAAAAAGATTTTGAAAAATAACCCGCAGCATTCGCTGAACGGGCAAGCAATAAGACACCCGAGGTATCTTTATCCAGACGATGGACCAATTTTGGACGGGAAACGGCGTCAAATTGTAAGGCGTCTAATAAACCATCAAGATGGTAATGTGTTTTTGTACCACCCTGTGTGGCGAGACCAGGCGGTTTATTAACAATAATAGCATCCCGATCGCGATGGATTACCAAAGACTGAGCAAATTCATTTTCTGCCGCGGTTAATTCTGCTCTTTTTGGTTTTGACGGGCGATCATCTGACTGATCGGGTTCAATGGGGGGTACCCGAATAGATTGCCCGGCCATAACACGCGCCCCCGGAAGGGCACGGCGGCCATCCAGTCGCAATTGTCCTGTACGGGCCCAGCGCGCTATTCTTGTATAGCCGGTATCGGGCAAATGACGTTGAAACCAACGATCAAGGCGAATGCCATCGTCATCTTCGTCGACGATAAAACTGCGAACATTCTCACTCATAGACTGCCCCCTTCAGATACGATTTTTTAGAATAATGAATAGAATGACGAGAGACGGCAGCGTAAGGCGACAATGTCAAATACGTGTAGCTGGTCATCTTGCCATAAAAAGGGAAAGGCATAAATATCCTTGGAAGTAAGCCTAAAAATCAAGAAGAGCGGTTTATAAGAGCAATCCGAGCAATTAGCTAGAAAAAGGCTCTAATGGGCATCACCATTAAAACGCGTCTTATCACAAAAAGGATGTTAGCGTATCTACTGAGATTAGATTTCTGATATACGTACTAAAATATACCACCACCTATTATAAGCCGGAAAACAGCGAATAATATCGCTATCATATTAATACTACGCCCACTGGTTTGTTTCGAAAAACAGCCGACCGCTAATCCGATAATAGGCAAGGGGATAATAAACCAATTGGCCCATCCAAAAAAGGGTAGGAACGCAATTCCCGCTAAGACCAAAGAAACAAAACCAATAAGCGACGAAAGTATATTAGCCATATTTTGAATAGCCCGTTTTTAAAAAATTATTTTAAAATACCGAAAAAACGGCACATCTTTATAACTCAAGAGTTCTTAATATTAGGCATACGAAGTGAGAGGCGGCTTTGCCTCCAACAGTATAAAATGATTATGGAAAGTGTATTTTATGATACCTATCCCTCAACTTCAGCTGTTGGGTATCCTGTTATTACTAGCCTTACTACAGATATTTTTGACCGCCTATTTTCGTACCCGTCAATATGGAGCCAAATGGAATGTGGGGGCGCGTGATGAAAAGTTACCACCGCCAACACCTACTGTTGGTCGGTTAGCTAGGGCACAAGCCAATCTTTTTGAAACGTTACCCATTTTTATAGGGGCGCTGTTAGGCAATATTTTTCTTCATCCCGATAATTATTTCAGCTTGATATGTGCTGAGATTTATGTGGTTTGTCGTTTGATTTATCTGCCGCTTTATATCTTTGGTGTACCCTATATTCGAAGTTTCATATGGGGAATCGGTATTCTAGGCCTGATAGGCGAAATCGCCCTTCTCTTTTGTTAAAAATTTTCATCCCAATCTTACAACAAAAAGAGGATATGCTTAATCCTACGCTCATATTTAAATGATAATAAAGTGCCAATGGTATGTTGCTTTAAAAAGTAACATTTAAACAAAATAGTTCTCTGTCTTGGGAGAAACAAAATGAAAAAACTATCCTGTGTTTTAGCGCTCATGTTGATGGCGCCTTTCGCTGCCGTTCATGCGCAACCACCCGGATATGATCGAGGCGGACCAGGATATGATCGGGGTGGCCCCGGCGATGACCGTGGCGGACCGGGATATGGTCGAGGCGGACCAGGGGATGACCGTGATTATGGGCGAGGTGGTGATAGACGTTATCGCAACGCGCGGCGTTTAGGCCCAAATGATCGCATTTATCGTGGCCGCGATGGAAGATACTATTGTCGTCGTTCCGATGGTACAACAGGTACCATCATCGGTGCCTTGGGTGGCGGTGTCTTGGGCAATGTTATTGCGCCGGGTGGATCAAAAACACTAGGTACCGTGCTAGGTGCTGGTGGTGGTGCGCTTATTGGTCGCCAAATAGACCGTAATAATGTCCACTGCCGTTAATAAATTTTAATTTTTATCAAACGGTAAGCATTTTTTGAATGCTTACCGTTTTGAAAATTAGGGCATTATAAACTTTTTCGGCCTTATCCTGTTTCGATTAATCTCTTGACCTAAACTCTGGCTTCGGCAAAAGATCGCCGCCATGCCTTCAGCTAACTTCCGTCTTGCCCGTCGTGGGCTACTTTTCGTTATTTCCTCACCTTCTGGTGCAGGTAAGTCCACTATTGCTCGCAAATTACTTGAGGAAGACGATGAAATTCATCTGTCTGTCTCGGTCACCACCCGTCCCATGCGTCCCGGCGAAATAGACGGTGTCGATTATCATTTTGTTGACGTCCCTGAATTTAAAAAGATGGTCGCTGAAGACCAACTTCTTGAATGGGCGCATGTTTTCGATAATCGTTATGGAACGCCCCGAAAACCTGTCGAAGAAATGGTGCACAAAGGACAAGATGTCCTGTTTGATATAGATTGGCAGGGTGCACAACAATTATGGCAGCAAGCCAGTGGTGATACCATTCGTGTCTATATTTTACCCCCTTCCGTTGAAGAATTAGAACGGCGTCTAAGAGGGCGTGGTACCGATTCTGAAGAGGTTATCAAAAAACGAATGGCGCGCGCCGCCAGTGAAATTAGTCACTGGGATGGCTATGACTATGTTTTGATCAATGATGATATTGAAGAATGCTTCCAACAAGTCAGAAATATCTTGAAAGTTGAACGTATTAAGCGTCGTCGCCAGATTGGTTTAATCGGCTTTACCCGAAAATTATTGGCACCGCCTGAAGATAAATAAATTTACTAGAAACATAACTTATAAAATAAGGCTGATATATTAAAATATCAGCCTTATTTTTATTTATAGAATAATATTGCTAATTTATACTTTAATTCTGATATTCCCGTAACAACTGATTGATACTCGTTTTTGAACGGGTGCGTTCATCAGCCGTTTTAACAATAACAGCACAATAAAGCGAAGGTCCCGGACGACCATCAGGCAAAGGCTTACCAGGAAGATTTCCGGGTACAACAACCGCATAAGGGGGTACTTTCCCCATATGAATTTCACCGGTTGCACGGTCAATAATGCGCGTCGATGCCCCAATAAACACGCCCATTGAAAGAACAGCCCCTTCGCCAATAGTTACACCTTCGGCAACTTCTGCACGGGCACCGATAAACGCATTGTCACCGATGATAACAGGACCTGCTTGTAAGGGTTCTAAAACCCCACCAATCCCAGCACCGCCAGAAATATGAACATTGGCCCCGATTTGGGCACAAGACCCAACAGTTGCCCATGTATCAATCATAGTATTTTCGCCGACATAGGCGCCGATATTGACAAAACTAGGCATCAAAACAGCGCCTTTGGCAATAAAGGCACCGCGACGAACAACCGCACCAGGGACAGCGCGGAAACCCGCTTCACGAAATTGCGCCTCACTCCAATCAGCAAATTTCAGGGGGACCTTGTCATAACCACCATGAAACGGCTTATTTTCGGTAAGAAGGAAAGAGAGAAGAACCGCTTTTTTCAGCCATTGATTAACAATCCACTGGCCATTTTCATCGACTTCGGCAACGCGTCTTTTACCAGAATCCAATAATCCCAAAGCTTCATCAACCGCTTTTGCCACTTCACCGCCGGTAGAGGGCGTAATATCGGCCCGATTTTCAAAAGCTTTATCAATAATATTGATAAGGTCGGTCATATAAAATTTTCCCGTTTTATACCCTATTTAAAGGGATATTTAGAATCAGTTTACGTAGTTATCTTTTTTAACCAATTACTTACATCATGAATTTCGTAATCAATTTTTTCATGACCTTCTGTAATATGGCCTTGCCCAAGTGGCCCGTGATTAACCCAAACAGTCGTCATGCCCTGATCTTTAGCAGGCAATAAATTACAGGCCATATCATCGACAAAGAGAGATTGTTTAGGAGTCACATCAAATTTTTTCAGCATAAGCTGATAACAAAAAGGATCAGGCTTTGGACGATATTGAGAAGAGTGGATATCAAAGACATCTTCAAAAAGATTAGATAAACCCCGATGATGCAAAACACGTTCTGCATAGGGTTGATCGCCATTTGTAAAAATCCATTTACGCCCCGGTAATTTTTCAATGGAGGTTCGTAAGGTTGGATCCGGCTTTAAACTACTCATTTCAATGTTATGGGCATAAGCCAGATAATCGTGGGGATCAACGTTATGATGACGTTTTAATCCCGCTAACGAAGCACCATATCTCAGATAATAATCTTGCTGTAATTTTTGGGATTCCATGGGCGAAATATGAAGTTTTTTGGCAATATAATCGGCCATACGAACATCAATATGGGAAAAAAGATCAGCGCTAGGCGGGTAAAGCGTATTATCGAGATCAAAAATCCAATTCTCGACATGTTGTAAGTCGGAAATCATACTATACGCCTTGTCATTTAAACCGTTTCGAAAATGTAAAAAGGGATGAGCTTATAACAGTTTTTTGTCAGTTTAGAAAATGGCTTCTCTTTTAAGGCAAAAATATAGAAACCATAAAAATTCTTCTAGGACATCAGATAAAGAAAAAGGCCTTCATCTTTTAGAATGAGGCCTTCTTATTAAACAAGAATAGGACTTCGATGCGTATCAAACTGTAAAACTCTCACCACAGCCACACATACCCGTTGCATTGGGATTTTCAAAGCGAAATGCAGCCTGAAAATCGTCTTCCACCCAATCCATCACCGAACCAATGAGATAGAGTAAAGAGGCACTTTCTATAAAGATCACACCTTCATCAAGTGCAATACGCTCGTCCAATGGATCGGCCTTATCGGTATAATCCAAAGCATAGGCCAGACCTGAACAGCCTTTTTTAGGCGTCGATAATTTTAGCCCAATGGTACCCTCAGGCGCTTCCGATAGCAAATCCTTGACATGTTTTTTTGCTTTCGGCGTCAGAGTAAGAATAGCAGAGGATTCAGCCATTTTTGTTCGCCTTATCGAATAATTAAGTGACTATTTAGAATTACAATAACCCTAATTCCAATTTAGCTTCATCATTCATACGATCCATACCCCAAGGCGGATCCCAGACCAATTCGACATTAACAACACCAACGCCAGCCACATGCCCCACCCTTAATTCTACTTCCGCAGGCATTGAACCTGCAACTGGGCAGTTGGGCGTGGTAAGCGTCATCTTCACATCGACATGGTTATCATCCCCGATATTAACATCATAAATCAGACCGAGATCATAGATATTGACCGGAATTTCTGGATCATACACATCTTTCAAAGCCTTGATGACTTCTTCCCTCAAGGCTTCTTTTTCAGGTTTTTCTGGAGTGAAGCCTTCCAAATAATCCTGCTTACGGTCCGGACTGCTGGCATCAGAAGCCGTTACAGAGCTGTTTTCAGGTAAAGCGGCACTCGGTTTTTCTCTAGGATCGGTCATAGAAAAATACTCACTACTCTTGAAAGACCAGCTGCTAAACGCTCAATATCTTTGACCTCATTATAGAGACCAAAACTGGCCCTTGCCGTTGCGGCTACACCCAGATGCGTCATTAACGGTTGCGCGCAATGATGCCCTGCTCTTATAGCAACGCCTTCTTCATCTAATATAGTGCCGATGTCATGCGGGTGAATACCTTCGATTGAAAAACTGATAATCGCCGCGCTATCATCAGGTCCTAACAAGCGTAGACCTTTAATGTCCTTCAAACGCTTTCGTGCCGCTATCGTCAATTCTGCTTCATGGCGGGCGATGGCATCAGCACCCAGTTTTTCAAGATAATCAACGGCTACGGCGAGACCTAAAGTTCCGACAATATTAGGTGTGCCCGCCTCGAAACGCGCAGGAGGATCTAAAAAGGTAGTTTTTTCAAAGGTTACCTGATCAATCATAGCCCCGCCCCCTTGCCAAGGGGGCATAGAAGATAAAATATCAGGCTTTGCCCATAAAACACCGATTCCGGTAGGGCCATAAAGTTTATGGCCTGAAAAAACAAAGAAATCACACCCTAATTCTGCAACATTTATGGAAAGATGGGGGGCAGATTGGCAACCATCAATTAAGAGTTTGGCCCCAACACTATCGGCAATTTGTCGGGCTTTTTTAACGTCGAGGACAGAGCCCAAGACATTAGAGATATGAGCAAAAGAGACCAGTTTATGGTCAGGCCGAATCATTTCGGCTGCCGCATCAAGGTCTATTCTGCCTTCTTCATCCAAAGGAACAACATCAATTTCAAAACCGATACGTTCTCTTAAAATTTGCCAAGGGACAATATTGCTGTGATGTTCTAAAACGCTTAACAAAATACGATCACCGGCTTTAAGATGGGAAGCACCCCAGCTTTGAGCAATCAGATTAATCGCTTCGGTTGCGCCCCTGACAAAAACAATTTCATCAGGCGAAGCCGCACCAATAAAACGAGCAATCTTGCTACGAGCTTGTTCATAAGCAATAGTCATATCCGCCGAGCGACTATAAACACCGCGATGAACTGTCGCATAATCAACCGCATAGGCTTTCGTAATAGCATCAATGACAGATTTCGGCTTCTGAGCTGTTGCCGCACTATCAAGATAAGACCAATCGGCAGGAATCGCAGGAAAATCGGCACGATGGTTCAAATCTGATACTCTATCAAGCTCGGCTAGCGTGCTCATTATTTTTCTCCCGCCCAATGCTCCGCATCATTAAGCCATATAGAATATAAGGCGCTATCTGGTTTGGATACAAAAGCCTCTAAGATAAAAGATTGTACTAAAAGTTCTTTCGCATCTTCAGGTGCGATACCGCGCGATTCTAAATAAAACAGGGCTTGCGAGTCTAGTTCACCCACCGCTGCCCCGTGGGCACATTTGACGTCATCCGCGTAAATTTCCAATTCCGGTTTCATGTTAACCGTGGCCTGACGGGAGAGGAGCAATCCTTTCAGTGATTGCTCTCCATCACTTTTTTGGGCCCCTGAAGCAACCTCAGTGCGCACGGCCAGACTGACGGTAGATTTATCATCGGCTAACGCGCGTAATTTCTGACGACTGCTACATTCCGGCGCTGAATGACGGGTAACCAGCATAACATCATGATGTTGGGATTTTTTGGCTAAAAAAGCGCCGCCACTCAGAACCGTAGCGCCGTTCGCGATCAGGTCAAATCGTTGATCGACACGGCTATCGGCCCCTTCACACCCCATCCAATCTGTGGCGAGGGTAGCCGCCCTTCCGATTTCACCTTCTTCCACTAAAGAGGTAAAACCACTATCAGCGCATAATCGAGCCAGTCGATGGAGCTGGGCATCTTTTCCTAAATTAAAATAAGAAAAGCGATTGCCCCAGCCATGGCCTGCATAGGTTTCAATCAAGGTAGCGGATACATTATCCGCTAATCGGATAGAGGACGGTAAATGATAGCTTCCCCCACTACCCAGATATAAAACTTCGATAGGTTGATGATAGGACTGTTCAAGATGCAAAGTCCATCCTGTTTGTCCTTGCGTCATAAGGGCTAATGGATTTTTACTATCCTCTTTTACGGATTGAATAGTGATAGGACCGGGATTGCTCTTTTCTGCCTGATACACACCATCAATAAATAAAAGTTTAGGGCCTTCTAAATCAGACCATAAAGACAAGTAGTCAGGTAATGGAAAGCCTCCATGAGGCTCCTGGGATAGGGGCTCTAAAATGTCGAGTTTGGACCAACGCCAATCTTCTTCATTTTGGGAAGGCAAATTCAATTTGGCTACCGGTGGGGCTTCTTTCAGATGAACAGATCCAATCATGCTACGAGCTCCCCATAGCCTTCCCGCTCTAATTCCAAAGCGAGTTCTGGCCCACCAGAACGGATAATCTGGCCATTGGCTAAAACATGGACGAAATCAGGTTTTACATGATCCAATAAGCGCTGATAATGCGTAATCAACAAAACAGAACGATCAGGACGGCGCATCACCCGATTGATGCTTTCACTGACAATCCGTAAAGCATCAATATCAAGACCGGAATCCGTTTCATCAAGAATGGCCAATTTAGGTTCCAAAAGCGCCATCTGCATCATCTCATTGCGCTTTTTCTCACCACCAGAAAATCCGACATTAACAGGGCGTTTTAGCATCTCCTGATTGATGCCAAGAGCCTTGGCCTCATTACGGGCGATTTTGATAAACTCCCCTGCTGATATTTCTTCTTCACCGCGCGTCTTCCGTTGTGCATTAGCCGCGGCACGTAGAAATTGCAGGTTAGAGACACCCGCGATTTCAACGGGGTATTGAAAACCTAGGAACAATCCGGCGGCGGCTCTTTCATGGGGTTCTAGGGCTAATAAATCCTTGCCCATGAAAGTGGCCGATCCCCCCGTTACCGTGTAACCGGGTTTGCCCGAAAGGACATAGGATAACGTCGATTTACCTGCCCCATTAGGCCCCATAATCGCATGGATTTCACCCGCGCCAATAGATAAATTGAGGCCTTTTAAAATCTGTTTATTATCGATTTCAGCGCGAAGATCACGAATATCTAACATCTTGTTCATTATTTTCTCCTGTCAGCCAACCGCGCCTTCAAGGCTGATACCCAGTAATTTTTGGGCTTCGATTGCGAATTCCATCGGCAATTTTTGTAAAACTTCACGGGCAAAGCCGTTAACAATCAAGGCTACGGCCTCGTCTTCATTCAAGCCTCGCTGTCTGGCATAAAAAAGTTCGTCATCAGAAATTTTTGAAGTTGTAGCCTCATGCTCGATCTTAGCCGTAGGGTTTCTAACCTCAATATAAGGGATAGTATGGGCACCGCATTTTTCGCCGATAAGTAAAGAGTCGCATCGGGTAAAGTTACGGACATTTTCGGCGGCACTGCCTACTTTTACCAAGCCACGATAAGTATTGTCAGAATGACCGGCAGAGATACCCTTCGAAATAATAGTTGATCGACTATTTTTCCCGATATGAATCATCTTGGTACCGGTGTCGGCCTGTTGGTAATTATTCGTCAGTGCGACTGAATAAAATTCACCCACAGACTCCTCCCCTTTCAAAATACAGGAAGGATATTTCCATGTAATGGCAGAACCCGTTTCAACTTGCGTCCAACTTACTTTAGAACGCGCACCATCACAAAGGGCTCGCTTAGTCACAAAGTTGTAAATACCGCCCCGGCCGTTTTCATCACCTGGATACCAGTTTTGTACGGTAGAATAGCGCACTTCAGCATCTTCATGGGCAAAAATTTCAACAACGGCGGCATGAAGTTGATTTTCGTCCCGTTGGGGGGCGGTGCAGCCTTCGAGATAAGAAACATAAGCCCCCTTATCAGCGACAATTAAAGTGCGTTCAAATTGTCCGGTATTAGCTGCATTGATCCGAAAATAGGTAGAAAGCTCCATCGGGCAACGGACACCTTCTGGAATATAGACAAAGGTACCATCCGAAAAAACGGCGCTATTCAAAGCCGTAAAATAATTATCCCGTACGGGGACGACACGCCCAAGATAACGTTTAATCAATTCTGGATAGGTACGAATAGCTTCTGAAATCGATAAGAAGACAACCCCGACTTCCTGTAGCTTTGAGCGAAAGGTTGTTGCCACCGATACAGAGTCAAAAACAGCATCGACGGCTACTTCGCGAGCACCGACCACACCGGCTAAAACTTTTTGTTCCTCAATTGGAATACCTAATTTTTCATAGGTACTTAAAATTTCTGGATCGATTTCATCAAGTGATTCAACCGTTGGTTTTGCTTTCGGCGCGGCATAATAATAGGCATCTTGATAGTCGATTTTAGGCAGTTTTAATTTTGCCCATTCCGGCATTTCCATTTCAAGCCAGCGCTTATAAGCCTCTAATCGCCAGTTAAGCATCCATTCCGGCTCTTCTTTTTTAGCCGAGATAAAACGAACAATATCTTCATTTAACCCTTTAGGGGCGAATTCCTGCTCAACATTGGAAGAGAAGCCCCATTCATAACGATCATTGCGAGCCAGCGCCTCAAGGGCGGCTTCATTTTTGGTTTCACTCATTATGCTGCTCCCGCAAGACTTTTAAGTGTTATACTTTTAAGGGCATTTTTGACGGCTTGATTCACCGCTGGCCAATGTGAACGCATCTCACATTCAGCCGCAAGCCTGCAAAACGGTACGCTATCATCCATACAAACAGTCATCGCGATTGGCCCTTCTACGGCTTCCACAATATCAGCAAGATTTATTTCCTCTGAAGGTCGGGCCAGGGTAAAACCACCGCCGACACCTCTTAACGAAACCAAGAGATGGGTTGCCGCCAAGCGGCCCATCAATTTTTGTACCGTTGGCAAGGGAATACCCGTTTTTTCTGCCATTACTTGGGTCGTCAAACACTTCACATCTGACATATTATTGGCTACTTCGCGCAGCATGATCACGGCATAATCTGTCAGATTAGAAAGACGCATAGGCCCTTAAATGTTCCTTCAAAAAACGTCTTTTCATCGACGTCATTATTGTCTCAGTTTCTTTTGATAGAAATACATCGAATCAAAATAGGACTGATTTTGTCTTAATTGACAATGGCAAGCCGAATCTTCTCCGTCAAGGGCACCTTACTCTATTACTGTAATCGAAATAGATTATACCTTAAAATAATAAAATAAGCTCTAATTTTATTAAAATAGCATTTTTTTCTTAAAAAAATATTCCTCTTATTACAGAAAATGAAATAATGTATTTTCTAAAAAATCCTTAGAAACTAGATCAATTAAGTAAAAAATTTAATATATTTTCATATAAAATAAATTTTAAATTTTTAAATAATACAATTTAAATAAAAATTTAAATTTAAATGATTATTTTTTAATAAAAAAAATTACAATATTTATTTTATACTTAATTTAATGAAATGAAATTATCAAAATTAATTTATAATTTTAAATTTTATTAAAAAATTAAATAATTTACTATAAAATAAAAATAAAAAATATTTTTTATTTTAAGGTGACTAATTTTAGGTCATAATTGAATGTAAGTGTTTTAGAATAAATGTTCATTATTTTAGTATGTAAAAACTAAAATTGAATTATATTTAAGAGGATATTATTATATTTTAATTTAATAAAAGTATATTGATTTATGTCTAATTTATTATTAAATTTGTAATAATAAAATTTATTTCTAAAATTATAAAATTGAGATAAGACTTCTACAATCTATTTTCGATTTATAAAATAAATTAATTGGTTTAATTAATTAAATATTAATAATAATGGAAAGACTTTGTTGTGAAACTTGAAATTCATTGAATTAATTTACTTTAATACAAGAAAATAAAAAATATTTACTAAAATAAATATGATTTATATTTTATTTTTTATAAAAAAATTAATCTTTATTAAATTTTATCCCTTTAAAAAAGAAGGATGTATAAAATTAACTTACAGATATTTTTATCGATATAATTTTCGAAAAAACACTAAAAATTTTGCCAAGAATGCTATAAAACGTTTTCAATTCTCTCATTATAATAGATAAATTATATTCATAAAAATAAGATGCCAGAGGATGGCCTTTTAAGCGCGCCTTTTTTATCCGGATTTTTTAAAAGAGCTATTATGACTTCACCTGAACTTCGTCCAAAATCCTGGATTGACAGTATCGCGCCTTATATACCGGGATCATCAAAAACATTAGATGGTCGTCCGGCGATTAAGCTGTCATCCAATGAAAATCCTCTGGGAACCAGCCAAAAAGCACAAGAGGCTTATATCAATGCAGTTAGTTCTCTTTATCGCTATCCTGATAGCGAAGCGACTGAACTACGCGAAGCGATTGGCGCATGTTATAAATTAGATCCGGCCCGAATTATTCATGGTACGGGTTCAGACGAAATTTTACATCTTGCGGCTGGTGCTTATGCCGGACAAGATGACGAGGTATTATATCCACGTTATAGTTTTTCAGTTTATCCCCTAGCAGCCAGACGCGTCGGAGCAACGCCAGTAGAAGCGCCTGATGATGATTATCGCTGTTCCGTAGATGCCTTATTGGCTGCGGTTACACCTCGAACACGGGTTGTCTTTATTGCCAATCCGAATAACCCTACAGGTACATGGATTTCACAGGCAGAAGTAGAGAGGCTATATAATGGTCTTCCCCGTAACTGTTTACTTGTCGTTGACCAAGCCTATGCCGAATATCTTGACCCTGAATGTGATGATGGCGCTTTAGCCTTAGCGAAAAATGTCCGTAACGTTTTGGTTACACGCACATTTTCCAAAATTTATGGTCTAGCCGCCGAGAGAATTGGGTGGGGTTATGCAGCACCCAGCATTATTGATGCCTTAAATCGTATTCGGGCCCCTTTTAATGTAACGATTGCCGGTCAAAAAGCCGCCATGGCCGCGCTTGAGGATCAGAAATTTGTTCACGACAGCTATAAACATAACCGTAAATGGCGTAGCTGGTTTGAAGATCAAATGGCGCTTTTAAGCAATGCGGGTATTCGGGTTATTCCCTCTGCTGCTAATTTTAGCCTACTCTTATTTGAAGGTAGTCTTACGGCTGAAAATGCGTATAAAGCCCTGATGGAAGAGGGCTATACGGCCCGCTGGCTTCCTGGACAACGCTTACCGCATGCCTTGCGTATTACCATTGGTAGTGAAAAGCATATGCGTGATGTTGCCCGTATTTTAACGGATTTAGTCAGACAGGCGCTCTAGTGACTGTTTTTAACCATATTGCGATTATTGGACTTGGACTTATCGGTTCGTCAGCGGCTCGGGCTACACGTCAATATTGTCCAAACGTTACGCTTACACTGTACGATAATTCTACAGCCGTGTGTGAACGGGCACGTCTTCTGAATCTAGGTGATAAGGTCACCGAGGATATTCAGGAGGCAGTCCATAATGCCGATATGGTTCTGTTATGCGTGCCTGTAAGAGCAATGGGTGTTGTAGCCGGGGCTATAGCACCCGCGCTAAAACCGGACGTTATCATCTGTGATACGGGTTCGGTCAAAGCAAGCGTTGCAGAAATTTTACAAAAAGCCTTACCTAACCATATTATTGTCCCCAGCCATCCGCTTGCAGGCACAGAGAATAATGGCCCCGATGCGGGATTTGCACAGCTATTTCAGAATCATCCTGTTATTCTTACCCCCGATACGCACACACCGGCCCAAGCCATTGCCCATATTGCCGAATATTGGGAGGAAATTGGGGGACGCGTTAATCTGATGACGGCACAACATCACGATCATGTCTTGGCGGTGACTAGTCACTTGCCGCATGTCATCGCCTATCAACTGGTAGCGCTGGCTTCGGAATATGAAATGCAAAGCAGAACACCGATAATGCGTTATTCAGCGGGCAGCTTTCGTGATGCTACCCGCGTAGCGGCTTCAGAACCACGCATTTGGCGAGATATTATGCTTGAAAATGCCCCTGCCCTCTTACCTGTCCTCGATCACTTTATTGATGATCTTCAAAAAATGCGTCATGCTATCGCTCACGAAGATAGTAACTATCTTCTTAATATTTTGGGAAAATCCCAAAAAGCTCGTATTGCGCTTAATAAAGATATTGAAGCGATGATTTCTTAAGAATTCTGTTCCTTTTCAAAGGGATCATTTAGCTGATTAATGGCCTTATGTACCCTTGCTTCTGCCTCTTTTCTAGGTAAACCAGCGGGAATAACTTCTCCAACCTGAAAATGAACAATACCAGATTTCTTATTAAGGCCTGTTTTCCATAATAAGCCGCTGTCCAGTGCAATAGGAATAACAGGTAATTTTAACATCTTGTACAACCCAAAAAATCCAGAACGTAACGGCGGCATTTCGCCATGCGCTACACGCGTGCCTTCTGGAAAAAGCAACAAAGAACGCCCCTGTTTTTGTGCATCTCCGGCCGCTCGTAGCATTCTCCGTAATGCAACGGCAGAACCTGTCCGATCGACGGGAATAGCCCCATGTGCCTGTAGCAAACGTCCAAATAATGGCAAATCAACCAATTCTCGTTTCAAAATAATTGCAGGGTGGCCCAAAAACCGGACTAATTCCAGGGTTTCGAACATAGATTCATGCTTGGCCACAATAAGATAAACGGCATCTTTAGCTAGTTTTTCTGTTGGCAATACGCCGTGCCATTCGCTTCGGATACCAATGATATAACGCGCTAAAAAGCTATGAAGTCTGGCCCAGCGATTGGCTTGACGCCACATAGCCGATTGCTTTCCTAATAATAAAGGAAAGGCCATAAAAATCATAAAAACAGTAGCAGAATAAAATAATATCAAAAATAAGGCCGCACGCAATTTGGCTATCATCTATTTTTCCGGTAAATTTAAATGAGACAAAGGAGGTTATGCTAAGGGGGATGCTCCTTAATCAGCGCCGAATTAAAATATTATTCCTATGAAAGCCAGCACTGAATAAAATTGTCACCTATTTTCCTAGCCTGTATGGTGGCATCAATCGTTAGAAAAGCGGATTATTTTTGATGAAAATAATGCCAGATATTATTCGATGTAGAGGGATATAATACCGAATTTAGGCCTATAGCGATAGCAAGACGTCGCCAAAGATATTTACAATACTCAATCATCCATATCCGCCAGCTTGAGTGACTAGGGATCGCATCTTCCACTACGACAATATTGCGGCCTGCAACCAAGGATAATTCAAAACGTGCACGTGCCATGTGCCAATCCGTCGTTATCAATCTGACAGAGTGATAATGATGCAGCCTTAGCCATTTTACAGTTTCATCCGCATTCGAACTGGTATCGACCGCTTGGGTTCCAAGATCAACACAGCATAAAATAAGTTGAAGCGGCACGTGGTAAAGTAAGGCTATATCTTCGGGTTTTACCTGTCTATTAACACCAGATACCAGCATCCGTTTAGCCTGACGGTGTTGTAACATTTCAAGACCACGATCAATTCGACCAGCACCACCGGTAAGAACGACAATCGCATCGGTTACCTGATTTGTCGCCGGAGCCGCATGAAAGAAGAAAAACAGCATAAATCCCCCTAACCACAGCATGAAAATACTGATCAGAAACCGGCTGATCCTAATCAGAAAAGATTTGATCATGACTGAAACCGAAAGGCAGATCCGTAATGTTTCATTCTTTTCCTATCATTCCAGAGACGATTATATGCGTTACCACTATGTCTATTATAATGGTAACAACAACGAAGAAAGCGAGAATAAACACGGATAGAAAATTTATATACGGATAATGTAAAGCAGGGCTGTTAAGATATGCCGATAAATAGCCGAATGAACCAAAGATCGTCATAGCAAGTATACAACCAATACTAGCCCCTTTTAAAAGGATTATCCCTATTTTGTAACACAATAAACGCGCAATATATCTTTGTTCGGCGCCTAATAAAGATAACAGCTCTATTTTATCCTGACAGCTCTTAACCAAAATACGCACCGCTAGGACTATAATGAAGAGCGTTGCACTCTCTATCAAAAAGATTACGCCCCCTGTGAAGCAGATCAATATGCGTAAAAAAGACAATAACGCTACGCCGCTTGAGCCATAATCATCAATCATAGCCGAAGGGGCTATCTGATGAATTATGTTGACTAGCCTTAGACGATCTACCTTGGGTGAGACTGTAAAATCTATCATAGCAGGTAGAGTAATATCCTTCTTTAAAGAAGGTTCTAACCATGGCTCTACTAAAAGCGACAATTCAGACTGATGAACCGGATGAATTTGCTTGATGGAAGGAATCTGGCGTAAAATATTTTCAACGGCCCGTTCCTGACTATCCCTCGCAACAGGATCAGCTTCAAAAATTTGCAGCGTGACACGTTCAGACAGTTGATCGTGTAGCCGTTCCACCTGTTGATGAATGGCCAAAACAAAAAGCAACGCCAAAGCGGATAAAGTAATCATTAAGGTTATAAGCCAAGATAATACACTTGGTAAGCTAGCCTTATTCAATATTTTGTGAGGATAGATAGGAAAGAAGCAAGGGCTCTTCATAAAAGAGCATTTCGATAATCTAATAAAGCCATAGATTCTACTATCTGGCCATTTTCAAGATGGAAATGAATAGCCTTCGGTACGCGGGTTAATAAATCAAGATTATGGGTCGCCATGATGACAGTCATGCCCTGCTTATTGAGAGCTGAAAGTAAATGCAAAACAGAATTGGAAATTTTAGTATCAATATTGCCTGTAGGCTCATCAGCCACTAAGATTTCAGGTCGTCGGATTAAGGCTCTGGCAATCGCGACGCGCTGTTGTTCGCCTCGCGATAGACTATCAGGGAAAGCTGTTGATTTGTTTTCCAATCCCATTTGCAACAAAAGTCTGTTGACGGAAGTAGTAATAAAATTTTTGCCTTTTTGATCCAGACGAAGGGGTAAAGCGATATTATCAAAGACGTTTAAATCAGGGATAAGACGGAAATCTTGAAAAACTATCCCCATACGCTGCCTAAACGCAGGGATATATCGATGGGGTAAGGCGACAACATCTTCCCCAAATAATCGAATTATCCCCCGATAAGGATGTAATGCCAGATAAATCATTTTTAAAAGAGTAGTCTTACCTACCCCTGATGAGCCGGTAACAAAGTAAAATTGCCCTGAAAATAGGCTAAAATTGAGATCAGAGAGGATCTCAGATCCAGCCTGATAGGCAAAATTCACATGATCAAATTGAACAACAGCTGTCAAATGACCCTCTTTTTTTCGGATAAAAAAAGCAAACTATCCTACAAGACAAAACTAAAAAATGCCTTTATATCAAAAAAGCACCTTTTATTTGTCGCGTCTTGGATAAAGAAAAACTAATTCTTGAACTGCCTATACTTGCTCCGGTTGCCAAGGCGTGCTTTATCGGATTAAGCGGCATAAATAGCCCTCACATAAGCGCAGAAGAGCCATGATTTTAACCTGTCCAGCCTGCCATACCCGTTACGAAGTACAAGATGGCATGATCACTGCCAATGGCCGCCGTGTACGTTGTGCCAATTGCGGCCAAAGCTGGATCGCATATCCTGATGAGAATGCAGAAAACACGCCTGTTTCTATTTCTGATGCTCTCTCTGGAGAGAGTGATAAAAGCAATCTTTCAGAGGATAAAGACATCAATTCGGCGATTTCTGACAAAACAGAAATAGCTCCGGTCAAAAACTCTGAAAAAAAATCGGTCTCTTCCCCAAATCAGGATCAGGCCAATATCGTTTCAGAAAAAAAGACTCCTTCCTTTTCTCAATCGGATCACACCTTTTCTAAGGCATCCAAAGAAACCAATGATTCTGATATAGTCTCTTCTGTCGAGGATGAAGCGACCGACTCTCAACAAGTGCCATTTGCTGTAGAAGCCCATTCCGCTAAGCCTTCGCCTGATAAAGCCCCTTCTTTATCTGATAACGAGACGGATCATAAACTCTCCTCCGAAGATCCCTTAAAACCGGATAGCGGTGAAGAAAATTTCGCCTCTTTTAGCTATAAACTTTCTTCTTCAACGCCCGATTATAATTTTTCAGAAAACGAAGATGAAGAAAATACGCAAGCTTATAATTTTCAGAACCATCGTTCTTCATTGCCAGCCAACCCGTCAAAACCATGGATGAAAAA
This sequence comes from Zymomonas mobilis subsp. pomaceae ATCC 29192, assembly GCF_000218875.1. Taxonomy (NCBI): domain Bacteria; kingdom Pseudomonadati; phylum Pseudomonadota; class Alphaproteobacteria; order Sphingomonadales; family Zymomonadaceae; genus Zymomonas; species Zymomonas mobilis. The sequence goes on from NC_015709.1 coordinate 901,548, forward strand.
CTGGTTACTTGGCACGATTGCGGCTCTTTTTGTTCTTTTAATAGCGTCAGCTGTTTTCTATTTTTCTCACAGAACACACGCTCCCGCGCCTTTATCCTCTGTAAAATCAGCGAATAATACGCTGACGATTGAGCATGTTACGAACGAAAGACATCGCACAAATAGTAATAATGAACTGCTCTCCATTTCTGGACAGATCATTAATCATGACCATAAAGCTTTAAAAGTGCCTGATATTCGTATCGATCTTCTCGATGATAGTGGACAATCTGTTTTTAATTGGGTCGCGCCTGCGCCGATTGCCAGTTTAAAACCAGATGAGGCGGCTCAATTTGATAGTGCCACCTTTAACATTCCGCCAACAGCACGAAGCATAAGTATTGATTTTGCATCTAATCCTGAAAAATAATTTTTTTAATTTTCAATCTTATACTAATAGGAAAGCAATTCATGATATTATTATTAGAAATAGTATATTTTATTCTTAACATTTTATGGTGGGTTATTCTAATCCAAGCCCTAGCTTCATGGCTCATTGCCTTTAATGTTATTAATTCAGATAATGATTTCATTCGTAAGTTACTTTATACTTTAGATCAAATTACTGAACCCCTTTATCGCCCTATTAGAAAAATATTACCAGACTTTGGTGCTATTGATCTGTCGCCGGCCGTTGTCCTCATGGTAATTTTGATTGTTAACAGATTCGTTATACCCCATCTTATAACCCATATTTATATGATGCCTTTTCATGGGTTCATGTATGGTGATGTTTAATTAAAATACAAAACCATACCCTTAAACAATATATCGTTTTATTGCAAAAAATTGATAATTAATTTCTAAAATTAAGAGATATATCGTTGTTTATACCAATAAAAAAATTACAAAATTACTTTTGTAATTTCAGAGTGATAACGATATGGACAGCCCTCTTTTCTACTTAGCTTTTTGAGCTTTTATCTATGATAACCTTATTTATCTCGACCTTCATTACACTTTTTGTTGTTATTGATGTGCCGGGTTGTGCGCCTATTTTTGCTAGTCTTACCAAAACAGCCTCTTCCACTGATCAAAGGGCCATGGCGATAAGAGCCGTTTTGGTAGCCTCTTGTGTTTTGATTTTTTTTGGCCTGTGCGGAGAAGCTTTTCTTCGCTTGGTAGGTATTAGCCTACCTTCCTTTCAGATTGCTGGGGGTATCATGGTACTCCTTATCGCTATCGAAATGGTTTTCGAAAAACGTACCCAAAAACGTGAAGACCGAGCTCGCGAAGTAAAAAACATACCCGAAGAAGCCGAAGATATTTCAGTATTTCCTATGGCAATCCCGATGATTGCTGGTCCGGGTGCCATTGCAACGATTATGCTGTTAGTATCCAAAACTGAAAATTGGGAACAAGGTCTGGTCGTCTTTTTAGCCTTAGGCGCTGTTCAATGCCTTATGCTAATCTCCTTAATTCTGGCCGGCCCTATCATGCGTGTCCTTGGACGCCGAACAGAGGCTATGTTAACCCGTATTTTAGGCCTAATTTTAGCTGCGCTCGCAGTGCAATTCATTTTAGCTGGGTTGAAGACGTTTTTTCATTTTTAAAGTATACATCAAAGTATTTTTTATTGTTACGTTGTGGCTCTTTCCTTGTTTTATAAAGTTAATAAGCTTACAAAAAAAGCATGGTGGATCCGTTCCACGATGCAGATTGTCCAAAGGTTCCGCTATCAGCAATGATAGCGGAACTTCGCTTATTCCCTTACAAAAGATGCCGCTTGGTTTGTAATGATGTCCAAAATCCTTTGGGCTAAATATCCATCGCCGATTCATCAAACTGCGCCGCGTTCTCCTGAATAAAAGAAAAACGATGCTCTGGTTGACGTCCCATCAGGCGTTCAACTAAATCGGCTACAGATCTGTCTTGAGAATCTTCAGGCAAAACGACTCTTAATAAACTGCGCGTTTCAGGATTCATGGTAGTTTCCCGTAATTGCTGGGGATTCATTTCACCTAAGCCCTTAAAACGCGCAACTTCAACTTTGCGGCCTTTAAAAAGGGTCTTCTCTAATTTTGCCCGATGCGCGTCATCTTGTGCATAGACCGTTTTTGCCCCTGATTTTAAACGATAAAGCGGTGGTTGTGCTAAATAGATATGGCCTCTTCGGACAATGGCAGACATTTCCCGAAAGAAAAAAGTCATAAGTAAGGTTGCAATATGGGCCCCATCAACATCGGCATCAGACATAATAATAATACGCTCATAGCGTAAAGCCTCTGGGTCGCAACGATCGCGCACCCCACAACCTAAGGCTTGCGTAATATCTGCGATTTCCTGATTGGCTAAAATCTTAGCATGAGTCGCCGAGGCTACATTTAAAATTTTACCTCTGATCGGTAGAATAGCTTGTATTTTTCGATCGCGGGCTTGTTTTGCTGATCCTCCAGCAGAATCACCTTCAACGATAAATATTTCGGTATTTTCAGCAGCGTCTTGAGTGCAATCAGTCAATTTCCCCGGCAAGCGTAACTTACGAGAAGCCGTGACCGTCTTACGTTTAATATCACGTTCGGCACGCCGCTTGAGACGCTCATCCATCCGTTCCAGAATAAAGCCGATTAAAGCCCGTCCCCGTTCCATATCATCCGTTAAAAAATGATCGAAATAATCACGAATGGCTTTTTCAACCAATCCGGTAACCTGCGGATTAGTTAAACGATCTTTGGTCTGACTTTGAAATTGGGGTTCCCGAATAAATAAAGATAACATTATTTCTGCACCAGGGATGACATCTTCCGGTGCAATATCCTTAGCTTTTTTCTGGCCGATTAATTCCCCAAAAGCCCGTAATCCACGAACCAAGGCTAGACGTAACCCTTGCTCATGCGTTCCCCCATCGGGGGTAGGAATGGTATTACAATAATAGAGGGTGGACCCCTCTGACCACAAAGGCCATGCGACGGCCCATTCGACAGAGCCTTCGTTATCGGGAAAAGTTTGACGCCCCACAAAAAAATCACGGGTAGCACATTCACGCTTCCCGATTTCTTCTTTTAAGCAATCAGCTAATCCACCTGGAAAATGGAAAACCGCTTTCTCAGGGATTTCTTCACTGGCAAGTGAAGGATCACAGCGCCAGATAATTTCAACACCCGCAAATAAATAGGCCTTGGATCGAACCAAGCGATATAATCTTGCTGGCTTGAAACTAATGGATTTACCGAAAATTTCATGGTCAGGAACAAAAGTTACTGAAGTACCCCGACGATTAGGCGCATTACCAATTTTTTCAAGGGAACCTTGCGCCTTTCCTCGGACGAAGGTCTGACGATAAAGCAGCCGGTTTCGGGCTACCTCTACGATAGTTTCCGACGATAAGGCATTAACAACTGAAATACCGACCCCATGCAATCCGCCGGAAGTAGCATAGGCCTTATTAGAAAATTTTCCGCCAGAATGAAGCGTAGTTAAAATCACCTCTAAGGCAGACTTATCAGGAAAGCGAGGATGGGGATCGACCGGAATACCTCGACCATTATCGGTAATAGTCAGACGATTATGAATACCCAAGGTAACTTCAATACGGGTGGCATGGCCAGCCACCGCTTCATCCATAGCATTATCAAGCACTTCGGCGGCAAGATGATGAAAAGCCCTCTCATCCGTGCCACCGATATACATACCAGGGCGCCGTCGTATCGGTTCTAAACCTTCTAAAACTTCAATCGAAGCAGCATTATACTCATCAGAAACAGAGGATGGGGCGGCGGCAAAAAGATCGTCTGACATATTTAAAGCTTTATAGATTATTTTTATGGCTGGAAAAAGCCGCCACCACAAAAAGCTTTTGTCTATTTATCAACGGCGGGGAAAGTGTAATGGCGGCCACAAAATTCACAGTCGATTTGGATAAGGCCATTTTCATCGCCCATCTCTAAACGTTGTTCTTCTGGGAAACGCATAATAATTTCTTTGAAATGGGCTTCACCACACCGGCAAGCTGTAGAAAGGGCTTTGGTCTCGGTAATTCTTATAGGCTTTTCTTCATGGAAAAGTCGCCAAATAATATCTTCACAGCTTAAGGCGCTTTCTGTCAATTCTTCTGGTTTAATAGTCTGTCCCAAAGCACTGACATGATCCCATGCAGGGTTATCAAGTCCGGTATGAGTTAACCGTTCCCCCTCGACCTCATTTTTGGGTAAATGTTGAAGTAATATGCCCCCAGCAATCCAGCCCTGTGCGGCTTTTGGGGGTTGAATGGCAACCCGTGCCAAAGTTGGAATTTGTTCAGATTGAACAAAATAATTTTCGACTGCTGCTGTTAAAGAGTCGCCCGTTAAAGCAACAATACCTTGATAGCGTTCCTTTGTTATCGCCTGATCAAAAATAATAGCCAGATAGCCTTCGCCGACAACCTCTTTCAAGGAAGCATTCATCTCTAAATTTTCGACTTTATCCCGATCAAAATTAAGATAGCCTCTAAGAACACCATTGCGATAATCACAGACTAACAAGTCCAAAATTCCGCCTTCAGCTCTTATTTGTAAGGTTAATTGGCTCTCGTCCCCTTCTAGCAAAGAACCCAATAACGCTGTTAAAGTTAAGGCTTCTGCCAAAAAACGCGCAATGGCTAAGGGATAGCTATGATAAGATAGTATCTCGTCCAATACCGTGTTCAAACGAACGATACGCCCGCGCGCATCCAAGGCTGGCAGGGTAAAACTTAAGTATCGATCAAGACTATTAGACGGACTGTCCAACGGATCATTTCCACTCATTTATACCTCACAGAAGCCTGCTTATAAAAAGTAAGCCGACAAAATTGTCGGCTCACTCTCTAATATAATTTCAATAGCGCTCATTACACCCCAAAGCTGTCATTATACCCAAGCTTTAGCAATCCATTGATTGTATTAAGCGGATAAATGGCCAAGGGACCATAACAAAACCGATTTTTGAGCATGAAGGCGATTTTCTGCTTCATCCCATACAACAGAATGTGGGCCATCGATAACGGCATCGACAACCTCTTCTCCACGATGAGCCGGCAGACAATGAAGGAATAAAGCCTGATCACCGGCATGGGCCATCAAGGCCTCATTAACCTGATAAGGCTGCATAGCCTTTATCTTGGCCTCGGCATGGGCTTGCCCCATAGAAACCCATGTATCGGTTACAATAACATCGGCGCCTTTAACCGCAGCGAAAGGATCATGGGTAACTTCAACATTACCCCCGTTCTTTCGAGCAGCAGCCACTAAATCGGGATTAGGCTCATAACCGGCAGGGCACGCGGCAATTACCGAAAAACCCATCATACTGCTAGCTTCGATAATAGAGTGCAATACGTTATTGCCATCCCCTAACCATGCCCAGCGTGTACCTTCTAGCTGGCCTTTATGTTCAATCACTGTCAACATGTCAGCCAGAATCTGGCAGGGATGGGATAAATCGGTTAGGCCATTAATAACGGGTACCGTCGCATATTCTGCCAAAGTTTCAATTTTGGTATGCTCATCCGTGCGGATCATAATAGCATCGACATAACGCGATAAAACTCGCGCTGTATCAGGAATGGTTTCGCCACGACCGATCTGCATAGAACCCGATTCCATGACAATGGTCGTGCCACCAAGCTGACGCATCCCGACATCAAAAGAGACGCGTGTTCGGGTAGAATTTTTTTCAAAAATCATACCTAAAATAGACCCCGATAAAGGGGCATCAGCATCAACTCTACCTTTTGGCCAAGTGGCACGCGCTTTTTTACGTGCCAGCGCATCAGCTAACATAGCTTTAATGGCAGCGGGACCTGCATCCGCAAAATTCAAAAAATGACGACGTTTGGAATGCGCCACAACAAATACCTTTATATTATCACCTAAAATCAGGCCGCCGCTGCTGGAGAATAACTTTTTAAGCCAGCTTCCAACTTTTCGATAAATTCAGCGATGTGTTTTTCTTCGATAACTAAAGGCGGTAATATCCGGATGACATTATCAGCGGCAGCTACCGTTAACAGAGCATGATTATCTCTTAGATGGGCAACAAAGTCGCGCGGCTGCACGGTTACTTTAATGCCCCGGATCAATCCTCGGCCCCGAGCTTCGAGACAAAGTTCAGGATATTTTTTGACCAGTTCGTTCAGCTTTTCTTCTAAGATTTTGCCCATCTTAATAACATGATCAAAGAAGCCGTCTTCCATAATCACGTCAAGAATGGCCTGACCGGCCGCCATAGCCAGAGGATTGCCGCCATAAGTAGAGCCATGCGTACCGAATACCATACCTTGTGCCGCATATTCAGTTGCTAAACAGGCCCCTAATGGAAATCCGCCGCCGATGCCTTTTGCCACAGCCATAATATCAGGCGTGAGGCCATATTGTTCATGCGCAAAGAAGGTTCCAGAGCGTCCATACCCGCATTGTACTTCGTCAAAAATCAGCATCAGGCCTTTTTCGTCGCAAATCCGACGCAGGCCATGAAGGAATTCATCGGTTGCCGGACGAATGCCGCCTTCACCTTGAATAGGTTCTACCAAGAACCCTGCTGTATGATCATCAACTGCCGCTTCTGCTGCGGCAAGGTCGTTGAAATTCAAGACTTCAAACCCCGGAAGCAAAGGTTCAAAGCCATCCCGCATTTTCGGTTGATTGGTAGCAGAAATAGCCCCCAGCGTACGACCATGGAAAGCATTTGAAAAGGCAATCAGCTTAGTACGCTGAGGATTGCCGGTGACATAGTGGAAACGACGGGCGGTCTTAATTGCACATTCAATCGCTTCAACGCCTGAATTGGTAAAAAAAACGGTATCGGCAAAGCAATGCTTTAATAAACGCTTAGCAAAAGCCTCACCCTGTGGGGAACCATAAAGATTCGACACATGCATTAAGGTCGCCGTTTGCTCTTGAATGGCTTTTACAAGATGAGGATGACCATGACCTAAAATATTAACAGCAATACCACTGGCAAAATCCAGATAACGATCCCCGTTTTCACTGATTAAATAACAGCCCTCACCGCGTACCGGACGTACGGCACAACGAGGATAGACAGGCATTAGTGGCGCTATGGCCATCTTTTATTCTCCCTATCAACTAGGCCGGACGCTGGCAGGATGCCGCGTCAGGCGTAGGATTAACCAAAGAAAAAAGGCAGCCCACAGGCTGCCAATAATCAAAATTTATACGCATAGTGTTACTAAGGTGCAACCCCGTGTGCCTATAACTTTTTAGCAAAAATATGGATTCCACCCTGTATAATATAATTCCTTTATGCCTCATCAATATCCCGATGCACTAAAGGCGTATTTTCTTAAGATCGATTACGAGGAAAAGGTATTTGGGGCGTGGGCCGCCGATCACGGCGTGGTAACTGCGCCTGATAAGCCACTGAACAATGTTCAAGACAATAGGGAAAACCGGGGTTAACAGGCTTGCCACAAAAATGGAAATCGGGTTCACCCGGATGTCCCATAGGCCATTTACAGATACGATCGGTCAAATCCAAAAGCGACGTCTTATCTGCAATTTCCGGTGATGGTTTCGCAGGGACTAAACGACGGGGCGGTGCCGGTGGAATGGGGGCTGTCTGCTCACCGGGAACCTGACGCTGAAAGCCACCCGGTCCAATAGAACGAATTATTGTATGAGTAGCCTTTTTTTCTTCCACTTGCGGGGCAACGATCGGTTCTGGTGCTTTGACTATTCTTGTTGCTTTTGGCTGTTCGATCGTTGGCTGCACGGGTGCCGTTCTAGCCGTGGATTTTATATCTTCTTTTTCTTTATGCGTATGATCAGATGTATCATGATGATCACTGTTTTTAACAGGAGAAGGCCGTGCCTGTAATCCCAATCGATGCGCTTTGCCTATAACAGCATTACGACTGACATCGCCCAGTTTTTCAGCGATTTGACTGGCAGTATCACCCGCTTCCCATAATTTTTTTAACTGCTCGATTCGTTCTTCGGTCCAGGCCATTTCATTCCTCGCAATCTATTGATTAAGCCGACCTAATGCATAATCAAGCCGGTTGTTTTCTTGTTTTACATTTTTCAATGTAAATTTATTTAAGCTGGGGCACTTCCCGGTAGGAACAGACTTGCAGCCAAAGCGAACAAGCTTTAGCGAAAAGATATGGTCAAACTGTCTTCCACTAGTCAACGCCCTTTTGGTAAAGCCACAATAACTTCTATCAATTGGGAAGGTCTTTACGCCCTCTATGTGAAGGAGGTAAGACGCTTCTTCAAGGTGCAAATGCAGACAATCTGGGCACCTGTCATGTCGACCTTGTTATTTTTAGTCATTTTTACCGTTGCATTGGGGGGCGGTCACAAAACACTGGGATGGGATTTTGCAGCCTTTGTTGCCCCAGGTCTTATTGCCATGGGCATGATGCAAAATGCCTTTGCTAATGCCAGTTTCTCACTTTTAGTAGGCAAAATGCAAGGTACTATTTTAGATTATCTTATTCCTCCTATCGGATCCAAAGAGCTAATAGCAGCCTTATTGGGGGCTGCAATGACACGGGCTTTTTTGGTGGGCTTCTTTTTGTGGTTAGCCATGGCTTTTTGGCCCCATGTTCATTACAATCCTATGCATATAGGCGCTGTCTTTTTGTTCGGTTTTCTAGGGGCTATGATGCTAGCGCTTATTGGTCTGCTCACTTCTGTCTGGGCCGATAAATATGATCATGCAGCTTCAGTTTCTAATTTCATTATTCAACCATTGGCACTTCTTTCCGGCACATTCTATTCTGTTCATAGCCTACATGGCCTGTTTTATGATTTCAGTACATGGAATCCCTTTTTTCATGTAATCTCAGGTTTTCGTTATGGCTTTATTGATGTTGCAGATGCCAATGTCACGATAAGCGCTAGCATTCTGATTGCAGTTAATATTATTCTTAGCCTCGTAGCCTATTTTTTAATTGCGCGCGGCTGGAAGTTAAAATCCTGATTCTACCCTTAGATAATATAGCAAGTGATATACAGAAAAACGGATCCGGTATAAACCAGATCCGTTTTTTATAGCGCAAATGAAGAGAGTGATGGGCTAAGGTTATCAGCCCATCTTCTCTATGAAGGATTATTCACTGGCAGCTTCACTGGCCTTTTTACTACTTTTAGCCTTTTTGCTGATGGAAGGCGCGCCTGGGACGATTTCAAAGCTAGGTTCATTGTCTTTCATATGAACTTTTACTTCACCACCATCTACGAGCTTCCCAAACAGTAATTCTTCTGCCAATGGCTGTTTGATCTTCTCTTGAATCAGGCGGCCCATTGGGCGGGCACCATAAAGACGATCATAGCCTTTTTTACCCAACCATTCGCGCGCTTCGTCATCAAAAGCGATGTCAACCTTCCGGTCTGCCAACTGGATTTCAAGTTCAAGGATGAACTTATCAACCACACGCTGGATCATATCCGGCGACAGATAGCTAAAGGGAACGATCGCATCCAGACGATTACGAAATTCTGGTGTAAACATCGTTTTAATCGCCTCGTAATCTTCACCCTCACGCGTGAGATCACCAAAACCAATCGTTTCCCGTGCCATGTCAGAGGCACCCGCATTACTTGTCATAATCAAAATAACGTTACGGAAATCGACCGTTTTTCCATGAGGGTCAGTCAGCTTTCCGTTATCCATCACCTGCAACAAGATATTGAAGAGATCAGGATGCGCTTTTTCAATTTCATCCAATAACAAGACCGAATGTGGATTCTGCTCGATGGCATCCGTTAAGAGGCCGCCCTGATCATAACCGACATAACCCGGAGGTGCACCGATCAAACGGCTGACAGAATGACGCTCCATATATTCAGACATATCAAAGCGTTTCAGCGGAATGCCTAACAGCGAAGCCAACTGACGTGCCACTTCTGTTTTACCAACCCCGGTTGGACCAGAGAACAGATAGTTACCAATGGGCTTATGCGGATCGCGTAAACCTGCACGGCTTAACTTAATGGCAGAAGCCAAAGTTTTAATGGCCTTATCCTGACCAAAGACCACACGCTTCAGATCAGTTTCAAGGTTAGCCAATACCTGACTATCATCATTGGACACTGATTTCGGTGGGATGCGTGCCATAGTAGCTACGACCGCTTCTACTTCTTTTGCCGAGATAACCTTACGTCTTTTAGACGGTGCTACCAACATCTGGGCAGCCCCTACTTCATCAATGACATCAATGGCCTTGTCAGGTAATTTCCGATCATTAATGTAACGTGCGGAAAGCTCTACCGCTGAGCGGATAGCATCCGAGGTATAGCGCACATTGTGATGCTGCTCGAAAGAAGGCCGCAATCCCGAAAGGATCTTGACGGCATCCTCTATAGACGGCTCAACCACATCGATTTTCTGGAACCGCCGCAAAAGCGCTCTGTCTTTTTCAAAGTGATTCCGAAATTCTTTATAGGTTGTTGAACCGATACAACGGATAGCACCACTCGATAACGCCGGTTTCAAGAGGTTAGAAGCGTCCATTGCTCCGCCAGAAGTCGCGCCTGCCCCAATGATGGTATGAATCTCATCAATAAACAGAACCGCTTTTGGCTGCTTTTGAAGTTCAGACACAACGGCCTTCAAACGTTCTTCAAAATCACCCCGATACCGAGTACCCGCTAATAGCGCGCCCATATCCAAAGAATAAATGATCGTGCCTTTTAAGACTTCTGGCACTTGATCTTCAATAATCTTACGGGCGAGTCCTTCCGCAATGGCCGTCTTTCCAACGCCTGGATCGCCGACATAAAGCGGATTATTTTTAGAACGCCGACATAATATCTGAATAGTGCGATCAACTTCGGCAGACCGACCGATCAAAGGATCAATGCGCCCAATTTCGGCTTTCTCATTCAGATTAACCGTGAACTGCTTCAAAGCGCTCTCATTCTTTTTAGCGACTTCAGCAGGACGCTGCGGTGCTTTTTCTTCCTCATTCTGGGTTTCAGGCGTTGCAAGTCCACCTTTTCCCACACCATGACTTAAAAAGCTTACAGCATCCAAGCGGCTCATATCCTGCTGCTGGAGGAAGTAAACCGCATAGCTTTCACGCTCGGAGAATAAAGCGACTAAAACATTCGCCCCCGTGACTTCATCGCGTCCCGATGATTGGACATGCAAAATAGCCCGCTGAATAACACGCTGGAAACCGCTTGTTGGCGAGGGATCACTGTTCCCCTCAATTTTCAAAGCATCCAGTTCAGTATCTAGATAGGTGGTAATAGAGCGCTTTAATTCAGCAAGATCAACGCCACAGCCTGCCATGACCTTCGACGCATGTTCGTCGTCAATCAAAGCCAGCAACAAATGTTCCAGCATAGCATATTCATGGTGACGGCGGCTAGCAATCGCAAGCGCATTATGAAGTGTCTGCTCAAGGGCTTTGGCAAAAGATGGCATATTCCCACTCCCTATTCCTAATGCATCGGATAAAAATCCGATGCCTAACAACTCGTACTATTCAGTATATTGGTATGGCCTATCCATTTATCAACACAATGAATTATCAATAATCGAAAAATAAAACAAAAAACATATTTACTTTATAAAAATGCGGATTTTAACCAGCATCGACTATAAAAACTCAGGGCAAATCCTCTGCCATAAAAAGCTGTTTGTAGCATTTAAGGATACTCCTGAAATTTCCTGAAGGAATAGAGAAACTAAATCGAGAACCCCTATAACGCCTGAACGATAGAAGGATTTTTTGTTTTTAGAATAATCCGATTCCACAGAGAATAAGGTTGACGTTCCTTATCGTGAAGTCAATAGAACATTAAAAAATAAGCACGTAAAAATAGCGCTAATAAGAAAAAATATTACAATAACAGTCATTAATTTTAGACATAAAGAATATTTTTTGAGAAAAATTTAAATTAAATAATAATTAAAAATAGAGTATCTTGTATTAGATACAGATTATAAATCTAAAATAATAACTGTAATTATATAGAGTTATCAGCAAAAAATTCTTAAGAACGTTGAGAGATTCACTTATTCTCATTTTGAGAAATACAGAATTTTTATCTACTTTTTGGAATGTGTTCTTAGAAGTCTTTGAATATCTTAAAAATCAGATATTTTATTCGATAATGTAATCTGGATGCCCCGTGTGGATTCGAACCACAATTGACGGAGTCAGAGTCCGTAGTCTTACCTTTAGACGACGGGGCAACAGTTGAGCTGCGAACTAATGCGGCAATAAGCTGCTGTCAACCCTCTTCCCCAAAATTACCTCATTTTCATAAAAAATCCTTCCCTCTTCAAACAGGTAGGATGCTTGCCGCCAGCGGTTCGCCGCTATACTATCCTTGTAACAAATCGGTAATTTTGCCTTTTATTTTTTACTATGTAGGACAAGACGATTATGGCCCCACAGAAGTTTAGGGCCGTTCCGACTTTTAAACAACGGTCGGGCGGCCGTTATCCGTCCGTACCCGATCTCGCCGAATCTCCTAAGAATCCTTGTGTTACCGCTCGTCCTCGTATTTATGGGGCACTTGATCTTGGCACTAATAATTGTCGTCTTTTAATCGCCCGCGCAGAAAAACGTGATTTTATGGTTGTTGATGCTTTTTCTCGCATCGTTCGCCTTGGAGAAGGGTTAGCCGCCAGTCAACGCCTATCCGATGCCGCTGTTGAACGCGCCTTGGGCGCTTTATCTATATGTGCCGAGAAACTGAGAAGACGTAATGTTTTTTTAGTGCGCTCTGTAGCGACTGAGGCCTGCCGGAGTGCTTTAAACGGCCAGCAATTTGTTCAGCGTGTTTATAAAGAAACCGGTATTATACTGGAAATAATCTCGGCTGAACAAGAAGCCCAACTAGCCGTGCTCGGCTGCCACATGTTACTGACGCATAAAGATATTCCCTCTCTTATTTTCGACATCGGCGGTGGATCAACCGAGCTTATTTTGACGATGAGCGATCATAACGGTCCAAAAGTATTAGACTGGATTTCAGTACCTTGGGGCGTCGTGTCTTTAACAGAAAGCCTGGGTTATCGGGGAGAAAGCCGGACTGAACGTACGCACGCCTATCAGGCAATGAAAGAATGCGTTAAAAAAATCTTTAACGCTTTTGCAGATAGGTTAACCAAACAAAAACTTGCCCCTCGTAGTTTACTTGGGACAAGTGGCACCGTTGCGACATTGGGAAGTATTTATCTGGATTTACCTCGCTATGATCGCCGTATGGTTGATGGTTTGATAGCACCCACTTCTGCGCTTCGAAAAATAAGTCAGGCTCTTTCTATAATGTCTGTTAAGGAAAGAGCCAAAATAGCTTGTATTGGCGAAGATAGAGCAGATTTGATCGTAGCTGGCTGTGCTATTTTGGACGCCATTGTTGAAATATGGCCGATCACAACCGTTCACATCGCTGATCGGGGTATAAGAGAAGGTATATTACGCGACCTTATTGCCCGCTATGGATGTTATCGCAGACCCTTCAATCGAGAGAGATTTTAATGAAAAGTCCAGGCCATCAACGGGTAAAAACGGCACGCAGAAGAACAGCGGCATCCACCCGTTGGTTAGAGCGTCAACTTAACGATCCTTATGTCCAAAAAGCGCAAAGTGAAGGGTATCGTTCGCGGGCAGCCTATAAATTATTAGAACTTGATGAACGCTTTTCCTTATTAAAAGGGGCAAAGCGTATCATCGATTTGGGTATTGCCCCAGGGGGCTGGAGTCAGGTTGCAAGAAAAAAAGCACCCCAAGCCAAAATTGTCGGCATTGATCTTTTAGAGGCCGCGCCCATTGAAGGGGTCACTATTTTTCAAAATGATTTTACCGATCCAGTGGCACAGCAACACCTCATCGAAGCCTTAGGCGGTGCTGCCGATCTCGTTCTTTCCGATATGGCTGCCAATACTATCGGCCATGCTAGAACCGATCATCTACGAACAATGGCGCTTGTTGAAGAGGCTGCTATTTTCGCCAGTGAAACGCTTCACGAGGGAGGATCTTTTGTCGCCAAGGTTTTGGCTGGCGGTGCTGACAATGACTTAGTCGCGCTTTTAAAGCGTCTTTTTGGTCACGTAAAACATGCCAAACCCCCTGCCAGTCGTCGGGAATCTTCGGAATGGTATGTCATTGCACAAAATTTCAAAGGGATTCCGTTTAATCAAGAAAACGATATTTAGTATATTAATATAAAAATGTTATTTTAATAAAAAAAATTATTTATATTTATAATATAATGTCTTTAATAAAGATTAACATTCTTATAAAACAATTTTTAATCCTTTAAACCTTAAATAGATACTGAACCACGTAACACCAGATAAATTCGGCCTACACCCTAATGATGCAATACTATTGTGAGAAATTTTAGGCATTAGATTTGGGTGGGCTGAACAGGGGATGTGAGCATGTCTATCAGGGATAAAACTTTGTCCTCTGACATCAATAATTTTCCAAGATATAGGATGGTGCTTTCTTGTAAAGCGGCGTCCCTGCTGGATTACATCCAAACTCAACACGATAATTTCATAAAATTAGTCAATGGTTATAAACAGAATATAATTTCTAATAAATTTGATATACGATCTAAGCGTATTTTAACGATATGTTTAATGTTCGCCTTTATTTCTGCAAATAGTTATTTTTTATTAAAAAATTTGATAAATTATTCCACAAGAAATAATGTTATTATATTTTTATTAACGGTAAGTTTTTGCAGTATGCTACTTTTTGGACATCATCGCCAGAAACAAAAAGCGCAGGATGTTTTGTCCAAAAATCCCATAAATTTTTTATGTTTTCTGGCACAGATAACCTTTGTTACATTCATAACAATACCATTTATTCTTTATATTCACGCATCACAAAATAATATCTTTAGTGATATTATATTCCCGTTTATGCCTACTCTAATATTCGGACTTTTTTGTATTTATCATTTTAGAGTATCATCTTTCATTATATTTTTTATAAGTCAGATAATATTTCTTTTAAAAGAATTTAACTTTGTATCGCAAAATATTTATTTTACTTTAGAAGGTGTCGAATTTTTTACCTGTAATATCATTATACTCGCTGTCTTCGATTATTATCGGACATCCTCATTTTTTGCTTTTCATGAAAAAACAACATCGCATCGCTCAAAAGAAATAATTGCGTCTATTACCCAAGAAAATCAGCAGGCTGCTTATTGTGATCCGATTACTGGGCTAGCCAATCGGCGCCAATTCTTTGTAGATCTAAAAGCTATTAATACCCCCTGTAAACATGATGGCATCCCTTTTTCGGTCGGTATTATCGACATTGATAGTTTTAAAAGAACCAATGAAATTTATGGCCATGATATAGGGGACATCATTCTTGATAGGATTGGTCACAGACTATGTCTTGCCCTGCAACAGCAGGCGCTTGTCTATCGAATAGGTAATGATGAATTCGGTTTCATTCTGCCCGGCAATAAAGATAGAAATATTTTAAGTCAGCAAGCAACGCATATTGTGACTGCGATTACCCATCCTATTCGGGTTCACAATAATAATATTATTATTAGCTGTTCAGTGGGTTGTGCAATGTCTTATCTTCATACAGCGGACAGCACCCAAATATTTGAACATGCTGATTATGCCCTTTATCATGCCAAGCGGGGCGGACAAGGACAAGTTGTTGTCTTTGATGTAGGTCATGAACTAGAATTACGGGAAATGGCGCTTATTGAACAGGCCATGGAAAAAGCTGATTTCGAAAAAGAATTTTTCCCTGAATTTCAGCCGATTATAGATGCTAAGAATCATAGAATTGTAGCATTTGAAAGTCTTGCCAGATGGTATAGCCCAAGCTTAGGTTTTATATCAGCAGACAAGTTCATTTCTATTGCCGAACAAACGGGAACCATTACAAGATTAACGCCACTTCTTTTTGAAAAAACCCTAAAAGAAGCTAAAAAATGGCCAACTTCGATTAGAGTTTGCTTTAATCTTTCGGCGTTGGATATTTCTACCGAAAAACAGATAGATCGCCTTATCGACCTTTTAACTCAGTCAGGAATAGCACCTGAACGTATAGAATTTGAATTAACGGAAACAGCTGTAATGCATAATTTTACAGCGGCTTTCATGAATGTCAAAAAACTACAGAAAACTGGTGTCAGCATTGCTTTAGATGATTTTGGTACTGGCTATTCCAGCCTTTCTCATATCCAAAGTTTTCCCATGAACAAGCTGAAAATTGACCGTAGTTTTGTAACAGATTTGCACTATAACAATAAAAATTATAAGATAATAAAATCTATTATCACCTTGTGCCAAGAAATGAACCTGGAGTGCGTTGTTGAAGGTGTGGAATGTGAAGAAGAAGTATTTCTTCTTTCAAATATGGGTATTCATTTTATGCAAGGATATTATTATTCTCGTCCAATGTCTTCAGAAAATGTTATTAATTATATTTCAAAATATGAAAATCTTGATACTATTGACTAAAAATTACTGAAGAAATAGGCACAATCATTAAATATTATTACAAATAAGGACGTAATAAAGCATATAGACTTAAGGCATCAAGAATTTCACCTGCCCAAAAACCATAAAAATGATAGGCCTCCGGTTGAGGAGAATAGCTTCCTGCCATATCGCCGGACGCGACCTGAAAACTATCCAACATACCATAAAGTCGATCAGCAACAGTTAGTGCAATGGTTTTATTATAACCCGCGCTTGCACACCAAAGCGATGCCTTTAAGGCTAAAGCGGTTTGATGAGGATCGTCACCATTTAAATCAGGATCTTCAGCCGCCGCAAAAAGAGCGGGTATGGATCGAGCCTCTGTATGGGTATTTAACCAATTGGCTAACCACTCCAGAAAAGAAGAAGCAATATCGCGCGCTAAAGCTGTCGATTTTTCCGCAGCATTGCCATTAGGGTCAATGCTAACAGATGCATCTACCATTCTCGCCCAATAATCGGCAACATTATGAAAAGCGCGATACTGGAAGCCGCCCCATCCCCAGTTAGGATCAGGCCCATCGAAGACAAAACTATAAGGGCTGCCATATTGTTCGGCATCCCATTGGGCGAAAACGTAACAAGGTACAAAGGGTCCCACGGTCGATTTATTATTTTGCTGCGTATAATGAAGCTGTGAATCATGCATCATCTGCAACATATTAACCGCTTCATCATATTTATTCAGCAGCATCCAAGGAACAGGATTTTGATAGCCCATATAAGCTGGCCCTTGCCATAACCCGCCGCCGCCAGAGGGTGAGCGACCTGACCCAATCGTTGCATGTTGAAAAGGTAATAATCCCGGGAAATAAGGCTGATTAATAGTTCCAGCCTTATCAATATAAACATTTCCTATTTGAAGGTTGATAGCATCAGCAACACTACAAGCTACGTTAGCGGATACAATCTGTAATTGGGGGGGCATAGCGCTCGGCATTTTATTATAAGCGGCAATAATATTTAGGCTTTGCGTGCCTGTCGAAGCTTTATTGAACTGAAACTGGATGGTTTGTATCGGACCACTCGTGTCGGGTGCAGAGGGCAAAGCGGTAGTATTTGTCTGATACCCAGCGAGCGAAAATTTATCCCAAGCAAAACTTGTCAAAGTTGCATCGGCATTAACCGGCAAAACAGTCTGCCAATGCCATCCTGCCGCATCGATAATAATCAATAAAAAATTGGTATCTTGGGTAATATAAGACAAAACCAAAGGGGCCGAGCCTGTCCAGCTTTGATGGGACGCGCTTGTTGAAAAACCTACACCTTGGGTATTGCTGGTTATCTCATAATGACGCGCTATCAAAACGCGGTCCTCCGAAGAGGTTATCGTATCGGTTGTAGCCGTCGCACCCCCATAAACAAAATCGGTATCACCAGGAATCCATTTGGCAACATCTGTATAATCTAAAAAGTCAGCAATAGAAATTGTATAGGTCGAAAGCGCTGTATCGGGGCAAACAATAGCCTCATAATGCTTTTGCTGGTTATCTATTAAAGCGATAGTCACAGAGGCAGGTATGGAAATAGCCGCTTCAAGGGTTACCGCTAGATCAGATGTAACGGTCAAATTTAAGGCATCATTCTGAAAAACCCATCCTAGCCTTTTACTATCATTTGGTAAGTTAAAATAAGCAACGCCCGTAATCTTATCACGACCATAATCACAATACTCAGTAGGCGGTGTATAAGATACACCACCCGCTTGATAGGCATAGAAATAGGTTAAAGGCCAACTGTCATAGGTACCGATAACAGAACGTTTAAAAATATTAGTTTCGGAAGAGGTCAACAGACAGGCATCTTGCCATAACGTCAGCATTGCTCGGTAATAGGATGACCATTCGGCAGCATTCTCGACATCTATCGACTGCATAAGCGCAAAAAGATCGATAAACCAATGAATAGCATCGGAAGCCATAACCTGTTCTGCGGGCATCAAATGGCGCCACATCGGCCAACCTTCAAACTGACTTGCATAGGCAATAGCATCGCTACTATAGAGGGAATAGCTAACGAAATAATCGCCGCTGATACCCGTATTTTTCATCTGGAGCGTGCCTGCCTCTATATCAGTTTGAGGTTGACTATCAGCGGAAAAGGTAACCGTTTCCCCCTGCCCGCTCTGCCAGCGGAAAAGATAGCCATCTCTGTCGATAAAATAATCTATGTCAAAAAACTGACCTTGGGCCAAATTGGCATAGACATTCTGCCACGTCAGACTTCCTTGAAAGACGGCATAAACATTAGCTAAATTATTAGGCAACAAGGCCTTACCGCCAGAAAAAGTGATCGCTTGCCCTACTATCCCATCATAAGCGTGACCATTGGGATTACTAGGCCCTTTTACATCGAAACTATTCCCAGCATTGACAACCCAATGATGATACCACGTCCCATTATCTGGTGGCGTTTTGGTAGCAAAAAAACAGCCTAATGCAGCTTTTATTAAAGTACGGGCATTATTTAAAGCCGCGGCATTACCCGAAGCGAGATAATAACGTGCATAACCCCGCGCTAATAAGACCTGACTTTCACTGGTGGCTGCATCATTAGGCAAATAACCGGCACGCCCTGCCTCCACATGCATGTTATTGCGAACAAGGCCATCACCTGAAACTAGATAAAGATCTGGACGACTGCTGACATAGGGGGCAGGAGATGCGGTCATTGTTTTAGGCCTGCGTTTTTTGCGAAAGTTCAGATTTTAAGGCCGAGATTTCAGCATGCTGTTTTGCTATTTCACGACGCTGCCATGCCGATTCAATGGCCTGACATTCGCTATAGCGTAAGCCATAAGATTCACCTGCTGGCACAGTAACCGATTTATAAATAGGCGTACCATCAGGGTTATGCTGATCGGTTTCTTCCTGCCGCGTGTAGGCATCCCAGCGGTCATGGCAAAGCAACCCTAAAGCTTCAGGATCAAGACCGGCTGATTTAAAAGCTTTTTCTATTTCCTGTGCGATCAGGCCAACATGCCAGCGGGCTTTTTCGCCTTTTTCTTCAATGGCCTTTTTAAATTTAAACTTCTGCCAAACAACCGTGCCCCAGACATCCAACCAGCTATCGGGAATAGCTTCAATACTGTCTTTTTCACGCGCATCAGAAGTGTTGATAGCCCCGTTAGAAGCATAGATTTCTGCCCATTTCTGATTGGGTTGTCCTAACGTGACGACACCATTGGAAGAAGGGAATAGATTACCATCCATTTGTACCGGAGTGTGGAAACAAAAAGCGGTATTAGGACCTTGGAAAGAATAAGCGACGACGGTCGTTTGAGTGTTGTTATAATAAAGGACAAAATTAGCATCATCTTGGAAAGCAGTATTAACACTCCATCCTTGAGCGTTTTTTTGAATAATCTCATTTTTACAGGTAAAAGAAGCTGTCATCTCTCCACCTGTCGTTAAAAGAGGCGATGCACCTCTGACATTGTCGATTTTAGAGACTAACCCGATCCCATCAACATTAGACATATCTTTATTAGCGGGTTCATAGCCAAGTCCGGCTGTAATCTGGCCATAAGACAGGGCCACTTTTTGCTGAAAGACACTCCCATTAAGATTGCTTAAATCAACATTTACGGGTTCATAGCCCAAGGCGTTGATAACACCGGAGTAAGAAAGTTTGCTGTTAATCACAGCAGGATCTGCAATCAAATTTTTCACATAACCAAGCTGTGCTTTATAGGAAGCATAACTGCCTCCTGTTGGGCGCGCAATTTCAAACCAGTCATTATCGGCAACATAGCCGGAATCATTCATATTATTAATATCTGAACTAGACATATTTATTATCCCATTGAATTATTTGAATAATTTTTGATGAATTGTGTTAAATTAGCAGCTGCACTCAAGGCGGTAGTGGCTAAATTATTGTCAGGGGACGTCTGGGCATTTTCAGCATCATGGAGTTCATCGTAAATCTGGACACCAGAAATGCTTAGCTGCACTTTACCACCATAGGTAATTGTCAGCGTATAAAGGCCATCAGGCGCATAAAACTCGAAATAACCTAGGCTATCCGTCCTTAAAGGCTGCGAAATAGGGGTCAGCCCATCATCAGAAAAAAGAGAGGCCAGACTATTATCTGCATTATATAAATAGATCAGCGCTCCGATGACGGGCTTGCCATCAAGGGCACTCGCCACGCTATCAAAATATTTGCGCATGGAGGTTTACCTTGTAAAAATACAGTTGACCTCGACTGAACCGGAAAAGCCATTCTGATCGGTAACATCATCCCGAAAACAGGCGGTTGCTGCATGGGTATGCGGAACACCATCGGCTCGAAAAGTCGTCGTGGCTGAAGAAGGTGAAAGCGCCATAACTTGATCCGCATTGTTAAGACTGACAAGCGACCATTGATGACGATAAGGGGGCACCCCGCCACTAATCTGAACAGTTACGGGCGCCGAGATTACCGGATTATGGCGAGAGTAGCTATTGACGGAAGAGGGCATCGCAGCCACTTGGAGTTGATGATGAAAGATTTCATACAACTGATTATCTTGTCCCCTTATAAGAACACGGCCAAGAGATTGTAAAACCCCCGTTCCATCTCTAACGGCGATACCCCTTATCTGGCGGGTAATAGCATCCTGATCTTTGATAAAAATCGTCATACATAGATCAGCCAGATATCGCCGGGCTGACTGGTGGGATCAGAAGCCTGACTATTGGTTAGATAAATGCGCCCCCCTGAGAAGACTGTATCCGCAAAATAGGGGAAAACACCTTGTCCTTTCTGGCGCAAGATACCCTCAACATCTCCGCCCGTTTCTGATAAGGCCCCAATGGCAGAACGAAAACTAGCCATATCGCCCGAAGCTAAGGCGCTATCCATGCTATTATTAATAGCAGAACGTATTTCGGCCATCATTTCTCGCAAGGCATTATTTATGTTACCCGGTGGACAGCCTTCAGCAATACTAATGCCCCCGATATTACTGTTGCTATCTGCGTTTTGCGACCAATCTGAAAAAGACATAGCGCCGCCCTCCCCCATTTAAATAAGGATAAAATTTCTTATTTTTACGTAATTAAAAAACGGATAACGTAATTATATTGTGGTTTTTATATAATAAAATTACTTCAAAATAATAATATGTAAAAATACAAATATCTTATTTGAAATAAAATCAACGATATAAAATCAACTTCATTATAATTACTTAAAAAATCCTACATTTTAAGACTTTTTTTGATTTTATTTTATTTAAGACAAAGGCCGCATAAGAGGCCTGTTTTTACCTAACAGGGCTTGCTCTGTAAGGCGGCGTTCTGGATCATCAGCGGGTAAATTTATGATACGATTGATCATACGCTCATGTTCACTGAGATTGGGCGTATCAGGATCTCTTAATTGGGAGGTCTCCCCTGTCAGAGGATCAAGTGCCAACACACGGCCATCTGTTCCAAAATGATATTGCGGTTTAGTGGCTTTCATTGCCGCAGTTGATTGCTGTTGGCTCAGTTTTTGAGCTGCTATAGTGGCATTAGCTTCCCGCTGTTGTTGTTGTCCGTTTTGCTGCTCAATCTGCCGATTATGTTCCATTACAGAAGGAAGATAAAGCGGATAACGACCATTGGCGAGCAATAAAGCATCCCCTATAATACCAGCGATACGCTGCCCCGCCCCGCCAGAAGAAAAGAAAGACGGATGAGAAGCCAATTTCGAGGTTGAAGAAGTATCCTCTTGCACTGGAAAAGAGACGTTATCCGGTGACGCTTGAAAATAAGCTGCCGTCTTAGGCAAAGCGCTAGAAAGATCAGGCGATATAGAATTGCTTATTGGGTTATTTGAATTTCCAAACGAGGTAGAAGAAACAGAAGGCGAAGAATCCGAAAAAACAGGGCTATTTTGTAGGCTGTTTAAAGCGTTTTCCAGACTATTATTGTCCTGTTGAAGAGTATTGCCGAACATAGCCATAGTTTTAAACTTTCTTAAATTTTAAAACCATTGGAAGCAAAACCGGATAAACCTGCGCCCGCCAAGCTTGCAAGCATGGAGCCTAATCCTTGATTTTGCGTCGTGGTATTATAATTCCCCAATAAAGACGCCATGTTGCTGGCGAGAGAAGAAGCAGAAGATTGCGGTAATGCCGCTGTATTTTCCAAATAATTATCGAGCGTGTTAACGCCATTATTGCCAGCCTCTGCAATATTACTAGCATTTTCGGCGGCCTGCTGCTGATAACCGCGCTCATTATTATAATTGTTATAAAGAAGGTTACTATCCGTTTGCCCTAATGTTTTGGCCAATAATTGTGTTTGGGCAGAACCGCCGGTAAGACCTCGGGTCCCAATCGCTCCATTAACGCTATTGGTAACATCTTGATTGGTCATATTGATAACATTTGACAAAGCAGAATTAGAAGATGGATTAAGATAATTACCAGACAAGACTGATTGGTTATATTGACTGGCTTTATTAAGATCATCATTATCTAATGTTTTATCAGCGACATTATCAATATTGCTCTGCAATACATTATTGATATTACTCACATTACCTTGATTACTATCATAAGCCTGCTGAAGCGCATTGGCGCCTGTTGTAATATAGGGCTGTGCAAAACGGCTAGGCGCCGTTGTTGCCTTGCTTTTCTTACTCATAAAATCCTCTTATAATCGCTTTTCATAAGCGACTGTTTTTTCATGCCAGCCTAAAAGGGCCAAAGGACGCCGCCAGCCGCTTCGACCATAAGCACGAAGCGCAATACAGCCTATTTCACGGGCTGATCGGGCAATAACCTCCGATAATTCAGCTAGCCAAAGTGAAAAATCTTTTCCGCCTACCAGATAAATTTCCGCTACCTCACCCGCGGGGCTATTCACTATGCGGGTAACGGCGGCTGCATATAATTTCTCTTGAAGATCGAATTTTTCCGAAGAAAGGGTCTCTGTCTGCAATACAGCCCACAGTTGAAGACTACCGCTGGCTAATTCCGGTAGAATATCGGACCAAATTTCATCAGAACGTTTTAAAGCCGGATCTAAAAAATGCTTGGCTTCAGGCCAGCCTAGCCATTTTAAAGGGTCTGCAATCATGCCAATTTTCATTGAGGGCCTTTCCTTCATGACAATGCATTGAAACCATTATTCAGGTTGAATAATCACCACAAAGCCTGCCATCCCGCCCCGTCCCACATCATCGCTTTGTTGTTACGGGTATTAAAGAACCATTGGCCTTCTTCAGGATCGCTCGGTGGCGTATCACTTTTAGGAAGCGGCTGGTTACGATAGCTTTGCAGTAAAGCCGCTTGTTGTTCCGACTGCGTCATTAAACTATTAATAGCGGTTGCAGCCCGTCGCACCCAATCAGCTATAGAAGAGGTCGTCACAGATAAACGGAGCATCATCGCCCTTCTCCTGCGATAATTTCCCAATCAAATCCTTGAATAAAAGACCAGTTAGCGCCTTTTTTTGTTTCCAACACAGCCGCACAATAGCGGCTATTGACGCGTAACGGGATGCGACCGGAAGGCATTACTATAGTCTTTACTTGCCCTGTTGTCGGATCCCCTAATCGAGCGCGCATTTTGATCGTTAAAGTGGCTTCTTCTGTTATATCACTCAGCAAGCGCGCCGATCGTATGCGACTGTGGTAACCCTCCTCGGCACTAAAGAAACCGGTCTCGAAACAGGCAGGCAAATTACATCCAGTCAAAACCCCAAAATCATTTTGAGGCCCAACAAATATAAAAAGCGGATCACCGCCGGAAAATCGGGGATCGTCCAGACTATAAGGGATCGTATCCAACCCATGGGGATAAAGTTTATTTAAATCTTCTAACGTCGTATTAGCAGTAAAACCCGAAAATAGGCTGATAGCGGCAAGGTCTAGTCGGCTCCAACGATCAATAGCCCAATTATAAATCAGCACCATGGAAGGATGACCGGGTATAAGCCACGCTACCATATGACGACGCGGATCAATGGCTGCCGTAATCTCAGATAAATTATTGCGGGGGCAGCTTTCAAAAAAGCTTCGATCCACTCTTTCATTCCCGATGGGGGTTACAGAAACACCATCGGTCATCATAAAACCTCGATCGGACAGAAAGAAAGCCTGTCGTCCGGCCTGGGCAATTGACCCAGCGGCAATAGCACCAACATTGGCGCTTATTTCATCAAACTGCCAAATATAGGCATCACCCGTATAGGTCATTCTGACGATACGGGAACGCTGAATAATGACACCATATTCACCCCCGATAATCCCCATAATGTCCCCCCCTGTCAGCATAGGCTGATAACCCGCCTGATCATCGCCGATGACATTGCTGTCTTCATTATTAAAGCCAGACCATTGGAGAAGATTTTTCTGGGCAGATGCTCGCCCGTAAACGACAAAATCACGGATAGTCGCCACAATTTCCGCCGTGGGTGCATCTGATATTGCGGAGGCCTCCCCTGTCAGGATATTCACCTTGCGCGTGGCACTTCCATTAACCGCGATGACAAAATCCCCGAATTGGGTAAAATGCCACAAACCATAGGCGGGTAGGCCGGTTAAGATAGCTTGCCAGTTGCCGGAAACATAGCGGTATAGGCTATCTTTTGTGCCCGCTAATAATAAAGTCGACCCATCAGAGCCTAAAAAAGCCGAGGCGCCCATAAAGGCCGTGGGTAAAGCCGGTGCAAAAGAACAAAAACTACCTACAGGGCGATAACCATTGGCACTCGGATAAGCATTACTGACATTAATCAGACAATCCGTTAAATGGGGAGGCTGATCAGGTTCATAAGCTCCCAGAATAAAGCGCTGACTTACCATCGATAAGCCCCCCTGACCGCTTCTGATACGGGCGTAGGGGCGATAAGGGGGCCAGCCCCATATCTTTTACGAAGACCTGCTGTGTTTAATTCATCCAAGGCCTCATCAAGTGCGGCTTTAATCACAGGCAGACGACTGTCATTCCATCCGAAAAATTCAGCCTGTAACAGGCTACCAAACAAATAAATATCGGGATGGGCTGTTAATAACCAATTGCTTTGCCGTTCCAAAGATAAAGAAGGCAAGCTTGCCAAATAGGTTAAGGCAATCTGTGTTTCTGTTGTCGATAGAGGGGAAATCCACAATTGCCCCGCTATAATGGCAAAAATAGGCTTGTGGTTGCCATTCGCCTTATATTGTTGAAAATTTTCTGGAGAAACCTGTAAAATACTTTGTTTTCCAGAAAAATCGGAAACCGATAACAAGCGGACAGAAGCAAAATCATCCGGTAAATTGATAACCCCCGCGACGGGCAAAGGTATCTCTATTTCTAATTCTGGATTGACCAGCAATCGTCTGAAACGTGCTTCAGCCAATTGGATAAAATAAGGAATTTCATCCCCTAAATCTTCCCGCTCAAGCCACAGTGCCACCGCTTTTAACAAGCCATCATAATGCGTAAGGCTGTCAAAATTCTGGGCGTCAATAAAAAGACCCATCAGTCGTCCTCACATAATAAAATGATTGACCCGCAAATAGCGATAATCGGGATGGTTCAGTAATCGGCGGACGGCGGGCGCATGGTTCTTATCCCAATAACGCACCCCATATTTCACCAACCATTCCATCAAAATAGCAGCCGGTATATGCGCCGCATGCCACATATCGGAACGGCGATCGAAAGCTTCATTTTGCGCGCGCTTGTTGGCCTCTAAAGCGGCTTCGCAATCCTGTTCATAGCGGATATGCCAACTGCCTTGATTTTCCTCAGAAGAGGAAAACCAACTTTTTAATCCCGTTATCGGATCAAAGGATAATAGGCGTTCACGCGCCATTTTAACGGCTCTTTTCTTTTAGATTCTCTGATAGCAGAGAGGATAAACGACGCGCTAAAATGCCTCTTTCATCAGGTATTTTTAGATAAAGGAGGAAGAACATTTTAGGCTTCCGAGATAATATTGCGCCTAAAAGGCGACCCAAAAAATCGGCCGCCTTTTAGCTTTTTTTCTCAACTTGAATTAAGCGGCACTCAAATCGGCCAGCACACCAGAAGCGGCCTCATTGTGACAGCGCAGCGCAATTTCAGTATAAAGCGCATCCCGATCAGCAAGGCCGGTCGTGGCTAAAGAACGTTTCTGCATGGGGTCTAAGGTGGCTACAGACCAGTATTCGGGATCAATAACCAAAGCACTGCTGTTGTCACAAAAACGGTTCGGCACAAATTGCACTTCCCCAACATCGGAAACATAAATATCAGCACCTGCAATGATGCGTGCTTTTTGATCGCCTGTGCTACGGCGATTTAAGGCAAGGCCGGGAAAAGCCGCCGCCGTCTGTTTCAACTTTAACGAGGTAATAACCATATTAGGTTGCCCTCCACTGACCCAAACATCGCCCAAAACTTCTTTTAACAAATCTTCAGTATAGGGACGCATCGTTCCATTTGTGGCTGCAACCGTTGGATAACCACTGCCATTATCGCCGCCGGACATTGACGGATTAACGCCACCTGTGCCACGGTTCGCATTATGCCTTATCCATGCTAAAGCGCCTGCGGTTTCACGGGCGACAGAGGCACCATCACCCGGGATCGCCGCGAAATTACCCGTAAAGCGGGCTTCAATATCGCGTTTTAATTCCTGACCGGCACGGGCTAACTGATAAGCATGTTCATCACCGCGTCCCGCATTTCTAACGGCACGATCTGTCGTGGAGGTACCGACGACTTTTGTCATAATCTGGGTATAATTGCCTACTCGAACCGTAGGTTGACGACTTTCATTGGCAAGATCGGCCCCCTCTACTTGCTTGTTCTGGGCATTAGCATTTGCTAATGTGTCTGTCTGCCATTCTGTATAGGTGTTTTTAGCTGTTGTCTGACCAATGGCTGTGACAAAAGGTGTTTCCAGATTGTTACCGCAAGGGCTCTTTATCCCCTGCTTCCTTACATTCCTGCAAGGCTCAGACTATATCATCGCTTTCGCGGGCGGCGCTCGTGTCAGCATTACTGCCATAAGTTTAAAACAGACTGATATTAAAAATGAAAGGCTTTCATAACGCTTTTCAAAGTCATATTTTTGTCATTGCATGTCGCAACGATAAAGAGTTCCTCTTGCCTCTTTTTCAAAAGTAGACGTAATCAGTTTTATTGCTTTACTCGTAGGCTCGGCTATTAGTCGTTACACCTTCAAGAAACTTTCGTCTCAAGCTTGGCTCGGGATTATCCCCGTTTTTCACGGTCGGACGTTCCCCGAATTCACCGCCTTTTCATTTAATGCAGGTCTTCCATTTCCTCTTTTGAGAAAATTTTTAAAACCTACATTAACGGACCAAGAATCCAGTCGGGCTGATATTGTAAATAATATCGGCTAAATCTTCACGCACACCCACACGCGAATAAGTTTGTACTGTATTTGAGGCAACCGCCATAAATAATAAATCCTTTAAAATAAGGGTAAAAATTAAATAATTATCGAAATAAGGCATTCATGGCTGCGGCGGCGGAATGGACATCGCCCTTTTGCCGTAACATACCCATAGTTTCATGCAGTTTTCGGGTTTGGGAGGCACCTTGTGGTTGGGCCGTGCCGGGTTGGGCGGTCTTGCCAGAAGTCTTCGCAGCCTTAATCGCGGCCGACTTACCTTGTTGCAAAGCATCCCATTGCGCCGCTTTACCACGCCATTCATGGGCTTTTTTTAAAGCCAAAATATCTGTTGCGTCGGCATGAGCCAATGAATGGTCATTATAGCCTAAATGCCGCCCCGTCTCTTCAAAAGCTGCCACCATAGTCGCGCGTTGATGGTTATCATTCCATTCCGGCATCATCGTTATCAACCGCTGATGTTCTGCTTTTGCCCAACTAACTCGCCTAGCTAATTCAACGGATTCAGCCTGCGAGGCTGCCTGAATCGCTTCTTGAACAATCTGATCGCGTTTCGCGGTTAAGTCCTCATATTGAGTCAGTTGTGCCGCATAAAGGGCAGGATTGCTGACAAGCAGATTCGGGTCTGGTTTTTTAGGGGTAATAGCTTCCGCATATTTGGCTAACTGATCGGCATAATGGCGATGAAGAGCCCCATAATCACCCTGTGGCTTCGTGGAATCTGTTGAAGATAGCGGTACAGATTGCGTAGCTGTATTATTACCGCCTGTATCTACAGAATTATCTGGAAGGCTATCGATCCCGTTATCGGACGCTGATGATGACTGATCGCCTTCTAGGTCGGGCGAAAAATTATTTAAAGCCCTTGCCGCTTCCAGAATAGAGCCCTGAGAGCCTTTTCCTGAAGCCTGTTTAATATTTGTCATTTCCCTGTTATTCCTACGGCTATTATACCGTTTTCAAGAAAGCATGGGCGTTAACAGACGTCTCGTCACGTCTGAATTAAGGCCTTTGATGCCGGTTAATGAAGAATGAAATTTATGGTCAATCCATGAAAGGATTTACAACCAGCGCCGTTTTCGCTCTGGTAAATTTTCGATTTTACGGGCGTGTTCTTGGGCTTGATCGGCCAATTGACCATCGCCGATAATAACCTGCACCAGATTGTCAATCTGACCGACGATGCGATTGGCCATAGATAACCGCAACAATTTACGTTCAGCCTCGGGCTCCCATGGAGCAATCGCTGACATACGCTGAATATAACTGGTGCCTATATCACTTAAAATGTCTTTTAATCCCCCTGCTTCTTCATAAAAACTTTGCCAGCGGCGCGCCCGTAAAATGGGGTCTTGAGGGCTCATTTATCCAATGCTCCGCCAGATTTATCCTGAGGCAACCACTGATCTATCTTGCGACTTGGCTTGCCTTTTTTTTGCTCTGCCATTTTTAAAGCCATTTCATAGTTACGATCCGCCGTTTCTTTGGCTAAAGAGGCTTCAAATTGCGAACGTTGCCGCGCAAGTTCTGCATCTTCTGCCGCTTTCGCTTTGGCTAAGGCCAAACGCTGTGCATGCTCCTGCTGCTGCATTACCAATTTTGCTTCAGCTTCCTGCTTTTTTAAGGCAAATTCTGCCGCGATTTGATTTTGCTCAGCCATCGCTTTTTGCTGCGTTAAATCGCTCTCTTGTTCAGCCTTCAATGCTCTATCATCCGTATTATTTACAACTGTGCCAGCAGAATTTTGCGTTTTATTTTGAGAAGACGTATTTTGTCGCAAGGTTGCAGGATCAATTAAATAATCGGTTGGAATACCCAGTCCACAATCGCGGATCATTGCCGCAATATTGTTATAAATTTGCTCTGGCCCCGTTAAGCCCAAAGCCAAGGCCTGTTGCTGAACATTCAACAATTGCTGACGATAGGCCAAGCGTTGATCTTTCCTGCCAGACCCCAAACCTACTGTTACCCGAATAGCCATATCCGGCGGCCATAACGTCGGATCAACGGTACGATACAAGCCTTCAACCTTAATCGCTATCGGATCACCGTCAGCAATCATAAGCCACAGTTTCTTTTGAAAAAGACGCCCTAAACTCTGGGCAAAATTACGGGCAACATATTCTTCCATTTGCTGCCCTTGAGCCTGTAATAAAGCCTGACCGGTTGCTGTCTTATTGAGGGTATCCGCATCCAATCCTTGATTAAGACGGGTAATACCTGTGCGACTCTCTTGAGCCGCCTGCATGTATTCCATCATCCCCAAGGATTTTTGAATATCGAAACCTTCATTAAGGGGAGTTGGCGGAATACTTCCCCGATACCGGACAATAGCCCCCGGTCTAACGGTCAATAAATCATCAAATGTATCTTCGGTTAAACCATCAATATTAACGGCCATACGAGGCGCATTTGTCTGATAAACCCCATCCAGAGCCTGCCGCATCAAAACCGATTTGATGCGTTGAATATCCATGACCTTTTCGGCCAGAGAATTGCCGACCATCCGATGCGCTCTAGGAAAGGGTGTCCATATCACAAAGGGCGCTTCGTCCACTTCCTCAATCGCCAATAGGGTGTCTTGAACCCGAAAGATTTGCAATAATTCGGCGATACCATCCCCGTCACGATCAAGCTTTACATATTCTTCATGTAATAAAACTTCGCGGTTTACGCCCTCTGCTGCCGATAAAGAAGGATTCTCATCACGCCAACGGGCATTGGCTCTTGGGTCAGAATCAAAACGACCCTTATCATACGGTAACGTCTCGATGATATTGGGATCGAAACCCATTTCGATCAAATCTGACAGCGTTTTATAACTGACATGCGCTTGATAATCAGCGTCATCTTCATGGCGGGTTCGGGCAGAAAAGCGATATTCTTCTGACGGAATCGGCATATCGATGTAACGTTTTTGCTGTCGATAACGCGTTATGGTCACATCATAAAAACCATTTGTGCCCCTATCCGTTACAGATAGTTGAAGATCGGGATCGTCTTCTGCCTCCATTAACAAGGCGGCTAAGGCATCTTCTTCTAAAGTGATATGTCTGATGGCAGCCCGCCGTTCAGACAGAACAGCCGTTTTTACGATACCGATTTTTTCAATTAAACCCGACTGAATCCAGTCATGCAAAACTTTATAACCATCTTGGCCATGCATAAAGGCATAGCTAATCGCTTCTGTGGCATCTTCAGCCGCTTGCGCCTGTTCTAAAGAAGCGGGTTCAAATTCGACAACCCGATCCCCCGATATAATCGTGCGCAATAGGCTAACGGTCATATAATCGACGACTTCGGCGACGTCTGGACTGACTACTTGGCTACGACCTTCTTCTTCATCACCAAAGGGGCGTGCTTCATAAAAATCTATCGCATTTTCTTGATCATCGGCTAATAAACTACTGTGCCAACTATCGGCGGCCTCTGCTTTTTCCCGTATAATAGTCAATAGCGCCCTATTGCTTAAATATTGCGCATTTTGCGGCTTCTCTTTTTCGACTTTATCCGATGGAGAGGCGAAGGTCTGATTTTTTTCAGGGAGCGTCATAAACAAGGCTCCCTTAATTTCGATTTAATACAGAAATTCGCCCGTCTGAGCTTTTTTCCCAGCCGATCCATTATAATATTCCTTTATTGCTATAGACAATTTTCCGACTGGTAACGGGGGGCTCCCAAGCGATGGCGGCTAAACCAAAAGCATCCGCCGAATGGCTGGCCCAGTCATGTTCCGGTCCAAGGCCAATGCCGCGGATTTCGTCCCGTTTTTCATGATACCAACCGAGCGCCTCTAAGCCCCCTCGACAACGCTTTTCATCGAACCACATTTGTGGGAACAATCGTCTTGCAGATTCTACGCGCTGCATGGCCGCGCCTTTGCCTTGATTAGGCATCACGCGCACAGAAAACCCCGCTTCTCGCAACGCGCCTTCATAACTGGTAGAAACTATTTTATCGTGCTGCGCGCCATCATGGGGCAGGATACAAACGGCCTGTTCATAGCCTTGGGAACGCAACCAATAAAGATGCGCGGACAAAGGTTGCCCTTGCGCTTCATAATGATCTAAAAATCGAATTTCCCGCCCAATATATTGAATAATCCAGATAGCCGTAGCATCGGCTTTCGCGCCGGTTCCTCCTATGTCCCAAACAGCCCGAAACGCCATCAAAGGATCAGCAGCAAGGGTTCCGATACGGCCTTCGGCCCGTGCTATTGCCAGAGCCTTGGCATAATAAGCGCCCTCGGTAATCTCGGCATATCCGCCCTCCCAAATATGATGATATTTGTCAGGATCATAGGCTAAACAATCGAGCCGCTCTTGTTCCAAGGGTGACGGGAACCAAGGGTTGTCAGACCAGTTTGCTTCTATAACAAGGGCACCCGTCGGTGGATTATCACTGCGCAGCATTTTATCTACGGGATCATTTTTGAAACGGGGATTCCATGAAAACCACAATTCAGAATCTTCGCTACGAATAGTAGGACGAAGAAGTTCTAACGAGCGCTGTGACAAGGTTTGCGCCTCTTCAACCCATGCCCGCGAAAAACCTTCCAATGACTTGATAGTTTCCGCCGTATGATCCTGCATCCCTTGAAAGATAATTACCCCATCACCGGGAGTGCGGATACTATCGCGCAAAACCCGAAACCCTTGCGCCTGTCCCAGATTATAGGCCAAAAGTTTGGCTTCGATCAGACGTTTTGCAGAATCTTTCAGTGATTTTTGAATTTCACGAATACAAACAGCGCGTAAGCCTGGATTTCGCAAACAATCTTCAACCAGCATTTCGGCAAAAAAATGTGATTTACCTGAACCGCGTCCACCATAAGCCCCCTTGTAACGCGCAGGTTTTAACAGCGGACTAAAGACTTTTGCGGTAGGTATCCGTAATAAAGAAGGCGGCATAAAGCGCTATCCTTCTCTCTGTCCGATAGTATTGCACTTCTCTGGTTGACCTCTTTTATGAGGATCTCTTTCCTCGACAATCACCCGTTCAATCTGGGCAATAATAGGACCACCATTTTGACCGGTAACTTCTGTTTTCTGTTTATCATTCCACTGTTTAGGACGACGATTACGCAACCAAAAATTACAGGCATTAATATCCGGTGGTAAATGCTCGACAAATTCAACAATCTCAGGTTTTCCTGCGACCATCATCACTTTCTGACAATCATAGCTGTATCCTACAGCTCTTTTATAAAGAGAGGCCTCGACGCGATCATCGGCCACCGCCTTTCCCACGCGAACAGCGCGGGCAAATTCAGGATGATTTAAAATCCAACGGCCAATAGTGCGAATACTCACATCGAAAAATTCAGCCAGTTCACGATTGGTGGCCCCTAATTTTGCAAGTTTTCGAGCTTGTGGGACATAATCAGATTTAAAAGAAGAAAAACGAATACTCATGAAATTTTTATTGTCGATGAAATACTACATCACAAGCCTATAAAAAATATTAAAAAATCAATTTTTATAAAAAGTAAAATATTTATATTTAAAATTTTTATTCCAACTATCAAAGTTAATAATTTATATTTTAAGAGTATTGTTTCTCCATCTGTAATGATGCCACAAAAATAACGCTAATATACTTCGAAAAGGCCTAAAATTATTTCCTAATGCTACAGTCTCAGATGGTTTTGCCCGATAATCCAATTCATGAAAGCGGCCTACTTCTATTCTGATTGCTAAATCAGCGGCTGGCCAAATATTCAAACGCCCTTCCGCAAAAATCAGATAGTTTTCGGCGCTCCAACGTCCGATACCATGAATCTGCATAAGAAGACGTAAGGCCTCTTCATCATTTTTAGGGAGCTTTGTTAAATCAATAATACCTTCTGAAACATACCGTCCTAAATCTTTCAGATAAGCAATCTTGCTTAATGAAAGGCCACATTTTCGTAAGTCTTCTGATTCAGCTAAAAGCAAGGATGTTGCATCTACTATTCCTAAATACTGAGAAATTCTCTGCCATAACGTCTCGGCGACTTTTGTATGTAATTGCTGACCGATTATGATGCGAGAAAGACTGGCTATATCTGGTGATATGGGACAGTAATGAGGGTATCCGCTTTCTAAAATCCATTGGCTTAACAAGGGATAGAGAGCACTCCATTCATCCAGTTTTTGTCTAATAGTTTGATGATTTTTCAGCTGGCTCTTCATTATTATCAGGGTATATAAATTTATAATTCAAACCAGTATTTTAATTTTCAAAATTAAAAACGATAATAAAATCCGGATTTTGTGCTATTTTCAAATTTTTTCTTAAAATAAGAATTTTTCCAGACGCATCCCTTGATTGAACCCCAAAAGATCGTCACCATATTTATAAAAAGACGGATATAATTGTCCGTTTCAGTGGAGTTGTGATGACAGAAACCCTTCCCGTTTTACCGCTGCGCGACATTGTCGTATTTCCCCATATGATCGCGCCGCTCTTCGTCGGACGTGAAAAATCGGTAGCAGCGCTTGAAAGCGTGATGGCAGCAGAAAAAACCATTTTTCTTGTTTCCCAGCGCGACCCGGCTGAAGAAGACCCTGACCGTAAAGCACTTTACGATGTAGGCGTGGTCGCGAATGTGCTTCAACTTCTTAAATTACCTGATGGCACTGTCCGTGTTCTTGTTGAAGGTCAATGCCGTGCTAAATTAGTCGGCGTTGAAAATTCAAGTGGTCCGAGATCGAACGTCTGGAAGACGAAACAGTCGAGAATGATGAAGTTGAAGCCTTAATGCGCTCGGTCAAAGACCAGTTCGAGCATTATGCCAAACTTAACCGTAAATTGCCGGGTGATATTGCTCATGAGATTGGAGAGATTGGTACCCCTTCCCGATTAGCGGATGCTATTGCCGTCAATCTAGCTGTCAAAGTTGCGGATAAACAACCGCTTCTTGAAGAGCTTGATCCTTCTAAACGGCTGGAAATGACATTCGGTCTGATGGAAGGCGAACTAGGTGTTTTACAGGTTGAACGGAAAATCAGAAGCCGTGTCAAACGCCAGATGGAAAAAAACCAGCGTGAATATTACCTCAATGAACAATTGAAGGCTATTCAGCGTGAGCTTTCCACAGGAGAAGCCGCCGCCGAAGGTAATGAAGAAGATGACGGCGATGAACTCTCTGAATTCACGCAAAAGCTTAATAATCCCAAGCTTCCTAAAGAGGTAAAAGCCAAGGCAACTTCCGAACTTAAAAAATTGCGTGCGATGGGGCCGATGTCCGCCGAGGCTACCGTTGTAAGAACTTATCTGGATACGCTTCTCAATCTGCCATGGGGTAAAAAATCCCGTGTTAAGAAAGATATTTTAGCCGCTGAAGCTATCTTGAGCGAAGATCATTTCGGCCTTGATAAGGTCAAAGAACGGATTGTTGAATATATTGCGGTTCAGGCGCGCACCAACAAGCTTAAAGGCCCGATTTTATGTTTGGTCGGCCCTCCTGGCGTAGGGAAGACCTCGCTTGCGCGTTCTATTGCAAAGGCAACAGGCCGTGAATTCGTGCGTCAGTCTTTGGGCGGTGTTCGGGATGAAGCCGAAATTCGCGGTCATCGCCGTACTTATATCGGATCGTTGCCTGGTAAAATTGTTACCAATCTGAAAAAGGCTGACAGTTTTAATCCGCTATTCCTGCTGGATGAAATTGATAAATTAGGACAAGATTTCCGCGGTGATCCCGCTTCTGCTTTATTGGAAGTTCTTGATCCAGAGCAGAATAACAAGTTTCAAGACCACTATCTTGAAACTGAAGTCGATCTCTCGGATGTCATGTTTGTTGCAACGGCAAATTCTCTCAATCTGCCTCCTGCCCTTATTGACCGCATGGAGATTATCCGGCTTGAAGGCTATACCGAAGACGAAAAAATTGAGATCGCGAGTAAACATCTTTTGCCGCGCCAGATTAAATCCCATGGCCTGAAAAAAGGTGAATTTAACGTTGATAATACGGCCATCCGTGATCTTATCCGCTATTATACACGGGAATCCGGTGTTCGCGCCTTGGAACGTGAATTAGCTAAACTGGCGCGCAAAGCCTTGCGGCGCATCTTGGAAAAGAAGGCAAAAAAAATTACCGTGAATGCTGATAATTTAGCAGAATTTGCGGGTGTCCGTCGGTATAAATTCGGTATTTCCGAACAAGAAGATCAAGTGGGTGTTGTAACAGGTCTGGCATGGACAGAAGTCGGCGGTGAATTGCTGACGATTGAAAGTGTTACAGTGCCGGGTCGGGGTAATATCCGAACGACGGGTAAGCTGGGAGATGTGATGAAAGAGTCTATTCAAGCCGCTCTTTCTTTCGTCAAATCCCGTGCACCAGCCTATGGTATCAAACCAAGCCTTTTTGGCCGGAAAGATGTGCATATTCATTTACCCGAAGGTGCGGTGCCTAAAGACGGGCCATCTGCTGGTATTGGTATCGTTACAGCGATCACATCTGTCCTGACGGGTATACCTGTGCGACGGGATATTGCAATGACGGGTGAAGTTACTCTTCGCGGCCGTGTTTTACCGATTGGCGGCTTAAAAGAAAAATTACTAGCCGCATTGCGCGGTGGAATAACCACTGTTCTGATCCCAGAGGAAAATACGAAAGATTTAGCCGAGTTGCCGGACATCGTAAAAGAAGGCCTGAAGATTATTCCGGTCTCTCATGTTGATGAGGTATTAACTTTGGCCTTGACTAAAAAGCTGGATCCCATTGATTGGAGCGAAGAAGACGATTTAGCCGCCTTCCCGCCTGCTGCAATGATGGGCCATTCCTCGGAAGGCCTGAGTCATGTTCACCACTAAAATATAATACCTAAATATTCTTCCCCTTCTACCCTGATGGATAGAGGGGGAAATTTTGTTTAAGCGTGTTTTGCCTTTTTAAAAAAGGCTGGACAAAAGGCTCAGTTTTTCTTAGTGGCATTAACCACAGGCGGGCGCGTAGCTCAGTGGTAGAGCACTGTGTTCACATCGCAGTGGCCGCTGGTTCAATCCCAGCCGCGCCCACCATTTTAATTTCCTAAACAGATAAATTAAATTATTAACGCTCCGGGGTTAACGAATACTGGGACGTCGATCTGGAATAGATCTTACTGGCCAAGCGTAATCAGCTTGAATATACCCATAGGCTTTAACTTCGGTTGCAAAGGTTTCATGGCCTTGCAATTCAACCTGCACTGTAGGTGCCAAGGTGCCGCCAGCGATAATTTTACCTGTTTTAGGGTCAATAACTTCATTGATGAATGATTCTACCAAACCATTATTCATCATATAATGCGCATAGGATTCCGTAGGCTGGGATGGCGTGCCGCCTAAAACCAAACCTGAACCATTCAAAGGTTCATAGGGGCCAAAAATACCGTTTTCAGAAACAAAACCATAAAGACCATCAGAGCCCGTCAGCCCATCGGCAAAAGTAGAATTATGGGTAATCGTGAAAAGATAGGTCAAACCATTCTGAAAAATAACATGGGGACGTTCTGTCTGATCATTAACACCAAAAGCGGTTACCAAGGGTGGTAACAGTTCCCATTCTGTACGGTCATCTGAAAGACAATGGGCGATTCCGATAGAGGCAGAACATAAGCAGGAATCCTCAGCCACGGCTGTATTTTCTGGTACGAAACCTATTTCCTCTTCACCTACCGCACTTTGCCCACGCACCATGGCGACATTGCCTTCAAACAAGGCATAGGTCTCACCATCTTCAGGATTAATAAATACATGGGGATCGCGGAAATTCCACAGATTATTTTCGGTATAATTGGCATAGAAGAGGCCATCTGCTTGAAACATATCCGTTGACTGATCAAAGCCACTGAACCAGACACCTTTATTATCAGCGTATATATGGCCTTTCGTAACAGCAGCTACTGCTTCAGCTACGCCAGATTCATTAAAAAGTGTTGAAGTAAAGAAGGTCTCAACTTGATTACGCGAACCGGGAGCCATAATAGTGCCCCCTGACCATTCCGCAGTCCGCGTATTAGCGGTTTCGTTCAAAAGATGGCCCCCATAGATCCAGCTTTTACCATCTTTTGAATAAAAATATCCGATACGGGCATGAGAGTGACGATTATTCCACGCGATTTTCCGGTCAGCGACCAGAGAGAATATAACCGTCCAGCCTTTAAAGCTGACGACATTCCCATTAATATCACGTAGTGGCCAGGTATCCCAAAGCCATAGATCATCACGCATAATTGGAAAATCGGTACCGATTTCCGGCATCATCGTGGTTTTATCTTGCTTATTGATTTTCATCGCTTGGGCACGCGTCCAACGACTAGCATTGAAATTAAACATTGCGAAAATTTTGCTTCTTATAAAACATATGAATAAAGGTTCCATTGGAGTAATAAATCACCCCAATGGAACGAGTAAAAAGGGTAAAAAACGATCTCTTCAAAAGAAAAATCTTTTAAAGTATTTGAATTTTAATTTTTTAAAATAATTACGAACGTTCTTCTTGAGATAAGAAGAATAAAAATTTTAAAATAGGTATCTATTTTAGAAAAGGTCAGCAGTTGCTTCCGTTAACCATTCAATCTGTGGCGGAATATAACCATAGCCTTTCACTTCAGTTACAAAGCTACGATGCCCTACTAATTCCAGCTTAACGGTTGGAGCCAAAGTCCCCCCATAACGGAAAACCGTCGGGTCGCTACTGGGAACCGTATCAATGAAAGAGGTGACCAATCCATTGGTCATCACGTAATGTGAATAAGCCTGATAAGGCTGAGATGACGGATTACCCAAGACCAATCCAGAGCTGTTTAATGGCTCATAAGGGCCAAAAATGCCATTTTCTGAGACAAAGCCATAAACACCATCAGGACCATCCAAACCCTCAGCATAGGTCGAATGGTGACTGATCGTAAACAGATAGGTTAGACCATCCTGAAATACAACATGAGGGCGTTCAGTCTGATCATTAACACCAAAAGCGGTTACCAAAGGCGGTAACATCTTCCATTCAGTGCGCGCTTCATTAGTAGCACGAGCAATACCGATAGCGGCAGCCGTATAGCGTGCACCATCTGGCGTCACAGTTTCTGGCGGGACGGGGCCGATTTCGTCTTTGCCAACCGGCACTGTGCCCCGATCCATGGCTACATTGCCTTCGAACAGGACATAAGTTTTTCCGTCTTCAGGGTTAATAAAGACGTGTGGATCGCGGAAATCCCAAAAATTATTTTCAGTATAATCGGCATAATAAAGACCGTCTGCCTCAAACAGATCAGTAACCTCATCAAAACCTTCAAACCGAACACCCGTATCATCAGCATAGATATAACCCTTACACTGGGCGGGTACTGATTGGGGCGGCGTTTGGTTAACTGAAGTAAAGAAAACTTCAACTGAATTAGCCGTACCTGGTGCCATAATTGTACAGCCAGACCATTCCCATGAGCGGGGGTTTGCGCCATCTTTTAACAAATGACCGCCAAAGACCCAATTTAAGCCCCCACGAGAATAGAAATAGGCAATACGGGCACCATCATTACGATTGCTCCAACCGTATTTAGACCGATCCGCTACGAGAGCAAAAATAACAGTCCAGCCCTGAAAACTGACAACTTGGCCATGAATGTCGCGTAAAGGCCAAGTATCCCAGATCCAATAGTCCTCATTCATAACAGGGAAATCATAGCTGATAGCTGGCATCGTTGCTGTCGGATCATCGGCATGCACTTTCATGGCATCAGCACGTGTCCACAGACTTGATTCTGCAATACCTACAGTATTCAACATAAAAACTATCCTAAAAAGAGGCGATTAAAAGCCAAAAACATAAAAGTTCTCGACTTTGATAAAGATATAATTTTACTATCTATATCCTTACCAAAATATAGAATGAAAAATTTTCATTTTATATTTAGTGCTTCAACCTTCGATATAGATAATATGTATATTTTATTGCCTGTAGGACAGAAAAAAATTAAATTTATTTTTTAAAAAAATAAATTATACTTATTTTTTGTTTAAAAATTAAACAATATTATATGATTTACTACAGTTAAATATTATTTTAAAAAAAATTATAACTTAACGTTAAAAATATATTCATTAATTATTTATAGCGCATTTTTAATATTAAATTTCATAGAATTTAACATTTTATTTAGGAATCACTTCATATTGTATTTTTAATTATAATTACTTCACCAACTGAATTGATACTAAGATCGATGATGAAACAACAAAAAATCATTGCTGACTGGCTTCATAGTATTCGTTATAAAATGGGGATAAGTTGGGCTGAGTTAGCCCGTAAAGCTGATATAAAGGCAGCAACAACATTATCACGTGCGGTCGATAGAAATTACAGTTCGATAATGTCGGTTAGAAATCTTGAAGCTATTGCTCAAGCTGCAGAAATACCTTCTATTTTAGATTTTTTGACGTATCAGAATAAAGTAACCTGTTCTGAAGAAGCCGATATTATCATGATAACGACAATTTTAGAAAAATATGGTCCTCGGAATGGATGGCAAGGCAACGATGTCCGCCAACTAGCCTCTATATTAATACAACATTTGTCTCTTTATAAATAATATTACGATGTGAAAGAAGATAAGACAGAAAAAATAATCACATATAAAATATTATTTTAAAATTTTAAAACGAACGCCCTTATTTCTTACAGAATAAGATACACAAATTTAATAAAAAATGCCTTTTCCCGTTAACTACAAAAGCAATTAACAGAAAAAGGCATTATAGTAATTTAACTCTAAGATAATTAAATTCTTAAAATTAAAAACTATTCAACGTCAGAATATTTATTGGCATAGGCGGCGGCAGCACCCAATAAGCCAGGCTGCGGATAAGTAATCAACTTAACCGGAATTTTAGACATAACGCGTTCAAAGCGACCTTTGGATACAAAGCGCTGACGGAAGCCAGATCCTGGTAAATGACCGGCAATACGCAGACCAACACCACCGCCGATAGCAACACCAGAGGCACCCTGTGCCAAGGCAAGATCACCTGCGATAGCGCCCAAGCTTAAGCAGAAACGATCAAGAGCGGCTTCGGCCAAGTTGTCTTTGCCTTCGAGAGCCATCTGCCAAAGTTTAACATCATCAAGAAGGCTGAAAGGAACACCTTCGATTGCAGCTAAAGCTTCATAAATGTTGCCAAGACCTGGTCCAGAAACAATACGCTCGATAGAAACCCGGCGGAAACGTTCACGAAGACGGGCTAAAACCTTATCTTCAAGCTTATCCAAAGGCGCAAAATCGATATGCCCGCCTTCCGTCTCAATGACGAAATAGCGACCTTCTGTGCGCAACAGGTGGGCTACGCCTAAACCCGTTCCCGGCCCAAGAATGGTGATAACCCCCTCAGCAGGTAAGGCTTCATCAGGACCACAAATATGGCCTAAATAAGAAGCATCCATATGCGCAACGGCATGGGCTACAGCACCAAAATCGTTGATAAGGATATGGGAATCAACATTCAATTTTTCATTCAGCGTAGCAGGACGTAATACCCAAGGGTTATTCGTCAGCTTTAAAACTTCACCATGTACAGGACCCGCAAAAGCAATCGCGGCAGCCCGAGGTAAAGGACGACCAAGCTTTTCACCAAAACGTTCCCAAGCTAACTGTAAGCTAGCATGTTCAGCTGTTTTGAACGTTGTTTCCGTTCCCAAAGAAACAACTTTACCACCACTGACTTCCGCAAGAGCGAAACGCGCATGCGTTCCACCAATATCAATCGCAACGATTTCCATGAAACACTTCCTTTCTAGAATAAGAAAGTCACCATATTTAAGAAAAAATCAGTAAATCTTATGCCCATACTCCAGCGTAGATTAAAAAACCTACGCTGGAGAATATAAAATCTGCCGGATTTTAGCCTATTGGTTCTTCTTTAGAGGAATTAGAGGCCAGCAGCAGCCAAAATGGCCATTGCGCCTTCTTCAGCAACAGGGGCATGCTGCCGCAGCAGGGCAAAAAGCTCACGACCGGTACCCGGATGGAATGCAGGTTGCTCAGCATGAGGACGAGCGGCCCATTCTTCAGCAGGAACCAAGGCTTCGACTTTGCCTTCTTCAACGGAAATACGAACAATATCACCGTCGCGTAATTTACCAATAGCACCGCCACCCAAAGCTTCTGGGCTAAGATGCAGAGCAACAGGCACTTTACCCGTTGCACCAGACATACGTCCATCGGTCAAAAGTGCGACTTTGTAACCTTTATCCTGCAAAACACCTAAGGCAGGCGTTAATTTGTGGAGTTCAGGCATACCATTGGCACGGGGGCCTTGGAAACGAACGACAACAATAACATCCTTGTCAAGCTGACCCGCTTTGAAAGCTTTCTGAACATCATCTTGATCAGAGAAAACCTGAACAGGGGCTTCAATCGTCCAGAATTTAGGATCAACAGCACTGGATTTATACATCGCACGACCCAGATTGCCTTCGAGAAGACGAAGACCACCATCGGGAGAGAACGGTGCAGAAACGGGATGTAAAATCGTGTCGTCACCTGGCGTTTTAGGTGCCGGTTCCCAAACGAGTTTACCACCATCATCTAAGACAGGTGCCTTAGCATAATCCTCGATACCACCCTTGGAAACGGTCATCACATCACGGTTCAACAGATTAGCAGAAAGCAGTTCGCTAATGACGTAAGCCATACCACCTGCATGATGGAATTCATTCACATCACGTGGGCCATTTGGATAGACACGGGCAATTAACGGAACAACTTCAGAAAGATCATGGAAGTCATTCCAGTTAACAAGAATACCGGCAGCACGGGCAATAGCTGGAATATGCAGCGTGTGGTTAGTAGAACCACCCGTCGCCAGCAATCCAACGATTGCATTCACGATTGATTTTTCATCAACAATTTTACCGAGAGGACGATAATCATCACCCTTCCAGCCCATCTCCGTCACACGGTGAACAGCTGCACGCGTCAATTGCTGACGAAGAGGCGTTCCAGGCGTTACAAATGCCGCACCCGGCACGTGTAAACCCATAACTTCCATCATCATTTGGTTCGTATTGGCCGTACCATAGAAGGTGCAGGTACCTTCCGCATGATAACATGCGGCTTCCATATCCAGCAGTTCTTTGGAACCAATTTTACCCTGTGCATAAAGCTGACGAATCCGAATCTTTTCCTTGTTAGGAATGCCGGTCGTCATCGGGCCTGATGGCACCAAAACAGTAGCCAAATGACCAAAGCGTAAAGCACCAATTAAAAGACCGGGGACAATCTTATCACAGATACCAAGAAGAGCAGCCCCTTCGAACATACCATGCGATAAAGAAACCGAGGTCGCTAACGCAATAACTTCACGACTAAACAGTGATTCTTCCATGCCAGGCTGACCTTGGGTCACACCATCGCACATAGCAGGAACACCGCCCGCCACCTGAACAGTTGCCCCAACTTCGCGGGCAAACACTTTCATCTGTTCTGGATAGCGGTAATAGGGTTCGTGCGCTGACAGCATATCATTATAAGCTGTAACAACGCCGATATTCATGCGGTTAAAGTCGCGTAATGCGGCTTTATCTTGTCCCATCGCAGCGAAGCCATGAGCCAGGTTACCACAAGCTAAATTCGGGCGATCGACACCATGTTCACGCTCACACTGAATCAAGTCCAGATAAGCTTTGCGGGTTTTCCGCGAGCGTTCAATAACGCGGGCGGTAACCTTTTCGACAGTCGAGTGTAGATCAGTCATACCAAGTTACTCCATCACGTTCAGCTAAAGCAATAGCAGCAGAAGGGCCCCATGTTCCAGAAACATAGGTTTTCGGCTTCATGCTGTTCGCTTTCCAGCC
This sequence comes from Zymomonas mobilis subsp. pomaceae ATCC 29192, assembly GCF_000218875.1. Taxonomy (NCBI): domain Bacteria; kingdom Pseudomonadati; phylum Pseudomonadota; class Alphaproteobacteria; order Sphingomonadales; family Zymomonadaceae; genus Zymomonas; species Zymomonas mobilis. Next base: position 945,144 of record NC_015709.1, read on the forward strand.
TTCACGAATTCCGTCAATCCAAGTCCATTGTGCTTCGACTTCATCACGACGCACAAATAAAGTGGCGTCTCCTTCGATAAGATCAAGCATCAGACGTTCATAAGCGATACGACGCTTACGATCCTTGAATACATCGGTCAAAGAAAGATCTAGCCATACTTCGCGCATATGGGCACCATTACGGTCAAGACCCGGCTCTTTTACCATCATAGAAATCTGAATGGTTTCATCTGGCTGAAGAACAATACGCAATTTATTCGGCTGAAGAACGCCACCGCTTGACGAGAAAATAGAATGCGGGACGGGCTTAAACTGAACCACAATTTCAGAACGACGAGCAGGTAAACGCTTACCCGTACGAATATAGAAAGGAACACCCTGCCAACGCCAGTTATCAACATGGGCCTTGATAGCAACAAAGGTTTCCGTATCGGACGGATGCCCCAGTTCTTCAATATAACCGGCTACTTCTTTGCCACCAGAAACACCAGCGCCATACTGTCCGGTAACCGTGTGGGTAAAGACGGTATCGTTGTTAATAGGACGTAAAGCGCGGAAGACCTTTACTTTTTCATCACGGACAGCGGTAGCTTCCATGTGAGCAGGCGGTTCCATAGCGACCAAGGCGACCAGCTGAAGAATATGGCTTTGAACCATATCACGAAGGCTACCAGAGCCATCAAAATAACCGATGCGGCCTTCTAAACCGACCGTTTCAGCAACGCTAATCTGGACGTGATCAATGCCTTTTGAATTCCAAAGCGGTTCAAATAAAGCATTACCAAAACGCAGCGTCAAAAGGTTCTGAACAGTTTCTTTTCCAAGATAATGGTCAATACGATAGACCTGTTTCTCAGAGAAAACTTTCAATACGGCATCATTGATATGATCAGAGGAAGCCAGATCCTGACCCAGTGGTTTTTCAAGCGCCAAGCGTGACGTGGAACCAGCCAAACCAGCCTGTTGAAGACCAGCGATTGCGCCTTCAAATAAAGAAGGTGCAGTCGAAAGATAAATGGCGATACCTTTTTCAACCGGACCAGAGAGTTCAGCTAACTTTCCGAACTGGGTAGGGTCAGTAATATCTACCGTGTCATAGAAAAGTTTAGTCAGGAATTTTGCTTTAGCTTCATCATTGAGCCGATCAGGGGCTACAAAACGATCAAGCGCTTTTTCAGCAAAATTACGGAAGCCATCAGTATCATAATCGCTACGGGAGGTGCAAACGATACGAAGATCTTCTGCCAGCAATCCGTCAGCATCAAGGCCATAGAGCGACGGCAACAGCATACGCTGTGAAAGATCGCCAGTCGCGCCGAATAATATCATCGTCGAAACGGTATTCGTCATTATTTTCGTCCTTAAAACAGAGGCCGAATCCTTTGCATCTATTTTTTAGCGCTTACGCTTCGTTCATACTACCGCCCAAAACAGAAAGTATAATCGGTTAAGACTTATCTAAAAAAAGATAAAAGAATTCAGCCAAAGCAACTTAACTATTTTAGGAGCGCCACATCTCCTCGATTTCTTCCAGGCTCCGTCCTTTCGTTTCAGGAACAAAGCGTGCGACGATTAAAGCGCCGAGTATACTTAATCCTGCAAACACAAGGTAAGAGAAACCATGGTTGAAAGTCCGATTTAAACCGGGATCACCATCCGCAATTTTAAACAGGAAGTTAACTAAAATATTGGCGATCCATTGCGCGGTAACCGCAATAGGCATAGCGGAACCTTTGATAGCATTCGGGAACATTTCTGACAGGACAACCCAGCAGACCGGCCCCCAAGACATTGCGAAACCAACAATGTAAAGAAGAATAGCAGCCAAAGGCAAAACGCCACCGATATGATATGTGAACATCATACCTAAGCTAAACATCATAACAGCCATGGCGATACCACCCCAAATAAGAAGCGGTTTACGACCAAAGCGGTCAACAATGCGTGACGCAATCATGGTGAATACGAAGTTCACAACGCCAATTGAAATCGTCTGAAGTAATGCGGTATCAGCACCAAAACCTAAGTTCAGGAACATTTGCGGTGCATAGTAAAGCACAGCATTAATACCGACAAGTTGCTGGAACATAGCGACTGAAACACCAGCGAAGATTACGGTTGCGCCAAAAGCAAACAAACCTGAATTGCTTTTTTGCAAAGCCTTATCAAAGCCAGCTTTAATTTTCTGAATCGTTAAACTAGGATCAACCTGAGGTTCCAAGCGAGCCAGAATCTTACTTGCTTCTGAATGGCGGCCCTTCATGACCAACCAATGCGGTGTATCAGGAGCCGTTAACAGTAACAGTAAGAAGACAACAGCAATTATACCTTCAGATGCAGGTGACCAACGCCAACCATTAGCATTGATCCAGTCAACAGAACCAAAATGGGCCAGAAGCCATGTGAAGATATAACCCGTTAAAGCGCCGGTTACGATGGCCATCTGTTGACCAGATACCATTTGACCACGCTTATCAGGAGGCGCAATTTCAGCAATATAGGTTGGAGTCAACGTCGAAACGATGCCGATACCAAAACCACCTAAAAAGCGGAAAAAGCAAAAAATTGGCAATGCTGAGCCAATATCACCAGTCAATCCCGTTGTAGCGGCACCAAATCCAGAAATGATGAAGCAGACTGCACTAATAAGCAGACCGCCACGACGTCCGAAACGGATACCCATCCAACCGGAAATTAATGAACCAACAACACAACCTGCCAAGACAGCAACAACCACCATCCCTGAAAGGGAGGCGGCAGCGGTAGCTGACAGATGGCGGGGACCAATAAAGTTAATATCAACCGGTATACCGATCGCAGCAATAACGGCTGAATCGTAACCAAATAGTAGACCGCCAATGGCGGCAATTAAGGCTAGTCGCGTGACTAGACCTTGACTACTTTCTGAACTCATGGCGATTCCTCTCCCGCCTTATATCTAAAAACATCTTACAACAGCTGAGTATCGGCTTTGATATGTCGCAGTCTTATTTTAGTTTCCCGCCACATAACATAGATAAAACCGAATCCTTAGCGATGGACTGATTACGAGTTACTCCTATTAAACTGATTTTGAAACCTCCTTATCATTATTGGAACAATATTTGCGTCGATCACGGACGATCATTTTTTTACTTTTGATCGATTGCGATAACTACAAGTAAAACTATTTTTTTATCTAGAAATACTCTAAATATATTGTAAAAAATTTTATATTTTTTTTAAGAAAAAATTTAAAATACCAAAAATGAAAAAAAATTAGATATAAATTTCAAAGAATAACTTTTCATTTATTCAGTTTTAACAGATATATGACCATTGTTTTTAACAATTTTTTGCCATTTCATTTCATCAATAACAGGAATTGAAAGCGCTTCTGCCTTAGAAAGTTTAGAACCTGCTGCTTTTCCGCAGACAACAAAACTTGTTTTGCGCGAGACAGAAGCGGCAACTTTGGCCCCCAAAGTCTCAGCCTGCCGTTTGGCCTCTTCGCGGGACAGGGTTTCCAAACTTCCAGTAAAGACAATGACTTCTCCTGCAAGCGGGGAGGATTGTTGCTGAAAATGGACAGATTTGACCTCGATTTCGAGCAGCAGATCATCAACGACAGATTGGTTGTGGCTTTCCGAGAAAAAAGCAATCAAACTCTGAATTATTTTATTCCCAATATTAGGAATATTAACAAATCCAGTCAGTTCTTTGGCAACTCTTTTTCGATATTTTTCTTCAGTTTCAATGAGAGATGGTAATAATATGTTACGCATACTCTTAAGCTGCCCTATCATTTTTGAAAAGGCATCCCATTCATGATACTGTCGAGCAAAATCTCTAGCTGTAACCACACCAATATGGCGAATGCCTAAGGCATATAAAAATCTATCAAGAGAAATAACACGACGATTTTCAATAGCCGCTAATAAATTGTTCACTGAAACTTCTGCCCAGCCCTCTCGATTTATTAACGTATCACGTCGTTTATGAAGACGAAAAATATCTGCGGGTGTTACTATCAATTTATCGGCAAAAAAACTCTCAATATGGGTTAACCCCAAGCCTTCAATATCAAACGCCGTCCGCGATACAAAATGACGTAAGCGTTCCACACGCTGAGCCGGACATATCAAACCACCGGTGCAACGCCATGCGGACTCCCCTTCTTCCCGTTTTGCCAGTGAATGACAAACAGGACAAGTTGAAGGAAAATGCCAATCCTCCCGATTAACCTCAGGTGTTAAATTTTCAACAATTTGGGGAATAACATCACCCGCACGCTGAATAAGCACGCGATCTCCCGGACGAACAGCTAGTCGCTTAATTTCATCTGCATTATGAAGCGTTGCAGAAGTAACCACGACCCCCCCTACGGTCACCGCTTCCAATTTAGCGACAGGGGTCAGAACACCCGTTCGTCCTACCTGTATATCAATATCTAAGAGCGTTGTTTGCGCTTTTTCCGCAGGGAATTTATGAGCTAAAGCAAAACGGGGGGCACGGGCAGAAAAGCCAAGACGGCTTTGCCAATCAAGTCGATCAATTTTATAAACCACCCCATCAATATCGAAATCCATATCGGCTCTATGGGCTTCTATCTTATGATAATGCTGTAACATTTCATCCAGTGAATGACAGCACAGCAAAAGATCACTGACAGGCAGACCATAACTTTTAATAGCCTGCATCATACCGTATTGCGTGTCGGCAGGAAAATCAGATATTTCTCCCCAACCATGGGCTAAAAAGCGAAGTGACCGCCTCGCGGTAATATTCGGATCTAACTGTCGTAAAGAACCGGCCGCAGCATTTCGAGGATTGGCAAATAGCTTTCCATTTTCTTCTGATTGCCGTTGATTGAGATCAGAAAAGGCAGCTTTTGTCATATAGACTTCGCCTCTGATCTCCACGACCTCCGGCCATGTGGAACCCGCTAGAGTTTCAGGAATATCATTAATAACCCGAACATTAGGCGTAACATCTTCTCCGATGATACCGTCGCCTCGCGTTACCGCTTGGGTAAGCCTTCCCTTTTCATAGCGGAGAGAACAGGAAAGGCCGTCAATTTTAGGTTCAACCGTTAAAGCTACCGGTTCTTGCGCACCTAAGCGAAGAAAACGCCGAATGCGGTCTAAAAAATCACCCACATCTTTATCTGAAAAACCATTATCAAGGCTCAGCATAGCGATAGAATGAGCAATTTTAGGAAGACGAGAGGTCGCGCGTGTCCCAATACGCTTACTAGGGGAATCTGGCCTCGTTAAATTAGGGAAATTCTGTTCAATAAGACGATTACGCAGCACTAAAGCATCATATTCCCCATCAGAAATAGCCGGGGAATCTTGGTCATGATAAAGCCTATCATAATGGCGAATTAATGTAGCTAGTCGCTCCAATTCGAAAGTAGCCTGATCCGATGTTAAGCGTTCAGGTGAAATAGTAGATAATGTCTGATTTTGAGACGATATAGCGGAAAAAAGATCGGGATCCTCACTCATAATCCTACGCTTTAACGAAGCTCATCAGAAATACAAAGGCTAGGTTAAAATCATCTCAATTTTTATAAAAGTCAGAGAAGGCGCGTCCGACTTTTATAAAAGAGTTTCATTCAACATAGTAAGAAATAGCTAATTGTTTTTAGCCCGATAACGCGCACGAAAAGCGGTAGCAAAATCAGATAAACGCCCTTCTTCAATAGCCATTCGTAATCCCTGCATAAGCTGTTGATAAAAAGCAATATTATGCTCTGTCATCAGCATAGCTCCCAAAATTTCACCCGCGCGGATAAGATGATGAATATAGGCCCGGCTCCATTTTTGACAAACAACACAATGACAGCTGCTGTCCAAGGGCTTCATATCTTCTGCAAAACGAGCATTTCTAATATTGATCGGGCCATCCCATGTAAAAGCTTGTCCATTACGGCCTGAACGTGTGGGCAGGACACAGTCAAACATATCAATGCCCCGTTCAACGGCACCCACAATGTCATCGGGTTTCCCGACGCCCATCAGATAATGCGGCTTGTCATCAGGTAGCATAGGAACAGAAAAATCAAGCACGCGGAACATCGCTTCTTGACCTTCACCGACGGCTAATCCCCCGACAGCATACCCATCAAAACCGATTTCGGCCAAAGCATCAGCGGATTTCTTGCGTAAATTTTCAAACACAGAGCCTTGTTGAATACCGAACAGAGCAGAATTGACGGATTGGTCTTTATTCTTATCAAAGGCTTCCCGCGATCTTTTGGCCCAACGCATGGAACGCTCCATAGAGGATGCAGCCAAGGTGGGCGTGGCCGGATAGGGCGTACATTCATCAAAGGCCATAACAATATCACTACCCAATAAACGCTGAATTTCGATTGAGCGTTCAGGGGTCAATATATGGCGGGAACCATCCAGATGGCTTTTAAAGGTAACCCCTTCTTCACTCTTTTTGGTAAGAGAGGATAAACTCATCACCTGATAACCGCCGCTATCCGTCAGAATAGGGCGATCCCATCCCATAAATTGATGCAATCCGCCTAATTTAGCCAATCGTTCTGCCCCGGGCCGCAGCATAAGATGATATGTATTTCCGAGAATAATATCAGCGCCGGTAGCGCTTACCGCCTCGGGTTTCATAGCCTTCACCGTAGCCGCTGTGCCGACTGGCATAAAAGCAGGCGTACGAATGACACCCCGCTTCATTGCGATGCTACCCGTGCGTGCTTTTCCATCGCGCGCCGTTATAGAAAAGGTAAAACGCGGATGGGATATTTCTTCTTTGGCTACCGCCTCTGTCACGTTCAATTCCTTTTCTAGCTGACGCCCTTACGCTTGAGCGCGCTGTTCTTCTGTCATTGTAGCTTTTACTGCAAGATATAAAGGCATACCGCGCAATGCTTTCTCAAGCTTCCTATGGAATAACAAGACAAAATAAAAGGCTATCGGTAAAAATGATTTTTCTGTGAAAAACCACGCCGACAGCCTTTAAAAATTAAGGGATAGTCTGATCTGATTTCAGACTGACAGGGTCAATGACCTCTGGAACGCAAGACTTTTTTACCTGCATATTGCTTGGCTTGTTTCGCCGCCTTAGTCTCTTTCGCTTTATCACTTCGCGTTTTACGTGTTCCAGGGCGACCCGCTTCAGATCGGCCTTGCTTCTCGGAAGCCTTTTCAGAAGGTAAGCCTAATTGTTGGCGTTTTAATTGTCTTAACACATCCCTTAATTCAGCGGCCTTCTCAAATTCAAGATCAGCAGCGGCTTCTAACATCTGCTTTTCAATCTCGGCGATACGGACTTCAATTTGTTGAGTATCCAACAGGGTATTTTCTTCAGCCACATTGGTCTCTTCTACTATCCCAAAATGACCTACAATATCGTCGACCTGACGCTGTACTGTCGTAGGGGTAATATTATGGCTAACATTCCATGCGATCTGTTTTTCACGGCGTCGCTCTGTTTCTGCAATAGCGCGTTCCATCGAACCTGTAATCTTGTCACCATAAAGGATAACACGACCTTCTGAATTACGAGCAGCTCTTCCAATAGTCTGGATTAAAGATGTTGCAGAGCGTAAAAAACCTTCTTTATCGGCATCCAATACCGCGACCAACCCACATTCGGGAATATCCAAACCTTCACGCAACAGATTAATACCGATTAAAACGTCATAAACGCCTAATCTCAGATCGCGGATAAGCTCGATACGCTCAATTGTTTCAACGTCAGAATGCATATAACGCACTTTTAAACCTGCTTCATGCATATACTCCGTCAAATCTTCAGCCATTCTTTTGGTTAATGTCGTTACTAAAGAGCGCCATCCTTTTTCTGCTGTTTTTTTAGCTTCATTGATCAAATCATCGACTTGCTCTTCAATGGGACGCACTTCAATCACAGGGTCAATAAGACCTGTGGGACGAATAACTTGTTCGACAAAGACACCACCCGTTTGTTCTAACTCCCATGGACCGGGTGTTGCTGAAACATAGATGGTCTGAGGACGCATGGCATTCCACTCTTCGAAACGGAGTGGACGGTTATCGATACAGGAAGGCAGACGAAAGCCATAATCAGCCAAAGTGGTCTTACGGCGAAAGTCTCCCCGCGCCATCCCATTGATCTGCGGGACAGTTTGGTGACTTTCATCCACAAATAACAAAGCATTATCAGGAAGATATTCAAATAAAGTCGGAGGGGGTTCACCCGGCGCACGTCCGGTAAGAAAGCGGGAATAATTTTCAATGCCAGAGCAAGCCCCTGTGGCCGCCATCATCTCAAGATCGAATTCGGTGCGCTGCTCTAATCTTTGGGCTTCTAATAACTTACCTTCCGCTTGAAATTCGTGCAAACGATTATCCAATTCTCGACGGATCGCATTATTGGCTGCCTTTAATGTCGGTTCAGGGGTCACATAATGAGAATTGGCATAAATTTTAATCTGATCCAGTTTGGCAATTTTGGCACCCGTTAATGGATCAAATTCGGAAATTTCTTCAATTTCATCTCCAAAAAAACTAATTCGCCATGCCATATCTTCATAATGTGACGGAAATATTTCCAGCGTATCACCGCTTACACGAAAAGACCCTCTCCCAAAGGCAAGATCATTACGCTTGTACTGCAAGGCCACCAACCGACGGATAATTTCACGCTGATCGACGATCTGCCCTTTAAATAAGCGAAAAGTCATAGATGAATACGTATCAACGGAACCAATACCATACAGGCAAGAAACCGAGGCCACGATAATCACGTCATCCCGTTCTAATAGCGAACGGGTCGCCGCATGGCGCATTCTATCTATGGCTTCATTAATCGCGCTATCTTTTTCAATGTAAGTATCTGTGCGCGGGACGTAAGCCTCGGGCTGATAATAGTCATAATAGCTAACAAAAAACTCAACGGCATTTTCGGGGAAAAATCGCTTAAATTCCCCATAGAGTTGGGCTGCCAGAATTTTATTAGGCGCTAATATTAAACTTGGACGCTGCAATTTTTCAATGACTTTCGCCATGGTGAAAGTCTTACCAGAACCCGTTACCCCTAATAAAACCTGATCCCGTTCATGGGCATTAATATCGCGACATAATTCCGAGATAGCTTCGGGTTGATCACCTGCCGCATCATAAGGCGAAACCAAATGAAATGGTTTAGAAGGTTCCGTTTTTTCAGGACGCGCTGGCCGATGCGGCACAAAATCGGGCCGATTTTCTGGTTCATCAAGGGTGGTGCGAATCTCTATGGTCATAGAAAACATATGATAACGCCCTATGACCTAAACAAGCACTCTCCATCAGTTGGCTTCTTTAATTTGGGCTTTTCACCTAAAAAACGGTAATTAAAACACCATATCAAAAGCGACCTGCCCTGACAGACTTTCATTGGTATTACGTCCCCAAAAAGGGGTCGATACACCGGCGATAATACCATAACGGCGAGACCAGTTATATTCGATAGCAGGCGCTACCACCCAATCCCCCGAGCCATCGCCTGTTTTATCAATATAAGTAAGATTATTATACCCTTTTACTCTGGAACCATAAGACCAGTTACGCGCAACATCACAAGCAAGAACCCAGCGTTGATTTATACCAAATTCAAGAGAAACACCCCCTTGCCCATTCATACCCGCTTGCGCACGTCCTAGAAAATCCTTACTTGTCCCATAGCCACTAATACCATGGATTTCGGCTTCATTCAGAGAACGCCGAAAAGTAGCCCAAGTACGCGCGCGTAGGGCATGGCCGGCTATTTTATAGGTTGATTGGGTAACCAAGGCTGCCCTAAAAACATAATTGCCATTCCCACCAGCATTCGTTTTTGTCGTATTCAAATGGTCATAACGTCCGGTCGGAAAGGATACACCGCCAAAAAACATGACAGCTGGAATAAAACGATTAGGATCAGGGTCAACAAACCGCCAAATAATATCCAGCGGCAAATCACCTATTCGCGGCTGACCACCGCCATTACCATAGCTTGACTTCCATTTATAAAGAAATTGAGGATGAAGCTGTACACTTATATGGTTGGTAATCCCATATTTCATGAGGGTTGTATTCACAACACTTTGGGTTCCTCCATAAGTCGGTGACTTATGACCAAAAGCATCTATATTATAAATGGGTCGATTATAGGAAATATAAGGCTCAATCGTCACGCCACCCTGACGAAGGGCACCGGCAGGCGATAATAATGAACCTGTATACCATTGCTGTTTATCTGAAGAGGAACCGCTGTCCGCGGCATAAAGAGAAGATGGGGTTATAATTAAACCAAAAACGAAGCTTATATTGTAGATCAACTTCATCTGTAATATTATTTTCCATTTATGATTTTTAAGAATAAAAGTAAAAAAATAAGATAACTTAAATTTTTACTATTAAACCTATAGTGTTAAATTCTAAAAAAAAACAATATAGATAATATGTTTTGTTATCTTTTGTGGACATTTTTTGAATTCTATTGAATAAATCATAAGTTAATTTCAATTATTTGAAATTAACCATGTAAAACAAATAGTAAAATATTAAAAACCTCTTTTAGGGAAGCGCGTCCAGCGATCAATCGCCATTAATAATCCCAAACAAATCATAACGGTCATCATAGCAGAGCCGCCATTAGAGACCAAAGGCAGCGGAATACCGACCACAGGTGCCAAGCCCATCACCATGGCCAGATTAATCGCAACATAGAAAAAAATGGTAGTCGATAGACCGGCTGCCGTCAGCTTGGCAAATCGTGAAGGCGCATTAAAAGCAACCCGCATCCCCCAGTTAATGATCAGCATAAAACTTACAATAATAAACAACCCACCAATTAATCCCCATTCTTCTGCCATTGTAGCGAAGACAAAATCGGTATGACGTTCTGGTAAATAATCGAGATGGCTTTGTGTACCATTAAGAAAACCCTTGCCAAAAACCCCACCCGATCCAATTGCAATTTTAGATTGGCTTATATGATACCCTCGCCCCAAAGGATCACTTTCAGGGGTTAAAAAAATTAACACCCGATTACGCTGATAATCATGAAGCAAAAAAAAGAAGGCAAAAGGGGCCAACGCAGCAATAGCTGCCCCACCTCCAATAAATAACCAAAGAGGGAGCCCCGCCAAAAAAGTGACAATAAGCCCCCCGCCAATAATCATCAAAGCGGTTCCCAAATCCGGTTGAATAGCCACTAAAAAAGCGGGCACTAACACAAGTACAGCAGCAGGCCACATCGCCGAAAAACTTCTTGTTTCACCCGCGGGTAGTAAATCATAAAAACGGGCAATAGCTAAAATAATGGCGAGCTTCATTAATTCTGAAGGTTGAAGCGTCAAGATACCGAGATTAAGCCAACGTCGGCTTCCGCCGCCCACAAAACCAAATAATTCGACAGCAATTAATAAAAGAAGCAACCCCCCATACAGAGGCCATGCTGTTTTTTTTAAAAAATCTTGATCAATTCGGCTAATAGCTACTGAAACAAAAATAAAAAAAATGAACCTGAGCCCCTGATTAAGAGCCCATGGATGCATTCCACCCCCCGCAGAATAAAGAATAACCAGACCAAAACTACCGATCGCTATGACCAGCAAAAGTAATCCCCAAGGCAATTGGCGTAATGGGGTTGGTACCATAGACAACATCAGGATTTCTCCGGAGTTTCAGCCGGTTTTGAAGAGGACGCATGTAAAGCCTCAGCCCTTATGCGCATTCTGGTAGCAAGATCCCCGCCCCAAGAGGTCTCAAGGGCATTTAACGTTGCCATAGCGCGGTCAGGATCAAACAAATAGGTTAAAACATCACGCGCAATAGCGGGGCCATCAGTTGCAGAATCCGTATGTCCACCATGCTCTATAACCACCGATGCAGCATATCGCGGGTTACCCACGGGCGCAAAGCAAACAAACAAAGCATGATCACGCATACGCCAAGCCAACTGAGAGTTTTTAAGGACCCCTCTATCTCGTTCTGCCATAGATATTCGCCGAACTTGCGCTGTTCCGGTCTTTCCGGCTAACTCTACATTAGGAACAAATAATTTTGCAGCCCCGCCAGTTCCGCCTCCATTAACAACGTCCCGCATAGCCTGACGAATAATATCTAGATGCGCCTCATTAATACCTAAACCTGTAATAATCGGCGGTTTGGAAGACATGATTAAACGCGGCATTATCTGTTTGCCTGAGGCTAATCTTGCGACCATTACGGCCAATTGCAAGGGATTAACTAAAACATCCCCCTGCCCGATTGAGGCATTAAGTGTATCCGCCGCGGTCCAGTTATGATGATATTTTTTTAATTTCCATGCCGGATCAGGAACCGTGCCATAATGTTCAGACCCTAAAGGCAAATGATAGCTGGCTCCCAAGCCCAACCGCCGCATCATATCCGCCAAAGGGTCCATCCCTACCCTATGCGCCATATGATAAAAATAGACATCACAGCTTTGGGTAATAGCCGTATGCATGTTGACAGGGCCATGACCATGACGACGCCAGCAATGAAAAACGCTATTTCCAAGCTGATAACTACCCGTGCAGTTAACCGTTTCATGCGGATCAACCCCGGCTTCTAAAAGCGCTAGGGCATTCATCGGCTTTACAGTAGATCCGGGCGGATAAAGTCCGGCAACCGTTTTATCAATCAAGGGATGATGATCATCTTCCGAGAGACTTTGCCATTCACGATGGCTGATCCCATCCGCAAAATCATTCGGGTCAAAACAGGGCATAGAGACCTGTGCTAAAATATCCCCGTTTTCGGTATCTATAACAACAACCGCGGCACTATTATCGCCAATCCGACGGGCTGCATAGCTTTGTAAACCTGCATCAATCGTTAGAGGCAATTTTTTCCCGGGTTGGTCAGGTTTATTTTCAAGATCACGTACCAGACGGCCTTTTGCAGTTACTTCGGATCGTCTTGCTCCGGGAACGCCTCGTAAGTAATCATCAAAAGTTTTTTCTAGTCCCTGCTTACCCAATTTAAAACCGGGGGTAATGAGCAAAGGATCGTGGGTCTTTTTATAATCTTCTGTGGTAGCCGAACCCACATACCCAATTAAATGTCCAACAGCAGCACCTTCAGGATAATAACGAGCATAACCTCTTTGGGGGGCAACGCCTGCCATTTCTGGTAGCCGGACAGAAATAGCTGCAAAATGCTCATAATCCAAATGTTCGGCAACAGGCACAGGTTGATACCCGGCCGCTTTATTCAAATCTTCCCGTATACGGTCAAGGTCATCTTGAGACAGATTAAGTAGTTCTGTCAGGGTGATAATAACCCGCTCTCTATCTTGTATTTGATCAGGAATAAGATCGACCCGAAAATCAGTGTGGTTAATCGCCATAGGACGATTGTGACGATCGACAATCCAGCCTCGCCGAGGAGGAATCATAACAGTTTGGACGCGATTATCTTCTGCCATTAAACGATAACGTTCATTTTCAGCAATAGACAACCATGCCATACGAGCAGCCAGCAATCCACCTGTTGCGAGTTGTAAACCGCCTAATACCAAAGAGCGGCGGGAAAATGTGTAACCAAGCGAATGCTGGGTGATAAGGCGGCTACGATTTTTCACAAAAAGCAATCCAGAGAGTATGAGAGCTCAGGATAAAGACAACTCTCTTGAAAATATTTACTGGCATTAAAAAATACAGCAAAAATTTTGCTATTATATTACCTGTTACTGCCTCTAGCCAAGTATAATTACTATGATTTATCTTAATTTTTAAAATCTTTTACACGGCCAAGCGCCACCGATCGACGATAGCACAGAGGGCTTCGACAAGAGGAAATAACAGAATAGAAATCAATATTTCTGGCATAATGGAAAGTATAAGTAATATTGTATGTCCCTTTATTATCCAGCTGGTCATAAACAGCGAAAATAAGGTACAAAAAATAATAGCACAGGATGCAAAAATCCAGTCCTGCCAATAATTTCGCCAGACTAAACGATTATCGATAATATCAAATGCCAAAAAGCATATTGTCCATGAAATCATCGAGATCCCCAAAGGCTGCCCATTAATCAGATCGTTACTCATCCCTAAGGGTAAAGCGATCCATGCTTGCCATAATTCTGGCCGTAAAAGCCGCCATCCCAAAGCGACGAGCAGACCAAAAGAAGGTAATAAGGGTAAAACCGATACCAAGGGGCCGGTTTCTAGCAGGCTAGCGAATAAAACCATAATAAGCGGTGTTATTTGTGCTTTTATAGGTAACCAACTTAATGTTTGATCTTTTTCGATAAGGGGTATCATTATCGGCCTATGGTTGCCTGAGGTAGGCTCGAATGCGGCTGCATTTTACTTTTGTCCAGTGGGGCTATTTCCGGCTTAAATATAGCGGTAGCAGATACAGGCGTCTCGACCGCCAATAATTGCGTTACGGCCTTAGTATTCCCATCCTTGGGCAATTTTTTATGGCTACTCTGTTTTTGAGATATAGCTTTACCCATCGTGACCTGTTCAGGGGGCGCATCTGGCTCGAATATCTTTTCAACCATAATATAATCTAAACGCGCGGGGTTTGCTGTAGGTAACGCAAAAGCCCCATCGCTATTTAATTTTGATATAATCGCAACAGGTATATCCGGCGGGTAAATCCCCCCAGTACCAGATGTCACTAATAAATCGCCTATTTGAAAAGGCGACTGTCCTGCAATAAGCGGACGAATATCTAATAAACCATCCCCTCTTCCCGAAGCTAAGGCAGGGACACCCGAACGAACAATTTTAACAGGAAGGGTATTGGATGAATCAACTAATAATAAAATACGGGCAGAAAAATGACCGGTAGCTAAAACGCGGCCAACCAAGCCTTCTGAAGAGCGCACCGGCATCCCTGTGATGACGCCTGAGGAAGAACCAAGATCAATGATAGCAGTACGACGGCTGGTCGTTAGAGGAGAACCAATGACATGCCCCACCGCTACCCGCATAGGGGTATGATCCACTAAATTCAGCATACGCTTTAAACGGATATTATCCGCATTTAAAATCTGCGCTTCAATAAGCTGTGGCCTTAATTTTTCAATATTCGCTTTTAGTGCCCGATTTTGGCTCCCAGCATTGATATAATCGGCAATGCCATCCCTGCTGTTATGCAAAATTGTCACGACCCCATGACCAAAACGTGACAAGGGACTGGTGCAGTCTGTGATAAAGCCGATAACCCCATTATATTTATCAGGATAAACATTCGATAGTATCAGCATTACCGCGGCAGCAATGATCCCCCCGATAGCAAAGACATAACTGGTAAATAAGCCTAGTTGCGCCCGCCTAGAAAAACCGGAATTACGAAAGCGAGGCGGTGCCATGCAGGAAAAGACCCCTTATCTCATCGTATAAACTCAGGCTGTTTGTAAAACAGCCCTGAAAGTTGGATCTTCAAGCGCCCGTCCTGTTCCCATGGCAACACAAGTCAAAGGATCATCCGCAATAGTAACAGGTAATGAGGTTTCTTCACGTAAAACAGTATCCAATCCAGAAAGTAAAGCACCGCCCCCCGTTAAAACAATGCCCTGATCGACAATGTCGGCGGCCAGTTCTGGGGCCGTATTTTCAAGCGCCAAGCGGACACCTTCGACAATAGCCGCCACAGGCTCGGATAAAGCTTCGGCAATCATAGCCTGATTAATCTGGATTTCTTTTGGGACACCATTAACAAGATCACGACCTTTAATACTGATCGTCATACCAATGCCATCGTCGGGCATACGAGCGGTGCCCATTTCCTTCTTAATACGTTCAGCGGTAGCTTCTCCGATCAGAAGATTAAAATTACGACGGACATAAGAGCCAATCGCTTCATCCATTTTATCGCCGCCAACCCGGACAGAGGTAGTATAAGCCAAGCCGCGCAAAGACAACACTGCCACTTCGGTTGTGCCGCCGCCTATATCAACAACCATAGACCCGATCGGTTCGGTAACGGGCATTTCTGCCCCAATCGCGGCCGCCATTGGCTCATCAATCAAAAAAACCTGACTAGCCCCTGCATTAGAGGCCGCATCACGAATAGCCCGCCGTTCCACAGAAGTGGAGCCTGATGGTACACAGACGACGATTTCAGGAAAACGCCACGGACGTGCCTTTCCTCCGTGCACTTTTTGGATAAAATGCTTAATCATCTGCTCTGCAACATCAATATCAGCAATGACGCCATCGCGCATCGGACGAATAGCCTGAATGCTATCGGGGGTTTTCCCCATCATTAGTTTGGCATCATTACCAACAGCACGCACCCGCTTAACGCCATTTAAAGTTTCAATAGCCACCACAGAAGGCTCGTTCAAAACAATGCCGCGGCCACGCAGATAAACAACAGTATTAGCGGTTCCAAGATCAATCGCCATGTCATGGGACATGAATTTAAACAGGCGGGTAAAAAGAGACATTCAGGCATCCGTCCGCTAGCAAGGGGCTTTAGGAATGAGGTAAGAAAGGCTATAAGCTTCTCTTACCGAGATTACTCGATATATTGATGATACACCGGTATAAAGGAATAGGTGAGACAATTATTTTATATTCCCTATACCGATCCTGAACATCAATATACTATTTATAAAACTTTATAAAAAGTCATTCTCCAGTTTCACATAAATATTAAACCGGAAAGCTGAAGAAAAGCGCTTGGGGCAGGGTTACCGATATGTCAATACGCCGTCTACCAGAGGATGTGATAAATCGTATCGCAGCTGGAGAAGTCGTTGAAAGACCAGCAAGTGCGCTTAAAGAATTGGTCGAAAATGCTATAGATGCCGGTTCGACCCATATTAGCATTCGCCTTTTAGCGGGTGGATTAGAAGGCCTTGAGGTTATCGATAATGGTATCGGTATTTCTGCTGATGAAATGGCGCTGGCCTTGGAACGTCATGCAACCTCAAAATTACCCGATAATGATGCCATAGAAGCTGTTACGACGCTTGGCTTTCGGGGAGAAGCGCTGCCTTCTATTGCGAGTGTTGCCCGCCTTGTTTTAGAAAGCCGCATTCTTGATAGTGACAGCGGATGGCAACGGACTATTGATAATGGTCAGTTGGAAAAAGAAGGGCCAGCCGCCCTCCCTCATGGTACAAGAATAAAGGTAGAAGATTTATTCGCACGCCTTCCAGCGCGACGTAAATTCATGCGTAGCGCTAAAAGTGAGTATATAGCCTGCCTTGATATTGTTCGCCGATTAGCGATGGCACGACCCGATATAGGTTTTTCCCTGGAACATGATGGCCGCCGGATTTTTTCACTTATGGCAGGTGAAAATCAGGCACAAAGAGTAACGACTATCATCGATAGAACGCTAAAGGATAATAGCGTATCGATAAACTATCAACGAGACCAAATGAAGGTAGAAGGGGTGGCCAGCCTACCTACTTTTCATCGTGGCTTGCCAGATCATCAATATCTGTTTGTTAATGGCCGCCCCGTAAAAGATCGAATACTTATCGGGGCTGTCAGGGCAGCGTACCATGATTTGCTAGCTAAAGACCGTCATCCTGTTCTAGCCTTATTTCTAAAACTTCCGGGTAGTGACGTCGATATCAATGTCCATCCTGCCAAAAGCGAAGTCCGCTTTCGGGATGCGACGGCTGTTCGGGGGCTCCTTATTACTGCTTTACGCGAAAGTCTTGATCTTTCTGGTTTTAGATCAGCACAACCAGCCAATGTCGAAGCCATGGGGCGTTGGCAAACCAGCGATCAACCCGCCGTGCCCTTATCACCTTCAGAAGAAAAGGAAGCGGCCTTTTTATCTTCGCCATCTGCTGTTTCTGAATCGGCTATTCCCTTTAAAGCCAAAGAACCGGAAAGCTCGTCAGATTTCAAGACGTTACCCCTAAAAAGTCGGTCTGCTGATCTTTGGAGCATAACAGGCCATCCAAAACTACCCCCAATGGGAAGAGATCGTCCTTTAAATACAGCCAAAATTCCCAGTGGACACAATGATTTCCCACTAGGATTAGCCCGAGGACAAGTGGCGGCTACTTATATTGTAGCCGAGGCGAAAGATGGTTTGGTGTTGGTTGATCAACATGCCGCCCATGAACGGCTAGTCATGGAAAGAATGCAACGTGCCCTGGCAGAAGGACAGATAACAGCACAACGTTTATTGCTGCCAGAAGTCGTCGAAATGGATGAAACGGCCTGCGATTTATTTGAAAGCCGACAGGAAGAATTTTCAGCGATGGGGTTAGAGACTGAACGCTTTGGCCAACAAGCTATCTTGGTCCGGGCGACACCGGGGCTTTTAGGGAATTGCGCGGTAAAAGAAATGGTAAAAGATTTGGCGGGTGAAATTGCTGCTTATGACCAAGCCCTTCTATTAAAAGAAAAACTCGATCATATCGTGGCGACTATGGCATGTCATAGCTCTGTCCGTGCAGGTCGATTGCTGTCCTTGGCCGAAATGAATGCCCTTTTACGTGAAATGGAAATCACGCCCCATAGTGGACAATGTAATCACGGCCGTCCGACATGGGTAAAGCTCGGCCATAAAGATATCGAAAAACTTTTTGGCCGCAGCTGAATAAAATAAGGTGAAAAGGTAACCAAAAAAGTGGCTCTTCAGTAAATATGCTTAATCAAGCCGGTTTGGGGATGCATAAGCATACCTATAACCTCTTTACTGACCACCTCAGGTGCCAAACAAACCGCTGGATTTTCTTTGGGAAATGCTTTGCGGCGCATAGGCGTATTGGCGCGACGGGGGGCAATACAAGATACCGCGATGTTATCATCAGCCCATTCTTCTGATAAGGCTTGGGTTAAATTAACGACTGCCGCTTTAGAGGCTGAATAGACAGCGGAATTTGCTCTGCCTCTGAAATAGCTACTGGAACTGACTAATAACAGATGGCCGCCCGCCTTCTTAAGATAAGGATAAGCGGTCAGCGCTACATTGATAGTGCCGACCAGATTAACATCTATCATTTCGCGAATATCTGAAGGGTTCATTTCAGTAATTTTGCCTGTTTTCAAAATACCTGAAAAAATAACAACCGCATCTATAGTAGAGGTCTTATTCAATACCTCTTTAAAAAAAGACTGAACCTGTTCCGCATGACGAATATCAACCCCTGTGCTTCTGGACGCCGGGAATACTAACCAGCCTTGTTCTTTCATCGCTTGGATGGCAGCAGCCCCTAATCCCGAAGACGCCCCGAAAATAATGACAGATTTTTTTTGTTTCTTTTCTGAAAGGACGGAACGACTTGCCGCTTGTCCTGAATACAAAATCTGTTCCGCTAAAAAGAAGTCTATCGGTGTTGTGATTTTGATGTTTTTGTCATCACCCGCTACTATACCGATAGCGGCTGTCGGATTCTGATCTAAGAATACGCCGCAATCATCAGAAAAGTGATTTAGCCTTTCTGTATCCATAGTTTGATAGGCCGCTTTAAGGGAATCTGCCCAAAATCCTTGGGGCGTTTGACCGCGGCGTAACCGACTTCTTTCTGGAATAGCCGTTAATTGTTTTTCGGCTGCATCAATTTCGACAATAGTATCAGCAGTCGGAATGACGACATCCACAGCATCATAATTGTCTAGGGCTAAGATCGTTTGGCTGATAATATCATGCGAAACAAAAGGCCGCACCGCATCATGGAACAAAACCTTTTTACGCTGCTCGCCAATAACATTTAAAGCGGCAAGCGTTGTTTCCATACGGGAAGCGCCTCCTGCCACAAGTGTTATAGCTTTATGACCTGAAAAAGCGGAAGCAATTTTTTCGATTTCGGCCTTATAATCGGTGGGATAAGTAATAATCAGTTCATCAATATCAGGATGAAAAAAGAAAGCCTCAATCGTATATTGAATGATGGGCTTTCCCCCCAAAGTCTTAAACTGCTTTGGGATAGCATCACCAAAACGGATGCCTTTTCCACCTGCCAAAATAACCGCTATAGCCATTTTATTCTCCGGCAATTGAGCCTTTTATAAAGAAGAATTTCTTTATGATTTATAAAGCTATATGATTCTGAATATCATCCACTATCCGTTTGGCGGCTTGTCCCGGCCACGGTACCATCATTTCAAAATTTTCTTTTCTGATAGCGTGAAGCGGATCGTTTCCTTCCTGTCGATAATTGTCAATAAACGCCTGTGCTTGGGCAATGGTGGTCACATCATAAGCACCACGCATAATTTTTTGCCCTATTTCATTAAAAGCACGATGACGCTGGCTATCAAGAAAGATCAGCGGTTTATCATAAAAAACCTGATATTCAGCTAAAAAGCTGACACCTTCGGTTATCATTGCATCAGAAGCTGCCAATAACGGCCCATAATCGCCCCCTTCTACTAAAGCGGTATTGGGTAAACGATTCCATAGTTTTTTGAATTGTTCGACTTGGGCTTCTGTAAATATTTGGTATAATAATAAAGCGTTAAATAATAAAGGATGAGGCTTTAGCACAAATTCAATGTCAGGTGCATTTTCAGCCCAATGTAGCATATCCCCAAAGCTTTGCGGAAAAGTCCCAAAATCTAACCAGCCCTCACCTACTGAATGATGGGGCGCCCAGATTAAACGAAATTTTTTCTTACCTTCACTTTTAATAGGCCATGCGGGATGCTTTCGGGCGTTCCATAAACGGTCTAATTTGGGATGGCCACTGACAACAATATTATCCCCTCCGCGCAAAGCTTTCTTTTTCATCCGCTGATAAAGAAGGTCATTCTCACAATAGATACGCCAGCACATACGATGGAAATACTGATCAATAGAGAAATCCTGTTCTTCCTCTTCTCCCGAAGTGAGGCGTTCAAGGATATTCAAGCCATAATAAGGAACATAGCAAAGACGGGCAAAATTAAGATTCTGGGTCTGAAAAGATTCAGGTGTATTTACTTCCCAAGGCATCTGCCGAAAAATAATATCGGGTCCAATAGCTTTTATGACCTGAAGAGCCTCGTCAAAATTATTCTTAAAACGAATATGAGGAATAGCCTCCTTTTCTAAACCTTGATGAACGTCCTCTTCTGCCTGATAATCTTGCGTTTCAGGAAAATATCGAGGAGAGGTTGCGACAACAGGTTCAAAGTTATCGCTTTCACGCATGATCATATAAATATCATGCAGACTATCCCACATAGAAATATTGTGAATTAAGAATAAAACTTTTATTTTCTGCGACTGTCGCGTGCTACGTTGAGAGACCAAATTCACAGTATCACGTATCTGATCCAATTTTCGTTCTAATATTATTAAGGCTGGCGTCATATCCGCAACAGCCGGTGCAGCATCCTCGCCTCGTTCTAACTCGCCTCGTTCTAACAAAATATAGCGTGGTTTTTCCTCTGAACGTGTCGTGCCCTGACCAAAAAAGATAAAAAGGTCATTATGTTCAAGGCAGCAGGCAAAAAGGATAGATGGTGTTTTGTTTTGATTAGTCAACGCAATCTGAGTTCCGATAACCGACCAATATTGCCGTTCGAAATGCTGTGCTCCAGAAATTTCTCCATTCTCAAGAAAGCGAATGTTTTTTTCAAGCAGCGTTCCATCTTCCTGAAAAAGATCAAAGGTTTTTTCGGTTAACTTCATTCCACACTCCACCGATCTTTTCAGATGCTTGTTTTATAAGACCTAATAAAAATTGAGACATCAGCTTTTTCTACTTAAAGATTAGATGAAATTTTAATGTCTCAAATCTCTTAATTTTTGAATACTCAACGAAATTATAGCCTTTTAATCGTCTAAAGCTTTATAATATCTCATCCCAGAGCCTCCGGCACTGTTCTTTTAAGCCGATCTTCTTCCAGTAAAGCCATTAAACCTTTATGCAAATGATCGGCTGCACTTTGTTTATCGACCCACCAATCGGTTGACCAAACGCGCAGTAATTTCCACCCCAATTCTGACAATATAGCCGCCCGCACCTTATCCCGATCACGGGCTGTCGCTGCGCTATGATAGGTTGCGCCATCACATTCTACACCGGCCAGATAATCGCCTGGGCGATCGGGATGGACAACGCCAAGATCGATCCGAAAGCGAGATACCCCAATCTGAGAAGCGACTTGCCATCCACGCTGCATTAATTCTCCTGCGACGGCTTCTTCAAAAGGAGAATCATAACCGCCTAATGATCCATGGACGGCGGTTGAAAAAGCCTGTGGGCCCCGATCCGCAAATTCGATAAAATGCTTCAGATCAATCACAGCTCTTGATGTTGTCCGGTTAAGATCAATCATTTCCGGCCCAAAAGACGTAAACAGAATCATTTCTTGCCTTGCCCGCGTCAAAGCGACATTAAGCCGTCGCCATCCCCCTTCAGCGGATAAGGGGCCAAAGGACATCAACATAGTAGGCGCATTAGGTTCAGTCGGGCCAAAACCAATCCCTAAAATAATAATATCTCGTTCAATGCCTTGAACCGTTTCAAGATTACGAACGGTGACGGGCTCGGCAAGCGTATCACTAAAATGATGTTCAATTTCAGGATGATCTCGTCGGGCTTTATCCAACAGATCTTCAACCAATCTTTGCTGGTCAGTGTTCAGCGTAATAATACCCAAAGACCAACCTTGCTGATTGAATTCAGGCATGGTCAAACGGGTGATTGCTTCATCAACCATGGCCTGTGCTTCAATCGCATTCACGCGATTGCGGCCTCGACTATAAACGCCTTCAACGCGCCGCCAATGGACAGCGCTTTCTTTACGGACAGGTGCTGGAAAAGTGACTAACCCCCCATCGTAATAGCTATAATTTGAAAAAGCGATCAGGCTTTCATGGCGACTACGATAATGAAAGCTCAAGGAATGCATGGGAATACCGGCGGTCAAACATTCATCAAGGATGCTTTCCATATCCCGTTCTGTATCAGTTTCTAAATCATCATTTTGGACAGAGCGATTAAAAAAGCTGGTCGGCGGCATCTGGCGTGGATCGCCCGCGACAATAACCTGTTTTCCTCGGGCCATGGCTCCAATAGCATCCCAAGGCGCAATCTGAGAGGCTTCATCGAAAATAACCAAATCAAATAAATCATGATCTGGTGGTAAAAATTGCGCCACAGAAAGAGGGCTCATCAGCATGCAAGGGGTTAAACGGCTAAAATCCTTACCCATTTCTGTAATTAACTGACGAATAGGCATGTGATGTTGTTTTAACTGCAATTGCATTTTCAGCGTAGCATAGCCTGCTGGTAGCCCTTCTTTTTCATCAACCGCGATCCGTTTAGAAAGCTGTGCACGGATGTACTGGATGGCTAATTCCGATAAATGGTCATCCAGCTTACGAAAAGCAGCGATGTCAGCCATTTGCATCGCCGAAGAAAAGCGTCGTAATCTTGGTTCAGCATCAATAAGATTACTGGCAAACCAGCGGGCATAAGCGGCTTCAAAAACCGATAAGGCATTTTCACCCGTCACAGCATGGCTTTCGATAGCCTCTACCAACGGTTTTAAACCGGCTGAAACCGCCTCGTAACGTATGCGCTGCCAATTCGCCCAAGCTTGTAAGCGGTTTTCTTGGTTAATGACCGTTTCAGCTAAGGCAAGCCATGATTTGGGATCATCGGATAAAGGCGAATCGGCTAAGGAAACAAAATGCTCTTTTGTTCTATCAACGCCTTGTAAAGCCTTTTTCAGCCGTCTTGCTGCAATCATCAGCGGAGAGGTCGGCTCTAATAAGGCATTAGCCTCAATCACTAAATTTTTGACGGATTGTCTTAAAGTTATCAGATGCTCGGGATTAGCGGCTTGGGCTATTATCGCTGCTTCTAAATCCTCTGCAAAACGGCACTCATCTTCAATCATACCTAAATGACTGCCAATATCTTTCCAACCCGCAAAATTCTTTATTTCAGGCACAGCTTTTTTTAATTGATAAAGCTTCTCATATAATCGCGCCATCATCACCAAACGTGGCAAATCATGAGCAGCGTCAATTTTCCCTTTTGTCCGACCTGCCTTTGCCAAGCGCTTGATAATTTTTTTCTTCTCAAAACCGGCTAAAAACCAAAAGCGTTGTTCGGCTTTTTCCCACTCATTCCATAGACTGCGCGGATGACTGCGAAGACGTTTTAAAATGTCACGATCATAGCGCACAGAAAGGCCGGCAGCTTCTTTTCTATAGCTTTTTAAAAGGGAGATGGCCTGATGGGCAGCCTCTATAATTTTGTCTTTTTTAGGTGAAAAAGTCAGATAACAGTTATGACCATACGCTTGGCCCAATAGATGGATAAAACTACTTAACTGTTCTAAATCATCCCGAGTGTTTATAACCACAGAAAGACCGGAAGCATCTATAATAGCCTCTTTGGCGGCTTCGACTTCCGTTACGGCTCTTTGTAATTTTTTAGCCGCCGCAACAATAGCGTCTTGCCAGCCATTAGACCATTCACTGACCGTAACAGATTCAAAATCTTGCGGTAAATCACCGACTTCCTGCCACGCTAGCCCTAAACGTCGCGCAAGATCACGAAAATGCGCTAAATCTTTTTCACTATGCTGTAACGGATGATAAAAAGTTAATCGTGGTACCGCACGGCCTCCATCGCGCACGACTAAACCGATTGCTTGATAAAGCGTCAAACCATTGGGTTGACGCTGATGAAGTAACTGTACAACCTCATTAAGATTATCACGCAATATCCTTAATTTTTCGGCTTCGATCTTCCAGTCTTCTTCTGTAACATCCTTACTCGCCGTCCAAGCGCGATTAAGCTGTTTTATGACTTCTGCTCGGGTGGCCTTGCTGGAATGTAGTTCCAAACAGAAGTCCCCTAAACCTTTAGCGTTTAGACGACGTTGAACGACATCAAGCGCTGCCTTTTTTTCGGCAACAAACAACACACGCCGCCCTAAGGCTAAATTATGGGCAATAATATTTGCAATAGTTTGGGATTTCCCAGTGCCAGGAGGGCCATCCAGAACAAAATCACATCCCTTAGCCGAGGCGACAATAGCCGCTAGTTGCGAACTATCCGCAGGAAGCGGCGTAAAAAGTTCTCCAGGTTTAACCGCATTATCAAGATTTTCTGCAACAGGAAAAGGCTTGTTTTTAGGAAGATTTTCGGGTTTCCTATCTAAAAGATAGCGAACAAGTGGACTTTCTTTTAACTGATCGGAACGATCGGTAAGATCTTTCCACATCAGATATTTAACAAAAGAAAACGTGCTGAGCATACTCTCCGGGATCAGCTCAAAACCTTTCATATCCCGAATGGTATGGCGTATAATGGTCCAAATAGCTTCAATATCAACCTGACCGTCCCGTTCAGGTAAAACACCATTTAAAGCAGGAATAGTAAGATTAAAATCATGACGAAGCATTTCCAGCAATGTCAGATTAAAGCGTATTTCATCTTCATGCCGTGTCATAACGACACCTGACAAGGCACTTTTTCTTTCTAAGGTAACAGGTATTAAGATCAGAGGGGCCAGATAATGCCGTTCTTCGTCAGGATTCCGTTTCCATTTTAGAAATCCCACGGCCAAAAACAAAGTATTAGCCCCGCCTTCATCAACATCACTTCTTGCTTTACGGTAAAGGTCTATAAGGGTCGCTTCCAAAGCTTTGGAAGACAAGGAAGACATAATCTCACCGCGTGTAAGCGCTGCCGCTGCTATTTCTGCTATTAAATCGCCCTGATTTTGGGCCGCATAAAGATTTTTATCTCGTCCACTTACGGAAAGATCAGGAAGCGCAGTTATTTTTAATTTTTTACCTTCTGCCAACCGTGCTTCTAACTGCATCGGGTCTGAACAAATCAAAGGCACCAGCTTTCCTTTAGCCGGTAAATTTAATAAGCGGTTACGGGGCGTTAATTCCAGAAGTTTACGCTGCCAGTTTGTCAGGCGATCTTTAGCGATAATGCCTTTTTCTTCGTTTTCAACGTCAAAAGCAGGCAAAGCAGGCGCGGATTCAAAAGCCTCTGCCGCCTCCCAATTCACAATAGAAGCGCTATCTTCCAATTCTGAAACTGTGCTGAGAGGGCGTATCTTTTGCAAACGCGCCCGATGAATATCAATCGCCATTTCAAAATCAGAGGCAAATTCTGGCGCTATTTTTCGTAAAGCACTTTTTTCAGCAATAGTTAAAGAGGCGGGTATCCTCTGCAAAATAAAGCCTGAGTCCAATAACAAAATATCTTTAAGATCTATACGGCGTCTTAAAGCAGCGGCTTCATCGGTAATAAGCGAAGCAAATTCTATTGGTTGTAACCAGACACCTGTTAAAACTGTTTCTTTTAAAAGAATGACAAGCGGATTTAAGCCTGCCTTTTCAAGCACAGCGGCTAATAATAAAGCACAATCAAGACGATTGGCTATCTGACCTGAAACTATTCTTTCTGGTGTTCTGATCTTTTGACCATTTTCAGTATAATTATCGGATATTTCTGCTTCGGCTATATGTAAACCACATAAAGCCGACCAGATAGCCGAAGTAATTTCCCATACCCGACTACGAGATTGTGCCTTATACCCTTCTATAGTCTCGTCACGACCGGCCTTCCCCAAAACATCGGCTGCCGTTTTTAAAATGCGATCGATAGCGGGATCATTCGGCATCACAAAGGCCGGTAATAATTCCGACATTGTTTTATAACCGCCCCATTGATCATAAGACAAAAGCTCAATAGGCAGGGAATGTTCTGTTATTAAAACATCACCTTTAACCAAAGTGAAATTCAGATGGGCGGTTATGCTTTCTCTAAGCTCATGCAGAAAAGCTGCCTCTAAGGTTATCGGCTGGAAGGCTACGGAATAGACTGTTTTCGAATGAAGATAGGGGATTGTCCATCGAGATTCCCTTATAAAGGGTAAATCTGCCGTTAAGGTCAGCGTTAAATCCTGAAAATCTTCCTCAGTCTCATTGATAACTTCAAGACTATGCAACAAAGGGACGGCATTCTGATGAGACGCAAAACCAATTTTACTGGCGACTGAAACGCCAATTCTGATACGCATGCACTATAATCCCTCACCTTTATCGCATATTAAGGCGTTCAGGCGTCCTCATCGAAATAACAATAATGATGAGCATCACGCCCACCATTGATTAATCACCCTATAGAACTTGATAGATAGAGTTATTCAATCGCTTTTTTTAAGAAAGCGCAGAATACAACAAAAAAACGTATTTTATCGAAGATATGTGAAGCAATCCCAGATAAAAGAACATCAAACAAAAAATTATGCTGTTCTTTTAAGCATTTGATGACAAAGGGCCGCACCAACCTGGCAAATAAGAAGCCTGTTTTTGGCGTGCCAAGACCAAAGATTTTTTCAAGGCAGCATCAAAATCTTTTTCTATATCTTCGCCATTAAATTGACGACGTAAATAATCAGCCCATAAAAATTCGCTAAAAGGTGTCGTATCCTTAGCATAGCCACCGGATCGCCTTAATGCCCCAGCTAAGGAGCGGTAAGAGTCATTTTTAAGGCCTTTTAAATCGGATGGAATAGCCTGATAAGATTGGCGATCTCCCTTTTCATCAAAAGGATGCATCCATCCCCGATTATCCATAACAAACCAGAAGTGATCATCTTCTAATTTGGAAAGATTAGCTATTACGGTAATAGCTACTTTTTCTACACCTTCATCTAAAAGGGCACGGCATAAGTGATGGTGATCAAGAACGTAAGGTTGTTCTTGAGATCCAAGAATAACGGGAATTAGATGCTTTCCCAGATAGAGAGAAGCCTTATCTGTTTTTTCCTGACGCCATCCTTGGCGCTTTATCGCTACTTCACGCATACCGACAGAAATTTGGGTAGGATGCAAATCTACTAACGGAACAGTTACAAGTTTAGGTTCGCGAGCATTCACTACAACGTCTCCGGCTCGGAAAATGAATATTTTTTATATGATTTTTATAAAAAATTAGACGAATAAAATTCGCAGATAAATACTATAAATTTTAATTAATTAATAAAAAAGAAATTAAAATCCACAGACAATTCTATATTTAATATTGTTGATCTATGCCTGTCCCACGCTTACCGCCAACCGATGAAGATCAACCCCTGCGCTTTGATAACTTTGTATCCAGCGATCTTTCGCAGAGCAGCTAAAAAGCAGATGATCTTCTGCCTTTGTGATGAACCAATCCGCCTGTTTAATTTCCCGATCAAGTTGCCCTGCACCCCAACCAGAATAGCCCAAAGCAACAAGCCAATGATCTGGCCCTTTTCCAAGACTCAAGGCATGAAGAATATCCAATGTGCTTGTAAGGGCCCATGCTTTACCGACCATCATGCTATCCGCTGTTTGCCAATCACGACTATGTAATACCATACCACGCTGAGGTTCACAGGGCCCCCCCACATGGACAGGGCGGTCCGGTGCTAGACCCGGCTTAATATCTAATTGGCGCATTAACGTATGCAAGCTAACATCCGGCACAATATGGCTGATATTTAATCCCAAAGCGCCTTCTCTATTAAAAGCACATAAGGCAATAACGGCTTCTTTAAATTCAGAATCTCTCATGGCGGGTAAAGCCAAAAGCAACAAGCCGCTTAGATCAGAAGATACGGGGTTATATAAAGCCATATTGTGGTAGTAGCGCTCCCTTTATAGGGGATGCAAGCCTTCCTTTTCGTTCTTTAAAGTGGTCTCATCGTTATAAAGAAAACCAAAGCGCTCGATAAAACGCCCCCAATTTTCATCGGACATCCTGACATCAAATTCCATTTGTGCCTGATCATTCATAGTCTGATTGACGACTTCACCATGGGCATGAAGCCAAGCCATAGCCTGCCCTTCAGTTGAAGGTAAATCAATATGACGCAACCGATGCGCATTTGATAAACGTTCTGAAATTAAATGGCGTAGCGATTCGATACCTTCACCCGTCCACGCTGAAATCAAGGCGACATCTTCACGTCTTGAGGCTTCGGCGGCTAAACTTTCATGCGCTTCTTCGGATAAAAGATCACTTTTGTTCCACGCTTCAATAATGGGGATAGCAAATTCACCCCCTTCTTCAACGGGAGCAATACCGATTTCCGCTAAAACACGTTCAACATCATCGCGTTCTGAATCGCTATCAGGCTGTGCAATATCACGAACATGCAAAATTAAATCAGCTGCGGTAACCTCTTCCAAAGTAGCGCGAAAGGCGGCCACTAATTGCGTTGGAAGATCCGAAACAAAGCCAACCGTATCAGAAAGAATAGCCTTATCGATACCGGGAAGCTCAATCTGGCGCATAGTCGGATCAAGAGTCGCAAAGAGCAAATCTTTGGCCATGACATCAGCACCGGTTAATCTATTAAAAAGCGTTGATTTACCCGCATTGGTATAACCCACCAAGGCAATAACAGGCCACGGAGCGCGTTTTCGTCTGGCACGGTGTAAACCGCGGGTTCGCGTTACTTGGGCTAAATCGCGCCGTAATTTAGCCATTCGGTCACGAATCATGCGTCGGTCGGCTTCAATCTGGGTTTCACCCGGTCCGCCAAGGAATCCAAACCCCCCACGCTGCCGCTCAAGATGGGTCCAACTCCGAACCAAACGTCCAGCCTGATAATCAAGATGGGCTAATTCGACTTGTAAGCGCCCTTCAGCTGTTGCCGCGCGTGCACCAAAAATCTCAAGGATAAGCCCTGTTCGATCGATGACCTTAACATCCAAGGCGGTCTCAAGATTACGTTGCTGAATAGGAGTTAAAGGTCCATCAACCACCACCAGATCAATTTCTTCATCTTTCGCCGCCGTGACGATTTGATCGACCTGTCCCTGTCCGAATAAAGTCGCAGCCTTTGGGGATCGTAAACGGAACGCTAACTTAGCCACGACATCCAGACCAATAGCATGGGCTAGGCCGGTTGCCTCTTCCAGACGGGCTTCTGTTGAACGCCGATTATTATCTTCTAATTCCGGCAGAACAACTAATATCCGCGCCCCTTGTGAAACGCCATCTGCGTCAGATCGGACAAAACCGCTCAATCTTCTTCCCGCCTTTCTGCCATTGTCAAATCTATAGATTTAACCGGCTGTACGGTTGAAACCGCATGTTTGTAAACTAATTGTGCGTCATCATTGCGTGTCAACAGAACGCAGAATAAATCGAATGCGGCGATCTCGCCCTGTAACATCACACCATTGATTAAAAACATGGTGACAGGTTCTTGTTGCTGCATAACAGCAGACAAAAACACATCTTGTAACAGACTCGATTTCCGCTCTGCCATGATAGAACGACTTTCCTTCAACTGATCCAGTTGATGGGCAGGGATAATCGTTGAAATGGCATGTTTATAAACAAGCTGTGACTGGCCATCCCTCCGCAATAGAATAGAGAAATTATCAAACCAGGTGATTACACCTTGCAATTTAACCCCTTTAACCAAAAACATGGTAACAGGGGTTCTTGTTTTTCGCAGCGTATTGAGGAAAAAATCCTGAAGATTATTGACCTTTTCGGCCATGGTCCGGTTCTCCGGTTTGTTGGCTGAGCAAAAAAGACGAAAAATCGTCACAAAAGCATTCACGCTCAGCAAATATGAATGCGAAGTTACACGCTAGACTCTGTATAGATATATAATACAGTTTAAATCTTCAAATGTCACAAAGACAAATCAAGCTACAACGGAAATTTTAGCAAGACGCCTAATATTAAACTTAATCATACTTCTTATTATCGTAAAATAAAAATACTACTAAAATTATATATAATAAAATATTGAATAATTTCAATTTTTTAAAAATAAAAAATAAAAGGCAGAACTTATAAAAAAGCCCTGCCCTTTATTTTTTAAAAATAAAATATTTTTCTTGTAATAAAAAATAATATTTTAAAAATTAAGTCTAAAAACAAAATCAAAAATTAAGGTTATAGGCACGTTCATCATGTTCACTAATATCTAAACCAATATTTTCTTCTTCTGGTGATACACGTAAACCAACGATTTTATCAACAACAAAGAAAACAATGGTAGAACCAATAGCTGACCAAAGAACAGCGACGGCGACAGCAAAAACCTGAATAAGCAACTGATGTCCGATGGCATAATCCGCATTACCCGGCCCACCGAGTAAAGGTGAACAAAAAAGACCCGTCGCGATAGAACCAATAATCCCGCCGATGCCATGAACCCCAAAGGCATCTAAGGCATCATCAAATTGCAGTTTCGGTTTAACATAAATGACCATCCAAAAGCAGCCAAAAGAAGCCAAGATACCGATAATCATTCCGCCCATAGGACCAGCATTACCCGCAGCAGGGGTAATAGCGACCAAACCTGCAATCGCACCAGAACAAGCCCCCAACAAGGAAGGTTTACGCCCCACCATTGCTTCAAGGCTGATCCAAGTTAAAATTGCCGTTGCTGTCGCTAAAAAGCTATTAATCATCGCCAGTCCGGCTGAACCATTAGCCCCCAAGGCAGAACCTGCATTGAAACCGAACCAGCCGACCCATAATAAACCAGTACCAGTCAATGTCATCATCATCGAATGGGGGGCCATTAATTCTTTGTTATAGCCAGAGCGTTTACCAATAATCAGACAGCCGACCAAGGCCGAGATACCGGCATTAATATGCACAACGGTACCACCTGCAAAATCCAAGGCGCCCATTTTAAAGAAATAGCCATCAGATGACCACACCATATGCGCTAAAGGCAGATAGACCAGCAACAGCCATAACGGGGTAAAAAGCATTACCGCCTTGAATTTAATCCGTTCAGCAAAACCACCCAAAGCCAAAGCCGCTGTAATGGCAGCAAATGTCATCTGATAACAAATGAAAACATATTCCGGAATACTTCCCGAGATACTGGCAGGCGTTACTTTTTTCAAAAACAGATTAGTCAAATCACCAATGAAAGGTGAAGAACCACTAAAAGCCAAGGAATACCCGATTAAAGGCCACAGCACCATGACCACAGCCGTCATACACAAAATTTGGGTCAATAAAGATAAAGCATTTTTGGCGCGGACCATTCCCACATAAAATAAAGCCAACCCCGGAACAATCATCAACAGAACCAAGGCTGTCGAGATCAGCATCCAAGCCGTATCCCCGCTATCAATACTGGCAGGCGTTTCCGCCCAAACCGGAGTGGTTAAACCAACCGCCGTTATACCGATGATTTTTTTTAAAAACCCTATCTGATTAATAACAGGGCTAAACAGATTCTGCCCGTTTCTTTTTAATTTCTGCATTCCCCGATATATCCCTAAAGAGCACAACAAGCTGGCATGATTTAGAATAACAATTCGCTTAAAAAAACATATTTGTTCTTTTATTCTTACAAAACCTAACGCAGGCCAAAACTATTATCCAATAGAAATTACCTAATGAGTGACTCTTAAGCGGGTATTTTTATAGGGAAAAAATATAAAAATTCATAAAAACGATGCAATATTACAAAACAGAAGACGCAGAAAGAGACAAGGTTGCCCATATCGGTAAATGGTCAGAAGCTTTTTGAGCGACGGGTGTATTGTGAACACCGCACGCTAATAATTTGATACCAGGACCAATAATAATTCGGTCTAATGTCCCAATCGGGCGATTGGCCGGAAAGCTGGCACCGGTGGGTAAAGCTCTAAAATCATCAGGTAATAAACGAAGACAACCAAAACGCTTACGCCATTGATTAAAATCCCCCATGACAACCGTTGGTAAATCTTGGGGCGTCTGCTTAAGACTATTAATAATAGCGGCCACCTGCCGTCGACGATATAGGCCAGAAAGATCAAGATGGGCACCAATAAAGCGCCATGGATTGCCCGCTATCCGAATATCACTTATTATAGCGCCCCGTGGCTCAAGCCGAGGCAATCTTAGACGTTCATATCCTAAACAGGCTGCCGAATCTCGTACCAGTAAGGCATTCCCATGCCACCCGAGACTACAAGATCGTAAAGACAAGGGAATGTAAGTATAGCCATGCGCCTTGATAGCCTCAAAAGGTAAAACAGCCCTGCGATTTCCAAAACGATGATCAGCTTCCTGAAGAGCAATACAATCAGCATCGATTTCATCGAGCACGGTTAAAATTCGTTCAGGATCACGCCGTTGATCATTACCAATAGCCTTGTGAATATTATAAGAGGCTACTTTAATCGTATAATGGGAATTTAAAGGGGTTGGCGATATATCATACGCCATCTTTATTCTCCTTCTGCCAAATTTATACTTAGCAGAATTATAAAATTTAAATACGTTACGCTTTTATCCCTGTAGAAAATATAGATTTTATTCCCAAAAAAGAAATAATTTTTTCAAAAAGCCTTTAAATTATATAATTTAAGATAAACGCAGTTAAATTTATTAAAAAAAAGTGAAATTTAAGGCATTTTAATTTGGTAATAGATGGGAATAGGCACTGCATATTTGATAATATTGCCTATTCCCTGTTCTACTGCTTATAATAATTTAAGTGGCCGTTCCGCCGACGGTTAATCCTTCCACTAATAAGCTGGGTTGGCCAACCCCTGCAGGTACAGACTGTCCCCCCTTACCGCAAATACCTACACCTTCATCTAACGCTAAATCATTTCCGATAGCCGCGATTTTGTTAAGAACTGTCGGGCCATCACCAATCAATGTAGCGCCCTTAATGGGCGCGCCAATCCGACCATTTTCAATAAAATAAGCTTCAGTGCAGGAAAAAACGAATTTACCACTGGTAATATCCACCTGTCCGCCACCAAAATTTTTAGCAAAAATACCTTTTTTAACCCGTGACATAATCTCGGCAGGATCTTCTTGTCCCGCAGCCATAAAGGTGTTGGTCATACGCGGCATAGGCGCGTGCACATAACTTTCACGACGTCCATTCCCCGTAGGGGCCATCCCCATAAGACGGGCGTTCAACCGATCTTGCATATAAGATTTTAAAATGCCGTTTTCAATCAGCACCGTACGACTGGTAGGTGTCCCTTCATCATCAATACTGAGTGATCCTCGACGATCGGCAATAGAACCATCATCAATAACAGTAACACCATCTGCTGCCACTTTTTCGCCGATTCGACCTGAAAAGACAGAGGAACCTTTTCGGTTGAAATCACCTTCTAATCCGTGTCCTACCGCTTCATGTAATAACACACCAGGCCAACCCGGCCCTAACACGACTGGCATTTCTCCGACAGGCGCGGGTACCGCTTCCAGATTTACCAAAGCAGAAGCCAAGGCCATATCTATACCGCGTTGCCATGATGCTTCTTCAAAAATGGGGTCATAAAGGTAGCGACCACCCAATCCGTAAAAGCCGGATTCTCGCCGTCCATTCTTTTCAACAACAACGGAAATGTTTAGCCGAACTAAAGGCCGAATGTCTTGGGCAATAAAACCGTCGGCTCTTATAATTTCAATAACGCTCCATGAAGCCGATAAGCCGACTGATACTTGGCAAACATGCGGATCTCTAGCCCGAGCCGCCGCATCAATCTTTTGGCACAAAGCCACTTTTTCGGAAAAAGGTTTTAAAGTGAGGGGATTAGCATCGGTATAAAGGTGACGATTAGTACGAGAAGGGGCCGAAGGGGGTGATATTTTGGTCGGATCTAATAAACGTAAGGTTTCACCAGCCCGCTGGATAGCCTCCGCTGAAATTTCGCTTGCATGGGCAAAGCCCGTTGATTCACCCGATAAGCCCCGAAGCCCGAAGCCCGATTGATTATCATAACTAGCATTTTTCAATCGGCCATCGTCGAAAGAAAAACTTTCAGAGACACCATATTGTAAATATAATTCCCCGTCGTCACAATATCCCAGCGCTTTAGAGGTTAGACGCTGGGCATCATCCGGCGTTAGTAAACCAGGGCGATAAAGGAAATGGCGAGGCGCGTCAGCTATAGCAATAGTCATGTTCTATAATTATAACGCTATGGCGATGGGTGCAATCGCTGAACGCATCAAATAATACGTGTTAAACATAAAAAACACAAAACATCTTAAATTAAAGATGTCTATCGATACCCTCCTGACATTTTTGAATTTTAGATGTACCTAAATTAGACTATATTTTTTATCAAAATATCAAAAACAGGAATTTCAACTAACCCTGTCTAAAAGACATAAAATTAATTATTGATTATAGTTTAGCTATGGGATTTCGCTAAAAAATAGATTTCTTAAAAAATTCATAGAAATCATTTTTATTTTATATCTTTACTAAACGACAAATTTTAAAAGGTTATTTAAAGTTATCTTGCAACATTATCGTTACAAGGTCATATTTCTGTTTAAATTGTCTGCCTTTTTCAAAAACCATTAGGCGGCATTAATGAATCAGCCTTGGTTTTTATGGTAGAAAATAGAAGTAAAATAACAGAAAACGCCCCATCTGTAGAGGAATTCTCCCCTTCATTGATCGATTGGCAAAAATATAGTGCGCTCACAGAAGTGATGCGCTTTGAACCTCTTGCGGGCATTTCAGCCTTAGATCAACATTTGACCCGATTAGAAAATTCTGCCGAGCGGCTCGGTTTCATCTATAATCGACATGATGTGCGCAATCGCCTCCACATGGCATGTTTTCCGCTTACATCTCCTCAGTTTATACAATTGGCTATTAACTATACAGGACAAATTGTTATTGAGATAATGCCTCAGCAAACAGGCCCCACAAAAACCATCGGCTGTTACTCTATAAAAAGAGCTTTATCCTCTGATGATAAACGGCTGTATCATGCGCTTACGCCAAGACCTTTTTATTCAGAAAAAGCTTTTGAAAATTTAAATGAAAATAAAGCAGACGATACTGTCTGGTTAGCGGTGGATTCAAAAAATTATCCGACAGAAACCGCTTTCGGTAATATCTTTGTTACGCACAAAAATGAATTATTAACCCCGCCCCTCTCGCTTGGTTTAGTACCAGGCCTTCTTAGACAGGCTTTGCTAGACAGTCATCAGGCAAAAGAAGCCAAAATCACGATCAAGGATCTACAATCAGGTTTTCTTATCGGTCATGATCTGTTCGGACTAGTCAAGGCAAAATTACTTCGCTAAAAATCCGCCGCATGGCAAGCAATATAGAGGTTACACTCTAAATCTTACCTATCAACAAAGGATACTATTTCAAAAGACGGATAATTTTTCTGTCCGCCGCTTTTCCTGAGAGGAAAAAAGATGGTTCACGTTTCAGCCGCCCTTTCTCGTATTCAACCCTCTCCGACGATCCTGGTGACCAGTCGGGTGATTGAACTTAAATCAAAAGGGGTGGATATTATTACACTTGGAGCGGGTGAACCTGATTTTGAAACGCCAGAGTTCGTCAAACAAGCGGCGATTCAGGCCATTCATGACGGGAAAACGCGCTATACCAATGTTGATGGTACTGCAGAATTAAAAGAGGCCATCGCTGGAAAATTCAAACGAGATAATCATCTGACTTATAGTCATGATGAAATCTCGGTGGGTTCTGGTGGTAAACATGTCCTGTTTAATGCGTTAACAGCAACCCTTGATCAGGGTGATGAAGTCATCATTCCGGCCCCTTACTGGGTCAGCTATCCTGATATCGTGCGTTTTTGTGGGGCAAATCCCGTTTTTATTCAGGCGACCCTTCAACAAAACTATAAAATCACGCCGGAACAACTTGAAAAGGCGATTACAAAGAAAACGCGTTGGTTCGTTTTTAACTCTCCCAGCAATCCGACAGGCGCAGCCTATAGTGCAGAAGAGATAAAAGGATTGGCAGAAGTCTTACGCCGCCATCCTCATGTTTGGATTTTATCAGATGATATTTATGAACATATCATTTTTGATAATTTCCGTTTTGCTACGATAGCCGAGGTCGCACCTGATCTTTTCGATCGCACTTTAACGCTTAATGGCTGTTCAAAGGCCTACGCGATGACTGGGTGGCGGATTGGTTTTGCCGGTGGACCAAAAGCCCTTATCAAGGCAATGGCGAAACTTCAGTCCCAATCAACTTCCAACCCTTGCTCTATTTCACAAGCCGCCGCAGTAGCAGCTTTAAATGGGCCACAGGAATTTTTGAATGACTGGTCGTCAGACTTTGCCCGACGTCGCAATCTAGTTGTCGAAGGTTTAAACGCTATAGAAGGTATATCCTGCCCAAAACCACAAGGCGCTTTTTATGTGTATCCTGACATTTCGGCGCTTATTGGACGGAAAATGCCTTCTGGTAAAGTGATCGAAAAAGATCAAGACTTCACAACGTATCTCATTGATGAAGCCAATGTTGCCGTTGTCCATGGGGAAGCTTTTGGTCTCTCTCCGGCATTCCGAATCAGCTATGCAACCTCAACAGAAATGTTAAAAAAGGCGCTTGAACGTATTCAAACGGCAGTGTCACGGTTAAGCTGACCCTTAACACCTAACAGGCTTATCCCCTTCTATCAAAACAGCCGGAATTTCCGGCTGTTTTGACATCATCCTTAGGGATACCGCCTTATATCAATGTGTTGTTGTGACAGGCTCAATGCCCGACTTTTTCAATTGATCATTTAACTGGGCAATCAGACGATCAAGGGCAGCTTGATCTCGTCCTTCAGCCCGCGCAACCAATACATCTTGCGTATTGGAAGCCCGTAACAACCACCATCCATCTTTAGTAGTCACGCGCACCCCATCAATGGTGTTTACGTCAGCATTTTCTGCTGTTAACCGCCCTAGAACCTCACCGATTACGGCAAATTTACGCGTTTCAGAAGCTTGGAAACGTAATTCAGGCGTATTAACCATTTTAGGCATTGCCTTGCGGATTTTAGTCAATGAACCGCCCATATCATTGATAGCACTAATCAATCGAATAGCCGCATAGATACCGTCATCAAAACCAAACCACTGATCGGCAAAAAAGATATGGCCACTCATTTCACCAGCCAAAGGTGAATTTGTCTCTTTCATCAAAGTCTTGATCAAGGAATGGCCAGTACGTCCCATCAAAGGCTTGCCGCCTAATTCCTTTACGCGATCAAATAAAGCCTGACTGGCCTTAACATCGGCGATGATAGTCGCATTCGGATGACGCTTTAAAACCGGTGCAGCTAAAATAGCTAGAATCTGATCACCCCAAATTACGTGCCCTTCACTGTCAACGGCACCGATACGATCAGCATCACCATCAAAAGCAAAACCAAAGTCCAGCTTTTCTTCTTTTACAAGATTTTTTAGATCTTCGAGATTAGCCTCGACGGTGGGGTCAGGATGATGATTAGGAAAACTGCCATCAACATCTGTATAGATAACATGATGTTCACCGGGTAATTTTTTAATCAGTTTTTCAATAACGGGGCCACCTGCACCATTACCCGCATCCCAACCAATCCGGAAAACACCCCCTTCATATCCCTGAAGAAGACGATTGACATAAGGCTCTATGATGTCAGCCGTTTCTACACCACCACGGCCTTTTTCCCAGTCGCTTTTTTCAGCTAAGATACCAATGTCACGGATATCTTTTCCAAAAAAAGAATTATGCTTCAATACCATCTTGAAGCCATTATATTCCGCCGGATTATGACTGCCAGTGATCTGAACACCGCCATCAACCTTCAAGGTAGCCTCAGCAAAATACAGCATGGGTGTAGAAGCCATACCGATATTGACAACATTGACCCCAGATTCTGTTAAGCCTTTAATCAAGGCACGCGCAAGCGTCGGGGAAGAGGTGCGCCCATCATATCCTACGGCGACCCGATGGCCACCAGCACGAAGAAGGCGTGTGGCAAAGCCTCGGCCAATCGCATAGGCATCATCAGGGCCAAGGGTTTCACCTACAATGCCGCGAATATCATATTCGCGCAGTATGGTCGGATCAAATTTATGGGACATAAAAACTCCTATCGGAACGCATCGCGTTTAGAGATCACCCTTATAATCATAAAAATCAAGAAAAGCCGTATTGAAAAACACTGTTAAATAAGGCTTCTCTTAAATCATCGGATTATCAGATAAGCATTCTTACGCCGAGTTGTAGGTAAACAGCTTAACGTGGATTGAATTTTAATAAAATATCGCGCGCAACATTCACATAGCGCGCCAATTCTTCGGTTCCGCCTGCATCGGGATGGACCAAGGCTATTAATTGATGATAAGATTTTTTTATGGTCACCTTATCGGCTTTTTCGCTCAGTTCAAATAAATGCAAGGCCTCGGTTCTATTCTTAGGCACACCTAAACGGTGAATACGCGCAAGGACATCTGCGCGCTTATTTATCTTTAAATCTGGTTTCTGCGGAGCAGAAGAAGGAGAAGCCGGTTGTTTTTTCTCCGGCTGTTTTGCATAAGATGGATTATTTCTCGGGGGAACATACGACGATTTTTGCTGGTAATTTTTTTCGTTTACGCCAGACTTAGGTTTTCTAGCTTGATAAGGCTGATAAGAGCCATTCTTACTAAATTCGGCATAAGCAGAAGAAAATGAAGCTCGAAATGAATTTTTTTTCGTTTTCTTCCGTATAGAACCATGCTGACGACGTTTTATTATCCAAAGAGAAGCCCCTGCTATAGCTAAAAAAGCGGGTAATACTTCCCCTCGAACCAGTAAAGAAAAGCCTCCCAAGCCTGCAATCAAGGCAGCAAGATCTCCGATACGAAGCGCCGCCGGTACAGGGCGGCACCAACTCCATACCGCTAAAGCTAAAGCTAATAGCGTTAAAATCTGCATGCGCTTAAAGCCATCCTCCAGTGCCGCTTTAAAAGAGGCCCTATCCGACCCTAAATGATTATTATAACCCTATTTATTAAAATTACCTTTATTTTAAATAATGGGTTTTCTGGGTCTTAAGATACCATCGCACGCACAGGTAAATTAAGGCCTGAAACAAGTTCTCTTAGCTCTTGTCTGGCTGCAACATGCGCCAATCCGGTATTTCCTAAAGCCTTCATATCCAATAGCGTGAGCCCTTGCGGAAAAAGTTCACGATAAATTACCCGTTCGCTCAAACCAGGATTGATACGAAACCCTACTCTTTTTGATAATTCTGTCATGGCAGAAGCAACATGACGCATATTACGCGCTTCAAGATGCTGAAGTCGATTTCTCAAAACGACCCAATCAACGGTCACACCATCTCGTTTGCCCCGTGCCTTTCGCGCTTCCCAAACTAATTCAGCATAAAAACTAGGCCGCTTAATACGATAGGTTTCAGGATCGACCTGACCAATCAGATCAAGATCAACAAAGCTATCATTAATAGGTGTTACCAGACTATCTGCACGTTCAAGGGCATGACGAATATCAGACGAATTACGACCGGGCGTATCGACAATAATAAAATCATGCTCTTTAGCTAAATCATCCAAAAGGACGCCTAAATCCTCACCCTTGTCTGGATCAAAAACCTTGGTTGTCGGTATCAGTAGATCTAGGCCTAAACGCTTTACCGTTGCCGCACGATTTTCCATATAACGGGCAAAGGTGCGTTGTCGGGTATCAAGGTCAACCGCCGCAACTTTCTGTCCTTTTGTACTAAGGGCAATAGCGACATGTACAGCCGTAGTCGATTTTCCAGATCCCCCCTTTTCATTCGCAAAAACAATGAAATAAGCGTTATTCGCTGACATCTTTTCTTCGGCCTTTCTTGTACGCTTTTCCGTTTTGGGCTCTTGATTCATGCCGCAGGCTTTACTCTAAATATATTAAACTTATTTTTTAGGATGCCTATGATGCTTGGGTAGCGTTATACGTAATCATACGAAAATAATTATAAACAGTTCATGCCTTCATTATCTGTGACTATAAATGAGGATAGAGCAGAAGAGAAGGCAAGAAAAAATCCTATAAAGCAATTAAATCACATAATTTTTATAGGATTAGAATTACCTAAGCCCAGTTTAAAACCCATAATATAACATCCCGATAGTAAGGTAAGGCCATCCTGGAAAATTATAGAAATAACAATTTTAAAATTGATTATCTTTTATACAGAAACACTTAAATCCCTTACAACCTTAGAAAATCTAGCAAGCCTTATGATGATAGTTCTTGGAGATAACATCATATTTGCCCGATACTCTAAAATCAGGATTGAAGGAAAAGATTAATGCCAGAAAATAACATTCTCAACGAAGATCAGGATGAAGGTTTAGAGGCGTTTAAAGAAAATTATCAACGCCCGAAAGACAATCCTTGTGGCCTTTATCTTATATCTCCTCCCGAAATTGATGCCAGCTTTACAGACCGTTTAGCAAAAGCCTTTGATGGCGGACCAGTTTCAGCTTTTCAGCTTCGTTTAAAAGGGATTAATGAACATGCCATAGCCCGATTGGCAGAACCCTTACAAAAATTATGTGAAGAACGGGATGTGGCCTTTATCATCAATGATAGTGTTTCATTGGCTAAAAGATTAGGCGCTGATGGGGTCCATCTTGGGCAAGGTGATGGCGATGCTGCTGAAGCCAGAGTCATTCTCGGCCCCTCTGCCCAAATTGGAGTTACCTGCCATAATAGTCGCCATTTGGCGATGGAAGCTGGTGAAAAAGGCGCCGATTATGTAGCCTTTGGGGCCTTTTATCCCACGACGAGCAAAGAAGTTCGCCACTATGCCAAGCCCGAAATCCTTTCATGGTGGGCGACATTGTTTGAACTCCCTTCGGTTGCCATCGGAGGCATTACAACAGCCAATGCAGGTGTTTTAGTCAAAGCAGGGGCTGACTTTATCGCTACGTGCGCTGGTGTATGGAAAGCAGAAGAAGGCGAAACAAAGGCCGTAGAAAACTTTAATGCGCTTTTTACGGCTACTATGAGAGGGGATGCCTAAATTTCTAACCTATCGGGTTAGTATCCTCATTAAACCACGAAAAAAGCCTGCATTCAAAATATCAGGCCTTTTTCGTGGTATCTAAGAACGGTATTTTAAGCTTTTTTATCCTCTCCAGCTTCGAACAGGCCCTGTATCAACGTGAATAAAACCATCTTCAGGATAATAGCCCACGCCCCCTTGTTGGTTAAATTCCGCTGCCATCCGAAGGCGCGCCAAGGGGACACCTGGCATCGCAATATCGGTAGCCTTTCCTAATAAATGCTGGCTATGGGTTGCTACACCGCTATGTCGGCCTCGCCTTTCGTGAAGCATACGATTGGTAAGCGGAGAGCGATAACCGCAAATCAGATCAAAAGGTTGATTAGGCGATATATCAAGACGATCTCGAATACTTACCAACAAATTTAAAAGATCGGTATCAACCTCGGTAATATCTCCCGTACGCCAATCTCTTAAACCATGATTAATTTCAGCGAGCCCACGCTCATCATAGCCGTGTTTACCAAAAAAACGGGCATCAATACGTTCGTCCGTATGAACATTACGAAAAGCCAGCCGCTTCTCGCTGGAATTATCCCAGTGAAGAAAATCAGACCCCGGCCGATGCAAAGAAGCATGGGCCTTTTTTGCTGTAACCGCCGCCCCACCCAGAGCAACGAAGCCAGTTAATAACTGGCGACGATCAAGCTGTCTCTTCATTCGCCACCTCAATCCTTACAGTCATGCGATTTAAATCTTCATTCCGCTAACAAGGAAAGAATCTACACATCCTTTGGATTTGCCATAAAAAACTTGACAAAGTATTACACAAAAAAATTTTGGGAAAAATTTTTGAAAAAAACCAAAAAACTTTTTCGGTGATTGAGACTATCATAGGGTAAGTTATACTATTTCGGGAATAATCAATCTGTACCTTTTATCGTGAGATCGGCACGTTTTATCCCCTGCGAAGATAAAGACTTCACAAAGTTCCATAAATTTAAAAAAAAATATAAAATTTTGATTTTATTCAAAGTTAGCTAAAGCACTCAATTTCTATTGAGTCGTCTATTGAAACGTATTTTTATATTTTAACTAAACCAACAAAAAAGCGGCAACAAATTGACTTTGCTGCCGCTTTAAAAAGACATTTTTTAAATTTAGATATTTTTTAAAGCGGTTGCGACCAGACGGTGTAATTTAGAATGAAGCCCGCCATTAGCCGCTAAGAATTCGCGCCGTTCGACCGGCCTATCGCCTCCACGGAAATCGGTTACGAATCCGCCCGCTTCTCGTACCAACAGCATACCAGCGGCGACATCCCAAGGATAAATATCCGCTTCCCAGTAAGCATCGAAACGACCAGCGGCAACCCATGCCAAATCAAGCGCTGCAGCCCCAAAGCGTCGGGTGCCGGCAACTTCCGGGGCAATCTGGCGGAAAATAGCCTGCCACTGATCAAAATCACCATGACCGGCAAAAGGGATACCCGTTGCAATCAAAGCTTCGTTAAGGTTGCGGCGGGAAGAAACCCTTAAACGGCTGTCATGCAACCAAGCGCCGCGTCCCTTTTCAGCCCAAAAACTTTCATCAGTGATTGGCTGATAAACCAAAGCTTGGGTGATTTCACCCGTGCCATCAGCTTTTGGCTCTTCTACCGCGATAGAAATAGCAAAATGCGGAATAGCATGTAAAAAGTTAGAGGTTCCATCCAAAGGATCAACAATCCAGCGGGGTTTCGTCGGATCACCCGGAATAGAACCGCTTTCTTCTCCTAGAAATCCCCAATCAGGACGAGCATGTTTCAAGACTTCATAAAGCGTCTGCTCGGATCTTTTGTCAGCAATTGACACAAAATCCGCAGGGCCTTTACGACTAACCTGTAAATGCTGCACTTCACCGAAGTCACGACGCAGAAGTGGGCCTGCTTTTCGAGCAGCCCGTTCCATTACACTAATAAGACCAGAAGTAGCCATTAGTCAGCCCGCTTTACATATTCTTGGCTGTTGACATCTACAATGATACGGGTACCTGCCGTAATATGCGGCGGAACCATAACGCGCACCCCATTATCAAGAATAGCAGGTTTATAAGATGAAGAGGCCGTCTGCCCTTTAACAACAGCATCCGCTTCAACAATTTCAGCTTCAACCTGCTCGGGTAACTGCACTGAAATAGGTTTCTCGTCGTAAAGTTCCATGACAACATCCATACCATCTTGCAAGAAGGGTACGGAATCACCCAATAAATCCTTAGGTAAAGAAATCTGTTCGTAGGTTTCTTTGTCCATAAAGGTCAACATATCACCATCTGCGAACAGATACTGAAAATCTTTTGTGTCCAGTCGTACACGTTCAACGGTTTCAGCGGAACGAAAGCGAACATTATTTTTACGCCCGTCGATCAGGTTTTTCATTTCCACTTGCATATAAGCGCCGCCCTTACCGGGTTGCGTATGCTGAATTTTCGCAGCCCGCCACAAGCCACCTTCATATTCGAGGATATTGCCGGGCCGAATATCGACGCCACTGATTTTCATGTCGGTCTCGCGATTTTATAAAAGAATAAGGGTAAGCCATAAAATATGGCTCTGT
Source organism: Zymomonas mobilis subsp. pomaceae ATCC 29192 (assembly GCF_000218875.1). Taxonomy (NCBI): domain Bacteria; kingdom Pseudomonadati; phylum Pseudomonadota; class Alphaproteobacteria; order Sphingomonadales; family Zymomonadaceae; genus Zymomonas; species Zymomonas mobilis. Next base: position 989,356 of record NC_015709.1, read on the forward strand.
TACCCTTTCTCTCTAGCGATCATAGGAATGATTGGAAAGTCTGTTTCCGGCCTGTTTTCATAGAATAACAAGCCGGAAAGTATATTTTCAGAAAGGGCTGCTTTTGAATTTAAGATTTATTCTTGGATATCTGAAAGCGCTTCAAGCCGAAATCAAGATCAGCAATCAGATCATCGGGATCCTCAAGACCAATATGCAAACGAACGGCTTGCCCCACGGCATGCCAACTTGTTGCTGTCCGAATAGGTGTAGGATCAATCGGCAAAGCTAAACTTTCGTAACCGCCCCAAGAGAAACCAATACCAAAATGTTCCAGACTATCAATTAAAGCGGTTCGATCTTTTTCTTTGCCACCATCAAGAATAAAACTAAAAAGTCCTGAAGATCCTTTGAAATCACGATGCCAGAATTCATGCCCAGGACAAGATGATAACGCGGGATGTAAAACCCATGCTATTTCAGGCTGCTCATCCAACCAATGGGCTACTTTTAAAGCATTTTTTTCATGGGCTTTTAAGCGGACCTCTAACGTCCGAAGACCTCGCAAGGCCAAGGATGCATCATCGGGGCTGACATATTGTCCAAACAATAAAGTAAGCCGCTTTAATTTTTCAAAATGGCTTGGGGCAGCGGTAACAGAGCCCATCATCACATCGGAATGACCTGTGATATATTTAGTGCACGCCATAACAGACAAATCAATACCATGCCGGATTGCTTGAAAAAATAAAGACGTTGCCCAGGTATTATCAAGGATAGTGGTAATAGAATGTTGATGGGCTACTTCACAAATGCCCGGAATATCCTGCACTTCAAAAGTCAGACTGCCTGGACTTTCCATGAAGATAGCTCGTGTATTTTTGGTAAATAAATCTTCAATATTTTTACCGATCAACGGATCGTAATAGATAACGTTGATACCCTTTGATTTCAAAACGGTATCACAGAAAACCCGTGTAGGCTCATAGCAACTATCAACCATCAACAACTCATCGCCAGGATCCAAGGCACTTAAAAGCGCCATAGCAAGAGCGGCAACACCTGATGGGTAAAGGAAGGTTGATTCTGCCCCGGGTTCCAGCTCAGTTAAAGCTTCAGATAATGCCCATTGGGTAGGCATCCCGCGACGGCCATAATAGAACTGCTTTTCGGGATGACGGCTTGCTTCTTGTAATTCGGCTACCGAATCAAAAAGAATAGTAGACGCACGCCATACGGGCAGATTAACGGCAGAACCACCCTTCCCTCTTACCCATTCACGGCGTCGACCTGCTGTTATTAAACGCGTTGAATCTCGTATTGCAGGGCCCAATTCTTTGGGGGTATCAGGATCAGCGCCCCACTCGTCCCATGCACCATCATAAAGCGAGACGTCACGCTTTCCTAAAAGACGTGCCGCAAAAAGGAGAACGGCGGCCGTTCTGCCTGCACCACAGGTAAATAATAAAGGCTGATCAAGATTTATCCGACTGCCTGCAAAAATCTGACTGATTTTATCAGGTGTCTTCCACAAGCCACGACTATCAAATAATATTTCATAAGGAAGATTCAAACTATGGGGAATATGGCCGGGTGCCAAACCGGGCTTTGGCATTTCTTCGCCACTAAAAAGCGCCGGAGAACGCGCATCCACTATTACTTCATGGCCTGCTGAAATATTCTCCATTACCTGATTACGGGTACGGATAAGCGCTTCATTACGATGCAACTGTAAAATAAGCGGTGAATTAGGTATAACAACGCCGGATTCAACAGGAAGACGCTCTTGCTCCCAGCGTGAAAATCCACCATCTAATATCATAACATGATGATAGTCATGTAAGGCAAAGAGCCACCATGCACGGGCAGAACAATGAAGCGAAGAATTATCATAAATAACAATAAGATCGTCAGGATCTAATCCAAGCCGCCCAAATTCATATTCAATTTTTTCGATGCTCGGCACCATTCGAGGTAGAGTCGATGTCTCTTCACTTAAAGCCGCATTATCAAGAAAAAGGGCGCCAGGGATATGGGCCTTACAATAGGCTTCATAGGCCGTCATATTAGAATCAGGTGGATAAACACCAGCATCAATAATGTGTAATCGGGGGTTGGCTAAATTACGATAAAGCCATTCTGGTGTTACCAAAAGCTTCATAGATCGACTCATCCTGATGGCTATTTCTGAAATAAAATTTCATTTCAAAAACTTTTTATTTGCATGTTAAAAATAATTAATTTGACTTTAAATAATAAAATTACATCAAAAACACTCTGCATTATTATCGATTATAGATTTAATTTCGCTCTTATTTTTTCTATTCTCCTCTTATTAATAAAAAGATAAAGAAAAATATGGAAACAACACATTTAGGTAAAACCAGTGCCCTTCCGGATTCTCCCGAAAAGGCCATTCTTGATTATGTCCCTAATCCACGACCGGGACAACGGTATCTTATTCGCTTTGCTGTTCCGGAATTTACGTCGCTTTGTCCCGTGACAAGCCAGCCAGATTTTGCCCATCTCGTTATTGATTATGTCCCCGACAAGCTGATTGTAGAATCTAAATCGCTTAAATTATTTCTGGGATCTTTTCGTAACCATAATGCTTTTCATGAAGATTGCACAGTATCAATCGGCGAAAGGTTATTTACGGAAATGAAGGCCGAATGGTTGCGTATCGGTGGCTATTGGTATCCACGCGGGGGCATTCCGATTGATGTTTTCTGGCAAAGCGGCCCCCCGCCTTCTGGTTTATGGCTACCAGATCAAGGGGTACCCCCTTATCGAGGGCGCTGATACTTCAAATCAAGAACAAGCCTACTATTCGGGTGGGCTGTTCTTATAAACGATGGTAGGCACATTGGGTCTGTCTTGGCCTCCGGCTTTTACAACTGCCAAATCATCCTCTTTTGCAGGTGAAGAAACAATATCGCTTGTCAGGCCACCCTTATTAACAGTCTCGGTTTGGGCATCACTGACAGAAGTACGGATACCGGGTTGAGCCAAACGCGCCGAAGCTTTTTCCAGTAAACCTCTTTCTGCTGCGGCTTTTACGGCAGGTTGACCAAACATCACCGCTAAAGCCTGCGTAGAGCTATCGGTGTCTTGAGGACGAGGCGTTCCCGGCTTGGGGGGAGATAGTGTAAAGTCTGGTGGAATAACCAAAGGTTGCTGGCGAGAAGCTTCTAACTCTCTGGCATTGGATGTCGCAAAAACGCCGGGCCTTGACTTATTACTATGTGTACAACCCGCCGTAATCACTGTCATCATCCCCATGATGATAATACCGGATATCCTTAAAAATGGGGTAACAGGATTATTCTTGGTCGTTTTTATCATCGCATTAAAAGCTCCAGCAAGGACAAACAGATAGCTAATCTATTTTATCAAGGCATCATGAACGGAAATAATATTTACTTCAAAAAATTAAAAAGTCTTATTATTCTTATCTTTTGGTGCGCATAGTGACTGTAAAATAAGCCAGACAACCCCACAGCTGATAGCAGCATCAGCTACATTAAAGACCAAAAACGGATGCCAGTTGCCAAAATGCAGATCCAGAAAATCAACCACTGCACCTGATCTTATCCGATCGCTGATATTACCTATAGCCCCACCTAATACAAGACCGAGCGCAAGAGCCACCGTAATTTTTCGCTCACGCAGAATGCCCATAGTCACGATACAAGCAATCGTAACCGTTAAAGCGACAAGAATCCAACGCCCCATATTGCTATCAGCCGTTAAGAATCCCATCGATATGCCATAATTCAAAACCCATTTCAGATCGAATATAGGTAAAATTCGAATTTGTAACCGCTCTGGCAAAGCCAAAGGCCCAGCAACATAATATTTGCTTAACTGATCAAGAAACAGGCTTATCAGAGCAACCAGAAAACCGGCTGCCCTGACTTTTGTCTTGCTTATCTTGTTAGAAAAATCGGGGCTATTTATCACGCATCCTCACCGACAACGGTCTGACAACGTTCACAAAGGGCACCCTCTTCATGAACTTCAGGAAGATGCTGCCAACAGCGGCCACATTTATGACTTTCCGTGCGTTCTACTTCAATAGCCTTATCGCCTTCCTCTACCAGTTTGATTTTAGCCGTAATGCATACTTCAGAAAAATCGACAGAAGACAAAATCTCGGCTGTATGGGCATCAACCGGCAAAATCACCTCGGCTTCAAGACTTGAACCGACGATTTTTTCACGCCGTAAAGGCTCGATTTTCTCCGTGACAATCTGACGTTGCTCACGAATAACATTCCACTTTTCGCCCAAATCGCCATTCTTCCAATGGCTATCAATATCCGGCCAAACGGATAAATGCACAGAACCGGCTTCTGGAAAACGATGCGACCAAACTTCTTCAGTCGTAAAGCATAAGATAGGCGCTGCATAACGCACTAAAGCATGGAACAGAATATCCAGTACGGTTCGATAACCCCGACGCGCTTCGCTACCTTCTGGTAAAGCGGGGCCAACATCACAATAAAGACGATCTTTCCGAATATCAAAGAAGAAGGCAGAAAGATCATTATTCACAAAATCTGATAACAGCCGGAGATAGCGATTAAAGGCAAAACTATCGACAGCTAGATGGAGTTCTTGATCTAACTCGGCCAATAAATGCAAGATATAACGTTCTAATTCTGGCAATTTTTCAACAGCGACGCGCTCTTCTTCCGAGAAATCTTCTAAAGCGCCTAAAAGATACCGGAAACTATTACGCAGCTTACGATAGCTATCAGAAGTACCTGATAAAACTTCCTTACCGATACGAACATCATCGGTATAATCAGTAGAAGCTACCCACATACGAAGAATATCAGCACCGCTTTCATTGATCACCTTTAAAGGATCAATAACATTACCCACCGATTTCGACATTTTCCGACCTTTACCATCAAGGGTAAATCCATGTGTCAAAACGGCTTCATAAGGGGCATATCCGCGGGAACCACAACATTCTAACAAAGAAGACTGGAACCAACCACGATGTTGATCCGATCCTTCCAAATAAAGCTGGGCACGCGTGCCTTTCCCATAACGGGCTTCTATAACAAAGGCATGGGTTGATCCAGAATCAAACCAGACGTCCAAAATGTCGGTAACAGGTTCATAATCTTCAACATTATATTGACTACCCAGAAAGGCCTGATGGTCGGCTTTAAACCAGACATCAGCGCCGTCTTCACGGAAAGCCGCCAAGATACGCGCATTCACTTCGGGATCACGCAGATAATCACCGCTTTTACGATGAACATAAAGCGCGATAGGCACCCCCCATGCTCGTTGACGAGAAATAACCCAATCTGGACGACCTTCAACCATCGCCTGAATTCGGTTTTTCCCCTTGGCCGGAAACCAGCTTACATCATCAATAGCTTTTAAAGCGGTATCCCGCAGAGTTTTGCCTGCGATTGCCCCTTTTTCTACCGGACGATCAAGCGCAATAAACCATTGCGGCGTACAACGATAAATTAACTTGGCTTTGGAACGCCAACTATGGGGATAGCTATGGTGCAGAACAGACGTTGCCAATAAAGCCCCAACGGCCGTTAAATCGCTACAAATAGGTCCATCCGCAGCATTGATTTTAGGGGAGATAACAAGGCCTTCGCCCCCCATCCATAACCAATCTTCACGATAGCGCCCGTTATCTTCAACAGCAAAGACGGGTTCAATGCCATGCGCTTTACAGAGCAAGAAATCATCTTCACCGTGATCAGGGGCCATATGGACAATGCCGGTACCCGCATCCGTGGTTACGAAATCACCAGCCAAAAAAGGACGAGGCTCTGCAAAAAAGCCTCCTTTTTCATACATAGGATGCTGAGCGATACTGCCTGCCAGCTGTGAGCCCAAACCCTGCCACAAGACAGGCGCATCCCCTTCAAAACCGATCCGCTTTAAACTGGCGGCTAACAACGGTTCTGCAAAAAGATAATGCCGACCGGCGACATCAACCAAAACATATTCAATATCGGGGCCATAAGCGAGCGCCCGATTAACCGGAATAGTCCAAGGGGTGGTCGTCCAGATAACTGCATAGCCGCCGACTAATTCCGGAATTTTACTGTCTGTTATTTTGAAAGCTAAATCAATGGTGGTAGAATCGACATCAGCATAGTCCACTTCCGCTTCTGCCAAGGCCGTTTTTTCGATCACTGACCACATAACAGGCTTGGCACCCCGGTAAATCTGACCACTTTCTGAAAAGCGCATCAGTTCACCAGCGATAATAGCCTCTGCATCGTAATTCATCGTCAAATAAGGGGTATCCCATTCCCCCATGACGCCTAAACGCTTAAATTCCTGCCGTTGCGTATCGACCCAATGCACCGCATATTTACGACATTCCTGACGGAACTGAACCGCATCGACATCCTTATCGACATTCATTTTTTTCTTGCGGTATTGTTCTTCCACCTTCCACTCGATGGGGAGGCCATGACAATCCCAGCCCGGAATATAAGGGGCATCTTTTCCTAAAAGAGTCTGACTACGCATGACTATATCTTTTAGAATTTTATTCAGAGCATGACCGATGTGAATATCACCATTGGCATAGGGAGGGCCGTCATGGAGAATAAAGCGTGGTGCGCCCTTACGTTGTTCACGCAACTGCTGGTAGAGATTTTCTTCCTGCCAACGCGCGAGGATAGCGGGTTCCTTTTGGGCAAGACCCGCCTTCATTGGAAAAGAAGTGCGTGGCAGAAAGACAGTAGGACGCCAGTCACGTGCCTTATCGGCATCGACAGATTTTTGATCGGACATAGATTAAGCTCTGATACGAAACGGAATAGAAAGGAGAGTTATCCTTAATGTAAAGCCTTCAAGGAAGAAACCAGCATTTTCTTTTATCTCTCATTATTATCCTGCATATTCCGTTAAACAGGCGCGCGCGACTTCACAATCTTCGGCAATTTGCTGTATTAACGCATCCATTCCATTAAATTTTTGTTCAGGCCGCAAGAAAGCTATTAAAGATACGGCAATATTCTGGCCATAAATATCGCCTTCCCAATCAAAAAAACAGGGTTCCAGCCATTCCGTTGGCGGCGAAAAACTGGGACGAATACCTAAATTGGCAGCCCCATTCAAACAACGGCCATCTGGCAACTGCCCCCTTACGGCATAAATACCATAAGCCGGTCGGACATAATCGCCCATTAAAAGATTAGCGGTCGGGAAACCTAACTGGCGACCCACCTGATTGCCATGTTGCACGACACCTTCAATAGTGAAAGGACGGCTTAATAACCGAGCGGCGGTTACCGGATCACCTTTTTTCAAAGCTTCCCGGATTCGGGTTGATGAAATGGGGCCATCTTGGTCACTAACCGGCATAATCGTATCAACAGAAATATCTAGGGCTTCACTCATGTCTTGTAATAGACGTGTCCCGCCCTTTCGCCCTTTTCCGAAAGTGAAATCATCACCTGTCACAACACCTGCCGCTTTTAGATGGCCGATCAGTTGCTGATTAACGAAGTCCTCAGGGCTCAATCCGGCCATTTCCTCGGAAAAACGAATGACAAAAGTCGCATCCGCTCCTGCTTTCTCAAAAAGGCGTGCCCGCTGAGGAATAGTCGTTAACGCAAAGGGCGGTGCATCAGGACAGAAAAAGCGGATAGGATGAGGATCAAAGGTCGCAACAATAGCGGGCCGACCTTCTGAATGGGCGCGCGCAACAGCGGCGGCTACAACAGCTTGATGACCGAGATGAAAACCATCAAAATTACCAAGGGCAACAATGGCTCCATGCAGATGGTCAGGAATCGGGGCATCACTAAAAAGACAGGTCATAGTCTCAATTACAGATAAAATACGGCGCTACCCATTATAGATTACTTACAAAAATAATCTTTAGGTAAAAATGGCATAGCAAAGCTATTCAAAAAGAAAAGCCCTGATACTCTCTTTACAGAATAATCTTTTGCAAAAAACATTCATAATAAAACAAAATATATAAAAATTAAAAATTGAATTAGATATTTTTTCAAAAAACTTCATTATCAATGATATTTTTTAATAAAATTAAAAGTACATCTCTAAATTTTCGTTAATTTTACATGATTCTTATTTTATTAATCAATAGATTCTTAATTTATTATTTAGCATTTTATGGCATTATTTTTCGTTTCATAAAACGCTTAAAACAAAAAGCAGGTTGCCCTGATTCCGCATCATAATCTTGCTGACTTTCTAAAGAAAAACCAGACATATCGGGTAAGTCCACATAGGTATCACCCGTATAGTCTTTTTCAATTTCAGTGAGTTCAATATAATCCGCTAAAGACCAACTTTGTTTAAAAATTTGGGCACCCCCAATGATCGCTATTCTAGAACTGTAACGGAGGGCTATTTCAATGGCCTGATCAAGATTATGAGCAACCTCACATCCTTCTGCTTGCCAATTCATATTATGGGTCAAAACAATATGAGGTCTATCGGGCAATAACCCGGGCAGACTTTCAAAAGTTTGCCGCCCCATAATCATAGGGTGATTGATTGTTAAACGTTTAAAATGCCTTAGATCTGCCGGAATATGCCATGGCATTTTATTTTGGTGTCCAATAACGCCGTTTCGAGCCCGGGCCAGAATAAGCATAATTTCAGGTTGAATGGTCATAGATATAAGGCTCATACAAAAAATAAATCCCTTTGAAAGAATAATTTCAAATAGGCATGATGTGTCCCTAACTTTTTCCCTTTTACCTTTATGCAGGCAATCTCCCTTTACACAGGCTTACAAAACCGTCTGAGAAGAGGACTATCGGGTCATTTTAGTTAATTCTAATCCGGTCATAATCATGACCGATCCCGATAAAGCGGTCGAGATCTATATCGAACCGATTACGCTAGAAATCATTGCCTACATTACTGAAAAAGGCATTCTAATAGGCGGTTACCTACTGTTAAGTGAATAGAACGCTTTAAATACCGAATTTAGCTTTGGTATGTGACGGTAGGTCAGAGAAACTCAGCCATGAAACAATGAGATGCATATATAGCGAATTTGATATTTTTTTGACAATTCTGCTTGCCAGACGATATTCTAGCCTATAAGAGAGCCTCCATCAGGATGCGATAGGCGAAATGCTTATCTTTTACTCCGTCGGGGAGTAGCTCAGCCTGGTAGAGCACTGCCTTCGGGAGGCAGGGGCCGGAGGTTCGAATCCTCTCTCCCCGACCACTACTTTATACCAAGCCTTAAAATTTCTCTTTAAAGCTATTTATCACCTTGCCCAATATAGCTTAGCTAGTCCTTGGTCTTTACGCCTCCACCGCATTTCGAGGCATCATCACAAGTAAGAATAATAATAACAAAAGCAATTTACAAATAGGTAATTTTATATTTTAATAAGATTAACTATTATTATAGATGTGAATAATGCCGATGGATGCATTAGCTACCATTTTTCATCTCGAATATATTGATCCTGACCGCAATATGTATCGGTACTATCATCTTTATCTAGCACCAAATCTCTTTAAAGAGTGGAGCCTTTTACAAGACTGGGGGCGTATTGGGCAACGTCAGAAACATAGCTTTCGGCAAATTAAAATTTTCTCACAGTATCAACAGGCTAAAAGACTGTTCGACACTATAATTCATAACAAAAAGAAACGTGGTTATACCCCGATTACTGTATAAACCTTAATAGGTTGGCATTTTTACAAGAAAATGCTCATTTTATACCATAAAAAATGGCGGTATTCTTAATACAACACCGCCATTTATAAATTAAATTCACAGAGTTTAAGATTAACCCAATCGAGGCTGCCCATCAGAGGCCGTTGCGCCTCCATCAACCGGCAAATTTACGCCGGTAATGAAACCAGCATCATCACTAGCCAGAAAAGCGATCACAGAAGCGATTTCTTCAGGCTGAGGAATACGGCCTAAAGTCACGCGATCAGTAAATTTAGCTTGTGCTGATTCTGGCCAGCTTGCAGCCATATTAGTCTTAACAAGACAAGGGCAAACCGAATTAACGCGAACACCCGCACTACCATGATCTAAAGCCAAAGCGCGGGTCAAATTGACGACAGCACCTTTGGTGGTACAGTAATAAACCATTCCCCAATCGGCTCCCAAACCAGAAACCGAAGCGGTATTAACAATACACCCCTTAGACTTTAACAAGTACGGCATGGCAAACTTTGCACAGTAAACAACGCCATCAATGTTAACACTGGATAATTTTTTCCAGTCTTCCACCGAAGAATCTATAATATTACCCGTAATAAGAATACCGGCATTATTGATAAGAACATCAATCTTACCGTATTTTTTGGCAACGGCTTCCATCATTTGCTTAACAGCTTCAGGGTCCGATACATCAATTTTATAAGAAATCGCGCGCCCACCCGGTAAAGATTGCGCCACCTTTTCGGCGTCTTCTACTTTCCAATCGGCCAAGACTACCGTAGCACCTTCCGAAGCAAAACGTTCTGCGGCAGCTTTCCCAATACCATTACCGCCACCGGTAATAATAATAATTTTATTCTGAAATTTCATTGTACACTCCTGACATAGTCAAAAGGTAAAATATTTTATTTAACGAAAATAATTATTTTTTAAATTTTACAAAAAATATTTTTATTCCCATTATTTAAAATATTAAACCTATCAAGTTATCTTATGTCAGGTAAAACGCCTATTTTTTAAAGCAGTTCCACTTTATAAAAAAAATTTTACATTTAAAAATATATATTATTGTAAAATTTAACTTAAAAATGATTAAAGAAATCATAGTAATAAACAAAATATAAAAATAAATATCCTAATTTTATAGAATAGGTATAGTTATCACCAATATTAATAATTTAGCATATCAACATAATAATATTAAATTTATTAAATATAAATAATTTATTAATTAAAAACTAATTTTTATAATTATATTTTAATAATGTAAAAATCGCTTTAAATTTATTAACAAAAATTATTTATAAAAGACAAAATCTCATAATATGCGTAAAACAACAAAAAAGGATGCGTGTTATGCGAATAAAAAATAATATAAAGGCAGGTACTTTAGCCAGTATTATCCTAATATTAGGCGGTTGTGCTTTAGCAGATGAACGAAAAGTCATGGCTAGTCATCATCGGGTTTACTACCGATGTGATGATGGGCGGGGTATGGATGCTTTATTTCGAGATCTTACCCACGATGTCCAGCTCACATTTATGCATGGCCCCGTTCTTACCTTAAAACAGGTGCAAACCAGTAATGATATTCGTTATGCAGATATGACGCATCGTTTGATTGTACAAAATAAACAAATTCTATGGACAAACGGACGCAATGCTAAACCTATGCCTTGTTATGCAGATGATACCATGCTTATGGATCAATCCATAGATCATCTTTCATCGCCTTTTTCAGAACCATAGGATAGGCTTCTGTTTATTTTTAGAAATGTACATTTTTATTTATTTCTTTGTTGTATGTCTGGCATTACCATCCGATGACTTTTGGAAGTTTAGTTGAATTACTGGCATGGGGAATTCGGCTGGTAATGCTGGTTGTGGTCCCCATGAGGCGGACTCCCCAAGCAGCCAGTAGTTGGTTATTATTAATTTTTTTCCAACCGGCATTAGGCCTTCTTCTCTACCTTTTAATCGGTCAGGCGCGATTTCCATCATGGCGCGCAGAGCGGTTTGCAAAACTTAAACCCTTTTTAGAAGAACAACGGGCAAAATTAAAGGATACCGTCGCCCTATTGCCTTCTTCCTCTGAAAATGCCGCTTCCCTTGCCGAACGTCTAGGTCATATGCCCGCGCTTAAGGGCAATCGGATGCTCTATATTTCTGATTATCAGGCGCTCTTTGATCACTTGGTAACCGATATCGATCAGGCCCAGAACCACGTCCATTTAGTTATCTATATTTTTGATACCGATAAATCGGGTCAACAAATCATCGCTGCCTTGGGACGGGCAGCGGCACGCGGCGTTAATTGCCAAGTATTAATTGACGCTTTGGGGTCACGGCGTTCCGGAAAACAGGTTATTGAACGCTTGAAAGCTCTGAATGTTGAAGCGCGGGAAGCGTTACCTTTTCGCTTATTAAGGGGGCGAACCCGTGGTGACATGAGAAATCACCGTAAGCTTTTCATTATCGATGGAAAAATCGGTTATGCGGGTTCTCAAAATATCATCAATCGTGACTGGCGGCCTAATGTTATCAATCAGGAGCTAACAATTAGAGTAGAAGGCCCCATTGTCTTCGAAATGGAGACACTTTTTGCAATTAACTGGTATTTAGAAAGTGGTGAGCTGCCCCACAAGATGCGTTCCATTCCGCATATAATCCCGCCTGAAGAAGGGCCTCATATTTTGCAGTTATTACCCAGCGGGGCGGATTATTCGCTCGCCGGTTTTGAAACCATGTTAGTCTCAGGCATCTACGTCGCCAGAGAAAAAGTTGTTATCGTAACGCCTTATCTTATTCCTGACAGTGATTTACTGGTAGCCTTGAAAACAGCGGCCTTACGGGGTGTGACTGTTAACATTATTGTCTCTAAAATTGCAGATCAGCTTTTAGTCAGCCTTGCACAAAAAAGTTATTATCAAGAATTATTAAATGCCGGTATTCACATTCATCGTTATCGAGACAAATTACTTCATGCCAAACATATTAGTGTTGATAAAAGATTGGCTATGGTGGGTTCTAGTAATGTAGATATTCGCTCTTTTCTCTTAAATGAAGAAGTTAGTCTTATTCTCTATGATGAAGATGCTATTTCCCAGCTAAGAGATATTGAAATAGACTACCTCAAAAATTCAGATGAGCTGGATAAAAATGCGTGGCGTCGCCGTCCACGTCACCATAAAATTATGGAAAATTTAGCCCGTCTTGTTAGCCCACTCTTATAAAGCGATTCTAATTAAATAGCTTAATCTTCAAAAATTTATACTTTCTCAGAACCCGTATTTGACTTTAAATGATAGCGAAAATTACAGAAAGCTGCGCCCTGCATGATAGTTTGGGTACGGCTCATTTCAATATCAGGATTATAACCTTCAATAAAATGGGCATCACGGGTGCAAGAGAGAATACTACCGATTTCTCCAAGTTCCATGGCCTGATACATTTCGGCATAGCGACAACGGGTGACATTATAGTCAAGTCGTTGATCATCACTCGTCAATAACTCGACCTTCAAAGCGTCATCGGCCTCCCAAAGATATTGCATAGCGGCAAAATTTTTAAGTGTAGCCCCACTCTTCTGTTTTTGAGCCATAGATTGGCCGGCCTTGATCGCATCCGAAGCAATCGCTTCTTCTAAAATGGCTTGTGCTTTTTCTTTTCCCACATGACGTTTCATAGCAGCATAGATGGGCTTAATAATCTCCGCCTCAATCCGACGACGCTCCAAAATACCCATTTTCTCTTTTGGCTTTGTCACGAGACATCCCTTTCGTTAAAAAAGTGTCTTTAATAGGATTAAGCCTCGCCGGCCTTCTCTTTCAAATCGGTTAAAGCCGCTATAGCCAACTTTGCATAATATTCAGCCGCTGGAAAAATAGCCTTTTCATCAATATTAAAGCCCGGATGATGGAGAGTTTCAGGACTACCGGTGCCGATATTAAAGAAAACACCCGGTCTATAATGCAAATAATAGGCAAAATCCTCACCGCCATTATTAGCTTTGACGTCATGGACTTTGTATCCGAAATCTTGGGCGATCTTTTTGGAGAAGTCGGCCCAATAAGGGGTATTAATGACGGCAGGCGGCCCTTCATGCCAGATAAATTCAGCTCCCACACCCATGGCTTTTGCCATATAATAAATGACATCCGTCATCCGGCTTTGAATTTCTTTGCGTAATTCTCGACTATGGGTTCTGACAGTGCCTTCTAAGGCTGCTTTTTCAGGCAAGATATTCCACCCACTTCCCGCATTGAAACGGGTTACACTAATAATAGCCGATTCATGACTGGAAACATTACGACTAACAATTGTCTGCAAGCTATTAATAATTTCTGCGGCGGCCACAATAACATCTGTCCCGTTTTCTGGATAAGCCGCATGGGCACCGGTACCTGCCAAATTGATCTCAAAACGATCGACATTGGCCATAATGGCCCCATGACACGTACCGAATTCGCCAACAGGCATAGACGGCGCATTATGAAAACCAAAAACAGCGGACACATTTTCTAAAACGCCCGCTTTGATAAGCTGTAAAGCACCGGAATAGTTTTCTTCCGCAGGCTGAAATAATAAACGTACAGTGCCGGTTAATTCAGCTTCCTGTTCTTTTAACAGTAAAGCCGCCCCTAACAGAACAGCTGTATGGAAATCATGTCCACAAGCGTGCATTTTGCCTTTTTCTTGTGATGGACAAACGGCCTCTGAATTTTCTTCAATCGGTAAAGCATCAATATCGGCCCTTAAGGCGATAATGGGCTTACCTGACCCGATTTCGGCCACGACGCCCGTTTTTAATCCATAGGATATAACCCGAATATCGGCTTCTTTCAGCCAATGGATCAATCTTTCGGTTGTCTTGAATTCTTCACCGGATAACTCAGGATGCTGATGTAATTCACGACGTAAAGAGATCAGTTTTTCTTCTAAGTTCACGTTTGACCTCACTATCTGAAAAACAATTCAGCTTTTTATAAAGATAGACCTATTCCCATGAAATTGAAAACCGAATATTTTTTCTAAGGATTAATGAAGGTAGTATTAGCCTATCTGTTTAATAATAAAATGTTTTTAGTAATAAAATAAGGATCATATACCCTTATTATAAAAATAACGTTAGAATCTTTACGATCAATTAAAGTATTCTTTTTTAAAAAGAGAAAAACAAATGAGCCAAATTCACTTTATTGGTAGCGGGCAAATGGTTGAGGCCATTATACGCGCGATGATTACCCATGAATCAGCTACCCCAAAAAATATCACGGCTTACGATATTCGTCCCGAACGAAAAATTGAATTGGCCAATCGCTATCGAATTCTAACGCTCGACAAAAAAGAAGATAATATTGAAGCTATCAAGCAAGCCGATATTATCGTTATCGGAGTGCGTCCACAGGATAATATAGCGGCAATTGGCAAGGACATCACTAAATATGCCCAAGAAAATGCCCTCATTATTTCTATTGTAGCCGGTGTTACGCTGGCACAGTTAGAAAAAATGGTCGCTGCTAAAAAAGCTATTGCACGGATTATTCCCAATACCCTGACTGATACAGGGCTTGGATATAGTGGCATTGCTATTAATAAACGCGCCGATAAAGAAAGCGTCGAAAAATTTGTGTCGGGTTTTGGGAAAGCCCTCTTTTTAGAAGAATCGCTCATTGATATATTTACAGGCTTTGGGGTCTGTGGCCCCAACTATATCTATTATTTCATCGAAGCGCTCGTGGATGCTGGCGTGCTGGCCGGTTTGCCACGTGAAATGGCATGGAAAACCACTATGGAAAATATGATCGGTGCCGTCAAAATGCTTGAATTATCAGGCAAACATCCGCGCCAATTATTAGATATTAATAACTCACCTGCTGGCGTGGGGATGCACAGTCTTTTTGCTCTAAATGAGAGTAATTTTACCGCTGGTTTACAAAAAAGTGTTCTGTCTGCTGTAAAAAGAACGACAGAATTAGGCCAAAAGAAATAAGCATAATCGTACATAGTCAAAGAAAGGCAGAGTGTGCGCTCTGCCTTTTTTCAATACAGATTACTTTAATTAAAAAATCTGAGCACAACCGGTTTCACCATAAACTTCACCAGTAACATAACTATTTTCGGCACAGGCCAAAAAAACATATACGGGAGAAATTTCAATAGGCTGCCCCGGACGTTTTAGCGGGGTTCCAGAGGCAAATTGAGTATAAGCAGAAGAAGGCTGCCCTCCCGAGACCTGAAGCGGTGTCCAGAATGGTCCCGGTGCTACAGCATTAACGCGAATACCATTAGGGGCGAGCTGAATAGCTAAAGCGCGCGTAAAGTTAGCTATGGCCGCTTTACTGGTGGCATAGTCTAAAAGAATGGCCGAAGGCTTATAGGCTTGCGTCGAAGCGGTATTAATAATAGCGGAACCCGCTGGCATAATGCGAAGGGCTTCTTTACACAGCCAGAACATAGCATAGACATTGGTTTTCAACGTTTCATCAAAGTCAGCAGTAGAAAGAGTCAAAATAGACTCATTATAATGCTGATGACCTGCAATATTGGCCAAAATGTCGAGACCGCCCAACCGTTTAGCGGCTTCTTGAACTAACTGAATACAGAAATTCTCATTCCGCAAATCACCCGGCAAGGCAAAAACTTTATGCCCTTCGCCTTGAAGTAAAGAGACGACTTCACGAGCATCTGATTCTTCTTGGGGAAGATAATTAATAACAATATCAGCACCTTCACGCGCATAAGCGATAGCGGTGGCTCGTCCAATGCCAGAATCGCCGCCGGTAATCAGCGCTTTGCGTCCCTGTAATTTACCAGAACCCCGATATGATTTTTCGCCATGATCTGGCCGCGGAATCATTTTATTAGCCAGACCTGGCCAAGGCTGATCCTGTACCGCAAAAGGAGCTCGAGGATAGGCTTCACGAGGATCAAAAAAGGTTTTACCTCCCGTAACGGCGGGATCTTTATCTCGGTTAGCCGCCGAAGCAGCCCCCCCTAGACCTGATGCTAAACCAGCTACAGCTAAACCTGTCATTACGCCCCGTCGTGCTTCCGAAATAGTTGTATCATTCGACATCAGAGGTATCTCCCTTTATTTATGCTGTTTTAACCCCAAGAAAAAACCTTATTTCCCCGCGAATAATCGCCCTCTTCTTTAAAGGATTTGCTCTTCTTCTGGTCTCAGATCCCATCAATTCGATAAAATCTAATTTATAAAAAAACAGGTCAACCAAGATATAGTTGCAAAGAAAAATACCCCCTATTGGAGAAAACAGAAGGAGATATTTGTCAAAAATTTATCTTAATCATTGAAAATAAGTATAAATTTTATAATTTATAATCATCAAATCTAAATAGATGACCGTCACAATTTCTTGAAATATTCCTTTGTTTTTTTTTGCTCTTAATGGCTAACAACAGGCTGTAATAAATCGGCTTCATGGAAAAAAAATGCCAGCACTTTTGCCTTTTTTGCGTCCCCCTCCCTTTCCTCATGCGAAAATTGTTATCCAAGACTTTGTAAAACAAAAAATAACAGTAGAAACCTTTCAGCAAACCGATTTTACATCTTCACTTTCAGCTGACGAAAAACAGCATATTCAGATTTTGAAGGAACAACTTTTAAAATCACAGGTAGGCGGTAATTTCTGGTCACCGTCCATGCCCTTTTCGTCTATTAAAAGGCGAGCCATTATGGTGCAGGATACAGTCGAGATAGCTTATTTTGAAGAGAACGTCCGTCCCATGGAGGGGGATATTTTCCTGTTGCCCGATCACCCGAAAATCAAACCTATTGCCCAAAAATTAAGAAAAAAAGATAGAACGATTCACATGGGCGACTTCAACCCGTGGAGCCTATTAAACCAGACCCATGAAATTTTTATCAGCAAGCAGCATAATCTCTACATTGATATTGGATTAATTGCCCTTTTAGGGAATATTCCCCTCACTGAATTTTCTGAGAAAACGAAAACACAAACCCCTTTTTCTAATCCCAACGGACAAATACTCGATCAGTGGATAAATCAGTTATTAATCCAACAAACGGAATATTATGATATTTTTACAAAACAATCGACATCCCCCCAAGAAGCCATCAAACAGCTTATCGATTGGCGAATAATAATAGAAAGTAACCGTCCTATTAAGGCGGCTTGCGGCATGGCATGGTGGAAAAAACAAGCTATTCGCAGCTTTCTATGGTCTGGAGAGACTACGCCCCTAGCCATGCCGAATAAAACGGCGAAGGCCTTATCTTATCTTGAAAAACCAAAAGATACTATTGCGCTATGGCCTTCGCGTGAACCGAAAGGATTGAGAGAACAAGTTTTAAAAAAAGAAGGTCATATTGACGAAGTAGAAGATGGTTTTATCCGATCCGTGGGATTGGGTAGTGGCTTGCATCCACCTCTTTCAATCGTAGTTGATAAACAAGGCATTTATTACGATCCCAATCATCCTTCTGATATTGAAACCTTATTCAATGAAACTGATTTTTCACCTTTACTCTTAGAGCGCGCCGAAAATTTGATAGCGCAGATTAAAGCGGCTGGCATCAGCAAATATATGGGAGATAGAACAAGGGGAAAACTCGATCTTCCCCAAGGGCGCCGCAAAATTTTAGTAACCGGACAGGTAGAAGATGACCGTTCCGTCAAGTTGGGCGGGGGCGATGTAAAAGGCAATCTGGATTTATTGTGTCGGGTAAGAAACGCCGAACCCGATAGCTATATTATTTTTAAACCGCATCCTGATGTAGAAGCAGGCCACCGGAAAGGGTTTGTCGCTCAAGAGGAAGTCGAGCAATATGCAGATGTAATCATCCGAAATTATCCTATTAATGCTTTTTTTGACCAGATAGATGCTATCCATGTTTGGACTTCGCTGGCTGGTTTTGAAGCCTTACTACGGGGCTGTGAAGTGGTTTGCCATGGGATACCATTTTATGCAGGATGGGGATTAACGCATGATCTTGGTGTTATCCCGAATAGGCGAAAACGCTGTCTGACTTTAACAGAGCTTGCAGCCGTGACACTTATTCTCTATCCGCGCTATCTCGATCCAGTAACGGGGATGCCCTGTTCACCGGAAATTCTGATAGAAAGACTGATAAAAACACCCAAGGCCAAAATGACATTGGTAACAAGACTACGTCAGCTTCAAGGCAGGATTTGCTCAATAATAGCTTGGTATCGGCATTAAACCCTTATAAATTTGAAATACTGGACAATATTAGATCATAGGTAAGCCTGGCAAGGTATAAGGATGATTGATGGCAGAAACGAGTTCTTCAGATCAGGCCTTGGACAGCAAAAATGATTCCCAAGATGGAGAGATTATTCTTGATCTCTCATGGTTAACACAACAGGCTCGGTGTGGATTTGTCCCTGATGGTATCAGCCGTATTGAAATCGCTTGGGCAAAGCTTCTTATAGGATGGTTTTCTGATAGAATATCCTTTGGGCGGTTAAATAATGTGGGGCATTATGGTCATTTATCACAAGGCGCTGTTCTTAAGCTGATAGAGCAGACTGAAAAAGAATGGCAGAAAGCCAACACCCAAAGTTTTCATCGTCCGTTAAAATTAGCCTTTAATCGGGTAGAGGCTTTATTTAAATTATGGCCGCATCGTTTCAATGCAACGAATGGCATCCGAATTCTTTTACAATGCTCACCCCATCACTTAGATGATGGAACGACTATCAAAAACATTATTCAAAAGGAACAAGCGCGTTTTGTTTGTCTTCTCCATGACACCGAAGCGCTGGATTATCCTGAATATATAAAACCACAACAATTTCAGCGTTTGCAACGCCGCTTAAAAAATATCGCGCAATATGCAGATTGTATTATTTCTGATAGCGAAGCGACGCGTAATCGCTTTTTGCCGTTCATGGCAGAAGCAGGCCGTACTATACCAATAACAACTGTTCCCCTCGGTGCTGATGGCATGGTAAGCGCGCCGACAAAGCAAAACCCGCCCATTCAGCCTAAAAGTGATAAGCCGGAAAGACCTTATTTTCTCTGTATAGGCCCTATTCATGATGGCACGAATTACGAAATGTTGTTTGCCATTTGGAAGCGATTAATCAGCCGGTGGGCAGAAAAAACCCCTGACTTATTGATTGTTGGTCAAGATAAAGGCGAAAATCTGCGTCTAAAGTCCATGCTTATGCGGAACCCCGTTCTTCAGAAACATATTCATTTTCTAGGCGCCTGTAACGATCAGATATTAAATCAGCTAATATTACAGGCAAGGGCCTTATTAAAACCATCAATATTTACCCATCAAGGCCTATCCATTGCCGAAGCTTTACGACATGGATTACCCGTCATTGCCAGCGATTTGCCCGTTTATCGTGAAATAAGCAGTAATATGGCGGACTATATTGATCCCCTTAATGGCAGTTCTTGGGAAGAAGCTATTACCGATTATATGGCGCCATTTTCGCCACGTCGTCAGACGCAAGTTATGCGTTTAAAAGGATGGCATCCTATTTTATGGCAAGACCATATGCGAAAAGTGCTTGCAGTCATCGCTGGTTAGCAGTCGGTTAGCAGTCGGTTAGCAGTCGGTTAGCAGTCGGTTAGCAGTCGGTTAGCAGTCGGTTAGCAGTCGGTTAGCAGTCGGTTAGCAGTCGGTTAGCAGTCGGTTAGCAGTCGGTTAGCAGTCGGTTAGCAGTCGGTTAGCAGTCGGTTAGCAGTCGGTTAGCAGTCGGTTAGCAGTCGGTTAGCAGTCGGTTAGCAGTCGGTTAGCATAAGTCTAAAAGATAAGGTATCAATGAAAATAATGCCAAAACATGCCTGTTTAGGCATAGTATTTATAACAGCCTGTATAACGCAAGGGGCAACGATGGCGCAGGGACAAGTCGAGCCAGTAAAATCATTAAGTCACGCCGCTGTAACAGCACAAAAACTATTAGACGAAGTCGGAAAAGCCCAATTTACGTCCCCTGATTTTAGACCGGGATTAGTCCGGCATGTCGTCATGTTCCGGTTCAATCAACAGACTACCGCTGTAGAACGGAAAAAAGTCACAGAACACTTTTTGGCATTAGCTACATTATCGCGTCGTCCTGATGGCCGATCCGTTGTCGTTTCGATTGAAACCGGCGCACAAAATAGCGGTGAGAATGCAGATTTAGGTTTAGAACAAGGGTATCTGGTTACCTTTAATTCTGAAGGTGACCGTAACTATTATGTCGGGCAACCGCTTGTCAAAGATCCCGCTTTCTTTGATGCTGCTCATGAAAAATTTAAACAATTTGCAGGCCCCTTCCTAGCAGAAGCGGTCGTCTTTGATTTTAGCGTAACAAGTAAGAAACCTGCTTAAAATTTTCTGGGAACAGCCCTATAGTATGGGTCTTTCCGTATGAAATTATACCTTATACGCAAAGACCCATTTTCCAGATAAGTTTAATCGAATTGTCGATATTGACCTTGTCGTTCAAGCATCCACCCCGGATATTCTGCGTCTAGCTGGCTTGCTTTATCCAGCATTTCAAGACTTTCTTCATCTAAAACTATCTTCGTCGAACCAATATTATCTTGAAGCTGATCAAGACGTTTAGCACCGATAATAATACTGGTTACAACTTTTTGATGAAGCAACCATGCCAAAGCTATTTCAGCAACAGAACAATCCTGTTTCTCAGCAACCTTTCGCATCACCTCTAATAAAGGGTAACCACGCGTTAAATTAACCGGCGGGAAATTAAAATCAGATCGGCGGCCTTCTTTCTCACCTTGCGCATGGGCCTTATATTTACCGGATAAAAAGCCTCCCGCCAGAGGGCTCCAAACCATTAACCCTACATTTTCAGAAAGAAGCATCGGGACGATTTCACGTTCCAAATCACGCCCAACAATAGTGTAATAGGCCTGCAAAGAAGCAATAGACGACAACCCACGATAACGGCTAATATCAACTGCCTTCATCACCTGCCATGCCGCCCAGTTAGAAAGACCAATATAACGAATATAGCCCTGTTTTACGAGATCATTCAAAGCTTCAAGCGTTTCTTCTATCGGTGTATGACTATCAAAACCATGTATCTGATAAAGATCAATATAATCCGTGCCAATTCGCTTTAAACTCGCCTGTATCGCAGTCATAATATGACCGCGCGAGGCACCCCTATCATTAGGGCCTTTTCCCATGATGCCAAACACTTTACTGGCGATTACGGTCTCTTCGCGGGCAATCCCCAGATTGCGTAAAGACTGTCCCAAGATTTGCTCGGATTGCCCACCACAATAAACATTGGCAGTATCTAAAAAATTTATGCCTGCATCAAAAGCTGTTTTAACCAAGAGATCCGCGCCTTCTTGATTAACGCCGGATATATCACCCCAGAATCCTTCTCCAGCGCCGAAAGTCATAGTACCAAGACACAGTTCAGATACCATCAGACCTGTATTACCCAAAGTTTTATAGTGCATGACAGTCCTCTTTTCGAATGACTCTTTTAATGTAAGGTAAGGTCTTCATGTCCCTCGCCTTTGATCTGGCTATCACTATAAATACTGTTCTAAAAAAAGGAGATCCGCGATCCTCGCATAGTCTTGCACGATTCTATCATAATGCAGGATTTCTCTCATTCTTAAAAAGGCGGTAATTTAAGGTGATGACAAGTGACCGATTGACGCTTTTAAAAAATCAGACCGAACGACAATGGCAAAAATATGGGCGAACACCCCCTATTGAGGGTCTTATTCTTGAAAAAACGGCTTATCCACCCCGCACGCTTAGTAAGCTATCCCGCATTTTGTGTTATCTTGCAGGGCGAAAAAACCGTTACTCTTGGAAGGGAAAGCTTCCACTATAAGGCAGGCGAATATCTGATTGCCTCAATGGAGCTTCCAACGATCGCTAAAGTTACCAAGGCAACCTCAAAAGATCCCTATATCGCCTTATGTCTTACGATTGAGCCTGCCTTCATCGCCGAATTATTAGTACAGTATCAACCTAAAATCTCTATAAAAGACCAAGCGGTCAGGGGTATAGTCGTTAGTGCATTAAAGGAAGAAATGATAGATGCGCTTCTTCGCCTCACGACTCTTTTAGATAAACCTGAAGATAGACCTGTCTTACTATCTTTGATTAAAAAAGAAATTACATGGCACCTTATTAAAGATGGACAACAAGCTATTCTACTGCGTCAAATCGGACTGAAAGATAGTAATATTACTCGCATTGCTCAGACTGTAGCATGGATAAGACAGCATTATACCGAAAAGCTCAATATTCCTACGTTAGCACAACAGATTAATATGAGTTCAGCCTCTTTTTATCGTCATTTTAAAATGGTTACGACCTTATCCCCAATACAATTCCAAAAACAAATCCGACTACAACAAGGGCGTTCTTTGTTAATCGCGCCAGAATCAGAGGTTGCCACAGTGGGGTATCAGGTCGGCTATGACAGTCCTTCCCAATTTAGCCGCGATTACCGTCATTTTTTTGGTGTTTCCCCGCGCAAAGATGCTGAAAATCTACGGGCAGCACTCGGCCTTTCAGAAGACGCTATAATAAAAAATGCTTGATTTTATATCTTACAAAACAACATCTATTTTCAATCAAGATTTTAATATTTTTAAGAAACATTGAATTATACCAAACGTTATACAGAATAATATTATGTGATATAAATCTTACTATCTAAATATAGCTCTCAATTTTAGAGAGATAATATTATTATTTTTTACTTTTTTAAAAGAAATTCATGAATGAATAAAATAGACGTATTGTCAGATAATCCTAAAAAAATAGGTGTATTACTTGTTAATCTGGGTACCCCCACTGCTCCAACGGCCAAAGCCCTTCGCCGTTATCTTGGACAATTTTTATCAGATCGGCGCGTTATCGAAATACCGCCCTTGTTATGGCAACCTATTTTGAGGGGCATTATCTTACCTTTTCGCGCCCCTAAATCAGCCCATGCCTATGCCAGTATCTGGACAGAAAAAGGGTCACCTCTTGCGGTTATCACGCAAAATCAAGCCCATATTTTACAGCAAAGAACGCCTAATTCTATCATCGTAGAGTATGCTATGCGTTATGGTGCACCTTCTATTAAGGATCAGATTAACCATTTAATAGAGCAAGGCTGTCGCCATCTGTTGCTAGCCCCCCTTTATCCGCAATATTCTGCCGCCAGCACAGCTACTGTTCAAGATGAAGCCTATCGCAGTTTACAAAAAATGCGTTGGCAACCTATATTCCGAAGCCTTGCGCCCTATTACAATCATCCCGATTATATTAACGCGCTCAAAGCTTCTATTGAAACGCAATTAGAAGCCTTGGACTTTGTGCCGGAGGCTTTATTGTTAAGCTATCACGGTATGCCAGTGAAAACGCGCGAGCAAGGTGATCCTTATTATGACCAATGCATCGCGACGAGCGCAGCGCTCAGCAAAGTTTTAAATCTAAAGGTGATTACTAGTTTTCAATCCCGTTTCGGTACCCAAAAATGGTTCAGTCCTGCGACGGCTACAATCTTAAAAGATTTTCCAGCACAGGGAATAAAAAAATTGGTGGTGGCGATGCCCGGATTTTCTGCAGATTGTCTGGAAACTTTGGAAGAAATTGCGATAAGAGGACAGCAAAATTTTATCGAATCCGGTGGCGAAAATTTTGCAACGCTTCAATGTCTTAATGATAGCGAAGAAGGTATAACTATGCTCGAAAGCCTTATAAAACAGGCATTATCTGGCTGGATAAAAGAATAATAGATTATGATTAACCTGTGATCTACAATAGGGGACACTATGGTTTCGCTTATATCCCCTTCAGACTCACCTATTGAAAAAATCCCTTATCAAGGGCCAATCAAGCGTTCCGTGATGATTGCAGGGCATTCAACCTCGGTTAGTTTGGAACCGATTTTTTGGCATGCATTGGAACAAGCCGCTTATCAAAAACAGTTACCGCTTAATGCACTTATTGCCCAAATTGATGCGGAAAGGATGCTTGCTGAAATTCCTCCGAATTTAGCAAGCGCCCTACGCGTGTGGTTATTCTTCTATTATCAGAAAAAAAATCTTCTCGAAGAATTTTCGGCTAAAACATTCTAGCTATGAAAAATCATCACAATAATGATGATAGGTATAACGACCCCAGCGATAACAAGCGGCCATGTTGAGGGACGTTTCTTGGCATGAACTTGTAAAAGCCACAAACCGCTGATGGAAAAAACGAGGCAGGCTATGGCTAATAAATCCATAAACAGTTTCCATACGGCATTAGTACCAGACCCCCGATGTAAATCGTCGGCAAAACCAATCCAGCCTCTGGACGTATATTCGTAATGAAGATGACCGTTATCACGCTCAATCAATAATTTTTCGCGGCCCCCTAATTTGGGTGCCATGAAATAAACAAAATCCTTGGTCCATGTTGCCTGTTTTCTTACAGGGAAATTATTCTCTTTTAACCATTTAGAGACATCATCCGGCAAAGCCTGATGAATTTCATTCGCGGTAAGACGGCTCCAATCAACGTCCCCATTGTCTTTTATAGGCTTGGATAGAGACATCTCTTTTAAGGGTTGTTGTAAAGACGCAAGCAATTGGGGTGGAATATTAGCTCGCCTTTGCGTGGTGGTCATGTGGGGGGCAAAAATGCCGTCATCATGATTAAGCATAAAGCCTGTCGCTGCAAAGAAGATCATTGCAACACAGAAAAGAGCAGCACTCACCCAATGCCATAAGCGAACCTGCTTTATTAAAGTATTATAAAAAGGAGGCTGTTTCTTTTTTTTAGCCTTATCAGGGCTAGGATACACTTTTGTAGCAGAAGAATTATGAAAGGATAAACTCATCAAAGCATCCCAATTGAAAGACAAAAAAACTATTTGGCAATAAATGTCATTATTATAATAAAATACTATTATAATTATATTAAGATCAACAATATGACATAAAAAAACAACATTTTTAAATAACTATATTCTAAAATATAGTAAAATTTAAAAATTATCTTTATAATAAATTGGGTTGATCGTCAGAAGGGCTACGCTTGGAAAGCTTGTTGGGGGATGGCTGCGGTCTAATAACAGACGGTATAACGGGCAAAGTCCCATCATGGAAAATCAGCGTTAACAGGGACTGCTGGCGCGCTTGTTCTGCATTACAAATAGTCTGGCCTTCTTTATTCTCGACGCGGGCATAACCCTTTGCCAAAATCTTATCGGGATGCGCTTGTTCTGCAATTCGCCATAATTGGTTTACTGTTTTCTCCATGGTATCAAGCCGTGCCGATATTCTATCAGGCTTAATAATACAGCTCGCCAGACGGTCATATTTTTGTTGCCAGCTCCGTTTCAGTAAAACAGGCTTCAGCTTGTTACGGATAAAATCCAACTGCATGGCTGTGCGGGCAAGCTTATGCTGATAAGCGCTTACTAAACGTTGATGCGCGATCACAACTTTTCGTTGCTCTTGCATAATCAAATGCTGTCTTGAAGGTAAACGACAGGCTGACAAGCGTGCCTGTTCACGGGCAATACGGGAAACTAATAGGGCGGGTCGCAAAGTTGCGGCACAAGCAGCCATTTTATGATAGGCTACCGCCAACCGATCCGTCATGCTTCGCTTGAAATGCTCCGTTTCATCATCAAAACGTTGCATAAAAGGGGCTAGTAATCGTTCTGAAGCTGGTAAGCGACGGCTGATGCCCTGCAATCGCTCATTTGATAAATGGTAATAGCGATTTACAGCATTATTCATCCGTAAATGAAGCGCCTTCAACTGGGATATTAATTCACTTTTGACAGGAACAGCTAATTCTGCAGCCGCTGTTGGCGTGGGGGCCCGTAAATCCGCAGCGAAATCGCAAAGTGTTGTATCGGTTTCATGCCCCACCGCCGAAATAATCGGAATTGAACATTCCGCAACCGCACGAACGACAACTTCTTCATTGAAGCCCCATAAATCTTCAAGCGAGCCGCCCCCACGCGCAACAATCAACAGATCAGGACGTGGAATTATAGACTTAGCTTCTAAGGCAGAAAAACTACGAATAGCCGCTGCAATTTTTTCCGCTGACTGCTCTCCTTGAACAGGGACAGGCCATAAAATCACATGAGAGGGACAGCGATCAGCCAGACGATGGAGAATATCACGAATAACGGCACCAGAAGGCGAACTTACAACCCCGATAACTTGCGGTAAGAAAGGTAAAGCTTTCTTTCGCTGTTGATCGAACAATCCCTCTTCTGCTAAAGCACGCCGCCGCCGATCAAGGAGCGCCATCAATGCCCCTTGCCCAGCAATTTCCAGTCGTTCAATGACTAATTGATAACGGGAACGTCCGGCATAAGTCGTAAGGCGACCTGTTGCGATAACTTCCATTCCGTTTTCAGGCAGGAAACCAATATGGGAAGCCACACCACGCCAGATAACAGAATCCAATACTGATTTGTCATCTTTCAAAGCCAGATAACAATGGCCTGATCCCGCTCTTGTAAAACCAGATATTTCGCCTCTAACCCGAATATGGCTAAAGGCGTTTTCTACTGTGCGTTTTAAAGCACCAGAAATTTCGGAAACAGAAAAAGCACGAACATTGTCTGTTTCACCGGAGTCGTCTATCAAATGCGTGCCATCAAAAGAGAAAGAGTTCATGAACGTCCTGCTTATCGGAACCGGAGGCCGCGAACATGCCTTAGCATGGAAAATCGCCCAGTCGCCTTCACTTGATACATTATACGCCACAACAGGCAATCCCGGTATTGCTAAACTGGCAAAACCAGCAGACCTTATCGTAACCGATCATAAGGCTGTCGTCGATTTTTGTAAAAACCATAAAGTCGATTTGGTGATTATCGGACCGGAAGCGCCCTTGGTCGATGGCCTTGGCGACAGTTTAAGAGCGGCAGATATAGCGGCTTTTGGGCCGGACAAAGCCGCCGCCCAGTTAGAAGGTTCAAAAGGATTTACGAAAGACCTTTGTGCC
Organism: Zymomonas mobilis subsp. pomaceae ATCC 29192; assembly: GCF_000218875.1. Taxonomy (NCBI): domain Bacteria; kingdom Pseudomonadati; phylum Pseudomonadota; class Alphaproteobacteria; order Sphingomonadales; family Zymomonadaceae; genus Zymomonas; species Zymomonas mobilis. Next base: position 1,016,966 of record NC_015709.1, read on the forward strand.
CGCTACGATATTCCAACAGCGCGCTATCAGCGTTGCCGTAATGCCCTTGAGGCAAAAGCGGCACTTAACGATTTTGGCTTACCCGTGGTTATCAAGGCAGACGGCCTTGCAGGGGGAAAAGGCGTTATTATCGCTGAAAGTCGGACAGCAGCGGAAACCGCGATTGACGAAATGACGGCCGGCTCTTTTGGAAAAGCAGGCTTAGAAATTGTCGTCGAAGAATTTATGCAAGGGGAAGAGGCTAGCTTTTTTGCGATTAGCGATGGTCAAAATGTCTATCCCTTTGGAACAGCGCGGGATCATAAACGTGTAGGGGATGGCGACACGGGTCCCAACACGGGCGGTATGGGGGCTTATAGTCCGGCGACCCGTCTTACAGCCGATATTGAACAGCAAGTGATGCAACGCATTATTGTGCCCACTGTTCAGGCCATGAAACAAGAAGGCGCGCCTTTTATTGGTATTCTTTATGCAGGCCTTATGCTCACAAAAGAAGGGCCAAAATTGATCGAGTATAATGCGCGTCTTGGCGATCCAGAATGCCAGTTACTGATGTTACGATTAGAAGACGACATTTTACCATTATTTTATGCCGCAGCTCAGGGGCAATTAGAAATACAACCTGCGCCCCGCTTCTCATCGGATCATGCGGTGACCGTTGTTATGGCAGCAAAAGGCTATCCGGCATCGCCTGTCAAAGGGGGCTCTATTCAAAAAATAGAAGATGCTGAAAAATTGGGCGCGATCGTCTTTCAGGCTGGGACAAAACTGGACGGAGAGATATTGAAAGCCAATGGTGGGCGGGTGTTAAATGTTACCGCCACGGCTAAAGACTTTAAATCTGCGCGGGCACTGGCCTATCAGGCAGTTGCGGCCATTGATTATCCTGATGGCTTCTGGCGGAAGGATATCGGATTATAAAAGTTGGTAATGGATAGCCTTTGTTTTTCCTAACAGAGGCTATCTTTCAATATCCCCTATCAAAAAATGACCCATAAAAACGACAAGACTAGTATTCTTGGTTTTCAGAAAAAGAATTAGGGCGCTTCACCCTTCTTATTCAACAGAATATCCCTAACTATGAAGCAGATATAGCAAACTTACCCTCTATTTTGATGTTCAAGGAGTAGAATAACGTGACCACAACCCAACTGATTGCGCTGGGGGCGCTGGTTGTCGTTCTCGCCATCGCTGTGATTGTCGCTTTTTTGGCAACCCGTCGCCAAAAACCGATAAAAGTCACAGAAGAAAAGCAAGATACCCAACCCCCTAAGCTTCAGCGAACCTTTGAGCCCGTTGTTCAACCCCCGGCCTATCAAAATTCACCCTTGGCAGAAAAAGAAAAGCAGCCTGTTGTTTCGGAAAAGGCTTCCCCATCAGAAGCTTATAAAACAAAGCCTTCTTCTAAAGAGGTTATTTCCGATAAAAAATTGACTTCTGCGACGCCTGTCTCAGAAGATACGGTCAAACCAGTCGAGCCAACACCGCCTTTAACGAAAACGCCTGTCAAAAAACCAGAGACAGAGTCTTCAGAAGAAAGCCCCAAAAAAGATGATATAAAATCCTCGCCCATAACGGACACGCAGGCGCCTAAAAAAGCAGTAGAAGCTAAAAAAGATATAAAGGCAGAGGTTCACACGCCCACTGTCCCGACAGACAGCAATAGTGCAACAGCCGATAAGTTAACGCTCATCAAAGGCCTAGGCCCCAAGGCAAACAAAATTTTGATAGGAATGGGGATCAACCGTTTTTCACAGATTGCGGCATGGAGCCAAGAAGATATTCTCCGTATTGATCCGCAAATGGGGGCTTTCAGCGGCCGTATCGAGCGCGAACATTGGGTAGAACAGGCTCAATTATTAGCCGACAATAATATCGAAGCTTTTGAAGCCAAGTTTGGTGCGCTTCATCGCTAAAAATGCAATTGGAAACGAAAATTATCTCTTCAAAAAGCCGGTATCCATTACCGGCTTTTTAGTTAAACATGTTCTAACGCGTGATCCGCAACGCGAGAAGCACCAATTTTTTCAATCTTATGACCCGTTATATCTAAAATTTCAAACTGCCAGTCATGGGCCGAAAAACGTTCCCCTACAGTTGGCAAATGACGCAGGACAGAAAGTGCAAAACCAGCCACGGTGGCATAATCCCGATCTTCATCCAGTTCAAAATTCAGCTTATCGGCCATCTGATCTGCCGATAATGAACCTGAAATGATATAATGACCATCTTTATCCTCAATAATGCTCGGATCGTTTTTACCCCCAGCATCAGAGACAAAATGACCACTCATGGCCGCTAATAAGTCAGCTGGGGCTACCACGCCTTCAAAATGGCCATATTCATCATGAACCATCCCCAAAGGCACTTCTGCCAGACGCAGGCTATCCAAAGCAGCCATAACGGTCGTTTGATCTGGGACAACCGGGGCCGAGCGCATCAAACGTTTCAGGTCTAATTTTTCGCCCCGCATTAAGGCGCGAACAATATCACGAGAATGAACCACCCCGATAATATTATCGACCGAACCAACAGCGACAGGCATCCGGCTATGAGGCATAGAAGCTAGATTTCTTGAAATAGTCGGAACATCGGCATTCATATCCAACCATCCGACTTCGGTTCGTGGTGTCATAATCTCACGAACAGGCCGATCAGCTAAACGGATAACGCCCGAAATAATCTGACGTTCATTTTCTTCAATAACACCCGCTTGAAAGGCTTCTGTAATGGTTAGTCGAACTTCTTCTGCGGTAACCTGATTATGGGTCTCTCGATCCATACCAGCCAAACGGAAAACAATCGCACTCGATTTATCAAGTAGCCAAACAGCCGGTGCCGTAATCCGAGAAAGCCATAAGACAGGAAGCGCAGTAACAGCCGCAATCTGTTCAGGGGCCCGTAACGCCACTTGTTTGGGTACTAACTCCCCGAAAATAAGGGAAAAATAGGTCGTTACGACAATAGCAACAGCAAAACCCCATACCGATGCATTAGGAACACCCAATAAAGCCAGTCGCTCCCCGATAGGGCCGCCTAGGGTTTCCCCCGAAACAGCACCGGCAAGGGTGCTAATCCCTGTAATGCCTACCTGCATCGTGGAAAGGAAACGTCCGGGATGGGCACTCAAAGCCAAGGCCGCCTTAGCGCCCCTGATCAGATTGCCCTTTTGGGTCATCGCTTCCAGTTTTGGCCGACGGGAAGAAATGATAGCCAATTCGGACATAGCGAATAGGCCGTTAAACGCAATCAGCGCTACAAGAAGCAGGCAATCATGCCACGGAAAAGCTGTTAGGGAGGGGTGTGGTGTCACGGTTCTAAAAATATATAAATGATGTTCTTCATGCCTTTTCTTTTATATCAAGACAATAGAAAATAAACAGCACAGGCCAAAAAAATTAATAAACAGTTTTTCCAGTTTTACTGGAACAATACTCAATTTATAATGGCCATTATAGAATCTGCAATAGAATTTATTTTACTAAAAATGAGATAATTTTATCTTAAAAACACCTAAAAACATTTATAATGCATTGTTTTATCAGCAAAGTATAACAATGCTATAAAGTTACCAATACAACCTATCTATAATTTTCTATTTTAAAGCAACAAACCCAATCGTTTTAAAATTTTTCAGTGTCTGTTATCTTCATAATCAAGAAGAAACGCTCTTTTTTTGTCTTTTTTTCTGAAAAAAATGTCGAAGTAATTCGGCTGCCTCTCGACCGCCTAAATCATTGTAAATCTCAGGGCGATGGTGACTAGTAGGCTGGAAGAATAACCGAGGACCATAAAGAACAGCGCCTCCCTTAGGGTCATCAGCCCCAAAATATAAGCGGCGAATACGGGCTATAGAGATAGCGCCTGCACACATCGCACAAGGCTCCAACGTCACCCATAAATCACATTGTTCAAGGCGACTATTACCCAAAATAGCCGCCGCCTGTCTTAATGCTCTTATCTCGGCATGCCCTGTGGGATCTGTAAAAGGTGGTTGCATGGCATTAGCAGCCGAAGTGATTATTTTCCCATACAGCGTAACAACAGCCCCGACAGGTACCTCCCCTTGTTCGCCTGCTTTTCGCGCTTCTAAAAGAGCAAGACACATCGGTTCAGGTAAAGGAAAAGGGTTAATACTTTTGTCCATCTTAGTCTTTTTAGAGCGTTAATATAAGATCAGTTGAAGAATGTCATAAAAAACCATAGCATCTGCTGATAAATTTGCTATATCAGCCCATTAAATAGCGCGGAAACGCCTTCCTTGCTTGACGAATCCGGCAAGGCAAGCTATCCGCCGATGCTTTCCATAGGGGAATGATCACGGGCTTAGGATGATATCTGTCTGTCTGTCGATCCTCCCGGCCATTCAGGATGAGAGAAAATGTCGCGCATTTGCGAACTGACCGGCAAAGGCCGCCAGGTAGGCAACAATGTGTCCCACGCCAATAATCGGACGAAGCGGACTTTCCTGCCAAACCTTCAGAATGTTACTCTGATTTCCGATACGCTTGGTACCGGTGTTAGCCTTCGGGTTTCTACCCACGGCCTGCGCTCGGTTGAACATGTCGGAGGTCTGGATAACTGGTTATTAAAGACCAAGGACGAAAAGCTTTCTACGCGTGCACGTAAAGTAAAGCGTGAAATCGCAAAGAAGCGTGCGGCTGCCTAAGCTTATTCCGTTGCGGCCAGAGCGGTAGAACTGATAAGGTTTTTACCTCACTCTGGCTCCGGATAAATTTTAAAATTTTTTACGCGTATGCTGCTTTCAGTATGCGCTTTTTTGTGTTGTCCTACCTCTTGAACAAGTTCTTTTGCTCTCATTAATGAGAAGCGCATTTCTTACTTTTTTAAAAAAAGAGCGCGCCTCTATTCTGGCTCGCTTAACCCCTCTTAATTGCACGTTTTTTTGCTACCCCACAGAAAAATTTAGAACAGGAATATGGTATAAAAATGGGCATTTAAAATGATTTATAATCTTCATTTTTATAATATAAAAAAAAGATATTTCTGCGCTATAAATTATCCTTGCCTTTAAGGTTTTTGGAACAAATTTGCTTTCCAAGATTTTTTATGTATAATGCTGACAAAATGGAAGGATTGCCCTTCTTCAATTTTCCTGTCCTTTTGTCTAAGCCATCTATCATTTTTACAATGCATAGGGTTTAAAATAAATAAATATATAAACATATTAGATGTTTAATTTTATTTATTCTTAACATTACTTGTTGTGGTAATATTAATTACTATTAAAAAAAGAGTTAAATAGTAGTTTATATTCTTAAAAGACAATATTTTGCGAAAGGACGCTAAAAACCAAGGATATATTTCTATATGAATAACAATTCAGGAGTAGAAACCAATGTCCAGAACAATGTTAGAAATACAGTATCCGATTATATAGGATCACAAATTTATTTATTGGGAACAGTTCTGGTTACAGCGATTGCTGGTTTTCTATATGGGTATGATACGGGTATTATTTCGGGTGCTTTAATTAATATTGCACGTGATTTTAGTCTTAATCCTCATCAACAAGAAATTATAACCAGTATTCTTCTATTTGGCGCTGTAATCGGGTCACTAGTCTGCGGCCGCCTTTCTGCCTATCTTGGCCGTCGTCATATGATCATGATAGTTACCGCAATATTTGGCGTCAGCGTCATTGCAGCCGGTCTTGCCCCTTCTGCTTTTTGGCTAGGCACCGCCCGTTTAATCTTGGGTTTTGCTGTTGGCGGGTCTTCACAGGTTGTACCAGTCTATATTGCCGAGTTAGCCCCGGCAGCAGAACGGGGACGGATGGTTACTTTTTATAATATTTCCATTGGTCTTGGTATTCTTGCCGCGGGCATGGTGGGGGCCTTTTTGCAAGAAGAATGGACATGGCGCACGATGTTTAGCGTTGCCGCTATTCCTGCTGCCGTTCTTCTTTGTTCTATGATGATGCTTCCGGAAAGTCCCCGCTGGTTAGTGCGTCAGGAACGGGTAGAAGAAGCCCGCGATATGCTCGATACTGTTAGAGAGACTTCCCATGAAGTGACGCGCGAATTGCGTTCTATTGAGAAAATCAGCAATCGCACCAAGGAAGAATCACAAGACGGCTGGAAAGCTTTGAGTGAACCTTGGGTTCGACCTGCTCTGATTGCAGGATTAGGGGTGGCTGCCTTTACCCAGCTGTCGGGTATTGAAATGATGATCTATTATACGCCGACTTTTTTACGGGATTCTGGATTTACCGAACAAATGGCCTATTATTCGGCTTTGGGGGTGGCTGCAATTTATGTAATCATGACAACCCTTGGTAAATTACTGGTCGATCATGTGGGTCGTCGTCGTCTTTCTCTTGTCATGATGCCCTTTGCCGCGCTTAGTCTTATCGCGCTTGGAATTGCCTTTAACTTACCAGGGGGCGCATCAGAACATCGTTGGCTAATTTTAAGCTGTCTCTTTGGCTTCATGATTTTCAATGCCGGCGGTATTCAGGTTATCGGTTGGTTAATTGGCGCAGAGGTCTATCCACTTTGTATTCGCGCGCGTGCAACGAGTTTACATGCTGCAACTTTATGGGGTTCCAATCTTATCCTTACCTCAACCGCTTTAACGATGACGGGTTGGCTTGGTATTGGGGGATCAATGTGGTTTTACGGCGCCTTAAATGCGTTAGGCTTTATATTCGTCTACTTCATGGTGCCAGAGACTAAAGGGCGCAGTCTTGAAGAAATCGAAACCAGCTTAAAAGAAGGCACCTTTTTACCTAAAAAACACATCGCTCTGTTCAAATAATATAATAATTTTGAAAAGCCGGTCCTTTTCCAAAGGAAGAGGGTCGGCTTTTTCTATTAAGAGCATACACCCATTTTCCGCTACAGACCTTCGATAAGGCTTAAGGCTAAGCATTTTGCTCTATTTTGAGAATAACCTTTAAAACATTAGCTTATTTTTCTGCTATTTTTCAGTAAAGTAAATTTTCTGATTTTATTCTCTTTCGAAAGGGTAATCTGTGCCATTCGCTTTTATCAACTGGATGAAAAGCGCTATCCATTTTGACTCATTAGGATTATCGCCTATCGCCCTTGACCTCGGCATCTGGCATCTTTTTGGATTAACCTTTCACCCTATGATCCATTGGTATGCTCTGGCTTATATAGGAGGCATCCTTCTAGCTTGGCGGTATGTGCTCCTCCTTTTAAAGCAACCGGGTGCTCCTATGACCCCCATACAAACCGAAGATCTCGTGTTTTGGGCAACATTAGGTATTTTAGTAGGGGGACGGTTAGCGTATGTCTTTTTTTATCAACCTTCAATGCTCAGCACGCCTTCCGAAATTCTAAAATTATGGGAAGGCGGTATGTCCTATCATGGAGGCATGGTAGGTGTTTTTCTGGCTATCTGGTGGGTTAAATGGAGAAATGGACTAAGCTGGCTTAGAATAGCAGATTATATTGGGTGTGCGACGCCTATTGGTCTTTTCTTGGGGCGCATAGCCAATTTTATTAATGGCGAATTATGGGGACGGCCTAGCACCCTGCCATGGGCTATTATTTTTCCACAAGCGGGCCCCCTTCCCCGTCATCCCAGCCAACTTTATGAAGCCGGATTAGAAGGCATTCTTCTTTTTATTTTTCTTAATTGTATGTTTTTTGCTACTAAAGCGCGCCTTCAACCGGGTAAACTCGCAGGATTTTTTCTAGTTGGGTATGGTCTATCACGTTTTATCGTTGAGTGGTTTCGCGAACCAGATGTCCAATTGGGCACCCTTTCTTGGGGGCTTACTATGGGACAAACGCTAACAATTCCTATGGTTTTAGCCGGTTTATGGCTCATTCTGACCGCTTCTAAACGACCTCCGGTCTTTGCAGCTAACTAATCAACTGATTAAAAGCATGTAATAGCAAACCGATACTCCCTCCGACAAAAGTTCCAGAAAGGCGGATGTAATGAAGTTCATTGCCGACCGCCTTTTCTATACGTCCCGCGACAATATCGCCGTCCCATCCTTCGACCGTATCTGTAATCAAGCGGGTAATCTGATGGCTATGGGGCACAATAACACCGACAATAATACGCCGAAAAGCGCGATTGATAGCGGTTTTTATCTGCTCATCCTCTGTAACGGCTCGTCCCCAAGCTGCGACTAAGGCTTTTAATTGTAAACTTCTTTTAGAAGCCGATGTATCTTCATGCTTATCCAAGAAAAATTCACGCGTCAGATTTTCTATTTTTTCTCTTAATCCCAGATAAAAGGTAGGATTATCAACCATTGTGTTTTTAATCTTATCAATTCTTCTTTGAACAATAGCGTCTTCTTGAATTTTCTCAGCCCATGAAAATAAAGTTTCATTGAAACGGAGCCGTAAAGGATGCTCTGGATTAACCATCATCTCATTAACAAGACGGGTGATTGCCTCATAAATACTGTCCGCTAGACGATTATCCAATCCAGTCCAACGCAGGAAACTGCCAGAACGTTCGCTAACCATTTCTCTAATCATGCTTTCGTGATGGGCCAACCAATCAGCAAAAGAACGAAGAATCCCAGAAATAAGGGTAATATGGGTACCCTTTTCTAAATAGGCTTGACAGGCATCCCCTATTATAGGGGCAGGTTTAGAGTGCCGCGCTATATCAATTATCCAAGAAGTTATTTCTTCACTCAAAGTCGGGTAATCAATATGAGCCCATAACTTGGGTAAAAGACGCTGCAATCTATTTTTTAAAGCATTATCGTGGGTAATCGTTGCATCCGTCAGCCGCAATAAAAAGCGACTGGCATCCACATTTTTCAAACGGCGGCTAAGAACGATAGAGCGCAAAAAATGCTGTTCAATGAAAAGTGCAAGATTAGCAGCAATACGATCTTTGGCTTGAGGAATAAGCGCAGTATGCGGAAAAGGTAACCCTAAAGGATGACGGAACAAAGCCGTAACCGCAAACCAATCCGCTAACCCGCCCACCATGGCCGCTTCAGCAAAAGCAACGACAAAGCCCGGGAAGATATGGCCGGGATAGAAACGATCATATTCAAGGGCGGCAATAAATAATACAACCATCACCCCTAAAATCAACGTGGCTGCTGTGCTTACTGTTATATGCTTTATTGCCACATTTAATTTCATCATGGCAGCTATATGGGAACTACTTCTAAATTTTCTATAAAAAGACTGGGTTAAAAGAACCATTATCAGGAAAAAAGCATTCCTTTTAATTGAGGAATACTTTTTTCCTTACCATTTTAATTTTTTTATTTGTTATCGACGATAACCCGATCTCCAGGGCTTACCATTGAGCCAGACGAAATAATAACTCTATCTTGATTTTGCAGACCGGATAACACCTCCCATTGTCCGTCAGGTGTTTTAACGCCCAGCGTTATATGGTGTCTTGCAACAACATCGCCTTCACTCAAAACGTAAACATAATTCCCCCCATCATCACTCATCACAGCTGAATCGGGTAGAACAAAAGCCTGTATTGGCATCGTACGAATACGCACCTCGGCAGAAGATCCCGCTTTTAGAATAGGATTGTAATCCAGCAAAATATTAACCACAGCCGAATGGGTTATGTTATCAATAACAGGTGAAATAGAAGAAATCCGCCCAGAGAAATAATTATCATTTCCAGCGATTTTTATATCAGCCGACGCCCCCCCTGAAATGGCAGGTAAATCTTTTTCCTTAACACTCGCCTGCATTTGCATTTCGCCTTTATCGGCGATACGGAACAGTTCAGTGGAATTCGGAATAACCACCATGCCTTTTTCAGCTGAATTAGAAATAATTAAGCCACTGACAGGCGCTACAACCCGTTGCACATTAGAAAGAGCCTGTTTTTTAAGGGTGGTACTTTGTGGATTACTTTTTAGGCGTTGTTGTGCGTCGTTATAATCCTTCTTCAAAATAGCGGCTAAATCTGTATCCCCAGCCGCTTGCGCCCTTTTATATTCGCTTTCAGCAATAGCAAGATCAGCTTGCTGCGATTCTAAGACAACCTGTTGTTCTAAAGCATTTTCATCAGATCGCGTCTGCATAATAATAGCTAAAGTCTGCCCAGACTGCACCATATCGCCCGCCGAAACCATTACCTTTAAAATTTTACCTTCGGTATTAGGGGCCATTACTATGGTTTCTTTGGCAGGTGCTAAATGACCATTAGCAATAATCATCCCTGTTACGGATTGTTGGGTCGGCGTTACAACCGATACATGGACAGGTTCTGCGATGATTTGAACCGGCGCGGTTACTTTGGCACGCCATGCAATAAGAGTAACCAAAAACGCTATGGCCAACGTGCCTAGAATGATAATGACTAGGCGATGCCGCCTTGCCCTTGCAATATCCTCTGCGGTTAAACCGAAATCGTCATCGCTATCATGATCATTTGTCATCGTCCCCCACTTCCTAAGCTCACTTGATGCTTTTTGGTAAAAAAGCCTTCTATCAAAAGTAGTTATATATCAAAATATATTTTGCTTTATTTTATAAAGAATAAAATGGATGTCATGAATAATCTATGAAAGTCATATTTATAAAAAGTTCATTTTTTATAGTATAAGGCTTCTTTAAAAATATATAATTTTTGATATTCAGAATATAAATTTAATATTTTTAATATAATCAAAAAAACATCCTGTTTTATAGAAAAAAACATTCTTTATCTTAAGAAACCATTCAGCATTCTTATCGTTTTTCTTATGTCACTTTAAAAAGAGAGATTTTTTATAATGCTGAAAGCCAGATACTTTTTTAAGGGTCAATATAAGGCACTAAAAATTGCGACTATCGGTGCTGTAACTGCGGCCTTTTCATCAATCATGGTACAATCGGCCATGGGTGCTAACTTCCTGCCACCCGAAATGATAACGGCTTCTGGCACAACCTTGATGATCGCTGCCACGGGTGAAGTAAAAGCGACCCCAGATTTAGCGACTATTACAGCCATGACAAGTGCAGAGGGTACTACAGCTGCAAATGCCACGGCCGATAATGCCAAAAAAATGACCGATTTACTGGCAAATATCCGTAATGCAGGCATCAGTAACGACGATATCGAAACACGCAATATCAATATCAGCCCACGCTATCGGTATGAACAGAACAAAACGCCACAGCGTATCGGCTATCAGGCGCAAAGTTCTATACAAATCCGTATTCATGATCTCAGTCGCGTTGGCTCAATTTTAGATAAAATGGTGCAGGCCAATGTAGAAGATCTGGAAGGGCCTAATTTTTCTCTTTCTAATTCAGCGAAAGCCGAAGATGAGGCAAGATTACAAGCCATTACCACGGCAAGAAGTCGGGCTGATCTTTATGCCCGTTCAGTCGGTCTACGGGTCAAGCGTATTATGATGATTTCAGAAGGCCAATTGGTCAGACCCATGCCCCTTCGCCCGATGCTGATGGCGGCTAAATCAAGAACCGCCGATTCAACCCCAGAAACACCTGTCATTTCTGGTCAGCAAACAGTTACCATTACGGTTAATGTGGCCTTTGAATTAGGTTAAAATAGGTAATCCATGTTTTCCGGATCGTAATGGTCCGGAAAATTTATCGTAATGATGGGGGTTTCGTCGCTGATACAGTTGTTGCCTTATGCCCGTTTTTATTAACAACAGGCACAGGGGGCGTTGTGTAGGTCTTCAGTCCTCCACCCAAAGCGGCATAGAGGGTTACCAAATTTTGGTACCGCGCCACCCGATTTTGTAAGGCCTGATATTCAGCCTGATAATAAGTCTGTTCATAGGTAATCGTTGTTAAGGCCGAATCGCTTCCTTGCTCCTGACGCAATTGCGTAAGATACCAATTATCCTCGGCTTTTGCCGCCGCCTTTCCCAACGCAATTTCTTCATTTAAATAGGTCTCTCGTCCAATAAGGGCATTGGATACATCTCGAAAAGCGCTTTGAATGGCTTTTTGGTAAGCCGCAATCTTTCTTTCGCGCTCGACTTTGGAGATACGTAAATTGGCCCGATTTTGTCCCCAATTAAAAATAGGAACAGAAATTTGTGGCTCAAACCCCCAAGTATTCGCAGCTGTCGTAATAATCTGACTAGCTTTAAGACTAGAATTACCTACCGTAGAGGATAGCATGACCCTTGGGAAAAAAGCCGCTTTTGCCGCACCAATATCAGCATTGGCAGCCTCAAGATCATGTTCAGCTGCTCTAATATCAGGCCTATTTTCCAAGAGATCAGAAGGTAAACCCGCCGATATATCCTCCATAATATTTTGCTCGCCAAAAGGCAAAGGAGGCGGCAAATTATCCGGTAAAGTCTGTCCAACCAATAAAGTTAGATTATTCTCTTCATCCCTTAATTGTCTTTTTATCTGCTCACAGGTATCGGCGGCTTGATGAAACTGAGTCTCGACCTGATTTACCGTTAAAAGGCTGGCCTCGCCATGTTCTAACAAGGCACGTGTTAATTCCAAATCCCGCCCCGCTGCGTGATAGCTTTTTTCAGCAAGATTTAAAGCTTCCCGATCCGCAAGCCACGCAAGATAACTATTCGCTACCTGAGCAATAAGACCAATAAGTGTAGCGCGCGCGTTTTCTTCCTGACTTAAGGCCTTCTCTGCCGCTTCCTTACTTAGACTACGAATCCGCCCAAAAATATCGATTTCATAAGAAGTAAAACCGATCCCCATTGTGTAATAATGAAAGCGAGGAATACTTTCGCCTACCCCCGGAGCAAAACTAAGACCCGATTGTCCAGAAGGTTGCTGGTACATCATTTCGCCCGTCCCACTAATGGCCGGTAATAATGCCGCACGCTGTATCCTATACTGGGCCTGTGCTTCACTAATTGCTAAAATAGCAGAGCGAAGATCACGGTTTTCACGGATAGCAATCGTAATTAGTGCCTTTAAGCGAGGATCTTTAAAAAAATCCTGCCATCCGAGATCGCGAGCGAGAGGGTTCGGTTTATTAAATGACGTACCAGTGGCCGGCTGTGAAATGGTTTTCGGCCAGTTTTCAGCAACTGAAGATACCGGTCGATGATATTTAGGCGCCATGGTGCAACCCGCTAGAAGGACACTCCCCACCAAAATAGGGGTTATACCATAACAATAGCTCTTTTTCATAAACCCTAAAACAGTCGAGGAGACAGACTGACATCCCATCATATAGCGGCCTTCTTCTCGATATTATTCGGCTTAACCCTAAACAGCTTCAGCACCAGCACGAAGAAAAGGGGGACAAAGAAAATTGTCAGCAAAGTTGCGGTAAGCATACCGCCCACGACCGCGGTACCAATGGCAATCCGGGCAGCCGAAGATGCCCCTGTTGCAATACTCAGGGGAATAACCCCTAGAACAAAAGCAATAGAGGTCATCAGAATTGGCCTTAACCGTTCCCGTCCCGCCTGCATGACGGCTTTACCAAGCGGTATACCATCATCAAAGAAGGCTTTGGCAAATTCAACGATGAGGATAGCATTCTTTACGGTTAACCCCACGGTGGTTAACAGCCCGATCTGAAAATATACATCGTTAGATAGGCCACGCATTAAGGTAGCGACAACCGCGCCCAGCACGCCTAAGGGCAAGACAAGAATGACAGAAATCGGGATCGCCCAACTTTCATAAAGAGCGGCCAGACAGAACAGAACTACTATCGCTGATAGCGCATAGAGAGAAGCCGTCGAAGAACCCGCAGCCTGCTCTTCAAAGGACAAACCTGTCCATTCATATCCCACCCCTTCGGGTAATTTATGCAGAATTTCGGTCATCGCCTGAATGGACTCACCCGAACTATGTCCAGAGGCCGCCGTTCCCATAATTTCAAAGGCATTATAACCGTTGTAATTCTCGACCTTTTGCGGGCCAGTCTGCCATTCGCCTGACATAAAGGTACTGAAAGGCACCATAGTGCCGATATTATTTCTCAGATACCATTTCGATAAATCAGAAGGTAACATGCGTGCCTCTGGAGCACCCATGATATAGACCTGCTTCACACGGTCATCACGCATAAACTGATTCACATAAATAGAGCCCAAAGAACCCTGAAGAGCAATATTCACATCATTCGGGGACAACCCCATAGTTGTCGCTTTGCCGTAATCGACTGTTAAATGATATTGGGGTGCATCCTCCATCCCATTAGGACGAACGGCACTTAAACGGGGGTCTTTAGAGGCCATACCTAATAACATATTGCGGGCAGCCAAAAATTTTTCATGCCCAATATGGCCACGGTCCTCTAACTCAAGATCAAAACCAGTCGCGTTTCCAAGATCACGGACAGCAGGCATATTGAAAGCAAAATACATTCCACTCGGATCATTCGCAAAATGCATCATTGTCCGTAGCGCAATCGCAGAAGCGCCTTGTGAAGCTTTTGGGCGTTCATCCCATGGCTTTAACCGGACAAAGAATGACCCTGCATTTTGCCCCTGACCACCAAAGTTGAAACCACTGACGGTAAGAATGGAAAGGACGCTATCTTTTTCTGCCTTCATTAAATAATTGGTAACTTTTTTAACCGCTTCGGCAGTCTGTTCCTGACTAGACCCCGGAGGCATCGTTACCTGACCAATAAATTCACCCTGATCCTCGTCGGGTAAAAAGCCGGTAGGAAGACGGCTAAAGAGAAAAACGACCCCCACGACGATCAATAAAAAGGCAACCACCCCTTTAACGGACCGACCTAGCAACCACGAAACACCGCCAAGATAGCCATTATTTAATCGATCAAAACCACGATTAAAACCATCTGCCAAACGGCCAATAAAGCCTGAACGGCGATGCTCTTTTTCAGGGTTGATAGGCTTTAACATCGTCGCACAAAGCGCCGGTGTCATAATCATAGCCACTAAGACGGAAAGCCCCATGGCAACAACAATGGTAATCGAAAACTGACGATAGATAACGCCCGTTGAACCTGAAAAGGCCGCCATTGGTAAAAACACAGCGCTTAATACCAGGACGATACCGATCAGTGCGCCAGAGATTTCATCCATAGAGCGCTTGGCCGCTTCTTTAGGGGACAGCTTTTCATCGGTCATCAAACGTTCAACATTTTCAACGACAACGATAGCATCATCAACCAACAGCCCAACGGCCAGCACCATAGCCAACATCGTTAGGGTATTGATTGAATAACCAAGGACAGAGAGCACGCCAAAGGTACCCAATAACACGACGGGAACAGCAATAGTCGGAATCAAAGTCGCACGAAAATTCTGTAAAAAGATTAACATTACGAAAAAAACGAGCGCAATAGCTTCCAGCAGTGTTTCTATCACCTCGTGAATAGAAGCCGTGATAAACGGCTTTGTATCGACGGGATATTCTATTTTTAGCCCATGCGGGAAAAAAGGTTCCAAATCAGCTAACCGTTTCCGTATCAGATTTTCTGTTTGCAGCTGATTAGCGCCAGGCGCCAATTTAACAGCAATGCCGGAAGCGGGTTGGTTGTCATAACGGATGTCAAAACTATAATTTTGAGCCCCCAGTTCAACTTTAGCAATATCGCCTAAACGTATCTGGGCTCCAGTGGGTTGTGCTTTAATAAGAATATTTTTGAATTCTTCGGCCGAGGTCAGACGTGTGGGGCCAATAATAGTCGCATCTAAACGCGTACCTTTAACAGCAGGCAAGCCCCCCAGTTCCCCAGAGGATAGCTGAATATTCTGGGTAGCAATAGCGCTTTGAACATCTGTTATTGTCAGATTATATTTATATAATTTGTCCGGATCCAGCCAAATACGCATCGCATATTCAGAACCGAACAACGTATAGTCACCAATTCCTGAAACGCGGCTCAACGGATCGGCAATATTGGAAGCCACATAGTCGTTAATATCCTGAAAGGACATACTACCATCAGTCGAAATGAACGACATAATCATCATAAAACTTTTGGCAGAACGATTAACGGTAATGCCCTGATTAACAACATCAGAAGGCAAACGGGGTTGGGCTAACTGTAATTTATTCTGAACCTGAACCTGCGCAATATCAGCATCTGTCCCTTGGGCGAAGGTCAGATCAATGGTCATCTGTCCCGAAGCAAAAGAAGAAGCAGAAATATATTCCAAATTATCCAGGCCGTGCATTTGCTGCAAAATGGGACGGACAACGGTATTATTGATAGTTTCAGCAGACGCCCCCGGATAAAAGACACCTATTTCAATCTGTGGCGGTGCTACGGTTGGGTATTGGGCAATAGGCATTCTCAGAATAGACAGGCCACCCAATAACATAATAATCAAGCCCACGACCCAAGCAAAGATAGGGCGATCGATAAAATAACGTGCCATAATTTACGCCTTATCGCCCTTTTTCGTAGCCGCAGAGTCTTCAGGAGAAGCTTTAATTGCATGAACTTTATCGCCGATATTGACTTTTTGAAGCCCCGTTATCAGCACGTGATCGCCATTATTTAAACCGCTGGTAACGGCCCAGTTATTTCCTACTGCCTCGCCGGTTTTAATCGGACGGACTTCAATTTGATCCTCTTTATTCACAATATAAACTAGAGGATCGCCATGGTTGTTTCGGAATAAAGCAACTTGTGGAATAAGGATAGAATGAGGATCAACCCCTTCATCAATACGACCATAAACAAACATACCGGGTAATAATAATTGCTCGGGATTAGGAAAAACGGCGCGAACAATAATAGTAGAAGTCTGTTGATCAGCATTGACCTCGCTTAAGGCGAGCCGTCCTTTATGATTATAGGTCGAACCATCATCCAAAATCAAAGAGACTTCGGCATCATTCCCATTCCGCTTTAAACTACCGGCTTTTAATTCTCGCCGTAGTCTTAAAAAATCAACGGTCGGTAAATTAACATCGACGTAAATAGGATCTAAACGGGTAACAATAGCCATATTAGAATTTTGAGTAGTCGTCACCAAGGCACCGACGGTCGTCAATACGCGCCCAATTCGCCCCGTGATAGGCGATGTAACCCGTGTATATCCCAAATCAACGGCAGATCTTTCGACATTGGCTTTCGCTTGGGCAATGTCTGCTTTTGCAGAACGTTGGGTTGCCAAGGCATCATCATAATCCTGACGACTGATAGCCTGAATAGGGGCCAAAGCTTTGTATCGTTCTAACTTAGCCGCCGCCGTTTTTTCCTGTGCTTCAGCGCGGGCTAATTGTGCTAGATTGGCATCATAGGTTGCTTTGTAAGGAGCCGGATTAATTAAAAATAAAGCCTGCCCCTTCTTAACATCGCGGCCTTCATTAAAATATCGCTCTGTGACGATACCATTTACTTGGGGCCTTACTTCTGCAATTTCATAGGCGGAGGTGCGTCCGGGCAAATCGCTATGCACCGTTAAACTTTGGGTTTTAACCTCAATAAAATTCACGTCCTGTAAAACAGGGGGTGCAGCCTTCGGTTTCTGGTGACAAGCCGCCAGTATCAACATTGATCCAGCTAAAACAGGCAGCAAGGCAATTATTTGTTTCAACCCAGACCCCTATCCCAATTTTCAGATTTATAATTTATAATTTTTTTAAGAGAAAAATATCGAATGCATTAAATAAGAAACTTGATAGTTTCTTATTTGTGAAGCTATCCTCCACTTATAATGTGGTCAAGACAAAAAATTCTTTTATGCGCTAGAATAAAGAAGATACATTTTCATTATGATTCCTTTCAAATTTTCCGATGCCTAAATTAAGGATCTATTCACTTTTATGTCTGATGCAGACCCTTCAACGCCTAGACGTCAAGTAGGACGCCCTCCACAGCTTGACGAAGAAGAGCGTAGCCAGCTTATTTTAAAAGCAGCTGCTTCTGTCTTACAGACTTATGGTTATGATGGTGCCTCTATGGACCGAGTGGCCCGACAATCAGGCATGTCAAAAAAAACCCTCTATCAAATGTTTCCTTCAAAACAGCGCCTCTTTAAAAAGCTTATTGAAGAGCGCCTATTCACTATTCAATGGCCAAAAGGCCCTTCTCCTTCAGATCCTGAAGAGCATCTCTGCCATCTATTGATGGCGATCGTCAGAACCATTTTACGTCCCGATCGCCTAAGCTTGTTTCGTATTCTCGCAATCGAACAGAAATCGGACGATATGCGGGATATCATGACAAGCCTTATGCAAGGTAAAAAAGATGATAATCTAAAACAATGGTTTATAGAACAACAAAAACGGAATAAGTATACTATCAAAGACCCTATCAAATACGCATGTATGATTTGCGGAATGACGGTAGGTGAAATTCTTTTAAGTACTCTTTTTCATAAAACACTTATGAAAGATGAAGATATTGAACCTTATATCCGCGAGGCAGTCCATATTTTTCTTAAAGGTTTATGCTAAAACAGCTACTTAACCGGTATCATAATTTTATTAGGTAGCGACAGGATAATATCTCCTATCTCGTTTACACTATAACAGACTGATCTAATATGGGAGAAATTTATGCCTGTCCGCTCTTCCAAACAGTCAGTATTTCGGCATAAATATTCAGGTTTAAAGACGTCTGAAATCTTAACTATCCCTATTCTATTTAGTCTAATTACAGGATTTCTATCTTCTCCCTGCTATGCTCAAAAAAAAGATAATGCTTTCTTAATAAAAAATGCTCGTATTTTCGATGGCACTGGAACCACGATAAAGGGCGATGTGCTTATTGAAGGGGCTCTTATTACGGCCATTGGCCCTCATTTGAAAAAAAAATCTCATAGCAAAATAATATATGCCCAAGGTCAGACCTTACTACCCGGTCTGCATGATTTGCACACTCATCTTAGTTCGTCAGCTAATGCTAATCCAGAGGATCTAGGCAAAACCTATGCGGCTTATCTTGTTCATGGTGTGACAACGGTCAATGATTTTTCTACCTATGGCGAAATGTTTGCGCCCTTAAGACTATTGATTACATCAGGACAGCAAATAGCGCCGCATATCTTATTCGCTTCCCGTTTCAGCACTAGTCATGGTCATGGCACAGAAGCCGGTTGGGGGGAAGATTTTACCTATGAGGTGAATGCGCCCCAGACGGCATTTTTCAAGACAAAAAAAACACTTACCTATCATCCAGATATGATTAAGGTTTTTACAGATGGTTGGCGGTATGGTCACATGCCTGACCTTTCTGATATGAATGGGCCGACCTTACAGGCTATTACAACAGTCAGCCATCAAGCCGGATTACCCGTTATGACGCATACCGTTACTTTACGGGGTGCAAAAATTGCAACTGCCGCCGATGTTGATGCCTTGGGACACGGGATCGGTGACACGCTCGTAGATGAAGAAGAAATTAAGCTTCTGAAAGAACATCACGTTGCCTATGTGCCGACTTTAAGTGTCTATGAGCCAGAGGATAGACCACGATTTGATGAAAATGAACTGATCGCCTTACAACCCGTAGAACAACAGGCAGAACAAGCCAAAATCATTAATCCGCCGTCAGTGCGGGACATGGATCGGCAGCGCTATACTATTATGGAAACGAATGTACAGCGTCTTGCTAAAGCAGGGATTCCTATAGCAATAGGGACGGATGCGGGTATGGAAGGCACATGGCATGGCGCCTCGACCCTCCATGAAATAAAACTTCTGACGAAATTAGGATTTTCTGCTGCACAGGCTCTAAAAGCAGCAACGGCTAATAGTGCTGACATTATTGATAAAAATCACAGACATGGGCGCATTGCTGTTGGGCAAATAGCGGATCTTATTTTGGTAAAGGGTGCCCCCGATCAAAATATCAATGACTTGGATCAGATAAATCAGCTCTGGCTTGCTGGTCGCGAAATTAAACTAAAAGCCTTGCGCGATCTTTTAGCTATGTCAGATATGACACCGCTACCTAGCCTTAAAATCCCAGAAATTATTTATTCCGGTAAAGCCCAAAACATTCGCTATCCAATTCTTACGGATTTCGGGACGCGACCTATTCGACGCACAGATGCTGGAGCCGATCGAAGTTTTCTTATCCTCACAAGAGATGAAGAAACAATCGGTCGCCCTTTGCTGTTAACAGCCCAATTTGCGGACAATCTAAACAGTCAGGGCGAACTACATCACGCAGCGTTAGAGATACCCCTGACCCCGGGCGGTGTTTTATGTGCAGATGTTTCAGAATTTACTGGAATCGCTTTTACTGTTCGCGGCCATAGCACAGGTAATTATCAATTAAAAACCGACCATTATGGCAGTAATTATCCTTTTACCATAAGCTTTAAAGCACAGGAACAAGAACAAGAAATCCATATTGCTTTTTCGCAGCTTACTAATCCCAATCTATATCGTATCTTTAATCCTAAAACGATCCGAACTGTCTCTTTTGAATTAAGCGGTATGGCAGGTGATACTGAATGGCTAGAATTAAAAAATATCCATTTTTATCATTAATGCCTGTTTGAAAAACCGCCGCCATAAAAATTATAGCAATCAAGGAACTTCCTTGAAACGGCCACCGTTTATCTAAAACAACGTAAAAACAATAATTTATAAAAAAGAGAATGCTATGAAAGACGAAAATTTTTTAAAAGCTTTGACGGGCTCATTTTCTTCACCCTCCGCTGATAATCCGACCGTTGAAATGATGGAAGCGGACTATCGCTCTCAAAAGCTCCATGCCCGCTATATTAATTGCGAGGTAACCAAGGACAATCTGAAGGCCGCAGTTGAAGGGGCAAAGGCCATGGGTTGGGTAGGCTTTAATTGCTCAACACCCCACAAAGTAGCCATTATCGATCTAATTGATGAAATAGGTGAATCGGCCTCTATTATTGGTGCGGTTAATTGCGTGACTATCCGCGATGGAAAAATGACGGGTGATAATAGTGATGGCAAAGGTTTTCTCCTTTCTTTAAAAAAGATCACGGATCCCACAGATAAAAAAATTGCCTTGTTAGGCGCAGGCGGCGCTGCCCGCGCGGTTGCAGTTGAACTCGCCCTTGCCGGGGCAACAGAAATCACCGTTATTAACCGGAACGCTGAACGAGGTGAGGCGCTTGCTAAATTGGTTAATGAAAAAACACCGGCTCAAGCTAAATTTACACTGTGGCAAGGTGATTATCAGCTGCCCGATGATATTGATATTCTCGTCAATGCAACCTCTATTGGTCTTGGGGATGAAAAAGCCCTCCCCCCTGTTAATATCGATAGTATTAAAGAGGGTCTAATTGTAGCGGATGTTATCCCAAATCCGCCCAAAACTGCCTTTTTAAAGGCTGCGGCTGAAAAAAAAGCTAAAACACTTGATGGTTTAGGCATGCTGGTTAATCAGGGTGCTGTTGCGATCAAATTATGGTTCAATATAGAAGCTGAAACACAAGTGATGGAAGATAGGCTCTTCGATATTTTTGGGGCTTAAGGCCTTATTATGAGAAGCGACTAGGTCAGATAAATTTCTAAAAATTGAAATAAAATTCTAAAATATAACCTCACTTAAAATAGGGTCATCTCAATTCCTGATCAAAGACAAAAAAAAGCCGGCGGGTAAAACCAGCCGGCTTTTATCGTTAGCTTTTAAGCAGGTGGGTTGCTTAGTCGTCTAACTGGCCAAGATTGACCGCAGCATACTTACCGCGACGATCTACTTCTAATTCGAAGGTAAGACGATCACCTTCGTTAAGGCTAGGAAGACCAGCACGTTCAACAGCAGAGATATGAACGAAAGCATCGGGCTGTCCATCATCGCGCTGAATGAAACCGAAGCCCTTCATCGCGTTGAAGAATTTTACAGTACCGCTGGATTTTTCACCCGTTAACTGGCGCTGTGGGCCACCGCTACGTGCGCCACCAAATTCACCACCGCTGCTACGAGGTGCAGAGGATTCCGTGATGGGTAAAGGTTCACCTTCAATACCCAGATTGGTAGCCGAAACACGACCACCACGATCAACCAAGGTAAAGCTTAAAGGCTGACCTTCTGCAAGACCAGTGAGGCCTGCCTGCTCCACAGCAGAGATATGAACAAAAACATCTTCACCGCCATCATCACGGACGATGAAACCGAAACCCTTCTGGGCATTAAAAAATTTTACAACGCCGGTGCCTTCACCCACGACCTGGGGAGGCATACCACCGCCACCACCGCCGCCGCCACGGCCGCCGCGGAAACCGCCGCCGCCACCTGCACCGCCGCCGAAGCGGTCACCACCGCCGAAACGATCACCACCACCAAAGCGGTCACCACCGCCAAAACCACCGCCGCCGAAACGGTCACCACCACCATAATTACTACTATAGGATTCATCGCCACCGAAACTGTCACGTTTATCACGGCCGCCACGCTGGCCACGTCTGCCTCTATCGAAACTCATGCCCTTAAATACTTTCTTGGTTCGTCCAACTTCAATTCCGGGCATGCATCGAACGAGAGACACATACCCTGCCGCACCGACCGCTCGGCACAACACACACTCTCTTTACCGATAAAACGTTATAACTGCGAGTAGTTTCCACACCAATCTATTAAATATATTAATAATTAAGACGAAAGGAGTGATTAAAGAGATTAAAATGCCTTCCACTATGGCCTAATACCCCCTGATATGGCTTGAGACAGGCGCCGCTTAGTTCTATGCCGCTTGTCATGACTGTTTATTTTCATGAAGAAGATTTACCGAAAGACGCGCTTTCTGAAGGTTCAGTAGCGGTCGATACGGAAACAATGGGACTTATTACACGCCGAGATCGGTTATGTGTTGTCCAGATTTCAGATGGTAAGGGTGATCAACATCTCGTGCGATTCGCACCGGATAGCGATTATAGCGCTCCTAATTTGAAAGCGGTATTAGGCGATCCTAATCGACTTAAAATTTATCATTTCGGTCGTTTTGATATCGCAGCGATTCTTTACTATCTCGGGGTGATGGCTGCCCCAGTTTATTGCACAAAAATTGCTTCAAAACTGGTCAGAACCTATACTGATCGTCACGGACTAAAAGAATTAGTCCGAGAATTATTAAGCCACGATATATCGAAACAACAGCAATGCTCTGATTGGGGTGGCCCTCATTTATCTGATCCGCAAAGAGAATATGCGGCTTCCGATGTGCGTTTTCTGCATGCTTTGAAAGAAAAACTTGATATTCGTCTGAAACGGGAAAAACGTGAAGCCTTAGCCCAAGCGTGTTTTGATTTTCTACCAACACGGGCTGAACTTGATATTGCGGGTTGGGCAGACGCTGATATTTTCGCCCATATGTAGAATTAATCCCATTTTAGGATGGTCGCTTTAGGATTACGTATATCGGTCATGGTTTCTTCAGACCAACTAATAGGACGTCGATGGGCGTTGGCAGGAAGCCACCATGACCGAATAATTCATATTCTTAGAATTATTCTGCCGATAGGTATATTTATTGTCATTGTTTTGATGGTGATCACGCCTTTGATTGGCAGAAAAGATTTAAGCTTTGTGTTATCTCGAGACCATATAGCAGCGACTAAAGAGCGGATGAATCTTAGAAAAGCTATCTATCGTGGGCATGATGATCGCAAACGGGCTTTTGAACTAAGGGCCGAATCCGCTATTCAACCTGATTCCAGTAACCCTCAATTGTGGCTTACAGATCTTATTGCTGAAATTCAGCTAGATAGTGGACCAGCCACGGTAAAAGCGCCCCACGGACGCTATAATATGGATACCAATATCCTAATCATAGATGGACCAACTGAATTAGTTATGGCTAATGGCTATCATGTCAATGGACGAGATGTGACTATCGATCTTGATAAAAGACTTATAACGAGTAATCGTCCTGTTACAGGACGGACACCCACAGGTAGTTTTCAAGGTGAAAATATTAACGTTGATCTGATCAATGGCACAGCTACATTAGAAGGTCGGACACATACTCATTTTGACCGCCGGTCAGGAGATAAATAATGCCCGCTGGCCCAAGGTCTTTTTTTTCACTTTGTGCTTTTATTATTTCTTTAATTGGTACTAATCTTCTGATTAGCCCTTTATCCGCCCAAGGCTTTCGTCATCACGATACCAATGCCCCCATTGATATTGATGCAGATCATAATGAAGTACTTTATAAAGCCAATCGGGCTATTTACTCTGGGCATGTTCGGGCAAAACAAGCCGATATGACGATTACAGCGGAGTATGTTCGTATTGCTTATACGATGCCGCCAGCCAAATCAGGCGGCGAAAGCTCACCCCAAATTCAAAGGCTAGATGCGTCTGGTGGGGTTACTATCCAAACCCCTGACGAGATGGCTAAAGGCGACATCGGCATTTATGATGTTGTACGCCGGTTAATAACCTTAATCGGAAAGGTAGAAATGGTAAGAGGTGATTCTGTTGTCCATGGTGGACGTTTGATCATTGACCTTAATACCGGGAAAGGTACCGTAGATGGTAGTGCAGTGGGACCTTCCAATAGTCAAAACAAAGGTCGTGTGACAGGACATTTTGTTGTGCCGCCCGCAAAATAACGTAATCGAAATTCGATAAATGAAGATAAAAGGTAAATATAAAGTAAAATATTCAAAGACATAATATATCTTATTTAAATAATATTAATTTTTAATAAAAATATTAATATAAATTATTTTAATATTAAATTTATAAATTTAATATTTTTTAGTTATATTTATATAATAATGTGTAAAGTAATAACGGCACCATAATTATATTATTTTTATTTTTTTCCTTAATATGGATTTCAAGATGAACCCTGATCATAGACCTAAGGACACCCTTTCCTCAGAAATATATGAGGTCGGTACATCTCAGGGTTTGTCGATTATTTCGATTGCGAAATCGTATGATCACCGTCAGGTTTTAGCAGATGTGTCCTTAAATGTAGGACGTGGTGAGGTAGTGGGCCTATTAGGCCCCAATGGTGCAGGTAAAACGACCTGTTTTTATTCTGTGATGGGGTTGGTCAAACCTGATGCGGGACGCATTTTACTGGATGGCCATGATATTACAGGTTTGGCAATGTATCGGAGGGCAATTTTAGGTCTTGGCTATCTACCCCAGGAAACCTCTATTTTCCGCGGCCTCTCTGTCGCGCAAAATATTGATTGTGTGCTGGAACTTCATTATCCTGATAAAAAAGCCCGTAAAGAAAGATTAGATCAGCTTTTATCCGAATTTCATCTAACTAAACTTTACGATTCTCCGGCAATGGCTCTTTCGGGTGGTGAAAGGCGACGCTGCGAGATTGCACGCGCTTTGGCAGCGAATCCCTCTATTATGCTACTGGACGAACCTTTTGCTGGTATTGATCCCATCTCAATATCCGATATCCGAGATTTGATTGAAGATCTTTCTAATCGGGGTATTGGGGTTTTGATTACCGATCATAATGTCCGAGAAATGCTTGATATCGTTAATCGGGCTTGTATTATCTACGATGGTAGGGTGTTATTCCAAGGCAATCCAGAAGCGCTTGTCGCTGATGAAAATGTGCGACGGCTCTATCTTGGTGAAGATTTTACGCTTTAGCATCTGTGTCTAAAACCCGATAAGCTAACAGGAGCGAGATTAAAGGTTGCTGAGTCCAAGACTCGACATTCGACAAAGCCAGTCTCTGGTAATGACGCCGCAGCTACAGCAGGCGATCCGTTTGCTCGCGCTATCCAATCTTGAAATAGAAACCTTCATCGCGGAAGAATTAAACAGTAATCCCTTGCTTGAAACTAACAGCGAGGGTGACAGCGATGGCGGGGGCAACAGCACAGAAAATGAAGGCAGAGAAGAACAACTTTCATCCATAGACACCCCTTCTGATAATAGCCTGACAGACTATAATCTTCAGGAAACGGCTCTGGATGCCGATTATACACAAGATGTTTTCCATCACGACAGTGTAGCAGATAGTCCTGAACCTTCCGGCAACCCAAGCGGGCTTGATGGTAGTTTAGGGCTTAATACAGGTAGCGGTAGTTCTAGCTACGAAGGTGCGGATAAAGAACTTCCCGATAACCATCAAGAAAGCTTGGCTGACCATCTCGAACATCAGGCAAGATTATGTTTTTCTGGTGATGCCTTAGCCGTAGCCTGCCATATGATCGACCTTATTGATGAGGCCGGCTATCTGACAGAACCGATAAAGGCCATTGCCGAACATCTCAATGCTTCAGAAGAAGAAATTCTGGGCATCTTGAAGGTCATTCAAAGTTTTGATCCGACTGGGGTAGGTGCAAGAAATCTGGCAGAATGTCTGATGCTACAGGCACAAGAAGCAGATCGTCTTGATCCTGCGATGAAAAAATTAATTGCCAATCTGGAATGGCTATCACGTGGGGCTTTCACACGTTTAAAAAAACTATGTCAGGTAGATGATGAAGATTTTGCCGACATGGTGCAGGAATTACAAAATTATAACCCCAAGCCCGGTCTAAAATTCGGCTCTTCCCCAATTCAGTCGGTCGTACCTGATATATTTATCAAACGCGTCAAAGATGGTTGGGCCATTGAACTGAATAATGCCACGCTCCCTAAATTATTAGTGAACAGAGATTATTATACAGAATTAAAAGCTCATCAAAATGATCGTTCGGAACGTGAATGGCTGGATGAAAAGCTTGCAAGCGCTAATTGGTTAATCCGAGCCTTGGATCAGCGGGCGCGTACCATTATCAAAGTAACTAAGGCTATTGTCCAATATCAAGAAGGCTTCTTTCTGCATGGTATTGAACAATTAAAACCCTTAACTTTACGTCAAGTTGCGGAAACTATTGATATGCATGAATCAACGGTCAGCCGCGTCACAAACAATAAGTATTTTTCAAGTGCGCAAGGTATGTTTGAACTGAAATATCTCTTTTCAAGTGGTATTCAGTCAAATGGTTCCGAAGAAGGCGCGGCGGCTGAAGCCGTTAAAAGCCACATCGCCCGCTTTATTGCGCAAGAAGGGGAAAAAGTTCTCTCTGATGATAAGCTGGTAGAGCTGTTAAAAGAGAAAGGATTTGCCATTGCACGGCGGACTGTCGCTAAATATCGGGAGGCGATCGGTCTGGGCTCATCCGTACAAAGACGGCGGCAAAAAGCTATTAATCCTTCTAAAAAATAGCCGTTTTACGAAGAAATTGCTTAAAAAATAACCGAGCGATAAAAAGCCCGACCTAATAAAAGGCCGGGCTCTCTTCATTGTTTTTTAAAGCTTACTCAGCGAGTTCTTTTTTCAAAGCCTCTACTAAATCGAGTTTTTCCCAAGGGAAAAAATCACCTTCAGATTTACGACCAAAATGGCCATAAGCGGCTGAAGGTTTATAAATCGGTTTATTCAAGCCCAAATGCGTCCGAATACCTTTGGGGGTTAGACGAACCAGTTTTGGTAGAACGGCTTCAATTTTGGCTTCATCGACCTTACCCGTTCCATGTGTATCCACATAAAGAGATAAAGGCTCGGCAACACCGATGGCATAAGAAAGCTGAATGGTTACCTTTTTCGCAAGACCAGCCGCCACTATATTTTTAGCCAGATAGCGGGAAATATAAGCAGCCGAACGGTCAACCTTTGTGGGATCTTTACCCGAAAAAGCACCGCCACCATGAGGGGCAGCACCACCATATGTATCCACAATAATTTTACGACCGGTTAAACCTGCATCACCATCAGGGCCACCAATTTCAAATAAACCCGTCGGGTTGACAAAAATGGCCTTATCTTCAGGCATCCAACCTGCCGGAAGAACGTCAGCATAAACGGACTTTACATATTCACGAAGCTTGGCCTGACCTTCTTTCGAACTCAAGGCAGGGCTGTGTTGAGTCGATAAGACCAACGCCGCTGCTTTAACAGGAACCCCATTTTCATAGACTAAGGTAACCTGACTTTTGGCATCAGGTTCTAAAAAATCTACCTTTTTCTGGTGGCGATCCTGAGCCAGTCGTTCTAAAATGCGATGGGCATAATAAAGCGTAGCAGGCATTAAATCGGGGGTTTCATCGGTAGCAAAACCGAACATAATACCCTGATCGCCAGCGCCTTCGTCTTTATCTTGGCCTTCATCGACACCTTGGGCAATATCCGCAGACTGTTCATGAAGATGATTAGAAAAAGAAGCCGTTCGCCAATCGAAACCGGTTTGTTCATATCCAATCGCACGGACAGTATCACGAACTACTTTTTCGATTTCTGCTTCACTGACAGGGACAGACGAACGAACTTCACCGCCCAGAATAATGCGCTGTGTGGTGACTAACGTCTCACAGGCAACACGGGCTTCTGGATCGCGCGACAGATATAAATCAACGATAGCATCGGAAATCTGATCCGCAACTTTATCGGGATGGCCTTCGGACACACTCTCAGAGGTGAACAGGTAGTTGCTACGCATAGAAAAAGGATTTTCCTTATCTGTT
The DNA here is from genome assembly GCF_000218875.1 of Zymomonas mobilis subsp. pomaceae ATCC 29192. Classification (NCBI taxonomy): domain Bacteria; kingdom Pseudomonadati; phylum Pseudomonadota; class Alphaproteobacteria; order Sphingomonadales; family Zymomonadaceae; genus Zymomonas; species Zymomonas mobilis. Next base: position 1,045,232 of record NC_015709.1, read on the forward strand.
AGTATAAAAATGAAGCCAGCCTGATGGTTTCCCGATCAGAAAGACAGAAAAAATATTCACAGCTAATGTGATTTTTTTCTGTCGCAGAGGCAAGCCCCATTCCTCAACCACAACTTACAAAACAATGGCGTATAAAGATATAAAGCTTTCCTTATATCTAACTTAGCGGGCCTTAATACGCCCTAATAGCGTAATGAGCAACAGACTCATCGCAAAAATCAAGGAAATGCGATTCCCGTAACGGGCAAAAAAAGTGGGTTGCATGGCGGGGGGGACGACAACAGATAACCGCCCTGCTCTATTAACGGGTAACTGGTCGATAATATGTCCTTCCGCATCTATTAGAGCAGAAATGCCTGTCGAAGTCGCTCGGGCTATGGGTAACCCTTCCTCAATAGCACGTAATCTAGCTTGGGCCAGATGCTGGGGCGGACCAGAAACACCAAACCAACTATCATTGGATAAATTGAAGATAAAATCAGGGCGATGAAATCGGTCAACAACGCGCCCCGAAAAAACAATTTCGTAGCAAATCTGGATACCGACTGAACCAAAATCCTTAAAATTAAAGCTTTCTGCCCCCGGTCCAGGAATGAAATCAAGGTCGCCGGGGACTAAACGCGCTAATCCTAAATAAGAGGCCCAATGCCGAAATGGCATAAATTCTCCAAAAGGCACCAGATTAGCCTTATCATAGCGTTTTACTAATATCCCTTTTGCATTCAGGACAAATAAACTATTACGAACCGCTATAATTCGGCCTTCATCATTGCTAACAAGGGCGTCTCCCCCCAGCAATAACAAGTCACGCGGGGCTAGAATTTCACTCAGATGCGTGCGCGTAAAAGGGTCTTCTTCTAAATAGGTTTGAACAGCATCTTCAGGCCATAAAATCATTCTGGGATAAGGCTCGGCTTTTCCCGAAAGGCGGGTGAAAATCGCCGCATGGCGTGCCTGATACCGTGTATCGGCTTTTTCATCCTGAGGTATATTAGGTTGAACAATAACGAGATGTATCAGCTTTTTATCCGACCATAACCAGCGAACATCGTAACCCGCGATAAGCGTCCAAGCAACAATTGGCATTATTATTAATATAGCAGGCAGAAATCGTGACCATCCTTGTGCTGGAAAAAGCCGCTTCGTACGGTTTGGAAATATAATCTCGTATAAGGAAAGCAGTGCACCGGCCACAAGAATGGCCATTGCCGACAAAGCATAGCTACCAATCCAACGGGCTATTTCCGCTACAGGTAAAAGATTGAGCCAAATAACCCCTAAAGGATTCCATGGAAATCCGGCAAAAAGCCAAGATTTTATCCATTCACTTATCGTCCAGCATCCAGCGACCACAAGCGTCCAGCGCCAAATGGGTATGGTGGAGAGATTAGCTCTTTTCCACGCTGAAAAAGGCGAATGTACTGCGGCTATAAAATATCGGGCAGCTAATGTTCCCAAAGCCAGATAGCAGGATAAATAACAGGAGAGTAAAGGAACAGCGATGAAGCCAAGCCATGAAGGCATATTGGCTTGATGCGTGAAAGCCTGCGCAATCCAATCCAATCCTAACCAAAAATAGCCAAAGGCAAAGAACCAACCGAGAAAAAATACTTGTCGGTTCGTTTTAGATTGCCGCAATAAGGCGAGCCATAAAGCCAGTGCTACGAAGGACAAGGGCCATAAATTATAAGGCTGTAATCCGAAAGCAGCCCCAAGACCAGAAAGAAAAGCAAGAATCCATATCACAAATTCAGCCTATCTCAACAGTGCAAGAAAAAGGCAAGGAAGATTATATCTTATATCAAATCCATCTTCTCTTTCTCACTTTATAGACTGGATATTCTATTTTCAGGCCATGTGGAAAAAAAGATTCTCAATCAGGCCAGCCACATCCTGATTATATTTTCTATTTTGTTTTCAAGTTGTCAGTATTTTCCAAGTTGTCAGTAAAAGCGACTATTCATCAGACACATCATCCTATTAGAGATTATTCCCGCGTTACCCGTAAAGCTATCCCCACTACAAAGGGTGCCAATGCCAATAAAAAAAGCGAACACGCTCCCAATAGTAAAAAAGCCCCCGGCTGATGACCATCAATGGAGCCTGCACCAAAAATTAACAAAGGGACGGCTAAGGGTAATAATAATAAAGCAGTTAAAGCATTTCCGCTTTTTATACGCGCCGTCAAAGCCGCAATCATAACGCCTAAAGCCGCTAACCCCGGTGTCCCTAACAAAAATCCGGCTTCAAGATTCCAAAATACTGGCCAATCAAGCCGCAATAAAGCCGAAGCGGGTAGCAAAGCGGCCATTAAAGGTAATCCAAAACCTAACCAATGGGCTGTTATGCGAGCGACGGCGATCCATTCTTCACTGATCTGACGTACTGTATAATGATCGAAAAAACCATTGTCACAATCAGGGATAATCAACCGATCAATGGGCAGCAAAGAGGCCAATAAAGCGGCGATCCACAACACGCCACCACCTGCCTTCATTAACAGAGATTTGTCACTACCCACGGCAAAAGGAAATAATACCGCGACTAGTAAGAAAAAGAGGATAGGCAGCGTGCCCCCTGCTCCTATTAAAACACGACAATCTCGCCCAATTAATTGTCCAAGCTGTTTCATGAAGGTGAGATTTCCGGTTCTAAATCCCAAAATATAGATTGAGATTCAAGGCTAGGTCTAAAATCTTCTATAGATAGCTCAGGATACGGGTCTAAATCCAAGGCTTGATGGCTCGCTATCAAGGCGATGCCGCCTTTTTCTAGATGATCTTGGATAACATGAAGCAAACGCTTGACGGATAGTCTATCCAACCCATTCGCAGGTTCATCCAATAACCAAATCGGCGCATGGGCGGTTATCAAGCGTGCAAGAACTGCGCGCTTACGCTGACCTGTTGATAATAACCGTACTGGTAACTGGGCTAAAGGCAAAAGCGCCATTTTATCCATAGCCTCTTTTTCAGCACCCCTTTGACCATCCAAAGCAGCCCAATAAGCCAAAGCCTTTTCCAAAGAAATATCACGATCCAAAGCAAGGGCTTCGTCGGTAAAAGCAATATTGCCTTGACGGGTAATCTTGCCTGAAAACGGATTCAAAAATCCTGCTAATAAACGCAATAAACTGGTTTTACCGGTACCATTCGATCCCTTTATCATCAGGACTTCACCCGATTTTAACTGAAAGGATAAATGGGTAAACAGTAATCTATCCCCGCGTAAACAGGCGATATTGTCACAAGTAAGAACCGTATTTTGAAAACTAATGGGTGCCACCCGCCTTTTCTCGCTTTAAAATTATTGAATTGTTCTTGATAAAAATGTTTCAATGTCTGTTATTTTACCATGGGTAACGTCAAGCGGACAAATAGCCCCCCTAAATCTTCGCTTTCTTCCAACACGACTTGTCCACCGTAAATTTCTACCACATCACGAACAATCGCTAAACCTAGGCCCGTGCCCGGTTTTCCGGTATCAAGTCTTGCCCCTCTCTTGAAAAGCTGACCACGCATGTTCTCGGGGATGCCTGTCCCATCATCCTCAATCAAAATTTCGATCTGATTATTATTGCGTTCTACGGTAACAAAGACCCGTCCTTGACCGTATTTAGCCGCATTTTCAATCAAGTTGCCGAGTATTTCATCTAAATCTTGGCGCTCTATCCGGACAACCGCATCCTTTACACCCGCAAGATCAATCGTGGCATGAGGGTATAATCGCGTTACGGCACGTTCTACCGCTAATAAAGAGGGCCAAACTTCGGCCTGACTCTGGGCATTACCGCGCCGTCCAATCGCACGGGCGCGGGCCAAATGATGATCGACATGACGGCGCATCGTCATCACTTCCCGCAAGACAACGGCCTTTAATTCGGCACTATCTGCATTCGCTTCATTGGTGATAACTGTAAGAGGTGTTTTTAAAGCATGGGCTAAATTACCGGCATGTCGTCGTGCTTCCTCAGCTTGGCGCTCGTTATGCCGCAATAAAGCATTAAGCTCTTCAATAAGGGGGGCGACTTCATTGGGCATTCTATCTCGAATACGGGATGCCTGGCCATTTCTGATAGCACTGATTTCTACACGTAACTTACGTAACGGCCATAAACCAATAGTAACCTGTAAAACCGTGATAACGATCAATCCTGACCCTAAAATTAAAAAAGCTTTAAATAGGGTATGGCGTAGTTTTTTGATTTGATTATCAAGTGCAGTCCGAATTTCTGCCACTTGAAACCGCCATAAAACAGGTGATCCGGGTAAACGCACATCGCGTTCCATAATTCGCAAAGTGCCATCAGAAAATTCGTTGCTATCGTAAATACGGACCAGTTGGCCTTTGGGCATAGGGCTCACATGTAAAAAACGATCCCATAAAGAAGGCGAAGGAAATCGCTCATAACCATTACCGCTAATTTGGAAATAAAGACCGCTATAAGCCTCCAAGAAACGCTGATCGCCGAGAGGCCGATTAAGACGAACAGCCCCTTCGGGGTCAATTTCCGAAGAGGCAATCATCGCCGCTAGAACATAATCAAGTTGGCTATCAAAATTATCGGTAACGGTCTGAGTCAGCACCCGATCCAAAGTCAAACCACCACCCAACAACAAGACAAAAATCCAGAAAGCGGAAATTGCAATTAAACGTTGAGTTAAAGAGCCCGTTGGTTTTAAAGGTAGATCATCTTCTACAGGGGCCGCCATAATCAGTTCTTTTTCTGATGCCACCTCCCGAGAAGAAAACACAGAAAAACGATTCCACTTATTATAAAAGAACCGGCCTAACGCCATAATTAGCTATTATTCCGTTCCTCGGGATCATTCAGAGCATAACCAAGTCCACGGATAGTAGTAATAACATCCTGACCTAATTTTTTACGAATACGGGTTACAAAAACTTCAATAGTATTAGAATCCCGATCAAAATCCTGATCGTAAATATGCTCGATCATTTCGGTGCGGCTGACCACTTTTCCTTTATGGTGCATTAAATAAGATAATAACTTATATTCCTGTGCTGTCAGCTTTACCGGTTCACCCGCCAAAGTAACCTTGCCCGATCGGGTATCCAACCGCACATCACCAGCCGTTAATTCAGAAGATGCATTGCCAGAGGCGCGACGGATCAGAGCCCTCAAGCGTGCGATTAACTCTTCAGTCTGAAAGGGTTTCGTTAAATAATCATCGGCACCCGCATCAAGCCCAGCGACCTTATCAGACCAACTGTCACGGGCGGTCAAAACCAAAACAGGCATTTCCCGTCCCTCTTTCCGCCAACGATCCAAAACCGTTAAGCCATCCACTTCTGGCAAGCCAAGATCAAGCACTACCGCATCATAATTTTCGCTTGAGCCTAGAAAATGACCATCTTCGCCATCTGTAGCAAGATCGACAGCATAACCAGCGCCTTCCAACGTAGTCCGTAACTGGCGACAAAGCGTCGGCTCATCTTCAACGACTAAAACGCGCATACCGCTCTCTTCTCTCTCATTCTTCTATTTATCTCGCCATACCGCTAACCCGCAGAATTATCCATTCTTGTACTGCATAGAGATAAAACACTTTAACCCTATGTTGTTCCTCATCTTTTTAAAAAGATCTGCTTTTTTATACAATCATCGGATAATAGCGGTTTTTGCGAAAGCCTATTGTTTATATAAAATTTCTCCCTGCTCTAGAAAGCGCCATATTTATAATAGCTTAATTATTTCCAGTAAGCCGCTTTACTGGTATGCCCAATACCGGGATTGAAATAGTTTGTCGGATCAAGGGTATGGTAATGCTGTTTTAAACTATCTTTTGCATAATAAAGATGACCGACATTATGTTCAGCCGGATATTCAGCATGACGTTTATCTAAAATTTTCCACATCTGATGTTCAATTTCAGAGCAGTTCTCCCCTTTTTTAATAATATAATCTTGATGAAAAACTTGGCAGAAAAAATGACCATAATAGAGAATATGGCTTATTTTTTTCGTGATTTCAGGGGGTAAATGTTCCTGCCATGCCTTGTTATTACGGGGCAGTGCAATATCTAAGGCAACAATATCTTCCACTTCTTCGGGGTGAACATCCCTATAACGAATGGCAGCACCGGCGGCGGCAAAACGATGCAGAAAAGCTTTTTTGCCTTCTTCTGCAGTGCACTCAAAATAAGAACCCGTCGCTTTTTTGAAAAAAGACTCCAAAAAATTACGGGCTTCGCTGATACCATCGGCTGATATTTTCAAGATCAGATGATGTTCATAACGATCACGAAATTCATCCATCCTTTTGGGAAGATGATGAGGAAACAAGGTCGAAGAAAATTGCATCAGATGATCACTAAGATGCCGCGGTATCAAATGGCTGACACGATCATTTAAACCGTCCATCCAACTCTTCAGTGCAAAGAGTTTGGGCAACCGATCGGTGCCGAGATATTCAATCGCCAAGAAAGTATCTTTACCGTATTGGGCAGCAATATCATAGGCATGTCGATGCAAATATTCTCCAGCAATGGGTAAACATTGAAAATCTTTTAAAATATGACGCCGTAATTCGGTAAATTCATCGGGATCATTCGTGCCAATATAAAAAACCTTGGCATCTTTTTGCTGGGGAAAGGTATCAAGGCGCACTGCAAAAAGGGCTATTTTCCCTGCACTTCCCGATGATTCATATAAACGCGTAGAATCTGCATTAAAGCGCGCAGGTGTTTCGGCTTCAATTTCTCTGACATGATGCTGATAATCATGGTCTGAGGCCGATTTACTATCGTCATTAATAATATCAGCCTGTGTATATTGACCCTTTTCTACACGACTTAAAATAGTCTCAGGGTCATCGCCTAAACGAATGCCCAGATGGTTAACTAATTCTAATGTGCCTTGCTCATTGATGCGGGCATAAAGGGTTAACTGCGTAAAGGCAGGGCCTCGCTGAACTAGAGCGCCGCCGGAATTATTACAAACACCGCCAAAAACGGATGCCCCGATACAAGAAGAACCAATGACGGAATGCGGTTCACGGCCCAAGGGTCTTAAGACATTTTCTAATTCATAAAGGGTTGCACCCGGAAGGCAGATCACCTGATGCCCGTTATTAATCGGCTTTATACCAGTAAGGCGCAGACCACTTATTAAAACAATATCACGATCATAATCGTCCCCATCGGGAGTCGATCCTCCAGTCAAACCGGTATTAGCAGCCTGCATGATGATGATTTTTCCAGCTTCCACACAAGCCGCAACTACTTTCCACATTTCTACCAATGAAGAAGGACGAACAACCGCTAGCAATTTTCCCATGCCAAAACGGAAACCCTTACAATAATGATGCATCTTTTCAGCAGAAGTCAGCACATGACTGTGACCAACAATGGTATGAAGACGAGATAAAAATTGCTGATTTTCGGCTTCATTGCCATGACCCACAGAAGAGGGAAGCTGAACCATTATCTGCTACCTTTTATTAGAAAATTTAAATATTTTTTATAAAAAATATAGTAATTTTATTTTATAAATTTTAATCAATATACAATATTGACAATAGATTTCTACTAAACAATATTGATAATATTTAAGGATGTTCAATTTCATCTTTCACGAAGGGCTTCTTTCGCCCGATTTAAAGGCTTAATCAAATACTGTAATATTGTTTTTGAACCGGTATGAATATCAATTGTTGCCACCATACCCGGAACAATTGGGAAGCTATGCCCTGATTTATTAGTTAAATGATCAGAATCTGTACGAACCCAAACCCGATAATAATAAGTATCCCGACGGACATCATCTTGGACAGTATCGGGAGAAATAACCGTTACCTTAGCCGGAAGCCCTCCATAGATAGAATAATCATAAGCGCTCAATTTGACCATGGCGCTCTGTCCCGGGTGAATAAAAGCAATATCTCGCGGTGAAATACGGGCTTCGACCAAAAGTTGTTCATCCATAGGGACAATAGTCATCAATCGACCATTAGGAGGAATAACGCCCCCCTTAGTAGTAACCTCAATATCTTTCACGATGCCGCGCATGGGAGAAGAAAAGGTTAAACGGTCTAACATATCAGACCGCCCCCGAGTGACTGATTCTTGCGCTTTGGCCTCGGCTTCCGCCTTTTCCAAATCTTCACGCGCTTTCACCATATACTGACTTTGCATATCATCAGCACGCGTTTGGATTTCACTGATTTGCCGTTGCAATCGCAACACTTCAACATCACTGGCAGCCCCTTTGGCCACCAGAGGTTCGGTCATAGCCAGCTCATTTTTGATTAAAGTAAGCTGACGATGAAGATCAGAAAGACCTGTTGCAAGGCTAGTGCGACGCGAATTATAGAGCGCTGTTTCTGAACGAATTAAGGCCGGATAAGCCTTAACTTCTACTGGGAAAGATAAAGGCATATTGTTGACTTCTGCACGTAGCCGTGCCGCCGTTGCTTCGGCAGCAATGGCCCGTGCGGCGGTCTCATCAACAGAAGATTGCGTGCGCGTACGATCCAGCTGAGCCAACATTTGTCCAGCTTTGACAATGTCGCCTTCTTTTACTTTTAAATCAACAAGGATTCCCCCTTCCAAAGACTGGATGGTTTGTTCATGAGAGGAAGGGACTACTTTTCCTGTACCGGTTGAAACCTCGTCTAAAGTCGAAAAAGCGGCCCATAGAAAAAAACTTACTAATAGAGCCGCAATAATCCAAATAATCCGTGTCGGCATTCTAAGCAGACTATGATGGGCAAGGGGTTCTATACCTGTGTAAGAAGGGGAATCAGCCATGACGCAACCTTTTCAATACAGCATCACGCTCGCCATCCACGACGATGTGGCCATTATCTAAAATGATAATGCGATTGACCCACCGCAAAACAGCTTGACGGTGCGTGGCAACAACCAAGGTACGGGTCTTTATCCATGTTTCCAAACCGGTCAGTAAGCGATGCTCTGTCATGTCATCAAAATGAGCAGTGGGTTCATCCAGTAAGACAATAGAAGGTTCGGATAAAATCAAACGAGCAAGAATAATGGATTGACGTTGCCCCCGTGATAATTCACCGCCTCCTTCACGTAACAGCATATCCAAACCATCTGCCCGCTGATCAAGAATGCCTTTAAGGCCGACCTGATCCAAAGCGCACATAATTTGATTATCGGTGGCTAAGGGCGCACCCATAGTCAAATTATCACGCAAACTGCCATAAAATATTTTAGCTTCCTGTGTCAGAAGCCCGATGTCTCGCCGAAGATCAGAAGGGTCGATGGCAGCAAGCGCCAAACCATCGAGCGTAATTCTTCCGGTCACAGGTTGGTGAAGACCTGCTAACATACGTAATAAGGTTGATTTACCGGCCCCGTTTTTTCCTAATAATGCTATTTTATCGCCGGGTTGGATGGCTAATTTGGCAACATCAATATCTGGACGACCTCTTTCCAAATCGTGCAGAAAGCGGACTTCTTCAAATTGATATTGTCCCCGAATAACGGGGGCTTGTAATAACTGTACTTGATCTGCCCGATCGGCGGGGCGGTTCATCAAAGAGTCTAACCCTTCACGAGCAACGCGGGCTTGCTGAAAGCGAAGAAAAAATCCGGCTAATTGTGCTAAAGGCGCAATCATACGAGAGGTAAGAATAGAACAACCCACCAAAGCACCCGTTGTCATCGTCCCTTTCATCACCTGAAAACAACCGACTAATAAAATTAGAGCATAAACAACGGTTTGTATTTCCTGACTCCAAGTGACAATCATGCCGGTAAAAAAGCGCTGTTGCATAGCAATGGAAGCCGCCACCGAGTGGACATGATTCCACCGTCGTTCAAAGCGAGGCTCCGCCCGCATCAGTTTAATATCTTCAAATCCATCCACGGCTTCGATCAGTAAAGCATTACGTAAAGCGGATTCACGCATCCCTTGTTGTGACAAGCGTGCCAAAGGATATTGTACCAAAATACCGGGAATAACTAATAAAGGTATGGCGGCTAGGGCGACCCAGATCAGGTTTCCGCCGACCATCCACAAAATAGCCAAAAATAGACAGAAAAACGGTAAATCTGTAATCATGGCAATGCTGGTCGCAGTCAATAATTCGCGTACATGTTCCAACTCTCGTAATTGGGCAATAAAGCTGCCAGCGACCTTAGGACGTGCATCGTACATTAAACGGATAGCATGGCCAAAAACATGCTCTGAAATCCGCAAATCTGCCTTTTTACCAATAATATCTAATAATCGGGTGCGGGCTACTTTTAATATCAGACCGAAAAAAACGGCCATAATCACCCCTAGAAACAAAACCCAAAGCGTTGGTTGGGACTGTGCCGGAACAACGCGATCATATATCTGCATAGAAAAAAGGGTAGAAGAAAGGGCTAGGGTATTAATAAATAAGGAAGCAAGAATGACATCTCCGTAACGACGCCAATCGGCCAAGGCTAAACGACGAAACCAATCAGAACGATAAGGGCGGATATAATCATCGACACGCCCATCAGGAATAGCCCGTAAAGGCCGTAAATAAGCGATTTCTACTACATGATCAGCTAACCAATCACTAGCCGTCGGTGTTTCCAAATCCCCTTCACCGGAAAAGCGCACGGCTAGATGGCCATCACCGTCGTTAGCCATAATGCAACCAACACGCCCATCATCCCAGCGGGCAATTAACGGTAAGGCGACCCCCAACCTTACAGCAGATTCAGCCTTTTCGCCCGTTTCCAACCGAAAGCCTAACCCTAAATGACGCGCCATAACAGATAAACGACCTTCCCCTGATCGCGCATCATCCCAAGACATAATATTACGAATATGTTCAATAGAGACCGGCAAATTATAATGGCGGGCAATCGCAATCATGGCCTCTAGCCATGATTCCAACGTATCCCCTGCGCCTTCTGCGGTTTTGCCCCCCTGCTCACTCACGGTAATATCTCCAATCCCTGAACGACACTGTGATCAATGCCGTAAACAGCGCGCGTGCGACCGGATGCCGCGACCTGATCGGCTTCACTCAACCAAAGATCATGATGGGCATTGACGTTCTCTACACGGGCTTGATAAATTTCTTGTTCACTGTTCAAAAGGTCGATTAAAGAGCGCGATCCCAAACGATATTGATCCCGATAAAGATCACGCGCTTCTATAATGGTTTCCAATCTATCTTGAAGAATACCTAAACGGCTGATCGACCCCATAGCCGCCGCATGGATAGAGCGGAGCTTATTATGTGCCTCTAATAAAGCCGTTTGTTGTCGTGCATGGGCCGCTTCTACGGCATGACTGGCCGCTTTTAACTGACTTAAGATACCGGTACCCTGAAACATCTGGGTCGATACATTCAGAATAATGCTGCCGTAATCTTGTCTTCTATCCGGTGCTGCCGGATAGATAGACCCCCGTAAGGAACGGCCATAATTACCATCTAGCGAAATAGTGGGAAAACGACCGGCTTTGACGATACCTAACTGGGCTTCGGCAGCTTTCGCTTCGGCCTTAGCTTCCAGTGCTGCGGGTAATAAATCCGCATCAAGCGCTGCATCAACCGGCGCATCAGGTTTAAAAGGCGGCAAATCATGGGGTTCTGCAATACATATATTAGAAGGTAACGGTCGGGTTTCATTCATTAAGGTACGTAAGTTTTCCTTTGACTGTTCCAACATGGCACGGGCTTCAATCAGATTAGAGCGGGCTTGATCAAGACGGGATGAGGCTTGAATAGGATCAGATCGGGTAGAAATCCCTGCCTTAGCCCGCAATTCAGCCATCTCTTTTACAGAGGAGACCGCCTGTAATAAATCCGATGCTGCGATCGTTAGCTGTTGGTAACGATGCACATTAACAATCGCCTCGGCCACATCACGTGAAACATCATCAATTGCCCCTAAAACCTTGGCTTGTTGGCGGGCAGCCAAGGCATGGGCCTGCATGACCTGATGAGATACTTTTCCAAAATCATAAAGCATTTGTGAAGCAGAAGCCGAAATGTAAGGACCGAGCCCCCGTGCTGAAGTCCACGGGCCACCGCTAGTCCCCGCTTTGAATTGAGGATAATACCCTGCCCGCGCGACCCCGATACCACTTTGCTGCTGACTTAAGGTGGCGATTGCATCCGTAATCGAGGGATGCGCATCAATAGCGCGATGAATTGCCTGATTTAAAGTTAACCAACCATCAACATTAGCATTACGTGCTACCTCGTCACGCACATAGGCAGGTTCTTCATTACAGGCCAAAGCATCCGCTAAAGTGGGTAAGCTATCTAATCCCGGCATTTTGGGGGCAAAAGCATGAGAGGAGGCAAGAGCCGGAATAGGGGCTATCGCTATCATGAGAGGCAAAAAGCCTCTCATGCAGCGATGCCATTGGGCTCGCATGGACAATTTTTTCATATAATATCAGGCGATAATAAGTTGGTGATTACCGATTAAGGTAGCCAAATCAGTCTGGGTATTATTCAAAGTGACCAAGGACGTCATTTCATGGCTGCCATTTGTGCCATCTCGATCGACAGAGACAGTAGTATTACCATTATTAACGCTGACATTAACGAACTGATCTAGCCCGCTAGAGGCTTTATCAAGAACATATTTGTTATCGGTTACATCGTAATAGACATTGGCCGTGCCTTGATAATCGGCCAACAAATCTTTGATATTAATAACATCGGCATTAGCGTCGGTTGTTATGTTGCCCAAATGGAAGTCATTGACAGTATCAGAGCCATTCCCCCCCGTATTGTCACTGTCACTCAGTAACTTATACATTAAGGTATCATGGCCACCTTTGGAAAGGTTATAGGTGTCATCACCGCCGCCACCAACAAAGTAATCGCCTTTGCCGTCATTATTAAAGGTATCATCATACTGGGTGCCGATAATGCCCTGAATACCTTTCAAGGTATCATTGCTGCCATCGCTTTTATTGACAGAAACGTCACCGATACCGACGGCATTCCCCATATTGGCGGTGATACCAGCCGTTTCACTGCTATAGTCAACGATATTATTACCGCCAGCAGACATCCAGGCATAGTCGCCAGAGCTGTCATTTCCCCAGCCACCACCGCCAATATAGGTATTGTTTCCAGGGCCAGCAAAGAAGGTATCATTATAACCGGTACCTGTAAAAGTACCGCCTATAGTATGCGTTGTGGTCGTATCACCTTCTAACACATATCCATGATTGGCGGCACCAGGGGTCAGATTGTTCCAACTTTGCTCGATATTTTCAATCGTATCCAAAGCAGAGGCAACACCCGTCCCGCTATAGCTGGATTGCCCACCAATATCATTGGATTGTCCATCAGTTGCCCGTACTAAGGCAACCGAATAATGCTGGGTAGGATCAAGATTGTAGAAATTGACAATAGCGGTCGAATCATTATCCCAGACACCTTCTTGCGGATTGATGATCTGGGTTGAAACAAGATGCCCTGTGGAATCGAATAATTGAACCGTATTACCGAAATAGCTGTTAATACCGTTCTGATCCAAAATCTTCAGATGAAGACTGGTGCCATCGTCAACAGTATTCGTATTCTCTATTGAGTAAACATTGGCCTGTATCGGTGTACCGGTACCATCCGCTTGCGTATCACTACCTGATGTCGTTGAATAAAGCAGATCAACAGCCCCATCCCAATTGACATCTACCGCAGCAATACCGGTGATATTAGCCTTGGCAACAGTGGTCATATTAGTAGCAGTAAACGGATTAAGATTACCGTTAGCATCTAAGCCGTTATTGGTTAACAAGGTAATAGGAATATTTTGGACGTCAGTATTGACGGTAGTTCGAATTTCTATAACATCCATTTTCCCATCGTGATTCCAATCAACAGCGGTCGCGGCGCCTCCATAGATATTATCATCGGCAATAATAGTAGGGGTAGCGTTCAAAACCCCATTATTATTCATATAAACACGGCTGTCATCATAGGTGCTGCCAGTGGGCGTATTATTCCCTTGGCTTAGGTAAAGGTCCATTTGACCATTATTGGCAAAATCGGCCCAGACCATTGACTGGGCATTCCACATCGTTGGTAATGCCGCTTGTCCTGACGTCCCTAAAGCTGTGCCACGGGTATCGAAGACATTATCAATATTCTGACCAAGAGACAGTGTACCGCCATTATTTTGAATAAGCGCCAAGGCATATTGATTGGTAGAAAGGCTATTAGAAATAGTATGGGCGGCAATATCGATATTACCGTCTCCCTTCAAATCAACGCCTGACACTTCGCGTTCTAATTGAAGATTGGTTAATCCTGCCAATCCATCATTGCCATCTTCAGATAAAACACCCTGCGTATTTTTAACAAAAACACCATTGCTGCTACCATCCGCAGCGCCCCAATTTCCTAGAACGAAATCGACATACCCATCCCCCTCTTTGTCATAGGCCATGACACCACCCACTGAATTGGTGCTGTCTCCTACCCTCGTAAGGCTGTAACCCGAGAGAGATCCTGTCCAAACGGCAATACCCAAAGTATTCGCGTTAATATAATCGGATGCGACGACATCACTGTAGCCATCGCGATTATAATCCACTTGGGTGGTCGCATTGATCGTACTCCGATCACTGCTACTCTGTCCTTGATAACGGACAAAATAAGGTAATTGCTGAACATCCGTCAAAGCATAGCTTGTCGCTGTTGTCTGGGTAATCATGCTAGAACGTTGAAGAACGGTCAGATTACCAGAACTATCAAAGCCAACGGACATCCCTGCCGTATCACGAGCTTCTTGTGGGGGCGCCACTGTAGCCTGAAAAGCTGTATTCAGGGCTGTATCAGGGGGTATTTCATAAGCAAGGGTGGAGGAAAGGCGGGAATAATTACCCGCTGTATCGTATTGAACAACCCCCAAAGAATACATTTTTCCGAAAAAGACACTACCGGATGTACCATCAGAGGTCGAGATAACCGTATCAACCCCTTGCTCGTAAACACCATCACGATTGGTATCATCAATTATCGCATATACCGTCCCTGCTTCGGTATTCAATACATTGAGACCCCCATCTACGACTGTCAATTTAGGCGTAATCGGGGCCGTAATATCGATAGTGACATCTTTAGTCGCTGTATAAAGAACATTCCCCGAACTATCGACCGTACGAATATAATAGGTAAAACTGCTATTATGCGTTGCAGGATCTTTCCAAGCCCAGTTACCCTTGGTGCCGATGGTGCTCGTTATATCGGTCCATGTGGAACCATCAGTCGAAATCTGTAAAATGTCACCACTAGCCAATAAAGACCCACCCGCAACGACAAGATCAGTATCGCGGGTCGTAAAGTCATTATCTTGTGTTGTGGAGACAGCGCTGGTCGGCAAAGTATCGGTATCGATACGGGAAATCGAAGCCTCATGCTCTGAGAGAGAGGTATCCTGATCGCGGTCATAGACAATATTTAAAGGACTACTCATCCCTACATTGGTCGCCGCATCTGTGGCTGTTGCCGTTAAAGAGGTGCCTTCAGGTAATATGCTAGGTAATGTCAGACTATAGTTACCGTTAGTTACATCGGCCGTACCAATAATATTTCCGGCCTGATCTGTAACCGTGACTGAAGTAACTGTGGAATTATTTACTGTTCCGGTTAACGTCTGATTATCTGTTGTGGCAAGGGTAACCGTGGGTATCACATTATCGACGGTGGTACTGACAGCACTAGAAACATTTCCAACCGGATCCGTTGATGTAACACTGATAGCCGTACCGTTGGCAAGGGCCGTATCAGGTCGAATCAACCATTGACCATCTACCCCCACAGTTTGCGTATAATCAGGGGTTCCATCGCCATTGACATCAACCTTAATAACCGATCCCGCCTCACTTGTACCGGAAAGGGTATCCCCGTTACTAGCGTTAACAGTAACGGCTGGAGGTGTCGCATCAACACGCGTGGTAACAGCACTGCTGACATTACCGGCGACATCCGTTGCTGTCACTTTTATAGGCGTATTGTTCGCTATATTGAGCCCGCTTATTGACCAATGATTGCTACTGTCAGCCGTCGTCGTTCCAAGAACGGTAGCCTTATCATTACTCAAGATATTTATAGTAGCGCCGGCTTCCCCTACACCGGAAACGGTCTGGCCATTAGTAGGATTAACGCTGATCAAGTCGGGCTTGGTTGTATCAACAGTAATAGCAATGCTATTGTTAGAAATAAGCGTTCCATCTATACCCTCGGTTACCGAACGATAAAGATAATGGCCATCGGGTACCGCATTTTGAGCAGCCGTTGTATTAGTCCAAGTTACCCCGTTATCAGTTGAAAGCTGATAAGTCGGCGTAGAACCCTTCGCAGCGTTATCAAGGCTTAAGGTATAGGTGTTATCCTGACTGATATGGTCGCTAGAAGATAGCCCTGTATCTGTATAATCCTGTAAACTTAGCTGACGCGTATCAAAGTCAACCGAGCCACTTAAGGTCCCCAATAGCCCTGTAATACCCGGACTAATAGACAGGGTCGTCGTCCCAGCATTATCACTCTCAGGCGTTACAACAATCTGATAGCTATTGCCCGCCAGACCAAATATGCCATTGCTTACTTCTGTTATACTTCTGATCGTGCCATTTGTTACTTCCAAATTTTTGACAGTAAAGTCACTTACAAACCAGTTAAACGAAGCCGTATAAATAATATCTCCGGTGGCCGTGACACCGACATGATCGCTGGTGATATTAGCGGTTGGTGGAAGCGTATTATAAGAAACACTATCCGAACTATCGACCGCTGTAGTATTCCCACCTGTATCAGCTACTTTACCGGCTGGAACAGTAACGGTCATACTCCCTTGGGTATCGCTATCAGGGGTAACGGTCATGTGATAGATTAATGGATCACTACTATCTTGTACTAAGTTGCCTTTCGTCCCACCGGTCACGGTTACATCATCATCAGTAAAGTTGTTGAGCGCTTCCGAAGCTGTAAAGGTATAATTTACAGCACCCGATGCCACTGAACCATCAGAATCGCTGGTTATAACAATAGCAGGTATGATTGTATCATAAGCAACAGTATCACCAGAGGCAGCAGCCGTGGGATTGCCCGCTACATCCTGAACGGCACCGGCAGGAATCGATACTGTAAGATTGCCTTCGCTAGAAGCATCTGGTGTTACTACCATCGTATAGACCAAGGGATTAGTACTATCTTGAACTAACTCGCCCTTGGTACCCCCAGAAACCTTAATCTTATCTGCTGTAAAGATTTCGAGAGGTTCTGAGGCCGTAAAGGTATAAGTAACGGGTCCATTAGCCGTTACGGCGTCTGAATTACTGGTCACCGTTACCGTCGGCGCTGCCGTATCAAAAATATTACTAGCTGTAACCTCTGTAGTGCTAGCATTTCCGGCCATATCATGGATAGCACCAGCGGCAATAGTGGCCGTTATAGTGCCGTTCTGATTAGCTAATGGCGTCACGGTCATGTGATAGATCAAAGGATTGGTGCTATCTTGTACCAGATTGCCTTTAGTACCGCCGCTTACTACGACATCATCCGCTGTAAAGTCACTGACAGGTTCAGAAAGTGTAAAGCTATAAGTAACGGGGTCATTCGTAACAGAGCTGTTATGATCGCTGGTTATGGTAATCGTAGGGCTACCGGCTGGTGTGGTGTCATAGGTGACCGTATCCGTTACATCCGTCGTTGACGGGTTACCGGCCATATCTTGAATAGCCCCCGCAGCAACCGTCGCACTCAATTGGCCACCTACGCCTTTACTAGGCGTTACCGTCATATGATAAACCAAGAGATTGCTACTATCTTGCACCAGATCACTCTTGGTGCCACCCGCTACCTTTACATTATCGGTCGTAAAGCTTTTGACCGGCTCGGACAGGGTAAAGCTATAGGTGAAAGGACCGGTTGCGGTCGTTCCGTCATAGTCGCTGCTAATGGCTACGGTTGGAGCACCCGCTGGTGTGGTGTCATAGGTAACCGTATTCGTAGCATCCGTTGTTGAAGCGTTACCAGCCATATCCTGAATAGTGCCAGCGGATATAGTGGCAGTTACCTGTCCACCCTTGTCGGTGGTTGGGGTTACCACCATCGTATAAACTAACGGATTGCTGCTATCTTGTACTAAGTCACCCTTACTACCGCCGCTTACCGTTATATCATTGGCCGTAAAGGCCGCGACCGGCTCGGAAAGCGTAAAGCTATAGGTGATCGGCCCTGTCGCCGTTTCGCCCTCTGAATTACTGGTTATAGCAACCGTTGGGGCACCCGCTGGTGTCGTATCATAAGCGACCTTATCTTTGGCCTCGGCCTCGGTCGGGTTATTCGCCAAGTCATGAACTAATCCCGCTGGAACCGTCGCTGTTAGGCTTCCCCCCTTATCCGCTGTAGGCGTTATCACCATCCTATAGACTAAGGGGTTAGTGCTATCTTGCACCAACTCGCCTTTACTACCCCCCATCACCATCACATCGTCAGATGTAAAGTCATTGACGGGCTCAGATAGGGTAAAGGTATAGGTAACCGGACCCGTGGCAGTCGTCCCATCCGCATCACTTGTGACTGTTATGACAGGATTGCCTGCGGGCGTCGTATCATAGGCAACCCTATCTTGGGTGTCAGAAGCGGACGGGTTATTCGCCTCATCTTGAACCACACCCGCTGGCACTGTAACGATTAAATTACCCCCAACACCTGCGTTAGGCGTCACGATCATGTGATAAACCAACGGATTAGTGCTATCTTGTACTAAGTCGCCCTTGGTGCCACCACTCACCGTCACATCATCAGCCGTAAAACCATTAAGCGGTTCTGAGGCGGTAAAGCTGTAGGTAACCGGACCCGTTGCGGTCGTCCCATCCGCATCACTTGTGACTGTTATGACAGGATTGCCCGCTGGCGTCGCATCATAGGCAACCGTATCCGTTACATCTGATGTCGAAGGATTGTTGGCCTTATCTTGGATAGCGCTCGCTGGCACGGTGACGGTTAAGGTACCTCCAATACCGGCATCAGGCGTCACGGTCATGTGATAGACTAGGGGATTATCCGGATCCTGTACCAGATTGCCTTTCGTGCCACCACTCACCGTCACATTATCCGCTGTGAAACTATTAAGCGGTTCTGAGGCGGTAAAACTATAGGTAACCGGACCCGTTGCGGTTTTACCGTCAGAATCGCTGGTTATGGTAATCGTAGGGCTACCGGCTGGTGTGGTGTCATAGGTGACTGTATCCGTTACATCCGTCGTTGACGGGTTACCGGCCATATCTTGAATAGCCCCCGCAGCAACCGTCGCACTCAATTGGCCACCTACGCCTTTACTAGGCGTTACCGTCATATGATAAACCAAGGGATTGCTACTATCTTGCACCAGATCGCTCTTGGTGCCACCCGCTACCTTTACATTATCGGTCGTAAAGCTTTTGACCGGCTCGGACAGGGTAAAGCTATAGGTGAAAGGACCGGTTGCGGTCGTTCCGTCATAGTCGCTGCTAATGGCTACGGTTGGAGCACCCGCTGGTGTGGTGTCATAGGTAACCGTATTCGTAGCATCCGTTGTTGAAGCGTTACCAGCCATATCCTGAATAGTGCCAGCGGATATAGTGGCAGTTACCTGTCCACCCTTGTCGGTGGTTGGGGTTACCACCATCGTATAAACTAACGGATTGCTGCTATCCTGTACTAAGTCACCCTTACTACCGCCGCTTACCGTTATATCATTGGCCGTAAAGGCCGCGACCGGCTCGGAAAGCGTAAAGCTATAGGTGATCGGCCCTGTCGCCGTTTCGCCCTCTGAATTACTGGTTATAGCAACCGTTGGGGCACCCGCTGGTGTCGTATCATAAGCGACCTTATCTTTGGCCTCGGCCTCGGTCGGGTTATTCGCCAAGTCATGAACTAATCCCGCTGGAACCGTCGCTGTTAGGCTTCCCCCCTTATCCGCTGTAGGCGTTATCACCATCCTATAGACTAAGGGGTTAGTGCTATCTTGCACCAACTCGCCTTTACTACCCCCCATCACCATCACATCATCAGATGTAAAGTCATTGACGGGCTCAGATAGGGTAAAGGTATAGGTAACCGGACCCGTGGCAGTCGTCCCATCCGCATCACTTGTGACTGTTATGACAGGATTGCCTGCGGGCGTCGTATCATAGGCAACCCTATCTTGGGCGTCAGAAGCGGACGGGTTATTCGCCTCATCTTGAACCGCACCCGCTGGCACTGTAACGATTAAATTACCCCCAACACCTGCGTTAGGCGTCACGATCATGTGATAAACCAACGGATTAGTGCTATCTTGTACTAAGTCGCCCTTGGTGCCACCACTCACCGTCACATCATCAGCCGTAAAACCATTAAGCGGTTCTGAGGCGGTAAAGCTGTAGGTAACCGGACCCGTTGCGGTCGTCCCATCCGCATCACTTGTGACTGTTATGACAGGATTGCCCGCGGGCGTCGCATCATAGGCAACCGTATCCGTTACATCTGATGTCGAAGGATTGTTGGCCTTATCTTGGATAGCGCTCGCTGGCACGGTGACGGTTAAGGTACCTCCAATACCGGCATCAGGCGTCACGGTCATGTGATAGACTAAAGGATTATCTGGATCCTGCACCAGATTGCCTTTCGTGCCACCACTGACCGTCACATTATCCGCTGTGAAACTATTAAGCGGTTCTGAGGCGGTAAAACTATAGGTAACCGGACCCGTTGCGGTTTTACCGTCAGAATCGCTGGTTATGGTAATCGTAGGGCTACCGGCTGGTGTGGTGTCATAGGTGACCGTATCCGTTACATCCGTCGTTGACGGGTTACCGGCCATATCTTGAATAGCCCCCGCAGCAACCGTCGCACTCAATTGACCACCTACGCCTTTACTAGGCGTTACCGTCATATGATAAACCAAGGGATTGCTACTATCTTGCACCAGATCACTCTTGGTGCCACCCGCTACCTTTACATTATCGGTCGTAAAACTTTTGACCGGCTCGGACAGGGTAAAGCTATAGGTGAAAGGACCGGTTGCGGTCGTTCCGTCATAGTCGCTGCTAATGGCTACAGTCGGAGCACCCGCTGGTGTGGTGTCATAGGTAACCGTATTCGTAGCATCCGTTGTTGAAGCGTTACCAGCCATATCCTGAATAGTGCCAGCGGATATAGTGGCAGTTACCTGTCCACCCTTGTCGGTGGTTGGGGTTACCACCATCGTATAAACTAACGGATTGCTGCTATCTTGTACTAAGTCACCCTTACTACCGCCACTTACCGTTATATCATTGGCCGTAAAGGCCGCGACCGGCTCGGAAAGCGTAAAGCTATAGGTGATCGGCCCTGTCGCCGTTTCGCCCTCTGAATTACTGGTTATAGCAACCGTTGGGGCACCTGCTGGTGTCGTGTCATAAGCGACTTTATCTTTGGCCTCGGCCTCGGTCGGGTTATTCGCCAAGTCATGAACTAATCCCGCTGGAACCGTCGCTGTTAGGCTTCCCCCCTTATCCGCTGTAGGCGTTATCACCATCCTATAGACTAAGGGGTTAGTGCTATCTTGCACCAACTCGCCTTTACTACCCCCCATCACCATCACATCGTCAGATGTAAAGTCATTGACGGGCTCAGATAGGGTAAAGGTATAGGTAACCGGACCCGTGGCAGTCGTCCCATCCGCATCACTTGTGACTGTTATGACAGGATTGCCTGCGGGCGTCGTATCATAGGCAACTCTATCTTGGGTGTCAGAAGCGGACGGGTTATTCGCCTCATCTTGAACCGCACCCGCTGGCACTGTAACGATTAAATTACCCCCAACACCTGCGTTAGGCGTCACGGTCATGTGATAAACCAACGGGTTAGTGCTATCTTGTACTAAGTCGCCCTTGGTGCCACCACTCACCGTCACATCATCAGCCGTAAAACCATTAAGCGGTTCTGAGGCGGTAAAGCTGTAGGTAACCGGACCCGTTGCGGTCGTCCCATCCGCATCACTTGTGACTGTTATGACAGGATTGCCCACGGGCGTCGCATCATAGGCAACCGTATCCGTTACATCTGATGTCGAAGGATTGTTGGCCTTATCTTGGATAGCGCTCGCTGGCACGGTGACGGTTAAGGTACCTCCAATACCGACATCAGGCGTTACGGTCATGTGATAGACTAGGGGATTATCTGGATCCTGTACCAGATTGCCTTTCGTGCCACCACTGACCGTCACATTATCCGCTGTAAAACTATTAAGCGGTTCTGAGGCGGTAAAACTATAGGTAACCGGACCCGTTGCGGTTTTACCGTCAGAATCGCTGGTTATGGTAATCGTAGGGCTACCGGCTGGTGTGGTGTCATAGGTGACCGTATCCGTTACATCCGTCGTTGACGGGTTACCGGCCATATCTTGAATAGCCCCCGCAGCAACCGTCGCACTCAATTGGCCACCTACGCCTTTACTAGGCGTTACCGTCATATGATAAACCAAGGGATTGCTACTATCTTGCACCAGATCACTCTTGGTGCCACCCGCTACCTTTACATTATCGGTCGTAAAGCTTTTGACCGGCTCGGACAGGGTAAAGCTATAGGTGAAAGGACCGGTTGCGGTCGTTCCGTCATAGTCGCTGCTAATGGCTACGGTTGGAGCACCCGCTGGTGTGGTGTCATAGGTAACCGTATTCGTAGCATCCGTTGTTGAAGCGTTACCAGCCATATCCTGAATAGTGCCAGCGGATATAGTGGCAGTTACCTGTCCACCCTTGTCGGTGGTTGGGGTTACCACCATCGTATAAACTAACGGATTGCTGCTATCTTGCACTAAGTCACCCTTACTACCGCCGCTTACCGTTATATCATTGGCCGTAAAGGCCGCGACCGGCTCGGAAAGCGTAAAGCTATAGGTGATCGGCCCTGTCGCCGTTTCGCCCTCTGAATTACTGGTTATAGCAACCGTTGGGGCACCCGCTGGTGTCGTATCATAAGCGACCTTATCTTTGGCCTCGGCCTCGGTCGGGTTATTCGCCAAGTCATGAACTAATCCCGCTGGAACCGTCGCTGTTAGGCTGCCCCCCTTATCCGCTGTAGGCGTTATCACCATCCTATAGACTAAGGGGTTAGTGCTATCTTGCACCAACTCGCCTTTACTACCCCCCATCACCATCACATCATCAGATGTAAAGTCATTGACGGGCTCAGATAGGGTAAAGGTATAGGTAACCGGACCCGTGGCAGTCGTCCCATCCGCATCACTTGTGACTGTTATGACAGGATTGCCTGCGGGCGTCGTATCATAGGCAACTCTATCTTTGGTGTCAGAAGCGGACGGGTTATTCGCCTCATCTTGAACCGCACCCGCTGGCACTGTAACGATTAAATTACCCCCAACACCTGCGTTAGGCGTCACGGTCATGTGATAAACCAACGGGTTAGTGCTATCTTGTACTAAGTCGCCCTTGGTGCCACCACTCACCGTCACATCATCAGCCGTAAAACCATTAAGCGGTTCTGAGGCGGTAAAGCTGTAGGTAACCGGACCCGTTGCGGTCGTCCCATCCGCATCACTTGTGACTGTTATGACAGGATTGCCCGCGGGCGTCGCATCATAGGCAACCGTATCCGTTACATCTGATGTCGAAGGATTGTTGGCCTTATCTTGGATAGCGCTCGCTGGCACGGTGACGGTTAAGGTACCTCCAATACCGGCATCAGGCGTTACGGTCATGTGATAGACTAGGGGATTATCCGGATCCTGTACCAGATTGCCTTTCGTGCCACCACTGACCGTCACATTATCCGCTGTAAAACTATTAAGCGGTTCTGAGGCGGTAAAACTATAGGTAACCGGACCCGTTGCGGTTTTACCGTCAGAATCGCTGGTTATGGTAATCGTAGGGCTACCGGCTGGTGTGGTGTCATAGGTGACCGTATCCGTTACATCCGTCGTTGACGGGTTACCGGCCATATCTTGAATAGCCCCCGCAGCAACCGTCGCACTCAATTGGCCACCTACGCCTTTACTAGGCGTTACCGTCATATGATAAACCAAGGGATTGCTACTATCTTGCACCAGATCACTCTTGGTGCCACCCGCTACCTTTACATTATCGGTCGTAAAGCTTTTGACCGGCTCGGACAGGGTAAAGCTATAGGTGAAAGGACCGGTTGCGGTCGTTCCGTCATAGTCGCTGCTAATGGCTACGGTTGGAGCACCCGCTGGTGTGGTGTCATAGGTAACCGTATTCGTAGCATCCGTTGTTGAAGCGTTACCAGCCATATCCTGAATAGTGCCAGCGGATATAGTGGCAGTTACCTGTCCACCCTTGTCGGTGGTTGGGGTTACCACCATCGTATAAACTAACGGATTGCTGCTATCTTGTACTAAGTCACCCTTACTACCGCCGCTTACCGTTATATCATTGGCCGTAAAGGCCGCGACCGGCTCGGAAAGCGTAAAGCTATAGGTGATCGGCCCTGTCGCCGTTTCGCCCTCTGAATTACTGGTTATAGCAACCGTTGGGGCACCCGCTGGTGTCGTATCATAAGCGACCTTATCTTTGGCCTCGGCCTCGGTCGGGTTATTCGCCAAGTCATGAACTAATCCCGCTGGAACCGTCGCTGTTAGGCTTCCCCCCTTATCCGCTGTAGGCGTTATCACCATCCTATAGACTAAGGGGTTAGTGCTATCTTGCACCAACTCGCCTTTACTACCCCCCATCACCATCACATCGTCAGATGTAAAGTCATTGACGGGCTCAGATAGGGTAAAGGTATAGGTAACCGGACCCGTGGCAGTCGTCCCATCCGCATCACTTGTGACTGTTATGACAGGATTGCCTGCGGGCGTCGTATCATAGGCAACCCTATCTTGGGTGTCAGAAGCGGACGGGTTATTCGCCTCATCTTGAACCGCACCCGCTGGCACTGTAACGATTAAATTACCCCCAACACCTGCGTTAGGCGTCACGATCATGTGATAAACCAACGGGTTAGTGCTATCTTGTACTAAGTCGCCCTTGGTGCCACCACTCACCGTCACATCATCAGCCGTAAAACCATTAAGCGGTTCTGAGGCGGTAAAGCTGTAGGTAACCGGACCCGTTGCGGTCGTCCCATCCGCATCACTTGTGACTGTTATGACAGGATTGCCCGCGGGCGTCGCATCATAGGCAACCGTATCCGTTACATCTGATGTCGAAGGATTGTTGGCCTTATCTTGGATAACGCCCGCTGGCATGGTGACGGTTAAGGTGCCTCCAATACCGGCATCAGGCGTTACGGTCATGTGATAGACTAGGGGATTGTCTGGATCCTGTACCAGATTGCCTTTCGTGCCACCACTGACCGTCACATTATCCGCTGTAAAACTATTAAGCGGTTCTGAGGCGGTAAAACTATAGGTAACCGGACCCGTTGCGGTTTTACCGTCAGAATCGCTGGTTATGGTAATCGTAGGGCTATCGGCTGGTGTGGTGTCATAGGTGACCGTATCCGTTACATCCGTCGTTGACGGGTTACCGGCCATATCTTGAATAGCCCCCGCAGCAACCGTCGCACTCAATTGGCCACCTACGCCTTTACTAGGCGTTACCGTCATATGATAAACCAAGGGATTGCTACTATCTTGCACCAGATCGCTCTTGGTGCCACCCGCTACCTTTACATTATCGGTCGTAAAGCTTTTGACCGGCTCGGACAGGGTAAAGCTATAGGTGAAAGGACCGGTTGCGGTCGTTCCGTCATAGTCGCTGCTAATGGCTACGGTTGGAGCACCCGCTGGTGTGGTGTCATAGGTAACCGTATTCGTAGCATCCGTTGTTGAAGCGTTACCAGCCATATCCTGAATAGTGCCAGCGGATATAGTGGCAGTTACCTGTCCACCCTTGTCGGTGGTTGGGGTTACCACCATCGTATAAACTAACGGATTGCTGCTATCCTGTACTAAGTCACCCTTACTACCGCCGCTTACCGTTATATCATTGGCCGTAAAGGCCGCGACCGGCTCGGAAAGCGTAAAGCTATAGGTGATCGGCCCTGTCGCCGTTTCGCCCTCTGAATTACTGGTTATAGCAACCGTTGGGGCACCCGCTGGTGTCGTATCATAAGCGACCTTATCTTTGGCCTCGGCCTCGGTCGGGTTATTCGCCAAGTCATGAACTAATCCCGCTGGAACCGTCGCTGTTAGGCTTCCCCCCTTATCCGCTGTAGGCGTTATCACCATCCTATAGACTAAGGGGTTAGTGCTATCTTGCACCAACTCGCCTTTACTACCCCCCATCACCATCACATCATCAGATGTAAAGTCATTGACGGGCTCAGATAGGGTAAAGGTATAGGTAACCGGACCCGTGGCAGTCGTCCCATCCGCATCACTTGTGACTGTTATGACAGGATTGCCTGCGGGCGTCGTATCATAGGCAACCCTATCTTGGGCGTCAGAAGCGGACGGGTTATTCGCCTCATCTTGAACCGCACCCGCTGGCACTGTAACGATTAAATTACCCCCAACACCTGCGTTAGGCGTCACGATCATGTGATAAACCAACGGATTAGTGCTATCTTGTACTAAGTCGCCCTTGGTGCCACCACTCACCGTCACATCATCAGCCGTAAAACCATTAAGCGGTTCTGAGGCGGTAAAGCTGTAGGTAACCGGACCCGTTGCGGTCGTCCCATCCGCATCACTTGTGACTGTTATGACAGGATTGCCCGCGGGCGTCGCATCATAGGCAACCGTATCCGTTACATCTGATGTCGAAGGATTGTTGGCCTTATCTTGGATAGCGCTCGCTGGCACGGTGACGGTTAAGGTACCTCCAATACCGGCATCAGGCGTCACGGTCATGTGATAGACTAAAGGATTATCTGGATCCTGCACCAGATTGCCTTTCGTGCCACCACTGACCGTCACATTATCCGCTGTGAAACTATTAAGCGGTTCTGAGGCGGTAAAACTATAGGTAACCGGACCCGTTGCGGTTTTACCGTCAGAATCGCTGGTTATGGTAATCGTAGGGCTACCGGCTGGTGTGGTGTCATAGGTGACCGTATCCGTTACATCCGTCGTTGACGGGTTACCGGCCATATCTTGAATAGCCCCCGCAGCAACCGTCGCACTCAATTGACCACCTACGCCTTTACTAGGCGTTACCGTCATATGATAAACCAAGGGATTGCTACTATCTTGCACCAGATCACTCTTGGTGCCACCCGCTACCTTTACATTATCGGTCGTAAAACTTTTGACCGGCTCGGACAGGGTAAAGCTATAGGTGAAAGGACCGGTTGCGGTCGTTCCGTCATAGTCGCTGCTAATGGCTACAGTCGGAGCACCCGCTGGTGTGGTGTCATAGGTAACCGTATTCGTAGCATCCGTTGTTGAAGCGTTACCAGCCATATCCTGAATAGTGCCAGCGGATATAGTGGCAGTTACCTGTCCACCCTTGTCGGTGGTTGGGGTTACCACCATCGTATAAACTAACGGATTGCTGCTATCTTGTACTAAGTCACCCTTACTACCGCCACTTACCGTTATATCATTGGCCGTAAAGGCCGCGACCGGCTCGGAAAGCGTAAAGCTATAGGTGATCGGCCCTGTCGCCGTTTCGCCCTCTGAATTACTGGTTATAGCAACCGTTGGGGCACCTGCTGGTGTCGTGTCATAAGCGACTTTATCTTTGGCCTCGGCCTCGGTCGGGTTATTCGCCAAGTCATGAACTAATCCCGCTGGAACCGTCGCTGTTAGGCTTCCCCCCTTATCCGCTGTAGGCGTTATCACCATCCTATAGACTAAGGGGTTAGTGCTATCTTGCACCAACTCGCCTTTACTACCCCCCATCACCATCACATCGTCAGATGTAAAGTCATTGACGGGCTCAGATAGGGTAAAGGTATAGGTAACCGGACCCGTGGCAGTCGTCCCATCCGCATCACTTGTGACTGTTATGACAGGATTGCCTGCGGGCGTCGTATCATAGGCAACTCTATCTTGGGTGTCAGAAGCGGACGGGTTATTCGCCTCATCTTGAACCGCACCCGCTGGCACTGTAACGATTAAATTACCCCCAACACCTGCGTTAGGCGTCACGGTCATGTGATAAACCAACGGGTTAGTGCTATCTTGTACTAAGTCGCCCTTGGTGCCACCACTCACCGTCACATCATCAGCCGTAAAACCATTAAGCGGTTCTGAGGCGGTAAAGCTGTAGGTAACCGGACCCGTTGCGGTCGTCCCATCCGCATCACTTGTGACTGTTATGACAGGATTGCCCACGGGCGTCGCATCATAGGCAACCGTATCCGTTACATCTGATGTCGAAGGATTGTTGGCCTTATCTTGGATAGCGCTCGCTGGCACGGTGACGGTTAAGGTACCTCCAATACCGACATCAGGCGTTACGGTCATGTGATAGACTAGGGGATTATCTGGATCCTGTACCAGATTGCCTTTCGTGCCACCACTGACCGTCACATTATCCGCTGTAAAACTATTAAGCGGTTCTGAGGCGGTAAAACTATAGGTAACCGGACCCGTTGCGGTTTTACCGTCAGAATCGCTGGTTATGGTAATCGTAGGGCTATCGGCTGGTGTGGTGTCATAGGTGACCGTATCCGTTACATCCGTCGTTGACGGGTTACCGGCCATATCTTGAATAGCCCCCGCAGCAACCGTCGCACTCAATTGGCCACCTACGCCTTTACTAGGCGTTACCGTCATATGATAAACCAAGGGATTGCTACTATCTTGCACCAGATCACTCTTGGTGCCACCCGCTACCTTTACATTATCGGTCGTAAAGCTTTTGACCGGCTCGGACAGGGTAAAGCTATAGGTGAAAGGACCGGTTGCGGTCGTTCCGTCATAGTCGCTGCTAATGGCTACAGTCGGAGCACCCGCTGGTGTGGTGTCATAGGTAACCGTATTCGTAGCATCCGTTGTTGAAGCGTTACCAGCCATATCCTGAATAGTGCCAGCGGATATAGTGGCAGTTACCTGTCCACCCTTGTCGGTGGTTGGGGTTACCACCATCGTATAAACTAACGGATTGCTGCTATCTTGTACTAAGTCACCCTTACTACCGCCGCTTACCGTTATATCATTGGCCGTAAAGGCCGCGACCGGCTCGGAAAGCGTAAAGCTATAGGTGATCGGCCCTGTCGCCGTTTCGCCCTCTGAATTACTGGTTATAGCAACCGTTGGGGCACCCGCTGGTGTCGTATCATAAGCGACCTTATCTTTGGCCTCGGCCTCGGTCGGGTTATTCGCCAAGTCATGAACTAATCCCGCTGGAACCGTCGCTGTTAGGCTTCCCCCCTTATCCGCTGTAGGCGTTATCACCATCCTATAGACTAAGGGGTTAGTGCTATCTTGCACCAACTCGCCTTTACTACCCCCCATCACCATCACATCGTCAGATGTAAAGTCATTGACGGGCTCAGATAGGGTAAAGGTATAGGTAACCGGACCCGTGGCAGTCGTCCCATCCGCATCACTTGTGACTGTTATGACAGGATTGCCTGCGGGCGTCGTATCATAGGCAACCCTATCTTGGGTGTCAGAAGCGGACGGGTTATTCGCCTCATCTTGAACCGCACCCGCTGGCACTGTAACGATTAAATTACCCCCAACACCTGCGTTAGGCGTCACGATCATGTGATAAACCAACGGATTAGTGCTATCTTGTACTAAGTCGCCCTTGGTGCCACCACTCACCGTCACATCATCAGCCGTAAAACCATTAAGCGGTTCTGAGGCGGTAAAGCTGTAGGTAACCGGACCCGTTGCGGTCGTCCCATCCGCATCACTTGTGACTGTTATGACAGGATTGCCCGCGGGCGTCGCATCATAGGCAACCGTATCCGTTACATCTGATGTCGAAGGATTGTTGGCCTTATCTTGGATAGCGCTCGCTGGCACGGTGACGGTTAAGGTACCTCCAATACCGGCATCAGGCGTTACGGTCATGTGATAGACTAGGGGATTATCCGGATCCTGTACCAGATTGCCTTTCGTGCCACCACTGACCGTCACATTATCCGCTGTGAAACTATTAAGCGGTTCTGAGGCGGTAAAACTATAGGTAACCGGACCCGTTGCGGTTTTACCGTCAGAATCATCAGTAATCTTTATTGAAGGCGCACCGCTAGGAGTAGTATCGTAGCTAACTATATCAGATATATCTGATACAGTAGAATTACCTGCATTATCCTGAAAGGCACCTGCGGCGACAGAAGCTATAAGTTGTCCGCCTTTATCCTCATCAGGTGTCACACGCATAGTATAAACTAATGGGTTATTCGCATCCTGTACCAGATTGCCTTTCGTGCCACCATTCACCGTCACATCATCAGCGGTAAAATTATTGCTAATTTTAGACAAGGTAAAGGTATAGAGGACAGGACTAGTTGCGGTCTTCCCATCCGCATCACTCGTGATCGCTACGGTTAGTGGCTGGGTATCAAAGTTAACCTGATGAGGATCCTCTATAGTAGAAGAAGGATTACCCGCCATGTCATGAAGCGAACCAGCCAGAACAGTGGCCGAGAGTGCACCTGTACTGTTCGCATCAGGGGTTACTACCATATGATACACTAAAGGATTGGTCGCATCCTGCACCAGATCGCCTTTGGTTCCACCGCTCACCGTCACATCATCAGCGGTGAAGTCACTTACGGGCTCAGATAGGGTAAAGCTATAAGTGACAGGCTGGTCCGTAGCATCCGTCATATCATCATGGCTGCTGGTAACCGTGACAGAAGGATTACCTGCGGGTGTCGTGTCATAAGGAACGCTGGCTGAACTGTCGGCCGAAATGGGGTTGCCCGCCCTATCGTGAACCGCGCCCGCTGGAATAGTCGCAACCAGACTTCCACCCTTATCTGCATCGGGCGTTACCACCATGTGATAAACCAACGGATTAGTGCTATCTTGTACTAAGTCGCCCTTAGTACCACCGCTCACCATCACATCATCAACGGTGAAGCCATCAAGCGGTTCTGAGGCCGTAAAGCTATAGGTAACCGGACCCGTTGCGGTCTTCCCATCCGCATCACTCGTGATCGCTACTGTTAGTGGCTGGGTATCAAAGTTAACCTGATGAGGATCCTCTATAGTAGAAGAAGGATTACCCGCCATGTCATGAAGCGAACCAGCCAGAACAGTGGCCGAGAGTGCACCTGTACTGTTCGCATCAGGGGTTACCACCATATGATACACTAAAGGATTGGTCGCATCCTGCACCAGATCGCCTTTGGTTCCACCGCTCACCGTCACATCATCAGCGGTGAAGTCACTTACGGGCTCAGATAGGGTAAAGCTATAAGTGACAGGCTGGTCCGTAGCATCCGTCATATCATCATGGCTGCTGGTAACCGTGACAGAAGGATTACCTGCGGGTGTCGTGTCATAAGGAACGCTGGCTGAACTGTCGGCCGAAATGGGGTTGCCCGCCCTATCGTGAACCGCGCCCGCTGGAATAGTCGCAACCAGACTTCCACCCTTATCTGCATCGGGCGTTACCACCATGTGATAAACCAACGGATTAGTGCTATCTTGTACTAAGTCGCCCTTAGTACCACCGCTCACCATCACATCATCAACGGTGAAGCCATCAAGCGGTTCTGAGGCCGTAAAGCTGTAGGTAACCGGACCCGTTGCGGTCTTCCCATCCGCATCACTCGTGATCGCTACTGTTAGTGGCTGGGTATCAAAGTTAACCTGATGAGGATCCTCTATAGTAGAAGAAGGATTACCCGCCATGTCATGAAGCGAACCAGCCAGAACAGTGGCCGAGAGTGCACCTGTACTGTTCGCATCAGGGGTTACCACCATATGATACACTAAAGGATTGGTCGCATCCTGCACCAGATCGCCTTTGGTTCCACCGCTCACCGTCACATCATCAGCGGTGAAGTCACTTACGGGCTCAGATAGGGTAAAGCTATAAGTGACAGGCTGGTCCGTAGCATCCGTCATATCATCATGGCTGCTGGTAACCGTGACAGAAGGATTACCTGCGGGTGTCGTGTCATAAGGAACGCTGGCTGAACTGTCGGCCGAAATGGGGTTGCCCGCCCTATCGTGAACCGCGCCCGCTGGAATAGTCGCAACCAGACTTCCACCCTTATCTGCATCGGGCGTTATCACCATGTGGTACACTAACGGGTTATTCGCATCCTGTACCAGATCACCCTTGGTACCACCGCTCACCATCACATCATCAGCGGTGAAGCCATCAAGCGGTTCTGAGGCCGTAAAGCTGTAGGTAACCGGACCCGTTGCGGTCCCATCCGCATCATTCGTGATCGCTACTGTTAGTGGCTGGGTATCAAAGTTAACCTGATGAGGATCCTCTATAGTAGAAGAAGAATTACCCGCCATGTCATGAAGCGAACCAGCCAGAACAGTGGCCGAGAGTGCACCTGTACTGTTCGCATCAGGGGTTACCACCATATGATACACTAAAGGATTGGTCGCATCCTGCACCAGATCGCCTTTGGTTCCACCGCTCACCGTCACATCATCAGCGGTGAAGTCACTTACGGGCTCAGATAGGGTAAAGCTATAAGTGACAGGCTGGTCCGTAGCATCCGTCATATCATCATGGCTGCTGGTAACCGTGACAGAAGGATTACCTGCGGGTGTCGTGTCATAAGGAACGCTGGCTGAACTGTCGGCCGAAATGGGGTTGCCCGCCCTATCGTGAACCGCGCCCGCTGGAATAGTCGCAACCAGACTTCCACCCTTATCTGCATCGGGCGTTATCACCATGTGGTACACTAACGGGTTAGTGCTATCTTGTACTAAGTCGCCCTTGGTACCACCGCTCACCATCACATCATCAGCGGTGAAGCCATCAAGCGGTTCTGAGACCGTAAAGCTGTAGGTAACCGGACCCGTTGCGGTCTTCCCATCCGCATCATTCGTGATCGCTACTGTTAGTGGCTGGGTATCAAAGTTAACCTGATGAGGATCCTCTATAGTAGAAGAAGGATTACCCGCCATGTCATGAAGCGAACCAGCCAGAACAGTGGCCGAGAGTACACCTGTACTGTTCGCATCAGGGGTTACCACCATATGATACACTAAAGGATTGGTCGCATCCTGCACCAGATCGCCTTTGGTTCCACCGCTCACCGTCACATCATCAGCGGTGAAGTCACTTACGGGCTCAGATAGGGTAAAGCTATAAGTGACAGGCTGGTCCGTAGCATCCGTCATATCATCATGGCTGCTGGTAACCGTGACAGAAGGATTACCTGCGGGTGTCGTGTCATAAGGAACGCTGGCTGAACTGTCGGCCGAAATGGGGTTGCCCGCCCTATCGTGAACCGCGCCCGCTGGAATAGTCGCAACCAGACTTCCACCCTTATCTGCATCGGGCGTTATCACCATGTGGTACACTAACGGGTTAGTGCTATCTTGTACTAAGTCGCCCTTAGTACCACCGCTCACCATCACATCATCAGCGGTGAAGCCATCAAGCGGTTCTGAGACCGTAAAGCTGTAGGTAACCGGACCCGTTGCGGTCTTCCCATCCGCATCACTCGTGATCGCTACTGTTAGTGGCTGGGTATCAAAGTTAACCTGATGAGGATCCTCTATAGTAGAAGAAGGATTACCCGCCATGTCATGAAGCGAACCAGCCAGAACAGTGGCCGAGAGTGCACCTGTACTGTTCGCATCAGGGGTTACCACCATATGATACACTAAAGGATTGGTCGCATCCTGTACCAGATCGCCTTTAGTTCCACCGCTCACCGTCACATCATCAGCGGTGAAGTCACTTACGGGCTCAGATAGGGTAAAGCTATAAGTGACAGGCTGGTCCGTAGCATCCGTCATATCATCATGGCTGCTGGTAACCGTGACAGAAGGATTACCTGCGGGTGTCGTGTCATAAGGAACGCTGGCTGAACTGTCGGCCGAAATGGGGTTGCCCGCCCTATCGTGAACCGCGCCCGCTGGAATAGTCGCAACCAGACTTCCACCCTTATCTGCATCGGGCGTTATCACCATGTGGTACACTAACGGGTTATTCGCATCCTGTACCAGATCACCCTTGGTACCACCGCTCACCATCACATCATCAGCGGTGAAGCCATCAAGCGGTTCTGAGACCGTAAAGCTGTAGGTAACCGGACCCGTTGCGGTCGTCCCATCTGCATCACTCGTGATCGCTATTGTTGATAGTATTGTATCATAAGAAATCGTATTATTGACGTCGGTTGAAGAGGGATCACCTGCTAAGTCGTGGATAGAGCCTGCAGGTATGCTAACAGATAATGTTCCCATGTTATTCGCATCAGGCGTTACCACCATATGGTAAATAAGCGGATTCGTACTGTCCTGAACTAGATCACCTTTGGTACCACCAGTAACATGCACACTATCTGCATTAAAATCTTTCGCGGCTTCAGAAAGTATAAATGTATAAATAACAGCGCCATGAGCTGTAGCGGCTTCAGAGTTATTACTAATAGCGACTGAAGGTGCACTAGTACTATAGTCTTCATTAACAATTCTGCTAGAAATATTTGGATTTTCACTATCAGAATCAACAATTTTGATATGACCACTTTCTTGTGGTGTAGAGGAAGTGGCTCGATAGATACCTGTTTTACTGTCTGCAACTACCTTTGAAGTAGTGCCATCTGGGAAAGTAATATCAACACTACTACCGAGTTGAGCTATCCCTTGGACACTTACATCACCCGTAACAGGATTAGTCGTTATACTACTCACAGAGGGATCGTTTAGGGTAGAATTATCATCTTTATGACTATGCCCCCCCGTTAAAGCAGCGGCTGCACCGCCACCAGCGCCTGCTGCCAATAGACCTGCCAAAAGAGGGACTAAGAGACCATTATCGTGATAAATCAATAAAGGTTTGATAGTATCAACTTGACTATATCCGATGTCAGGACCTTCCAGAGTAGGATGCGCGGCATCTGGCGTTTCGGCATGCCACCACGCCTCTTTTTGATCTTCGTCTTTTAAGATAAGGTCGCTGTGAACATGCTTTGAATCCTCAACAAAAAAGTTGTCGAATTGCAATTGTTGCCCGTCATTCATCTGAACGATCAGATTATCGCCCTGTCGCACTAAGGCGTGTAGCTGAGAGCGATAGGCTTTTAATTGAACCACCGAGGGTTGCTGTAGGGAGATATGATTTTCTTCAGTCTCAAAAGCTTTATGATTGCCACGCTTTTTAGTGATCGTCAGATTGGAAACCATATAGGGATACCTACCTCAAATACTATGAGTACAAGAAAATCATGCCGCAAATAAAAAACACCAACTACAGAGTGTTCTGTTAATTCGAGCTGATATTATTGAGGTAAGTTAAAGAAATAATAATGTAAAAAAATTAAATATCTAATTTGGATATTAATAATATTATATTCACTATGAATTTAAAATAGAATAATTTTTTATTAATTTTCTATATGTTAAATAATTAGTATTCATAATGGTTTATTTTAAAAAGATCAAAATAGACTGATTAATATTAATCTATAAATTCTATAGCTATTATAGCCTAAATTGATTTAGGCAGATAATCCCTAGAAAGGGATATATCTGCCTGATTATTTTTAATTTTAGTGCGAGCTTAAAGAATAGAAACGAGCGCATCTATCTCAACAGGTGCATTCAAAGGCAAAACAGCGACGCCCACTGCACTACGGGCATGAATACCGGCATCACCAAAAACTTTTACTAATAATTCAGAAGCCCCATTAACTACCTGTGCCTGCCGAGTAAAAGAAGGTGCTGAATTGACAAAAGCATTAAGCTTTACAACGCGTTCTACTCGGTCAAGATTGGTCAAAGCGGCTTTCATTTGCGCCATTAACATAATGGCACACCGTTCAGCAGCCTTAAAGCCATAGGCTTCATCTCGGTCTTCACCTAGACGTCCAGTCATTAATTGACCTTCAAGAAAAGGGAGCTGCCCTGAAATATGGAGTAGGTTACCCGCTAAAACAGTGGGCGTATAAGCAGCAACTGGCGCAGCCGCTTCAGGAAGCAGAATGCCCAGTTCGGCAAGTCGTTTATCAATAGTCATAGTATAGATTTTTGACCTGAGCGCCTAAAAGGTCAAGCCCTCAAAAACGGCTTGATCTTAATAAAATGCTAGACCTTAATTTTGTGATACTGTGCAATACGCTAAGGAGGAAATTGTCCTTTATCGATTCGATATTATCAAAAATCTTGAAAGTTAAGTGTATACCCTAATTCCTTAATACAACTAAAAGATTGCATTTAGAATGGCTTCACGCATCTTAATCGTCGAAGATAATGAGCTTAATCTTAAGCTGTTTTGTGATCTTCTTCGGGCGCATAATTTCGAAGTCGAGCCCGTAAGAGATGGGCGTGGCATGCTAGAGCGCGCACAAAATTTTATGCCAGAGCTGATTATTATGGATATTCAGCTGCCCCATGTCAGTGGTCTGGAGCTTATCACTCAGCTGAAAAAAACAGAGAGACTATGCCATATACCGGTTATGGCAGTTACCGCTTATGCTGCGCCAGAAGACGAGCAAAAAATACGTCAAGCAGGCGCAACCAGCTATATTGCAAAACCTATTTCGGTAATTCGTTTTCTAGAAGCTGTTAAAGCGCTGATTTGATAAAACGCAGCTTCAATCGAAATAATTCTTTATATAAAAGATGCCCTGCCCGCCTAAGCTGATTATTTAAAATCTATATGCTTTTCGGCAGGCATAGGTCATCAAAAGCGTACACAAGAATGTGTTGCTCAAAATTATTTGATTTTCGCTTCTTTAAACTCAACATGCTTGCGCACAACTGGGTCATATTTACGGAAGCTCATCTTTTCCGTCTGGTTACGCGGATTTTTCCGGGTAACATAGAAAAAGCCCGTGTCGGCAGAACTAACGAGACGAATTTTAACTGTAGTCGGCTTAGCCATAATGAAACCTTTTGCACCTAATTCTAGAAAAAATGCTTATCGCATCAGGCGCCAGACATAGCTGCCGATCACCTGTAAAGGTCGCTTACTGCCCCTAATAAAGGGGAAAAGTCAAGCATTATTGGCGTTTTTATAGGTTAACTGACGAAACATCCTCCTCCTATAAAATTTTTGTTAAAAAAATATGGATAAAATGGAACAAATTATCATTCCATTCGATCATCCCTATAAGAATAATTAGTGCAATATTTATTATAGTTACCTCTCGTAATATAAAAACAGCTACCTATTTATTCTTGGTGAACATCTATTGCATGTGAACAGTATTAGGGAAGGAATAGTAAAAATGAGCGTTATTGATATAAAAACGCCGAGTGATCTTGATTCTAATAAGGTTGGATCTGTAGCTGATGCTTTAAATCACGTGTTAGCTGATACTTTTGCTCTTTATTTAAAGACGAAGAACTTCCATTGGCATGTATCAGGGCCACATTTCCGTGATTATCACTTGTTATTTGAAGACCAAGCGAGCGAAATATTTTCGATCACAGATGAAGTAGCAGAGCGTGTCCGCAAAATTGGCAAGGCCACCCTTCATTCTATCGGAGAAATTTTTCAGCTTCAGTCAATTGAAGACAATGACAAAGAATTCGTTAAACCAGAAGAAATGCTAAAAGAGCTGGCTAGCGATAACCGCAAGCTGGTTACTTCTTTACGTGAAGCCAAAATTTTAGCAGATAAAGCAGGGGATAATGCCAGCAGCGCTATGATCGACAATTGGACAGATCAGGCCGAACGACGCGCATGGTTCCTGTTTGAAACCGGACGGGCTGCTTAATAATTTAGAATAGGAAAAGACCCATCTTTACAAAAGAGATGGGTCTTTTAATAAAAAATATAAAATATTTTAGAGTATATATTTACTTAAATCAGTATTCTTTGCGATATCAGAAAGACGCTCATTGACATAAGTTTTGTCAATCTTGATCTTTTGCCCAGTCATATCTTCAGCATTGAAACTAATATCTTCCAATAACTTTTCCATTACCGTTGATAAACGACGAGCGCCAATATTTTCGACTTCGCTATTTACCACAGCTGCAATATGCGCCAGTTCGCGAATACCATCTTCTTCAAAGTTAAGCACGACATTTTCAGTCCCAATCAAGGCACGATACTGCTCGACTAATGAAGCTCTGGTTGAAGAAAGAATATGAATAAAATCTTCTTCTGTTAAAGCGGATAATTCTACCCGAATAGGGAGACGCCCCTGTAATTCTGGTAACAAGTCAGACGGCTTGGCAACATGAAAAGCGCCGGAGGCAATAAACAAAACATGATCCGTTTTCATGGGGCCATATTTTGTGGTCACCGTTGTCCCTTCAATCAAGGGTAAAAGGTCACGCTGAACGCCTTCCCGCGAAACTGAGCCACCGCGAACATCACTGACCGCAATTTTATCGACCTCATCTAAAAAGACGATACCATTGGCTTCAGCATTGGCAAGAGCAACCCGACCGATTTCATCCTTATCTAAACGGCGATCAGCTTCTTCATCAACCAACCGTCTCCAAGCTTGCCGAACAGGTAAGCGCTGCCGCTTGGTACGCTGCCCCCCTTTTCCTAGCATGTCCCCGAGGCTGATCATACCGACCTGTCCGCCCATACCGGGAATTTCAACCGGCATAGAGGGCGCTTCTTCTAATTCGACTTCAACTTCGCGATCATCAAGATGACCATCGACAAAACGCTGCCTGAAGGTCTCACGGGTGGCCTCACTGGCATCTTTTCCAACCAAAGCTTCCAACAGCCGTTCCATCGCCGCTTGTTCAGCTTTTTCACGAACAGATAAGCGTTGGTTTTCTCGTTCCAATCGAACGGCTTCTTCAACCAGATCGCGTCCAATTTGTTCAACATCACGCCCGACATAGCCGACTTCAGTAAATTTCGTTGCCTCGACTTTAATAAAAGGCGCATTGGCTAGCTTGGCCAGACGACGACTAATTTCAGTTTTACCGCAGCCGGTAGGCCCAATCATCAGAATATTTTTGGGACTAACTTCGTCTTTCAAATGTTCGGGTAAACGCTGACGCCGCCAACGATTGCGCATAGCAACAGCAACTGCACGTTTAGCCTCTTTTTGTCCGACGATATGGGCATCTAAGGCTGCGACAATCGCTTTAGGAGTAAGATTCT
Source organism: Zymomonas mobilis subsp. pomaceae ATCC 29192 (assembly GCF_000218875.1). Classification (NCBI taxonomy): domain Bacteria; kingdom Pseudomonadati; phylum Pseudomonadota; class Alphaproteobacteria; order Sphingomonadales; family Zymomonadaceae; genus Zymomonas; species Zymomonas mobilis. The sequence continues at coordinate 1,084,313 of NC_015709.1, forward strand.
CAGTCATAAATATTTTTTCCAGAAAAAACGAAAGAATTAAACTGCGCTGTCCAAAGTCTCGATCGTCACCTGATTATTGGTAAAGACACAGATATCCGCGGCGACAGCTAAAGCTTTACGGGCAATAACTTCGGCATCCTGCTCATATTCGACAAGCGCGCGGGCTGCTGAAAGGGCAAAATTTCCACCGGAACCAATAGCCGCTATTCCCCCTACGGGTTCTAAAACATCACCATTACCCGTTAAAACCAAAGTGACCTGATCATCTGCAACCACCATCAAAGCTTCAAGATTGCGGAGATATTTATCCGTACGCCAATCCTTAGCCAATTCAACAGCGGCTCTTAAAAGCTGTCCATTATGGCGATCTAATTTCGCTTCTAAACGCTCAAATAATGTAAAAGCATCAGCGGTTGCCCCAGCAAATCCACCGATAACAGAACCATCCCCTAACCGTCGCACTTTACGGGCATTGGGCTTCATTACCGTATTACCCATCGACACTTGGCCATCGCCTGCAATAACGACACGGCCATTTCGACGCACCGAAAGGATCGTTGTACCATGCCAGCCTATTTTATCTTCGCTCATCGCCCTATCCTTGAACCCTTATTCTCAAAAGGCAATATGGGAAGATAATAACAAATCGCAATCATCTAAAGCGCAGTTAAGCTATATTAACATTCACAAATTTTTCTAAAAACAATGCGGAATATTAATGAGGTCTTCCTATTTTTGTCATTTCACGCTCCCTTTACACCCAAATTTCTCTAGAATCACTTGTAATGATTGAAAGGGAAAATTGGCCTAAAAATCACGCTTTCCTATAAAAATATAAGAAAATAGCTCCAATATCCGACAAAAACTCTTTTTTTCTTGCAGCAAGCTATCAATATACGCTTTGGGCGATATTGCCATTTTTGTCAGGGAATATAAGAGTCTCCGGCTCAAGACGCAGCAACATCTGCTCGTCTGTCGTTGAAGGAAGTCAGATATGCCAGAATTAAGATTATAATAGACAAGGCCTCTTTCTTCCTTAATTTAGCGACCATCGCCGGGATTCATTTTTTGATTAAAATGGATCTTAAAAATTTTCTATCTTAATAATGCCATAGGATCACGACATGAACAGCAACGATCTGGTTGACCGGATTGCTTCCGGTCAGGGCCTCACCAAAACGGATGCCAAGAAGCTTGTTGACGCCGTTTTTTCCACCATTGTTGACGCTGCTGTCGCTGGGGAAGAAATCGCACTGAACGGCTTTGGAAAATTCAAGGTTAAGCACAGTGCAGCCCGTAAAGGCCATAATCCGGCTACTTTACAGGAAATTGAAATCCCAGCCTCTAACCGTTTAACGTTCACTTCTGCCAAGGCAGTTAAAGATCGTTTGAACGACTAGGCCTTTTTCTATTTCAAGCTATCAATTGGCGCGGCAATAAAAACCGCGCCAATTCTTTAAATCTGTATTCTCTTCAAATACCCTTATTAATTTAGGCTTCTTTCCCGCTTAACGTGGACAAAGCATTCCGTATTTTCTAAGATCATTTCAGCTTATTTGACAGATTAGTATTTTCTAACCGCTTTTCCGGTTATAATTTTTAACCTGAATCTTAGCGGCATTTTCTTTCGCTGGTTACTATTTCATTTTTTATTGTCTGATCTGGAAAAGATTGATGCGTTTTCTGATCTCTTCATCCTGTTTCATCCTTATGTGCACGGCGCCCTTTGCCGCGGCTAAAGCAGGTATTACGGATCCCCCATCATCCCCTTTTTCCCTTTCAGCTAATATAAGTTTATTTTCTGATTATCGCTTCCGTGGCATTTCACGCAGTAATAATAATCCTGCCGTCCAAGGTAGCTTCACTGTCAGCCACCAAAGCGGTTTCTATCTAGGCGCCTGGAGTTCCAGCCTTGCCGGTTGGGGTAAGATGGGCGATAGCAAAATGGAACTGGATATTTTCGGCGGATATCGTCACACGCTTGGCGCCTTTACGGTTGATGGCGGTGTTATGGGTTATATTTATCCCGCTGGTGGTGGCGGTACTAAAAATAACTTATTTGAACTCTACGGGAATGCCAGCACACTTATTGGGCCTTTCTCTGCCAAATTAGGCTTTAACTTTGCCCCGCCTCAATATGCATTAGGGCGTTATTATCCGGTAACCCTCGTTAAACATGGTGATCATAGCAATGTCTATGCTTATGGAGAGGCTGACTTTTCAATTCCCCGTACGGCGGCAGCGCTTCATGGTCATATCGGCCACACAAGCGGTCAGGCAGGTTTTGGGCCCAATTTTGTCAGCTTATCGCCTACAGGCGATTATTGGGATTGGCGGCTAGGAGCTGATTACACCTTTATAAAACATGTAAAAGTGGGTGTTTGGTGGTCAGATACCAATATTGATAGTAAATCTTTAAAGGCAATGTGGCCTTCAGCTGAAAAAGGGCTGGGACATAACGGCTCGATTGTAGGTAGCGCTGCTTTATTTTCGTTAACGTTGTCCCTTTAAACTTCTTGCCACTCCCGCTGTACAGTAACATCGTTTTCCTGAGGGGCGGCGGTTTTGGCCAATGCTCGAAATATCTGTATATCTAATTGCCGTAAGGCCCAAATAGCCATAGCGCGCACAATAGCTGCAGGATCTTCCAAGAGAGGCATAACCTGTTTTAATAATGATGATTGCCGGCTATTACCTGCGGCTATCAAACAATTGCGAATGAAACGGTCACGTCCAATACGCTTAATGGGTGAAGCGGAAAAAAATTGGCGAAAATCGCTGTCTTTTAAAGTGAGTAGATCCCTTAATTCAGGTGCCGCCAATTCTGCACGAGGCCAAAAAGCAGGATGGCTTGTTTCGGGGTGGGCGAATTTATTCCATGGACAAGAAGCCAAGCAATCATCACAACCATAAATATGGTTACCCAGCGCGCGCCTGAATTCTTGGGGAATAATGCCTTTATACTCAATGGTAAGGTAGGAAATACAGCGTCGGGCATCGACCACGCCCTCTCTCGGGAAAGCGTTGGTAGGACAGGCAATCTGACAACGGGAACAAGAACCACAACCCCCTTTGGCAGGCCTATTGGGTTCAAGATCAAGGGTGGTATAAATTGCGCCTAAGAAAAGCCAATTACCATACTGACGGCTGATGACGTTACTATGTTTTCCTTGCCACCCTAATCCTGCAGAAACAGCTAAAGATTTCTCCATAACCGGTGCAGTATCAACAAAGACCTTCACGTTGCAGTCAGCCTTTTGGACTAACCAACGTGCCAAATGTTTTAGCGCCTTTTTAATAGTATCATGATAATCTCGCCCTTGTGCATAGACTGAAATACGCCCAATTCCTGCATCATCTGCCAATGCCAAAGGATTTTTTGTAGGCGCATAATTCATCCCCAACATGATGACCGAGCGAACATCAGGCCAAAGATTTTGGGGATCAAGACGGTGTTCTAGCCGATCTCTCATCCACAGCATATCGCCATGCATACCCTCTTCCAACCATCTACAGAGTCTTTTTTGGGTAGAGGCTGAAATTTCCGCGCGGCTGATACCAAAAGTAGAGAAACCTAACGCATAAGCCTCTTTTTCTAAAGAAAGGCGAAAATCTTCTATCGAGCTAGATGTATTGCTCATGGTAAACATATCTATTTTAAGAGATAAAAATATTATTCAGGCATATAAAAATTTACATTTCCAATAATGAAAATTAAATTTTAAAAAATTTTATAATAAAATATGTAAATTTTAAGATTGGCCACCTGTAATTTGGCCAACTTATAATATAGCCACATTTCGAGACTGAAATTATCTTACTGCTACTAGAAAAAAACTACATTATTATCTATTCATAAAAATAAAGAGCGACTATCGATTTTTATCAAAAGTCGCTCAATATAATATCAGGTTAAATAAAAAATGCTGATAAAATCAGGATTCTTCTTTAACCTCTTCGGCCAAGATAATCAGGCCTTTTTCATTAATTTCAGCAAAACCACCAGAGATATGAAACTTCGTTTCGACCTGATGTTCACTGCTGTAAATAGCGACTTCGCCATCCCGGATAGCTGTCATGGTGGGCATATGCCCTGCCATAACACCAAGATCGCCTTCAGTTCCGGGAACAACGACCATGAAAGCATCGCCGGAACGGGCAAGCCGAGCAGGTGTTACCAGTTCATAATGAAGCTCAGCCATTCTTCCTCACTATCTCCGCCTCTTTCTCGTAAAAGAAAGAGACGGCTTTTTGTTTACAGCGAATTAGGCTGCTTCAGCTGACATCTTTTCAGCTTTAGCAACAGCCTCTTCGATAGTACCCACCATGTAAAAAGCATTTTCAGGTAAATCATCATATTTACCATCAATGATTTCACGGAAAGAACGAACTGTATCCTCAACCTGAACGAATTTACCCGGCATACCGGTGAAAACTTCAGCAACATGGAAAGGCTGAGATAGGAAGCGCTGAATACGACGCGCACGGCCAACGACCTTGCGATCTTCTTCGGACAATTCGTCCATACCCAAAATGGCAATAATATCCTGCAAGTTTTTATAGCGTTGCAGAATTTCCTGCACATCGCGTGCCGTCTGGTAATGATCATCACCAACGATACGGGGTTCAAGCGAACGGCTGGAAGAATCGAGCGGATCGACGGCGGGATAAATACCCATTTCCGAAATCGCACGGCTCAACACGGTCGTAGCATCCAAATGGGCGAAACTGGTAGCAGGTGCCGGATCGGTCAAATCGTCGGCAGGCACATAAATTGCCTGAACCGAAGTAATCGATCCTTTCTTGGTGGAGGTAATACGTTCTTGCAGCTGACCCATGTCAGTTGCCAACGTCGGTTGATAACCCACAGCAGAAGGAATACGACCCAAGAGAGCGGAGACCTCGGCACCGGCCTGAGTGAAGCGGAAGATGTTATCCACGAAGAACAACACATCCTGGCCTTCTTGATCACGGAAATATTCCGCCATCGTCAAACCTGAAAGCGCAACACGAGCACGGGCTCCAGGTGGTTCGTTCATCTGACCATAGACCAAGGCCACTTTGGAACCTTGGGAAATAGCATTACCATCTTTATCGCTAGCAATAACGCCAGCTTCTAAAAATTCATGATAAAGATCGTTTCCTTCACGGGTGCGTTCACCGACGCCCGCAAAAACCGAAAAACCACCATGGCCTTTAGCAATGTTGTTAATCAGTTCCTGAATTAACACCGTCTTGCCGACACCAGCACCGCCGAACAGACCGACCTTACCACCCTTTGCATAAGGTGCCAAAAGATCGATAACCTTAATACCAGTGGTCAGAATGTTGGTGTCCGTGCTCTGATCAACGAAGGCTGGTGCATCAGCATGAATAGGCATAGTCTGCTTGGCACCGATTGGGCCACGCTCATCAACAGGCTTACCCACAACATTCATAATACGGCCAAGCGTTTCAGGCCCAACCGGAACACGAATTTCACTGCCTGTATCAAGAACTTCCTGACCACGAACCAAACCATCCGTCGTATCCATAGCAATGGTACGAACGACATTTTCACCCAAATGTTGAGCGACTTCCAAAACCATGGTTTCGTTTTGGTTCTTGGTTTCAAGTGCCGTCAGAAGAGCAGGAAGCTTTTCTTCAAAAAGCACATCGACGACCGGACCAATGACCTGGCTTATCCGGCCAATATTCTTCTTACTAGAGGCTGTAGCCATAATATTTTCCTTGCCAGTAATCTTAATTACATCGCTTCTGCGCCCGAAATAATCTCGACTAACTCAGTCGTAATCGCAGCCTGACGCAAACGGTTATACTGAATAGAAAGCTTCGAAATCATTTCACCGGCATTACGGGTGGAATTCTCCATGGCCGACATACGACTCCCCTGCTCGGACGTACCATTTTCAAGCATAGCCTGATAAATAGCTACAGCGATACTACGGGGTAACAAGGTCGACAAAATCGTTTCTTCATCAGGTTCAAATTCGATTGATCCTGATGAATCTGCCTCATTTGTGTTGGCCGCGTCTTTTGAATTCGATTCAGGGGCCGCAGGAATAATCTGCATCTCAGTAGGTTGCTGAGAAAGGACCGAATGAAAATGCGAAAAGAAAAGATGCGCTACGTCGAATTCACCCGCATTAAAGCGCTGGATTACATCCTGGGCGATTTTCTGGGCATTTTCGAAAGTAATAGGTGTTGTCTCATCACGGGTTGTCTCGTGAATAGACTGACCTGGGAAATTATTACGAATTATCGGTGCTGCCTTCATACCGATAATATAGAAGCGAACGGTTTTACCCGCCGCTTCAAGCGCTTGAGCCCGTTCCCGAGCTAAACGGTAAATATTAGCATTAAAGCCGCCGCATAAACCGCTGTCAGAAGACATGACAATCAACAGATGCGTTTGGTCTTTGCCACGTCCATTAAGGAGCGGCAAAGCATTAGGCGTACCGGCTGCTCTTGCAGCCAGTATCGACATAACCTGCGCCATCCGCTTCGCGTAAGGTCTGGCTGCATTCAGACGACTTTCTGCCCGCCGAAGCTTGGCAGAAGCCACCATTTGCATAGCCCGAGTGATCTTACTGATCGACTTGATCGAACTGACGCGCGTTTTTAGACTTTTCAGGCTGGGCATAGTGTCCCCACTCCTGTCATTGACACATCAGAACTTAAGCGAAAATCTTAGCGAAGTTATCAAGCGCCGCCTTCAATTTCGTTTTGGTATCGTCAGTGAAATCCCCGGTGTCACGGATCGTTGCCAACAAATCATTGTGGCTCGACCGCACATAATTCAGCAAAGCTTCCTCATAGCGGTTAACGTCCGTCACTTCGATGCCATCAATATAGCCGTTGGTACCCGCAAAAAGGGAAACAACCTGCTCTTCAAAAGGCATCGGATGAAATTGCGGCTGCTTCAACAGCTCAGTCAGGCGCTTACCACGATTGAGCAACTTCTGGGTAGAAGCATCCAAATCAGAACCGAACTGCGCAAAAGCGGCCATTTCGCGATACTGAGCAAGTTCAAGCTTGATAGAACCAGCCACTTTTTTCATGGCTTTCGTCTGAGCAGCAGAACCCACACGGCTAACGGAAAGACCAACGTTAATAGCCGGACGAATACCTTGATAGAATAAATCCGTTTCAAGGAAGATCTGACCATCCGTAATCGAAATCACGTTCGTTGGAATATAGGCAGAAACGTCACCAGCTTGCGTTTCAATGATAGGCAGAGCGGTTAAAGAACCAGCACCATGCGCATCACTAAGCTTTGCAGCACGTTCCAAAAGGCGAGAATGCAAATAGAACACATCCCCGGGATAGGCTTCACGTCCTGGTGGGCGACGCAACAACAAGGACATCTGACGATAAGCCACAGCCTGTTTAGAAAGATCGTCATAAACGATCAAGGCATGCTGTTTGTTATCGCGGAAATATTCACCCATAGAACAGGCTGAATACGGTACCAAATACTGAAGAGGTGCGGGTTCAGAAGCCGTTGCAGCGACGACAATGGTGTACTCCATAGCACCCATTTCTTCAAGCTGACGAACAATCTGAGCTACCGTCGAGCGCTTCTGACCAATAGCAACATAGATGCAGAAGAGCTTCTTCGTGTCATCTTTACCGCCATTAGTGTGCTTTTGGTTGATAAAGGCATCAATCGCGATGGCCGTTTTACCAGTCTGACGGTCACCAATGATCAATTCACGTTGACCACGACCAACCGGAACCAAAGCGTCCAAAGCCTTAATACCGGTCTGAACCGCTTCATGCACAGATTTACGCGGGATAATACCCGGGGCCTTTTCTTCAGAACGACGACGTTCTTTCGCTTTGATCGGGCCTTTTCCGTCAATTGGATTACCAAGAGCGTCAACAACACGACCTAACAATTCCGGTCCTACCGGAACGTCAACGATCTCGCCCGTTCTGCGAACGGTGTCGCCTTCTCCGACTTCAAGGTCGGAGCCGAAAATCACGACGCCGACGTTGTCGGCCTCGAGGTTGAGGGCCATACCTTGTACGCCACTGGAGAAAGTGACCATTTCACCAGCCTCGACATTATCGAGACCATAAACACGGGCGATACCATCGCCCACGGAGACCACCCGACCAACTTCGCTAACTTCAGCATCAGCACCGAAGCCTTCGATCTGTTCACGGATGACTTTTGAAATTTCTGCGGCGCGGATTTCCATATTCACCCTTTCATCGCCTGTGCAAGCATATGCAGCTTGCTCCGAATCGATCCGTCAATCTGACGTGAACCAAGACGCACAATCATGCCGCCCAAAATAGACGGGTCAACCGTTGCTTCAATTTTCACATCAGCCTTAAGCTGTTCTTTAAGCCGAGCTGTAAGCGCCGACTTTTGTTCATCAGACAAAGGATGAGCCGTTGTAACATCGGCCACCTTTTCTGAACGAAGATCGGCTACATACTGACGATAAGCGCTTGTAATTTCAGGAATAGCGCCCAACCGCCCTTTAGCAGCCAACAGATTCAGAAATTTTGCCGTTAAATCATCAGTCTTCAGCACTGGAATCAGTGCTGCAATGACTTTTTCAACATGTTTGCGGGAAAATATTTGATTGTTTGCAACCAGACGGAGTTCTCTTGTCTGTGCAAAAGCCTCATCGAATTTGCCGAGACTGGCAGCGACCGTGTCAATCTGCCCTTTTTCCTGTGCAACCTCGAAAAGTGCCAGGGCATAACGGCCACCAAGGCTTGCTTGAATGCTGCCGGATATTTCCATGCGCCTGCCGTCCCCAGATTATATAATGCCTCACCCTGTATTCCGTCCCGGTCCGAAACAGCCGGGGCGCACATAGGGCCACACTGGATATGCCGCATAGGCATACAAAACCGGCATCAATGAAAGAGCCCCTATTCCAAAAGAGACTACGATCAATTTTTGCCGGTTATGATCCGCAGTTTAATTAGCAGGGGGACGAAGGGGATGCAAGGTAGCGCTAAGCGATCAGCACAAATCGAAAATTCAAAAAAACCGGCCTTAAAAATGGAAAAAACAAGCGCTGATTTCATAATTTTTATAAAATGAAAAAACGTATTTTGGGGGATGATAGCGGCAATTATTGGGCTTTTTCAGCAAAGTACCCCAAAAACAATTAACATAACACTGTCTATCTTGATTGATTTTCCAAATTCAGCCCGAAGCCTTTTAATCTATTCTTTAGACTGAGGGAATCATCGATGCTGATCAAGCCAAACACCGAGTCTTTTTGCAATTGCTATAAAGGAAGCTGCAGAGCCTTCTTCCGAGTCTTTCAAACACGCACTTAAACGGCCTGAATCGGTTGCTAAACGAATATCTAATCCCAAAGGTATATAGCCCCAAAAATCTATGCCCATATTCTCGGCTGCCAGTTCTGCACCCCCCGCTCCAAAAGGATCGGAAATTTCACCACAATGGGGGCATTGATAGCCAGCCATATTTTCAACTAATCCGATAATCGGCGTGCCCGTTTTACGAAACAAATCAACGGCGCGTGTCGCATCTATCAAAGCAATATCCTGAGGCGTAGAGATAATAAGGACCCCATCAGGTTTGTGTTCTCTTACCATTGAAAGCTGAATATCGCCCGTTCCGGGGGGCAGATCGACAATCAACACATCACAATCATGCCAATCAGCATCCATAAGCTGGGTAAAAGCACCCGCAATTTTTGGTCCACGCCACGCAATTGCTTGTTCAGGATCTGCAATTTGTCCCATAGACAGCATCGGAATCCCGTCTTCTGTTATAATAGGCCGCAAACGATCGCCGTCCGCCGTGACAGGTTGTTTTTTTGTATTCATCAATAAGGGTTGTGAAGGGCCATAAATATCGGCATCGACTAAGCCGACTTTGTATCCTAACTGCTTTAATACCAAAGCAAGACTAGCCGATAAGGTTGATTTACCCACGCCCCCCTTACCACTGGCTACCGCTATAATTTTTCGTTTAGGTTTACTCATGACGAAAGTAACACGCGTGGTATCTACTATGGGATCATGTACAAAAGCATCGGCAATCTGCTGTTTTAAATCGGATTGCTGTGTTTCTGACAATCCATTCGCCTGTATAATAAAACGCAGTTTTTTATCTTTTAGCTCCGCCGCTGTGATGCGTTTGGTTGTAACCAGACTCTTGCCAGTTGCCAAATCAAGAATATTCTCAATTTTACTGGCAATATAAGGATCTAAGGAAAGGGTAGAAATAGGTACAGCGCCAGACATATATCAACCTGATAATCAAAAACGGGATAAAATTTTATCCCCAGTACCTTAAGATAAGTTTCTAAAATTAGAAAAACACCCTGAATTTTGTCTTCACCTCATTAAAAAATGTAAAGACAGAAAACGAATATCTCGAGAACGGGTTACGTTATGCTATGATAGATTTCTAATCACTGACACCCATTTTGATCTTCAATATCCTGCCCGATTAAGCCGAAACCAGGAAATTCACTTTGATCTTTTACGTTATGGGGCTCTGTTCAAAAAGGGTTCAGCTATTATTTTTTTATCTTCTCTAGAGGTTTAATTAATATCTCTTATATTAGGAAGGCATTTCTATAATTGCGCTTCTAGATGTCCGATAACGGGTTAAGGTCAGGTTAGAATGGGCAGATATAGATAATGGGTTCCAAGAACAGATTATCATTAAAGACGAAGGAGTGACAGTGACACCCCCGAAGAAAATCAGGAGGTTTGCCAAAGTGCGCTACGCCTATGCCGTCACCGCCGCCTTGCTTATCGGCGGCGCCACTGCCACGATAATTACACAACAACCCGTTGGCGCTCAGGTCGCTCAGAATGCACCGGGGACTATTCATGCCCCTGTATCCGTCAATGGAACGATTCCGGGTTTTGCTGATCTGGTCGAAAGGCTTCAACCTGCGGTTGTTAATATTTCGACGACACAGCGGGTTAAAATTCAGGCCCCGACCAATCCTTTTGCAGGCACCCCCTTTGCTGATCTTTTCAGCGGCATGGGATCAGGTACGGATACTGGACGCCCGATAACACGGGAAGCCCAATCCTTGGGGTCTGGTTTTATCGTCTCCCCTGATGGATATGTCGTTACCAATAACCACGTCATTTCCGCCGGAGATCCCGACAAGCCCAGCGGTATGGGCAGTAGCAGCAGTGCCGTTGTTGAATCAATTACAGTTACTCTTCCCGACCATGCTGAATATAAAGCACGAATTATCGGACGTGATACCGCTTCTGATTTAGCGCTTCTTAAAATCGATTCTACTAAACCGCTACCCTTTGTCCAGTTTGGAGATTCGACCCGTACCCGTGTTGGGGATTGGGTATTGGCTATTGGTAACCCCTTTGGCTTTGGAGGATCGGTTACCGCCGGTATTGTTTCCGCCATGCATCGTGGTGTCGGTTCTGGCCCTTATAATCGTTATATCCAAACGGATGCGGCGATCAATCAGGGTAACTCCGGCGGCCCAATGTTTGATGTTAATGGCAATGTTATCGGCATTAATACGGCTATCTGGGCCCCTAATGGCGGCAATATCGGCATTGGTTTTGCTATTCCGGCAGAAATTGCCAAACCTGTTGTTGATACGTTGCGTTCTGGCAAAAAAGTCCGTCATGGTTATCTCGGCATTGCGATTCAATTATTAACCGATGACATTGCGGCCGGTCTTGGTTTGCCCAAAGATCATGGTGAAATCGTCGTCAGAGTGGAACCAGGTGGTCCGGGCTTTAAAGCAGGTATCCGCCAAGGCGACGTCTTGGTTAAAGTTAATAACATCGACGTCACGCCTGATAATACCCTCAGCTATTTGGTTGCCAGCCAACCCGTGGGTGCCAAGGTGCCGATTGAAGTTATCCGTAATGGCAAACATCTAACGATCTATGCTGTTTTGGCAGAACGTCCGCCCGAAGATCAGTTAGCTGCCAGTGGTATGCCTGATAATCAGGATTCGGATGATGATAGCGCACAGAATACACCGCGTAATTCAGCGCGCACGGCCTTGGGCTTAACCCTCGAAGCTGTAACGCCCGAAGTCGCCGGTCGCCTCAATATTCCTCAAAATTCCCATGGATTATGGGTTGCCAATGTTGATCCTGCTAGTGATGCGGCTGAAAAAGGATTACGTCGAGGCGATGTTATTCTTTCCATGAACGAAAGACCTGTAACCAGCATTGGTGATGCCGTGGCCGCTATCACAGCGACAAAGGCTGCCGGTCGAGATACAGTTTTAGTTTTGGTGCAGCGTGGCAATAATCCGCCGCTCTTCACGGGCTTGAAACTGATGCAGAATCCTAAAAAATAATTTAGAATATTATTCTCTTGGAAGACCTGTCCTCAATTTAGCAGAGGGCAGGTCTTTTTATTAAATCAGACCATTGCCCGTATAAAAACACAGTTTGCCATAGGTTTTTTGAATTCGATCTTTAGAAAAAATCAAACTGATCAGAACACATATCAGCATCATGAAGATACGTTTCTAAAGATAAATTTTTATGGGAAAGAAAAGGAAGAAGGCTGGTTAGGCCTTAAACCATCTTAATAAAAAGATGGTGGACAGGAATGGATTCGAACCATTGTAGGGCGAAGCCCGGCAGATTTACAGTCTGCTGCCTTTAACCACTCGGCCACCTGTCCGCAAAAAGGTGTTTTTATTTGAGGGGGTTCAATGACGAAAACACAGCCTTCTGTCAACCGAATATTTGAAAAATAATTGTTTTTTCTGCGCTTATGCCGATAAAATAGCTAAAAATTGCTATCATCTCTTTTGAATTTACCCTCCATTAAGGGTAATGCGTTCTAATCTTAAAATATTTCAGGGTTTATTCTAACCGCCTTGAATTTGTCCCCCTTCGATAAGGAATTAAACTCTATGGCTCGAAACCGGCACAGTGCTTCCCCTTCACATCCTCGTTTTTGGGGTCGCCATGCGGTAGAGGCTGCACTAAACAATCCAGAACGTCATATTCGACGCATATGGGCGACACGGGAAGCTTTAGCTCCCTATTCTATTGATAAATCCATTCCTGTTACCATTGCAGAGGTCACAGATCTCGGTCGCTTTGTGCCGAATGATGCGCCCCATCAAGGTATTATTGTGGAAGTTGATCCCCTTCCTGACATTTGGTTAGCGGATTTATTGGAACAACCCGATACCGATAAAAGACCTCTACTCATTCTCGATCAGGTAACTGATCCGCATAATGTAGGGGCTATTTTACGCTCGGCAGCGGCATTTAATGCCCTTGGCATTGTAACACAGGATCGCCATTCGCCACCAGAATCCGGGGCATTGGCGCGGGCAGCGAGTGGTGCGCTTGAAATTGTTCCTTGGGTCAGGGTAACCAATTTAGCGCGGGCACTAGATGAAATTGCTGAAGCAGATTATTGGCGTATTGGTCTTAGTGGCCATGCAGAAGAGACACTAGCAAAGACCTTAGGCAGCGGTAAAACAGCCTTAGTGCTTGGTGCTGAAGGTGAAGGGCTACGCCAGAATACAGAAGCGCATTGTGATCAAATAGCTAAATTGCCTATCAGTGCGAATATCGAAAGCCTGAATGTGTCAAATGCGGCAGCGGTTGCGCTTTATGCCGCTGTTGAAAAACTAAATGCCGAATAAAGCCTGATCCCTAAGGTAAACATTCTGAAAAAGACCGCCGGCTATATATTAACGAGCGGTCTCATCAGAAATATCAGCCTTTTGTTATGATCAATTAGGCAGGTGCTGCTGCACCTTCTCTACCCATTCGGGGATGAAGCAAGGTTCACGGTTCGACCAACCTGGCGCGGTGACGGCAGCTTCACTAATCGACTGCAACAACAGACGACGTTTATCAGGGTGAAGATGGGGCAAAGCTGCTGCCGCACAAAAGGCCGAGGGCAACCATGGTCTGGCAGCAGCGCCGACCAGACGTTCATAAAGAAAACGATAAGCAGAAAAACCATTCAGACGATCTTGCCCGAGATCGAAAGCTGACATGATAACCAATGGCGTCAGAAAATGATGGAGCGATTCCAAACCATTATCATCAGGTAAATGCTGCCTGACCGTATCAAGATGCTGATAGATTTGGATCTGGGCCCGGATACTTGCAGCCTCGATCACATCACGTGACCATCTTCCCAGCACATCATGACGCTTTAGTCCGATGTCTAGCGAGCGACGAATATAACGCTGAGTCGCAGCCGGAAAGGTAGCGAATTCTTTCATTTCCACCAAAGCCATGGCACCATTCGCCGGTTTTTTCGGGGAATTCATTACACGTCCTCCCGTTGGTGCTGAAGCTTCTTTCCGCCTGAAACAAGGCTGAAAAAATACAACCGCAATCCTTCTTTTGTTATCTTCACCACATTTAAAGATAATAAAGATTGATAATCTTAAAAGTCTAAAAGACTGAAAACTATCATTTTATGAAAATGAACATTTTTTCTCTGTTAGACAAGCGGTGATTATAGGTTTTTTGTATAAATACAGTGAAGAAAGAAAATTTTTTAAAAATTCACACGCTCAAAGGGCGTAACCAATAAATGGCCATCTTGTTTTTTAATAAATGCCCTTATGTGATAAATAGTAGCGAGATGCTTTTCCGTCAAGACTGACTCGGGATCAGAATCAGCGATAATCTGCCCTTTATTCCATAAAATCAGCTTATCACAATAGCGCGCAGCCAAAGTTAAATCATGAAGCGCTACAATAACAATCCGTCCCTGACAGGCTTCCTTCCTTAATATCTCCATCATCTGCATAGCGTAACCAGGATCAAGCGCTGCCAAAGGTTCATCGGCCAATAAAATATCAGCTTCTACCGCTAAGGCACGCGCCAATAGGACACGCGCACGCTCTCCGCCTGAAAGGCTTGAGACCGGACGATCGACAAAAGCCCCCACCTCTGTCACCCTGATAGCATAATCTATAGCGGTCTTATCGGTGGCATTGATCTGATTTAAAGATCGACCATAGGCTAACCGTCCAAGGCTAATCAAATGACGCCCGACAACCCTGCTTTGTATCATTTGCCCTTGTGGTAAATAGGCTATATGTCTGGCACGCAGCCTAGAAGGCATCGTAGTAATATCGACGTTATCAAAATAAACGCTTCCCTTAGAAGGCGCAATAAGACCAGCCAATCCTTTTAAAAAGGTCGTCTTACCTGCCCCATTGGGGCCGATCATACCTGTCAGAGAACCACCTTTAAAAACACAATCACCCAAAACAGAAAGTGCATCCGGAGAATGCCCTGCTTTTACTAACAGGTCTTTAGCGACAAGCTTGGTCATAAAGCCCTGATAGAAGATTGCCGACCGAGGGTTTCCCGCAAAAAAATCGGGACTCCTAAAAAAGCCGTTATAACGCCTAATTGTAGTTCATTACTGGTCGGTAATATCCGCACTACAATATCTGCCATAGTAACAACTAAGGCCCCACCGATAGCCGAAGGCCATAAAAGGGCGGAAGGTATCTGATTAGTAAAAGGTCGTAAAATATGAGGGACTATCAGACCGACAAATCCAACGGCACCACTTACCGCGACAGCGCCCCCGACGCCAATAGCTAACCCCAACATCACTTGCCATCGCAGTCGGATAAGATTGAAACCCAAACTAGATGCAACCTCTTCTCCCAAAATCAAGGCATCTAAGGCCGAAGCTGTCTTCATAAAAATAAACAGAGCAAGACAGACAGAGGGTGATAACAAAATCACATGGAGCCAGGTGCGATCAGCAATTGACCCCATAAGCCAATTCATAATTTCCATCGCGGCAAAGGGATTTGACGATAAATTAAGGACTAAACTGATACAGGCGCCACTAAAAGCAGCCATAGCAACGCCCCCCAAAATCAGACTTTGAGGGTCACAGCTTCGGCGAATAAACCACAAAAGCGGCAACAGGCCGACAAGGGCACCCAAAAAGGCAAATAAAGATAAGCTTAGGGGAAAAGCACTGGCATAACCAAAATAAAAAGCAATAACAGCGCCTAACGCCGCCGCGTTAGAAGTCCCCAATAAAGAAGGATCAGCCAAAGGGTTGCGCAAATAACCTTGGTTAACGGCACCGGCCATCCCTAGAATCGCCCCCACCCCCAGCCCTGTTAGTAAACGAGGCAAGCGTAATAAGACCAAAATCATCTTTAAAAGTGGATCACCCTGACCCAAGACCGACTGCAACAAGGCTTGGAATCCGATATGGGATGATCCTATCGATAAAGAGAGCAAAGAGACAGGCAGTAAGAGTAAAAGCAGCCCAAGTGCCAATCGATGACCCTGATAAAAAGAAGAGGGGGCGTTACACATCAGGGTATAATTTAAGCTATATTGTCATCGCTAATGGGCGATGACAAAGCCTTATTACGAGTGAATAAAAGTCGATCCTCAGGCGAAAACCCTAAATACCAGATAATCGCGCTATAGCTTATTAGAATCATGGCAACGCCCAACGACAATTCAAGCCATTCTGGAAACTGACGCGCGATCATCCCTACACACAATGTCCCTAAAGTAGCGGGCAATAAGGCCCATTTCCATGGAGATACTGGGGCTTTTAACAGACGTTTTAACAACCATGATTTTAAAAGCGATCCTGTCCCTAACGATATAGCCAAAGCCAAAGCAGGCCCAGCAGCGGCGGCCAGATCATGGGGCAAGTCCCGATGCCCAAAATGCCGATGTAATACCGACATTAAAGGGATAGAAAGCGCGGCTTGCAAAGTCAGCATCGCAATAGAAATAGCCATATTAGTTTTAGGCGCGATATAGATAAGGGCTGCTTCAGAAATAACAGCGGTCGCAGCGACTACCTCGGCCACCAGCAAGAAGCATAGTGCCCCATCCCCTCCTGCAAATCGGGGGCCAACTAACCCCATGACGCCATGACTGGTAATTCCCAAAGCCAAGGTAATTCCTGTCTGGGCGGCAATAACCCAAAAACCTACCTGACGCACTTGATGCGCGACCGCCTGCTTGTCACCGGCTTCTAAGCTACGCGTAATAACCGGCCCTAAAATAGGATCGAAACTAGTCTTCAACTTTTGGACTAAAGAGGCCACTTGTTGGGCAACATAATAGACCCCCACGACGGAAGAGGAAAAGAACAACCCCAATAAAACAATATCGAGCCGCCTTGAACTCCACTCAATCGCATCAGCAGTAGCCAAAGGGATATTTCGCCGTGCCAAGTTAAAAATGGTCGGCAGATGCGGTTTCCATCCTGTCGGCCAGCCATAATGACGGAGTAAAGGCGATAAAGAAGCCACCAAAGCTGCGAGTGCTGAGCAGACGTAAGAAAGGATCAGCCCTTCATGGGGGGCAACCCAGATAAATATTACCGAAGCAATCGAAAGTACCCATGGCTCGATAATAGCCTGTGCTTTTACACTGGCCGCAATATTTCCATGGAAAGCAAGCGCAGCCAAAGCAATATCGGACCAGACCAAAGGAATTATGATCCAGGGAAGCAACCAATGATCTGCAAAACTGATGGAACCATCACGGAACATCAAAAAAGGCATCAGGGATAAGATAATCGCGCCCAAAGAAGCAGTTATCAACGATAAGAGTAAAGCATCTCCGACAATATAATTCTCATTATTTTTTGTTCGGGCTAGTTGTTCAGCCAATCCTCTTGTTAAACCCAATGTCGCTAATTGGTCGACAAACTCGATCACTAAAACAGCATAGGCAAAGCGTCCCAAAGCATCGGCACCGTATATCCGGCCCGCAATGAACAAAAACGGGATACGCGCTGCCAAGCGCAACAGAAAACCAAAAACATTTGTGCGACCACCTTTAGCCAGCATCGCAATATCTTTTGCTTCTGCCGCTTCTTTTTTGTCAGAAATCAATGTGCGGTACCCCAACTTGAACCCGTTCCGATTTCGACTTCTAAAGCCACGGGTAACTGAATAGTGGGTAAAGCCGCATCCATCATAACCCGACGAATGATCGGTTTGGCTTTTTCAACATCGGCTTTTGGAACTTCAAAAACTAATTCATCATGGACTTGCAACAGCATCTTTACAGAAGAGAGCCCCGCTTCCTCTAAAGCCGCTTCCATTCTGGCCATCGCACGTTTGATTATATCAGCAGACATACCCTGAATAGGGGCATTAACTGCTTGTCGCTCGGCCGCCTGACGCTCCGTGACTTTGCGCCCTTTAATGGCCGGCAAATGTGTTTTTCTACCAAAGGGCGTCACGACATAGCCATGTTCACGTACAAAATTTAAGGTACGATCGATATACTGACGAATGGCAGGGAAACGCTCAAAATAACGATCTATAATCGCCTGTGCAGTAGTACGATCAATTTCCAGTCTTGCCGCTAACCCCCATGCTGAAATGCCATAAAGAATAGCAAAATTAATGGTTTTGGCGCGGGCACGGCTTTCCCGATCCACATGCCCAAAAAGCTGTTTTGCTGTTAAGGCGTGAATATCTTCTTTATCCTTAAAAGCCTGAAGCAAAGCCGGTTCATCTGCGACACAAGCCGCTAAACGAAGTTCGATCTGGGAATAATCGGCAGATAATAAAACATGATCGGGCGTTGCAATAAACGCCTCTCTGATTTCTCTGCCGATGTCCGTTCGGATAGGAATATTTTGTAAATTAGGATCTGTAGAAGAAAGACGACCCGTCTGCGCTCCGGTTAGCGTAAAGTTAGTATGGACACGCCCTGTTTCTGGATTAATCTTTCCGATTAAAGCATCACTATAGGTGCTTTTCAGTTTAGTGAGTTGCCGCCATTCCATAATTTTGACCGCAATTTTTTCACCGGATGCTGATAAGCGTTCTAATTCAGTAACATTAGTAGACCATTGACCTGTTTTACTTTTTTTTCCGCCTTCTAATCCCAGTTGTCCGAATAAAATTTCACCCATTTGTTTTGGGCTGGAAATCAAAAATCTTGTCCCGGCAAGATCATATATTTCTTGTTCTAACCGGCTAATATCGGTTGCAAAACGACGGGATAAACGGGCTAAAGCAGACTGATCGACCGCAATACCGGCTTGTTCCATGCGGGCAATAACCGGCGGCAAAGGCCGATCGACATATTCATAGATAGCGGTAACCTGTTCTGTCGATAAGCGCGGTTTAAAAAGCTGCCGCAGTCTTAAAGTAATATCCGCATCTTCAGCGGCATAAGGCGCCGCTTGCTCGATGGGTAGCTGATTAAAAGATAGGGCGGACTTCCCGCTACCGCAAAGAGATTTAAAACTAATCGGCTCATGGTTGAAATGAAGCCGACTTAATTCATCCATACCATGGCCATGTTTTCCGGCATCCAAATCGTAACTCATCACCATCGTATCATCATAAGGGGTAATGGCGACCTGATGGCGTGCCAAAACAATCATATCATATTTGATATTTTGGCCAATTTTAAGGATAGAAGGGTCTTCTAAAAGGGGCCTTATACGGTCAGTTAAGGCTTTAACCTCTATTTGCTTGGGGGCTTGATCCAAAAGATCAAAACCACCATGCCCGCAAGGAATATAGCACGCCTTATTAGGCGCGGTGGCTAAACTTATCCCCACTAAATTGGCCTGTGTGGCTTCAAGATTGTCGGTTTCGGTATCAACCGCAACAAACCCCGTTTTATAAGCCTCGGCAATCCAACGATCCAAAGTCTCAATATCAAGCACGGTTTCGTAAAGACTGCGATCAAAATTTTGCTGAACGGTAGCAGCTTCACTGACACTGGCCGCGACTGGTGGTGTTTTACCCGCCCCCGCCCGTGCCAATAAGGATTGAAAACCTTGTTCTGCTAAAAAGGCTTGTAAAGGCGCCATATTAACGCCTCGAATAACTAAATCATCCAAGGGGGCAGGAAGCGTTTTATCATCCGCCAAGGATACCAATTGTCGAGATAATAGCGCCGTATCGGCATAGGCTATCATATTCTGCCGCAACTTGGGTTGCTTAATTTCAGGAGCGGCCGCCAATACTTTGGTTAAAGACCCATATTCATTTAATAATCGGCTAGCCGTTTTCGGCCCTACACCTGGCACACCAGGAATATTATCTGAAGTATCGCCGGTTAAAGCCAAGAGATCACCTAATTTCTCAGGCTCAACACCGAATTTCTCGATAACTTCTGTAGATCCAATAGAACGATTATTAACAGGATCAAATAAACTAAGTCCCGGCTGTATCAGCTGCATTAAATCTTTATCAGAAGAATAGACCGTTACTGAAAAGCCCCGTTGTAAGGCGACTTTGGAATAGCCGGCGATAATATCATCGGCTTCCAACCCTTCTTTCTCAAGGCAAGGCACAGAAAAAGCGCGCGTGGCTTCTCGAATCAAAGGAAATTGCGGCACTAAATCTTCAGGAGGGGGCGGACGATGGGCCTTATATTCTGAATAAATAGCCTGCCGAAAATTTTTTCGGCTAGAATCAAAAATAACAGCAAAATGCGTAGGACCATCTTGCTTGCGAACATTCTCAATCAGTTTCCACAGCATCGTGGTAAAACCGTAAACGGCACCCGCCGGCTGCCCTTCTTTATTCGTTAAAGGCGGCAGACGATGATAGGCACGAAAAATATAGCCGGAACCATCAATCAAAATAAGATGGGGCTTTTCAGAATGATCTGTCACAAAAGACCTTAATAATTAATCACGATAAATACGAAATGAATTCCAGGTTTGACTGACCGGCATCAGTTCCAAAGAATTGATATTAACATGCGGGGGCTGGCTCGCTACCCAGAAAAGCGTTTCAGCAATATCCTCTGGTTGTAAAGCATGGGCACCCTTGTAGGTCTGGTCATAAGCTTCTTTATCGCCCTTGGTTCGAACAAGCGTGAATTCACTTTCGCATAAACCGGGTTCTATAGACGTCACACGCACACCCGTGCCATGTAAATCACATCGCAAGCCATAAGAAAATTGACGCACAAAAGCCTTAGTCCCCCCATAGCAATTTCCACCGGGATAAGGCCAACGAGAGGCCGTAGAACTAAGATTAATAATCATACCGCGCTGTTTGATCAGTTTTGGTAATAAGTGCTGTGTAATAACAGCAAGGGCGGTGACGTTAGTATCAATCATAGTACGCCAATCCGCAAGATCGATATCAGGGGCGGGCTTTACGCCTAAAGCGAGTCCGGCATTATTGATTAAGACATCAATATCAGAAAATTCTGATGGTAAATCTAATAAGGCCGCCGTCATAGCGGCTTCATCCCGAATATCAAAAGCAGCGGGATGCACTTTATCCGCCCCTAACTCGGTGACTAATTGAGCAAGACGATCGGCCCGACGTCCTGTTACAACCGCTTTCCATCCCTGCTTTACAAAAAGACGGGCGGCGGCGGCACCAAACCCTGCGGTAGCGCCTGTAATCAAAACTGTTTTTGACATATCATCCTCCTCATATTTTTCGTGCTGTAATCGTCCCGTTATTTTTGGTCATGCCTGTTTTTTTAAGAGGCCGCAAACTTATGAAAATAGAATAATCATGATAGTTGTTACAAAAAGCACCCAATGCGCGGTAAAAAAAACCTTAAAGCGTAGCCGTGTTTGGTCAATATCATCAATCGCACGTTGACAAGGGCCGCTGCAACCGCCAATTCGCAATGAACGATGGATAATGACGTACGTTTTGGCCTGAAACGGCATATAACTTTACCCGATGCGCTAGCACTTGATGGCGGCAGTCTGCTCCCGTCTGTAGAAATAGCCTATGAAACCTATGGGCATCTTAATGCGGATGCCTCAAACGCGATTTTGATTTGCCATCCCCTTACCGCCGACCAATTTGCCGCCTCTGATCATCCGATTACAGGAAAAGCCGGCTGGTGGTCACGGATGATCGGAAAAGGAAAGCCGATCGATCCAGATCGTTATTGCATTATTTGTTCTAATGTCCTTGGTTCCTGCCTTGGCTCAACGGGGCCTTCCAGTTTAGTACCAGACTCGGATCAACCTTACGCGATGCGTTTTCCGGTTATCACCATTCGAGACATGGCAAGAGCCCAAGCTAAATTGCTGGATTATTTAGGCATTCGCCGTCTGAAAGCAGCTATTGGTGGATCAATGGGGGGTATGCAAGTCTTGGAATGGGCGGCTACCTATCCTGATCGTGTTGAATCGGCGATCATTATCGCTTCTACGGCTCGACATTCAGCACAAAATATTGCTTTTCATGAAGTTGGGCGTCAAGCTATCATGGCCGATCCCAAATGGCGGCATGGTGATTATTACGCCGAAAAAGATCCGCCCGTAGCAGGTTTAGCCGTTGCTCGTATGGCCGCGCATATTACCTATCTTTCAGAAGCGGGCCTAACCGCCCGTTTTGGCCGGCGTCTACAATCAAGGCAGGAAAAAAGCTTTGGTTTTGATGCTGATTTTCAGATTGAGAGTTATCTCAGGCATCAAGGTATTCGTTTTGTCGAACGTTTCGATGCCAATTCTTATCTCTATATTACACGCGCAACAGATTATTTTGATTTGGCAGAGGAACATGGTGGTAAACTGGCGAACGCTTTTCAAGGCACTCGTAGCCGTTTTTGCGTCATCAGCTTTGATAGCGACTGGCTTTATCCAACCGCAGAATCGCGGGTTATTGTCCATGCTTTAAATGCAGCAGGTGCCGCTGTCAGTTTTATGGAACTATCTAATCCAAATGGCCACGATGCCTTTTTATTGGATGCCCCCGATCTTCACAGGACGATACACGGATTTCTGCAAGGAAATAGAGCATGACCTCTCTGAAAGACCCTTTAATCCGTGAAGACCCATCGGTTAAAATATCGCTTTCTATACAACCTACGCGTCCAGATTTCGCGATTATTTCAAATCATATTATACCGGAAAGCCGCGTTCTGGATATTGGATGTGGGGATGGGGCACTTATGTATGCCCTAAAAAAAAGTAAAAATATTGATGCGCGTGGTATTGAAATCAATCCTGTCAATGTGGGTCATGCTGTATCGCGCGGGCTTTCCGTTGTTCAGGGTGATGCAGATACCGATCTCGTTAATTATCCCGATCAGGCTTTTGATTTTGTTATTTTAAGTCAGACGTTACAAACGACACGGGCCCCCCATCAAATATTAGATCAGCTTTTACGGATTGGCCGTTATGCGTTCGTCTCCTTTCCTAATTTTGCTTATTGGAAAGTTAGACTAGAATTATTGTTACATGGGCGGATGCCGATGACGCCTAGTCTTCCTATTTCATGGTATGAAACTGATAATATTCATATGCTGACGATAGAAGATTTTTACGAATTTATTGCCGCGCATCACTATAAAGTAAAAGAAAGTTGGTTTTTTACCCATAATAAACAGATTACTGCGCGTGCAGCTAACTGGCGGGCAGAAAATGCCTTATTCCTTATTCATCACTAACTTAACGTTCGACAGAAACTATAAAAACCCAAATACTTTAAGGGAAAATAAAAATTTAATCTTATTGTTATCTTTTGAAGTAAATAAATTAAAAGCGGCCTATCTCTTTTCAAGAAAAGCCGCTTTTAAGTCTACTTAATGCCTCAATCCATAATATGGATTACAAATAATTTTTAGAATCAGTCTGCCATTTCTTCTTTTACAACCTGACGATGATCAGCAGCCGCTTCTTTCAAAATCTCAAATATTTTATCTAAGGCTTTGGGTTCGTCGGTATTTTCCATAGCGGCTAATTCACGGGCAAGACGGGAAGCAGCCCCTTCAAAAATCTGACGCTCGGAATAGCTCTGTTCCGGCTGATCATCAGCACGAAATAAATCACGTACAACTTCAGCAATAGAAACCAGATCACCAGAATTAATTTTCGCTTCATATTCCTGCGCACGGCGGGACCACATCGTCCGCTTGATCCGTGGTTTACCTTTCAAGGTCTGAATAGCTTCTTGAAGGGTAGCACTGGATGAAAGCTTACGCATACCTACAGCCTCTGCCTTATTTGTAGGAACGCGTAAGGTCATTCTCTCTTTTTCAAAACGCAGGACATAAAGTTCAAGACGGGTTCCGGCAATTTCCTGGCTTTGTAATTCAACAACACGGCCTACGCCATGCTTAGGGTAAACGACATAATCGCCGACAACAAAACTCAGCGCCTTGGAAGCCATTATATACGACCTTTCCTGTGGTAAAGCCCCCCGCAACGACGGATGATTGTAAAAAATCAGGTGTCAGAAACCCAGATATCAATAGCCGACCAAAGCCGGTAGTCATGATGCGGAGAACCCATTTCTGTAAGACAGAGGAAGAAAAGAGACAGCATTTATTATCTGCTATCTGGTAAAGTTCCCCCAAAAATCTACTTTTCGAGAGAGTCTTTATCATAAATCAGGAAAAGTTCCAACAGCCCATAGCCTAATAACGCCCGAAAGCAGAAGCTAAGGGCGGTTATCAGGCTAAAAACGGCTATTATTTTTTAGAACGCTTGAAACGGAAAAAGGATCAATCGCCCTTCCCCGGTTTAGGTGAAAAGAATTTTTCTAACTTATTAGTAACGTCCCGCATTTCATCTGCATCGGCTGGGGCTTCGCCTTTACGCGTGATATTGGGCCATTCTTCAGCATATTTGCTGTTCAGTTCCATCCAGCTTTCAAGGCCATTTTCCGTATCGGGCAAAATAGCTTCTGCCGGACATTCCGGTTCACAAACCCCACAATCAATACATTCATTGGGATTGATGACGAGCATATTCTCGCCTTCATAAAAACAATCCACAGGACAGACTTCGACGCAGTCCATATACTTACAACGGATACAGGCATCGGTGACGACGTAAGTCATTAAAACAAACTCCGGTAAGAGGGCTCACGCCGAAGCTCACTTCCAAAAGCTCAACGACATACCCAGACGAACAACCACAGACGAAAAAACGACAGAAAACATCCTAAAAAATGTTCTTCTGGCTAATCATCTGCTCCGAAAGCAACACTCAAAAAGTGCCCTTTGGAATACGAACCCCTGCTCTAGAAATTAAATAGATTTTTGACAAGCGTTGAAGCGGAAAAGCCCGATTCTGACAAGGCAAGTGCAGTAAAAAGAATACAGTTTATAGACCTACCCTAAGGGTAAAGTACCATCCTTTAAGGTCGCTAAAACGGCGAAGGCGTTCCCGATATTCCGTTCACTGTTAGGGGATGCCCTTGTTGGACCAAGGCGACGCCTTGCGCCCCGCCATATCCACCGCTGTTCCCAACCCCAAACTTGCTGTTTTGTTTTTTGCGCCTGTCCTTGTTTTTTTTCCACTGGACGAAAACCCAGCTTTAACATGAGCATAGCAAAAGATTCAGGTTTTAAGCCCATGCCACGCATCATCGTTAGATCGGGTATAAAATCTGATTTTTTTACCTTTTGATGCGTTTTATCAAGCACCTTGCTTTTCGGATCAGAAATAGAGTCTCTTATGGACAACGGATATTTTAATTGAGAGCGTTTTAACCTTTTAAAAGGTGAAGCCAATTTTTTTTGCGCCTCTAAATTATTTTGAGCAGGCTCTAATTTTTCAGAGGACAATTTTTCAGCCCTTTTGAGCAAACGCTGGTCATGTGCCATTTTGGCCAATTTTTCGACGCTATCAACCCGTACCATCTGGCCACCCAAAGGCCGAAAACCGATAAGGCTCGCGCGCTCTGCGGTTTCAGCATCAAAAGGCTTCTCGATCGTTAGCTGTCCTTTTTCTGGATAAAAACGCAAAGGCTCATTTTTAGAGGCCGCCATTAAAGCAGAACGCCAACGTATCGCTTCTGGTTGAAGCAATGCCGAGATAAAAATATCCAATCGCCCAAAACGAATACCAAAAGCCGCCGCCTTTTTTCTTAAAGGACGATCTAAAGTTTTTATAATATTTTCTATTTCAAAACGGGGTAAATATCCGCCTTTTTCAATCAAAGATGCAAACAAAGCCCGTAACGCAGGGGGCGTTGTCATAATGGTTGCCACCTCCGATAATTTGACCAAAGAAGCTAATTTTTGTCCGGTCTGTTTTGTCAGCCAGTTGTTAAGCCGTTTCTCAATATGCTTTTGATCATTCGAGGTAAGACGTTCTAGCGGGCGATGTAAGATAATCTTGGGTGTCAGAAAGGATTTACCTCTATCCAAACGGGCAACAGGATACCCTTGCCACAATAGGCCGACGGGCTGCCCTTTTTCCGCTAATAAAGAGAAAGCCTTGTCCTCATCATCCGATAAAGCTTTGGCGCGCCGAGCCAATTCATTTCCCAGCCTTCGTTCAGCCGCCGCATGTAGCCGCTTCATATCGCCATGGCGAGAGGCAGGATCAACATGAAAAGTAAAACCGTCCAATTGCCCAATCATTTCGCCACCGACCAACACCGCACCGTCTTCTGCAAACTCTGTCGGGATTAGGTCAAGACTGGCTTTGCCCATATCACGCATCAAGATAGATGTGCGCCGATCGACGAAACGTTGCGTCAGCCGTTCATGGAGGGCATCAGATAATTTTTCTTCTAACTCCCGTGCTCTATTAGCCCATTTTACAGGGTCTTCTAACCAATCAGAACGATGTGCAATATAAGCCCAAGTCCGAATACCGGCCAGACGCTCAGATAAAATCGAAACATCGCCTTGCATATTATCCAGTTTGACGATTTCATCAGCAAACCAGCTAACAGGCAGGTAGCCATTCCCTTCTGTTAAATAACGGAATATCCGACTGACCAAACGGCTATGCGCTTCGATACCTGTTTTTCTAAAATCCGGTAATCCACAGGCCGACCACAACCTTTTAACAGTCAAGCTGCTACGGCTTCGTTCCCTTATCTTGGGATCTTCCGCTAATTTGTGTAAAACAGCTAGATCATAGCTTTCGGGGGCCGCTCTCAACAGAGGTAACCCCGGTTTATGTTCAAGAGAGGCAATCAGGTTGTCTATGTTACTAGTATCGGGTTGGCCATCTCGCCAATACAGATACTGAAGGGGCGGGAAACGATGTTCTTCGATAGCAGAAACTTCTTCTTCCCGTAATGCGGTTGTTTCTCCAGGCCATTGCAATACCCCAAAGCTACCATTGCGTTGAAATCGTCCGGCGCGCCCAGCGATTTGGGCCATTTCAGCAATTGTTAGGCGCCGTAACTGCCGCCCATCAAATTTACTTAACGAGGCAAAGGCGACATGGGTCACATCCATATTTAACCCCATACCGATCGCATCGGTAGCGACAAGATAGTCCACCTCACCCGCTTGGAACATCTCGACCTGAGCATTCCGCGTCCGAGGCGATAGTGCCCCCATAACAACAGCGGCGCCCCCTCGTAACCGCCGCAGCATTTCAGCGGTGGCATAGACTTCTTCGGCGGAAAAAGCGACGATTGCCGAACGCGGGGGCAAACGGGATAGCTTGGCAGGACCAGTATAAGAAAGCGTAGAAAAACGCGGGCGACTGACAATTTCAATCCCCGGTATAAGGCGGCGTAAAAGAGGTCTAAGGGCATCAGAACCCAAAAACATCGTCACCTCGCGCCCTCTTAAATTAAGGAGCCGATCGGTAAAGACATGCCCCCGTTCCCGATCACAACCTAATTGGACTTCATCCAAGGCGGCAAAAGCAAAATCCCGATCCATAGGCATGGATTCCGCTGTGCATAAAAAATACTGTGCTTTTTCGGGTAAAATTTTTTCCTCACCCGTAATCAAGGCGACGCGCTCTTTTCCTTTTATCGCGACGACACGATCATAAACTTCACGGGCTAACAAGCGTAATGGAAAGCCGATAACACCGGAAGAATAAGCGCACATGCGCTCGACGGCCAGATGTGTCTTGCCAGTATTGGTAGGACCAAGAACGGCAATCACGGATGACGAAGATGTAAAGCGGGCCATAATATGGTATAATGTCGGGATTTATCAGAAAAAAGGCAAGTGGTTACCACAGACTTATTCAGTAAGTGGTCTTATGCTTTACAAAGCATGACAATTTTTACCGCATTTTTCTATCAATAAAATGCGGTCTGATTATTAAAATAAAATGATAATTTTTAACATTATATTATTTTAGTCGCATATTCTTAGCTGTTCATCGCAAATTCAGCTGGGGCTTATTGTTATTATTTAAAACAAATCGCTTTCTTCCGTTAGCATCCTTAAGCCTTTTATCCGATACAGAGATCTTCGGGATAAATTGGTCTTAAATAAATTTTGATAATTCTGGGATAGATACCCCCTAAAGGCATAGCCTTTTCAATATTACATACCAAAAAGGTTATCCCAGAAGTTTGGATTCTATTCTTTTTTTAAAAGAAAAGGCCAATTTCGGTTATTTTATTAAGGTTCTTTATTAATGGGTGAAAGCATCGCCACCACGGATTCTATAGCGTCCCATCGTAATCGGACGGAGAAAGCCCCTCTCCCCTTACGGATGGTGGTAGATAGAGTACGCGCTTTTACCACAACCTATCATGCCCCTTCTTCATCACAAAATGATTGGCTACAATTGGATACATGGTTTCTAAGAGATGACTGGGTAGTCAATCTTGCGGAGGCTATCGGTTCACCCCGTTGGTGGCGCGGCATTTTTAGCTTAACAACCCTGATAACAGCGGCGGCTTTAACCTATCCCGTTCCAAAGGCTGTATTGATACCGGCTGATACAGAACCTGTTACACCCACGATCACGGCACAACCACGGAAAACGCCGCTATCCGCAGGGCTTGCTATGAATACGTTTTTTCCTGAAAAAAACCATATAACTGTAGTGACTACGGCAGAAAGCTTATCTGCGGTGCATCCTGTGGGGATGCATAATTTGGAAAGAAAAGGCCTGAATTTTGTTCAAATGCTTGAGAAATCAGGTGTTGCGACAGAAGAAGCACAGCATATTCGCCAGTTAATTGAAACCGTTACGCCGGTTGATAGTTTGGCACCCGAAACTATTTTTCATGTCATTATGAGCACGGCCGCTAATCCGATGCAGGCGCGAAAGATAGAGCACCTTAATTTTCAGGCGCGTTTTGATGCAATAATCAATATTGATCGGGAAAAAGAAGATTTAAAACTGACACAGCATAAAGTGCCCTTCACGACCCGTCCTATCCGGTTCAGTGTCATCGTTGATAAGAATATTCCAGAAGCTGTACAGGCAGTGGGTTTGCCCCGCCTCCTTGCCGAGAATATAGAAAAATTGCTCAAAAAAAATATTACCCATCCCAATATATTTTTACGCCATAAAACACGGCTTGATATGGTGCTAACCCAACGACAAACGGTTTTAGGTGAAAAGGCTATTGGCGATCCTCTTTATATTGCCCTCAAACAAGAAAATTTTTTTCCAAAAACAAAAGATCAACAGCCTTCCCAAATTCAGTTATTTAAATGGGAAAAAGAGGGGGAAAGCTATTGGCTTGATGAAAAAGGCCGCGCTCCGCTGGCCAATCCCCATAATTTTATAGTGCCGGTGTCAGGGCGGATAACATCACCCTTCGGCTATCGTTACCATCCGATTTTGGGCATCACGCGTTTTCACAAAGGGATCGATATTAGTGGCCCCTATGGTACGCCTATCAAAGCGGCGGCTGACGGCCAAGTGATCTATGCAGGTCAGCGGTCGGGTTATGGAAATTTCATATTAATTGATCATGGACGGGGCATAGAAACCGCCTATGGTCATATGAGCCGCCTGTTTGCCCATCAAGGGCAGTATATTTCACAGGGACAGATGATTGGTCAAATAGGTAGCAGCGGCCTTTCTACTGGCCCCCATCTTCATTACGAAGTCCACTATAATAATACGCCCATCAACCCCAATAATTTTGTCAGCGCCAGCTATTATCAGCTTGCAGGCCAAGATTTAGATAAATTCCGCCATGCGATAACCCCGCTTCTTGCTAACAAATAACAAGACATAGAGAGGGAAAGAAAGAATAAAAAATACTAAAAGCCAATCCATTCTTTTTCTGTAGCAACAGCATGAAGCGGAATATCCCATGGGTCAACCGGAATAGAGGGGGCTTCTTGAATGCTCCAAGCGATCCCAATACGGATAGCATCGGGATAAGCCTGAAAGCTACGATCATAATAGCCACCCCCTCGACCTAAACGTCGAAGAGAGCGGTCGAAACCAACCAAGGGTGTTAAAATAATATCAGGTATTATCTCTTCTGCATTCGCTGTTGGCTGTAAAATACCGGCACAACCTTCTTCTAAAGGATCTCCAGGCCACCAATGGTGAAAATGCAGCGGTGTATCCTTGGCGACAATCCGAGGTAAAACGGGTTTGATACCGGCCTCAATCGCTTGTAGAAAAACGGGCAGAGGATCAACCTCTCCATCATTGGGCAAATAAGCTGCTATAGATTGGGCTTTTCCAAAATGGGTGCGCACATGCTCTGCCAGCATAAGGGTAAAAATTAACCCATCTGCACTCCATGACGGATTGTCACGCAACGCCTTTCGACGATGACGAAAAACTTTCCGCAAAGCTTTTTTATCAGCTAAATCATTATGACAGCCGATATTATCCCCCTCACCCCCCTCTTTGAAAAAATTTGCGGTAGAAAAAGGGGAAGACGAAGCAACGGACACAAGCTTCTCCATCAAATCAAAAAGTTAGAATAAAAAATGCTTCAGTTTATGATATCTCGTTCTGGCTTGTTCTTTTTTCAACCTGCATCCGTTAAAAAGAAAAGAAAAAACAATACTGCAATAGGGCCGTCTTCCCTTAAAGGTTTTCCTCCATCCAAAAAAATTAGAAAATTTTAGTCTTTGTTGTAGCCTAATCTTGAAACCTAAACCGATCCAATATTCGGTATTCTTCTTTTATGTTCCCTTGACAGTCAAAAATCCTATGGCCATGCCTCCAACATGGCATCAACACAACAAATATTCCCTCGTTTTTTTCCTAATCTTGCCTTTCAAAAACTAATCGTAACGATCGCCTTTCCAGCGATGCTCACCAATATTGCAACGGCCCTATTCGGATTAGCCGATATCTGGATGATCGGAAGAATGGGCAATCCTAATATGCAAGGTGGGGTCGAAATTGGCGCCAGATTACTAACAACCTTATGTGTTATTTTTAATTTTTTACGCTCTGGTACGACTGCGCTTACAGCACAGGCCGCAGGACAAAAAACGACCCCTGAAACCCCACCTCAGTCTCTGACAGAAACCCCATGGCAAGAAGATGAACTGGGACATCCCTGCCGAAAAACACCTAATTATCAAACTGAACGGACCTTGGTTCGTGCCGTTGCGCTTGCCATATCTATTGGTGCGTTTTTATTAATATTGAAACCTGTTCTTTTATCCTGTGGACTATATTTACTGGACGCTTCGGGAGCGGTCGCAACTCAAGCGCAATATTATGTTGCAAGGCGCTATTGGGTAATCCCCTTAATTTTAACCAATAGCGTCTTAAGTGCTTGGCTCATTGGTATCAGACGAATGCGCGCTGTGTTGATTATGGAAATCAGCAGTAACTTTTTGCATATCGCTCTGGACTGGATAGGCGTTATTATCCTTGGTCAAGGGGTAAGAGCGGTCGCCAATGCCTCTGTCATTTCAGAAATATTTTCGACTGCCTTCTTATTGGTTATGATCAGTCGCCATATTGCTTTTTCGCAATTACCATCCTTATTCAAACAGACCTCGACGTGGCATAAACAAACGATACTAGATTTATTTCGGCTCAACCGTGATCTTTTCATCCGTACGATACTTTTAATGAGTGCAATCACCCTTTTTACACGCATGAGTGTTCAACAAGGAATCGTCATATTGGCGGCTAACGCTATTCTTAATCAGCTTTTCACTTTATCTGTTCTGATTTTAGATGGTTATGAAAGTGCGGCTCAAATTTTGTGCGGAGAAGCCGTGGGGATGAACGACAAAGGCTACTTTTTCAAAATAACTCAGAATTTAATGATCCAAAGCCTAAGCGTAGCGCTTGTCATGGCTCTTTTTTATACTTTTCGTAGTCCCTTTCTGATGCAGACCTTTACAACGGATCATCGCGTTATTGATATAGCCACAAAGAATGCTTTTTGGTTAAGCCTTTTACCCATTTTGGGTGTTAGTTCTTTCGTTATGGATGGCGTTTTTGTAGGCGCAGGATGGAGCCGCGCAATGATGTTCAGTATGGCGGGCGCTTCCTTTTTGTTTACCCTCAGCCTGACTGTAATGCATGGGTTCGGAAACTATGGCTTATGGCTTGCCTATAGTCTTTTTTATCTTTTTCGCAGCGGATTACAGCTTGGACTGTTGCCTTTTTTAGCAAAACGCCAATTTACATAGGTACCCATTCTACCCTTCTTTTTCGCAGTTTGAGGATGAATATCGCGGCTTTAAAAAGGATAGAGCCAATGATTACCTTAATTGTCCTTATCAGCAAAA
This sequence comes from Zymomonas mobilis subsp. pomaceae ATCC 29192, assembly GCF_000218875.1. NCBI lineage: Bacteria > Pseudomonadati > Pseudomonadota > Alphaproteobacteria > Sphingomonadales > Zymomonadaceae > Zymomonas > Zymomonas mobilis. The sequence continues at coordinate 1,116,626 of NC_015709.1, forward strand.
AAGATAGGTGAACTCTATAGGAAAATTAAAAAAAAGGCCAAAAACCGCCGTTTTCTTTTAAAACAGCTATCAAATATATTGACTCGAACAAAAGATTAGACTAGCAGACCTCACTTAAACCGGCGTGCGCGGGTATCCTCGCACGATCCGATCGTATGTATTTTCATGCCTTATGAAGAAGTGATAAAAGCCATGTTCGCTATCGTGCGCACCGGCGGGAAGCAATACCGCGTCGCCGCTGGAGACAAAATTGTTGTCGAAAAAATCGCCGGCGAGGCGGGAACGACAGTTTCTCTTGAAGATGTCCTGCTTGCTGGTGAGGGCGCTGATCTTAAGCCCGTCACAGGTTTGACGGTTGCAGCTGAGATCATTGCTCAGGCTAAAGCGGAAAAGGTCATCGTCTTCAAGAAACGCCGCCGCCATAACTACCGCCGCCGTAACGGCCATCGTCAACAGCATACGATTCTCAAAATTGTATCAGTTGGTAACGCCGCTGCTTAACATTTGATTTTCGTTTTTTCTGAAACTTTTTTTAGCACTGTGCGTAGTTTTACCTATCAGTGCCAAAATGTTCAGAATTTTAACCGGCGAAGTTCTTCCTCCTATATGGAGCAGACTTTTCTAGGGAGATTGCATAATGGCACATAAAAAAGCAGGCGGCTCATCGCGTAACGGTCGTGATTCAGCAGGTCGTCGTCTTGGCGTTAAAAAATTTGGTGGTGAAAACGTTATTGGCGGTAACATTATTATCCGTCAGCGCGGAACCAAGGTATATGCTGGACGTAATGTAGGTATGGGCAAAGACCATACATTATTTGCAACAGCAGAAGGCCGAGTAGTTTTCCATAAGGGCAAACTAGGCCGTAGTTACGTCAGCGTCGATGCATTGCCCATGGCAGCTGAATAACGGATGATCCGTTGGGTCGTCCATGTGAGGGCGACCCGATTACAACTACTTGTAAAAGTAGTAAAAGAGGGAGCAGCCTAATAAAAGGCCGCTCTTTTTTTTGATCGGTTAGCCGCTCGCTTACTTCGTTTTTGTCATCACTCTGTCTTTTTAGGCAAGTAAGAACAAAGCGATCAAGGAGCTTGAACCGATGTTCGCTTATAGCGCACGTTTATTTTTAAGACCGCTGTGGTCAGATGATCTCAGCATTTTGTTCGATCGGCTCGAATCCACATTTTTTTGTGATGAGCCTAAAGATAACCATAAGAATGATATTGCGCGTTATCTTAGAGAAAAAGCGTCCCTCCTTATACAGGATAGGGATCCGACACGCCCCCATTCAGGCATCTTTTTACGGGGTGAAGGCGAACCGACGCTTATTGGTATTACCGGCATAGCGGATGAATGCGCCCGATTTTTCTGCTGGATCGCCGCCCCTTTTCGCGGTCATGGCTTTGCAACAGAAGCTAGTCGGATGATGCTGCATTTTGCTGATAACGCCTTAAGGCTGTCTCAGCTTACAGCATGGTATGATGCCCAGAATGTACCCGCGAAGAAACTGTTAGCCAAACTTGGCTTTGCGCCAAAGGAACAGATATTCTCGATTTCACATTGGGAGCCATCGACCATATCCCCTTTATTTCAAGGCGCTTCTCTTGAAGAAGCGCTCTTGATAGAGAATCATCTCTATCAACGCTATCTTCCTAAAAAGAAATCTCAGACTATAGCTATCGCGGCCGCGACACTGGCTGCATAATAAGATAATGCAGGGATATTATTTCATCTGAAATAATATCCTCTGCTATCATCGGGCTTTTAAAAATTCCCGATTTTCTTTATAGTCTGTAATTACCATGCAATTTCTCGATCAGGCAAAAATTTACGTTCGCTCTGGGGCCGGAGGCCCGGGAGCTGTCTCCTTTCGTCATGAAAAATATATTGAATACGGTGGCCCCGATGGCGGCAACGGAGGTAAAGGCGGCGATATTATCTTTGAAGCCGTTCCCGGCCTCAACACCTTGATTGATTTTCGCTACACACAACATTTTCGGGCACAACGCGGTGACCACGGCGCTGGTTCAAATCGTACAGGGGCTGGTGCAAAAGATTTGGTTATAAAAGTCCCTGTTGGCACACAAGTGCTGTCTGAGGATAAAGAAGAAATTCTACACGACTTTACAAAAGTCGGAGAAAAAATTGTCTTCCTTAAAGGCGGCGATGGCGGACGCGGTAATGCCAGTTATAAAAGTTCTACCAATCGTGCTCCCCGTCAGCATGGCCCCGGTTGGCCTGCGGAAGAGGCCTGGGTATGGCTACGTCTTAAATTATTGGCCGACGTCGGTTTGGTAGGCTTGCCGAATGCGGGTAAATCTACTTTTCTGAAGGCCTCTACCAACGCTAATCCAAAAATCGGTAACTACCCCTTTACAACACTTCATCCTCAACTGGGCGTCGTGCGTCGCCATGGTCAGGAATTTGTGCTGGCCGATATTCCCGGATTAATCGAAGGCGCAACCGAAGGGGTAGGTATTGGAGATCGCTTTCTTGGTCATATCGAGCGCTGCCGTATTCTTCTACATTTAGTAGACGTCTCCGGTGAAAATCCGATAGCCGCTTGGCAGGAAGTCCAAAATGAATTAAAACTATACGGCGCAGGGCTTGAGGATAAACCCCAGCTATTAGCACTTAATAAAACAGATGCTGTTGATGAAGAAACGCTGGATAGCGTGAAACAAGCCTTAACGGAAGCCAGTGGACAGCCCATTTTCCTTTTGTCAGGGGCCAGTGGTGAGGGTGTCGAGGATATTCTCGATCGTCTGATTACCATGACAGGTCACGCTACAGAAGAGGCTGAGAAAATTGTCTCTGAAACGGAGAAAACATGGTCACCGCTTTGACAACCCAAGACAAACCGGCACCAATTTTACAAAAAAATGAAGGAAACGCCACAGCGATAGAAGATAATAACGGTGTGGTTTTCCGGCCTAATAATTGTAACCGTTTGGTGATTAAAATTGGTTCCTCTTTATTGGTAGACAAAAGAGGACAGGTTCGGCGCGATTGGTTGCAAACTGTGGCTTATGACATCGCCAAGCTTCATCAGGCAGGACAACAAATTATTGTCGTTTCATCGGGGGCCGTTGCCCTAGGTGCCCGCCGTTTAAATCTTCCTCGAGGTGGACGGGCATCCCTGGAAGATGCGCAAGCCTCTGCCTCTGTAGGACAAATTTTACTCAGCCAATGCTGGGCTGAGTTATTAGGTGCTTGTAGCTTAGATTCCTCTCAAATTCTTCTCACTTTAGAAGATTTAGAAGATCGTCGCCGTTATCTTAATGTTTCTGCGACTTTAGATAGATTGCTGTCTCTAGGTGTCGTGCCTGTCATCAATGAAAATGATTCGATAGCGACCGCTGAAATCCGCTTTGGCGATAATGATCGGTTAGCCGCGCGGATTGGCCAGGCCAGCCATGCGGCTGGTGTTATTTTATTTTCAGATGTTGATGGCCTTTATACAGCCAATCCTTCTAAAAATCCTGAGGCCAAGAGAATTGACCGTGTCGATTGCATCGACAATTCTACAGAAGCAATGGCCAGCACAGATTCAGATTCCGGTATGGGATCAGGCGGTATGGCTTCCAAGATAGAAGCGGCACGGATTGCAACGCATTCCGGCGTTAATCTAGCGATTACGACAGGTAAACGTCCCTCTCCTTTAACGATGTTTTTAGAAGATGGCGCAGGAACCTTATTTACGGCTGATGCGAGCGCTTCGGCGCATAAAGTTTGGCTTGCAGGTCGTCTAACCGCCCATGGGCAAGCGTATATTGATGATGGTGCAGTAAAAGCGCTTCAAGATGGGAAAAGTCTGCTGCCCGCCGGTATATATGAAATAAAGGGTCAGTTTAATCGGGGTGATGTCGTGGATGTTTTGGATGGCGAAGATCATTTAATCGCTCGAGGTCTGATCGAATATGACAGCGAAGACGTCTATAAAATCATAGGTAAAAGATCAGAAGAAATCGCGGCTATTCTGGGTTACGAGCCGCGCACCGCTTTAATTCACCGTAATCATATGGTCATGCTATGAAGATAGCCCTTACAGGCGGGACAGGCTTTATCGGCGGTCATATTTTCAATAATACCGCCGGTCGGGGATTGGAAATCAAGGCGCTGGCACGGCGTCCACAGCCTGCCCGTCCGGGCGTGGAATGGATTAGAGGGCCACTTGAAGAGACGGCCGTATTAGAAAAATTGGTATCCTCTTGTCAGGCGGTGATCCATGTCGCAGGAGCGATAAAAGCCGAAAATCGAGAAGCTTTCGAAGAAATCAATATTGGCGGCACGGAAAAGCTTATTCAGGCAACTAAAAACGCCGGTATCCGTCGTTTTATCTATGTTTCTTCATTGTCTGCCCGAGAACCCGCGCTATCAGATTATGGATGGTCAAAAGCCCAATCTGAAGAAAAAGTAAAAAATTCGGGTCTAGATTGGACAATCATTCGCCCCCCTGCAGTTTATGGCTCGGGTGATCGTGAAATGCTGGAAATGTTTAGAATGGCGGTATTGGGTATTATGATTATGCCGCCAAAGGGACGCTTATCAGTCATTTCTGCGGATGATCTCTCACGCTTAATTCTCGACCTTGTAGAGGGTAAAAACGACGAAAAAAGCCATCATCAGCTTTATGAAGTCGATGATGGTCAGCCAGATGGATGGAGCCAAAATGAATTTGCCCAAGCCTTAGGCCGGGCGGTTGGTCGGCCTTCCCTGCGTATAATCCATTTTTCTAAATCCATGCTTTCTGTTGCCTCACGGGCAGAGCATTGGATTAGAGGCAAGAAATCTCGTCTTACAAAAGATCGGGTTCGTTATTTTTGTCATCCGGATTGGGTCATCAATGCCAAGTTGCAGCCCCCCCCTGATCTTTGGAAACCGACAATATCCCTTGATGAAGGGCTTAATACAACAGCGATTTGGTATCGTTCTCGCGGTTGGCTCAAAAGGTAAACCCGACTGGGTAAAAAATGGCCGCAAATAGCGGCCAAATTTCCTGTTTTTATCAATTTTATTCCGTAGCCAGTGACCGTAACTCACCCAAGGCCATACGAATACTAACCCACGCGCCTTGCAAAGCCAGAATCGCCATAACGGCGGCCACACCATAATCCGGCCAACCTTTGGCAACATTAAACACACCTAACGCGGCCAGCAGAACAGCGAAATTGCCAATCACATCATTGCGAGAACAAATCCATGCTGAATGCATGTTGGCATCACCGGATCTAAAGCGCCATAATAACAAAAATGAAACGATATTCGCAACGAGCGCTATGCTTCCAATAACGCCCATTGTCTGCGCTTCTGGTAGAGTTCCACTGATAATATGCCAAAGAGTAATAAAGATTACCCATACCCCCAACAGACCCATCGTTAAGCCTTTTACAAGAGCAGCGCGCGCACGCGCCTGTAGAGAGAAACCTATAACAAAAAGGCTGATGGCATAATTAAAGGAGTCTCCCAAAAAATCCAGTGCATCACCCTGTAAAGAAGCGGATCCTGACACAATACCGGCCCCTATTTCCGCTATGAACATAGCCGCATTAATAATCAAAACACCCCACAAAGCTCTTTTATACCCTACAGGAATATCTTTTGTTGTGGGTGAAAGTGTTTCACAACTACAGCATTTCGCGCCCATGATGATCCTCGTGCAATCAAATGATAATGCGTCTAAGATGCATGCTATAGTAACTATAGGGTCAAGCCATGAATCGGGATTATTTCACTATTGGCGCTCTGGCAAAAAAAACAGAGACTAAAATTGTCACTATTCGCTATTATGAATCTATCGGTCTGTTGCCAGAACCGCCCCGAACAGAAGGTAATTATCGTCTTTATAATCATCACCATCTGATGCGATTGACATTTATTCGACGCTGTCGGTCACTGGGTTTCACCTTACATGACGTTCGTGAACTTATAACGTTAGCCGAAAGACGTGATCAAAATTGTAAAGAGGTTGACCATCTGGCGCGCAATCATTTGGAGGCGATCGAACACAAAATTCAGGATCTTACTAAATTAGCCTTAGAACTTCGTTGCCAGATAGAATCTTGTCGAGGCGGAACGATGGCAAATTGCCATATTTTAGAAGCCCTTTCTTCTTAGAAAAAAAATTAGCGTTTTATAAAGATCCAGAAAGAAAAATATTGCCTATATTTTTTTATAACAAAGAACATCGGGACTTATTTTTCTGATTGCCCGATGTCTCTATTAGGATTGCGGTTAAAATAAATTAGCAATCACAAGGGACAAAGTTTTTCAAAAATTCTTCTACACTTCCCTTCATCGGAACAGGATAGCGCGCTTTTTTCGTTGTAATTTTTTTAAGGCCTTCAATATAGACCATAGGCAGAGCATGTTTTTCTGCACTAGCAATAATATCGGCCATTTGTTCTTCGCTAGGCTGTTCGGCATTGCCTAGCATTGCCTTTTTATAGACCAAAACAGAATATATTTTGCCATCTTCACCGATGACATCTTCGGGGGTATGAAAATAGGCGCCCGTGCCGTCTTGTTTGGCATCTTGACGAATATCAAGAACATCAGAATCTGTCGCGGCAAGTTGGTAAACGATACCCCATAAATCTTCTCCAGCCGCCGATATTAAAGTTTCAGCACCACCGTCCCAAATATCGGAATGCTCATAAAAAGATAACTTATGATCAGGTAACCGAGCCACGGTAAGAATTTTTGCCTTACGGCAATTCCGTTCCGTATTCATATTAGCGCCATAAGCAAAATAAAGCATATCCGGTTTTTTGTGTCTGGGAGCCATTTTCTGTCCTTTTTGCGTTATGTTAAAGCGTATTAGGAACTAGTCAGCTTTTCACTTTTAGGCGGGGGCGTGCATCAGAGTGGCTTTTACGCCATTTTCTAACCTGTCAGAGGCTTCAATTTCAGCAGTTAAATGGAGGTCATCGCTTTTTTTAGTGAACCATTTTGGCAGATGGTCACAAAGAATTTCCAGTTTTCTAAAAGGAAAATCTTCCATAATGGGGATCAGTATTTCACGAGAATTAAGCGAAGGATTCAGTTTCATTACTTCAATAAGGCTAAGGGTATAATCGCCCTCGTCATTCATTTTTACCAAAAACGGCGTCATGTCAGGCGGACATTCGCTCTTTTCTGCATCACCGTGTTTTTTGCCACCTGTTGGGCAGCATCCTTTTGAACAATCGCCCTTCAGCTTTGCAATAGTACGCGCTTCCTGTTCTTTCTGAGCAACGATATTAATCTGTTCTTCCAACGAGCCTTCGGATTTCCAGATAGAAAATCCCATTTCATCACGCAAAAAAACATAGGCAATGCCATTGATGTCGCCGGAAAGAAAAGTCGTACAATCTTCAAGCTCTTTAATAAGATTCAATAAGGCTTGCCGAATACCCCCTAATGTTGTGACATCGACCAAGGAAAAAGGAATTTCCTTTTCAGCGCGCCATTTTCCATCACAAGATTCGTAAAGTCTGACAGAGCCTTTTTCTCGAAAAGTAGCCACTTCGCCTTGATCGTTAATATAAACTGCGATTTTCATTATGCCCTCTTATCAAAAAGCTATTGACAGGAAAGGTATCAGGCATTTGACTACCTGATACCAAACTGAACGGAAAATATCGCGAGATTACATAGACTTACCAGACGTTAAGCAGCCACTCCTTATTCTTTTTATATTCCATATCGGTAAACAAGGCATTGGCCATTTCTTCTGCCAGACGCTTGGCACCCGCATAACCGACAATCGGATAATTATAGAGACCCGCGCGGTCAAACGTTGGGAAACCGACCCGTACCATCGGAATATTATAATCTATGGAAATGAAACGTCCTTTGGAATGACCAAGGATCAAATCAAGTTCAAGACCTTCATTCTTGATTCTGTTTTCCAGTTCCCAAAAATCGGCATTGGTGACGATTTCCATGTCATAATTGACATTTTCCTGAAGGGCTTTGATCCGAGGATCTTTTTCGTAATTGCCGTTATCATCGCCCAACAGCAAAAGCACTGGCTTCATTTCAAGATCAAGGCAGAATTCAGCCAGACCAATGACCATATCTGGCGCGCCATAAATAGCGACCCGCTTTTCAGCAAGGAACATATGGCTGACATCAGCAATAGCATCAAGCGCCACGCCACGCTTATAAACCAAAGATTCTGGGATCGGTTTACCCGTCATCTCTTTCAAGTTATGGACAAAACTGTCGGTGTTGCGAATACCGATCGGAGTCTGACTAATAAGCGCCGGTACTTTGAATTTCTTTTCAAGGAAAGTCGCGGCTTTAGCCCCTTCATAGCGATTGAGAACGATAGTCCCCTTCGCATTAGCAGTGCCTTCCAAGTCCTGAATGGTCGTATTACCATGGCCGACTGTATTACCCGTTGGCATGATCGGCGCATCGAAACTTTCGATCTCAAACAGCACCGTTGCATCAATATCCATGTCTTTCAAAATGGATTTAATTTCGGTGACATCGCCGGGATTGACCCAACCGGTAATCACATTGATCTTATCGGTCGGTTCACCTTTTTTAGCGAACTTCTTAACAAAAGCGAGAACGGCAACATCATAACCACTAATCATACTGCCAACAAAACTCGGCGTATGAATGGGAACCAGATGTACTTCACGACCGGCAAATTTTTCAGACAGAAGTTCTTCTTCTAACTTGTTAATAACACCGTCGATGTCATCCCCGATAATTTCGGTGGAGCAGGTCGTTATGATCGGCACCACTTTTACATCAGGATAACGGGATAACAATACGTCAACCGCTTCTTCAACGCGATTGGTTGCCCCGAACACCGCACCATCTTCATGAAGAGAAGAAGACGCAATTTCAAAGCTTTCTTTAAAATGCTGGGAAATCAATAGGCGTACAAACATCACGCAGCCCTGACCACCATGCACAATCCCGATACAATCCTTAACCCCAATACTCGCGAACTGGGCACCTGCCGGTTGGCAGGTGAAAATGGGATTGACGACGCCGTCCCGCTCTTTTGCTTTTACTTCACAGCTCATGAGGCAATTCCCTCTTAATAATTTTTAACGGTCAGTTCTGCATTCAAAGAACCGTCGATCGTCTGGTAATCCAAGCGCTCATGTAACTGGTGAATGAGGGCTTTGATTTCATCCTTGCTCAAGGCACGCAACCAAGGAAAATTATTGTTGAAGCCATCAACGACGCATTGCGCTTCTGCGTAATAACATTTGTCAGCAGGCGTCTCTTTAGAGACAGGTTCATCACAAAGGAGTTCTGAAACCTTGGCCAGAATACCTTCATTCTGCTTACGCCGATCCCATCCACGGGAATTGAACTGCCACAGGCTGTTCTTCATGATAAAGTCAAACAGATAGCCGACTCTGTTTTCGATAGTTTCTTGCATTATCTTCTCTCCCGTCACTCAGCCGCAGCGGGTGCAGATTGAGATTCAAATTTTGGATATTCCCGATCGTGAAGCTTGGAAACGCTGTCGAAACCACCGGTATATTCACGAAGTTCAGGATTATTTTTGACTTCGTCGCTAAGCTCAGCATCAGAAAGCATCTGGCGGGTTGCAAAACCTTTATCCGTTGCAAAGTCATCTTTACTGATGTCAGTAAAAGCTAACTGATGCAGAGGGGAATAAATCGCATTGTAAATATCGCGTGCAAAACGAACCCAGCCTTCAAATCCTTTATAGGGGCCATTGTGGTAAGCATGGGCGTTCAGGTAAGGAACCCGGACTTTTTTTGCGACTTCCCCCGGACGTTTACCGGTTAGGATAAGGTCTGGTTTCAGCTTTTCCATGACTTCAAGGGATTCAAGCTCATTGGGATCATCGATGGCCAATGCGCCTTCACTACAACGGGAAATACCCTTTTCCATATCGCCCTGATGGCCGAATTTGGTATAAACAGAAACGATCCTGACACCCAAATCTTCTTCAAGGGTATGGGCCCAATGCCAAAGTTTGGAACCACCTGGCCACAGACAGATTTTCTTGCCTTTTAACCGTTCTTTGTACCAGTCAAGTTCCGGCTTCCACCTAGCAACTTCTTCATCAATAATCGCCTGAGCACGATCTTCAATGCCAAAAAACAACCCGATTTTCTTCAGTGATCCGGCCAAAGCCTTAAAACCGAAACCATCAATATCCATGCGGGGGATACCATAACGAACCCGCAATTCATCACAGATATATTCAGCAGAACGGGCACATTCGAGCACGTTTAAATGCGCACGATGCATACCCCGCAAGTCGTCATAGGAACCGTTACCCGTAAAGGTAGAAAGAATCTGGATACCCATGCGCTTGAAATAATCCTGCATGATCTCCTGATCACCTTGGATATTATATTCACCCACATAGTTGATGACATAATCACTAGTGATTTCAGGTTCGACCGTGCCGACCTTATTATTGACCCAAGCAATATTGATTTTGTGATGGCCAGCAGATTGGCTAGGACCAGCAAAACCCGGGGAATTGCAGACGAAAATATCAACGTCTGGCAATTCTTCCATAACTTCATCGCAAACGGCTTCGATATCATCACCGATTAACGCCGTAGCGCAGGTTTGATAAACGGTCATGCGTTTGATTTCAGGGAAAGCTTTAAATGCCTCGAGAATATTGCTTTTAAGAAGCTTATCCGCCCCGAAAACAATATGCTTTTCTTTCACATCTGAAGCAAAAGTATATTTCAGCTGGAAATTGTTATTATCACTAAGATAACGTTTGGTCTGCCATGTATCATAGGTGCAGCCCACTGGTCCGTGACTGATGTGGATAACATCCTTCATCGGGGTACCGATAACGTGTTTGGCTCCGCAATAGGCGCAGCCACGCTCTGAAATCGTTCCGGGAATGGTGTTGAGGTATCCCTTAGGAAGACAGGACGTTAAATCCTCGCCTCTGCCCTTAACAACGGCATGTTGTTTTCTTTCAGGGATCACCTTGCTGCAGTCAAACTCATGTAAAGGCATGATTTGTTCTCCGTTAGGTGAGGCTTTTACTTATTGCCGAAGCCAAAAAATGTGATTTTTATGTAAATTGAGGTGATATTTTATTACTCACCTCAATTATATCCTGAATTATTTAGTCAAGAATACCGTACTTAACGACCATGGATTCGAGTTCATCCATGGTTAGTGGTTTCGGTATAACGAACATTTCATTTTCAAGAATCTTACGGCCTAATTCTTTGTATTCTTGTGCCTGATTCTGTTCCGGATCGAATTCAGTGACCGTTTTTTTGTTAAATTCGGCTTTCTGAACGATGTTATCACGGGGGACAAAGTGAATCATCTGGGTGCCAATGGCATTTGTGAATTCTTCAAGGAATTCTCTTTCACCATCAACATTACGGCTGTTGCAAATGATACCACCAAGGCGAACACCGCTTTGTTTGGCGTATTTAACAAGACCCTTACAGATGTTGTTGGCCGCATAAATGGCCATCATTTCACCAGAAGCGACGATATAAACTTCCTGCGCTTTACCTTCACGGATCGGCATGGCGAAACCGCCGCAAACAACGTCACCCAACACATCAAAGAAAATAAAATCTAAATCATCGGTATAGGCGTCGTTATTTTCCATCAGATCGATGGCGGTAATAACACCGCGACCTGCACAACCAACACCCGGTTCCGGCCCACCGGATTCAACGCAACGAATGTCATGGAAACCCGTTTTCATGACTTTTTCTAAGGTAACATTTTCAGAACCATGATCACGCAGAGCATCCATCACAGTTTCCTGTGGTTTACCACCGAGGATCAAGCGGGTTGAATCAGCCTTTGGATCGCAGCCATGAATGAAAACTTTTTTGTCATGGAAGAAAGCCAGAGCAGCGGCGGTATTCTGAGTGGTCGTTGATTTCCCGATACCACCCTTACCGTAAATGGCTACTTTACGTGTTGCCGTAGCTGTTGTCATCGTTGAGAACTCCCTTGATTACCAAAGACAGCGGAACAGGGGGAAGAGCTAAGGTTCCAAAACTGCCTTCACGATCAAGAGCTATGCAACAGCCATACCAATTATGAGGAGAGGTCTAATTTTAGAATAAAAAAATCAAAAAAACTTAAAAATAATAAATTTTATCTGAAAATATTTAATTTTTTAAAATTAAATTTTAAAAAAGAGTATTTTAAAAATTCATTCCGGCTGAAAAAGCAAAAAAATTAAATTGGGCTATTCGAGCCAGCGCATAATATGCGAAAAGAAATATACCGATAGGGTATATTCTGAAAAAAAATATGCATTTGGTGCAAATTTAGAAAAAACACAAAATTAAGATATTCATTTTTAATATTTTATCCTTTTATAGCGACAAAGCATGGGCATGATTAACAGCAGCCGAAAGGATCTGCTGTTAATCATACTATGTGAATTATAAGAAATAAAATTTTAGATTAATTTTAGAAAATATAAAAATATTCTACATTTAAAAATAAAATTTAAATAATATATCTAAAATAGATAAACATGCCCATTTTTGAAATTTATAGAAATATCTATCCTATATTCTCTTTTTTATGCGTATCATTGTTATGAGTTCTAAAACTTTTATAGCTAATACCATAGCGTTCCATACGAACACTTAACATCCGTCTCGTAAGACCTAATTCCTTAGCCGCTTCCCCCATATGCCCATTATTATTTTTGAGGGCCTCAACAATCATTTTGGTTTCTATCGCCTGAATACGGGATTCTAAAGTAATTCCACTTGGCGTATCCGCAGCTTTTGTTTCTTTCTCGGTTTGTAAAGAAGGAGGAAGATCATAACTGTGAATAGCATCGTCATCGGCAAGAATAACAGCCCGTTCGATGACGTTTTCTAATTCACGAACATTTCCAGGCCATTTATAACTCATCAACATATTTAAAGCAGGGGTCGATATTCTTTTAATATCTTTATTATTCTCTTGTGCAAAAAATTTCACAAAATAATCTGCCAAGGTAATGACGTCGCTTCCTCGATCCCTTAAAGGCGGAATCATCATGGGAAAAACATTCAGGCGGTAATAAAGATCTTCCCGAAAAGTACCTTCTTCCACCATTTCGGCTAGGTTACGGTTGGTAGCAGCAATAATACGGACATCAATATTGATAGGTTTACTGCCCCCTACCCGTTGAAAAGTTCTTTCTTGTAAAACGCGCAACAGCTTTGTCTGCACGCTAAGACTAAGTTCCCCTACCTCATCTAAAAAAATAGTCCCGCCATCTGCCTGTTCAAAAAAACCTTTATGCGTCGCGACAGCACCCGTAAAAGCCCCCTTCTCGTGACCAAACAGTTCACTTTCGGCAAGGCTTTCAGGAAAAGCCGCACAATTTGCCTTAATAAAAGGGCCGTCTGCACTGGGGCTGTTATAGTGGATAGCGGTAGCGACCAATTCTTTACCAACGCCACTTTCCCCTAAAATTAAAACCGTCGCTTTTGTTGCAGCAACCTTATGAATAAGCTGATAAATATCCTGCATCGGTTTAGAACTACCGATGATATTGGAAGGTTTGAAACGCTTTTTTAAGGTATTTTTCAAGCGGCTATTTTCATTTTCCAATCGGACTTTTTCAATATTTTCAACCAAATATAATTCAGCAGCAGGGGCAAGCATGGATGCAATCATCGCTAACAGCTGAACATCCTGTCTCAAAAGTTGAGGGTTCATATAGACACGCTCGGCACCGATCGTGCCTAATACCTTTTGTCCTCTCATAATAGGCACACTGAAAAAAGCTGTTTTAGTATGTCTTTTCTTATAAGAACTACCTGTCCGGTTAAGAAAATCAGAATTATCAATCAAGCGTTTAGCGACAATAGCTTTACCTTTTTCAACAACTTTTCCAGTAACCCCTTCGCCAAGTGCATAGATACCCCGTGTCTTTTCTTCTTCGGTTAATCCAAAACTATCATGAATAAAGATTGTATCTACATGCCGATCATAAAGCGTTATAATACCACGCTGCATTTTCAAATGATTTTGCATAGTATTTAAAATAACAGGGATAGAAGCGGTAAGATCGGCACTATCCGTCAAAACCTGACTTATTTCATAAAGAATGGGTAAAATAGCTACCCGGCATTCACCGGTAAAGCAGTGACTGAACTCTTCAAAAGAATCGATGACATTGATTTCTAAGGTGACGGTATCATTCATTAGTTTTCCGTTCCTTGGCCGTGTCACAAAAATTAAAAATACATCCCCCACCCCAATCAATGGCATTTTCATTAATTCTAGGGAAGGTCTTCAAAAAAATAAAATTATAAAAATAATATACATTTTTGTTAAAAATATTAAAAATACTGCCATTAATATACTTACAATGCACAAAACGTGCCGTTCTGTGCAAAAAGGTCAATTTTATATTATAAGAAAGTGGAAACTACTTTCCTATGGAAAGAAACAGGAAAACAGATTCTAAAATTATATCAGATGGCCAATATTCTAAACCGAAGATGAAATCTGTTGGATGAAAAACTATATTCAAGAACAAAAAAATGGGCCGAAAATTCGGCCCATGAAGTTTAAGTTTTTATAATATTTAAAAGATGAAAATCAGAATTCTGACCAATCATCATCGGCCATAGGGCGAGGCGTTGGGTTAGGCTTTGCCTTTGGAGCAGATGGGGCAGAGCTGGAACTAATCCGCGAGGAAGAACGTGTTGGCGAAGACGTTTTCGCGGCAGGTTTTTTAGGGGTAGGGGTCGGCGCTTTGTTAAAGCTAGCGTTTCCGCTCTTATTCTGTAGCTTAAACATGCTGACCTGTTGCACCATATTCAGGGTTTCATTAGCCAGATTACGAGCCGCAGCGGTAGATTCTTCAACCATCGCGGCATTTTGCTGGGTAACCCCATCCATTTCAGAAACAGCGGTATTCACCTGTTTAAGACCGATAGATTGCTCTTCCGCCATGTTTGATGCTTCGGTCACTTTCTGACCGACATCATAGATTTGGGAAACGATACGATCTAAAGCCTTACCGGTTTCATTAACCAAGACAACCCCGTTTTCGACCTCACCGGCACTAGCTGTAATGCGTTCTTTAACATCTTTTGCCGCTTCGGCAGAGCGTTGGGCCAAAGCACGGACTTCAGAGGCAACCACGGCGAACCCTTTACCCGCATCCCCTGCTCGTGCCGCTTCAACACCGGCGTTTAAGGCAAGAAGATTAGTCTGGAAGGCAATGCCATCAATCACACTGATAATCTGTGCGATTTCATTGGAAGAACTTTCAATCTTACCCATTGCATCAATAGCACGACGAACCACTTCGCCACTTTTTTCAGCCTCACTCTGCACTTTATCCGTGATAGTTTTGGCTTGCTTAGCACCATGCGCGGACTGATCAACCGTTCTTGAAATTTCTTCCATCGCAGCGGAAGTTTCTTCGAGGCTAGCAGCCTGTTGTTCTGTCCGCTGGGACAAATCATCAGAAGCCTGACGAATTTCACTAGCCCCATTCTGAATATTTTCTGCTGATTTCAGAATTTGCGACATCGTTTGATCTAAGACTTCCAAGGAAGAATTAAAATTATTCTGAATTTCAGCAAAAGACCCAGAAAGATTACCATCCATACGGGTTGTCAGATCGTAATTAGTTAACCCCTCTAAGGCCTGTCCGATGCCAGCAAAGAGGGCATCCAGTTCCATCTGCTTTTGTTTTTCTGCATTGCGCATCCGGTCACGGAAAATCCGCAAAGCATCCATCAACTGCCCAATTTCATCGGCGCGATTCTCAAGTTCAACATGAACATCCATGTTACCTTCAGACAATTCACCCAACGCATTGGTAACGACCTGTAAAGGACGAACAATAGCCTTGATAACCATACCGGCAATCAAAATGGAAAGCAGAATGGCTAATATGGTAAGGATAATAATCAGAATGCGAATGAAACCAAAAGAGTGTTCCATTTCAGCGACTTTATTTGTATTTGCCTGTTTTTCAACATTTTGCAAATTACCAAGAGACGCCGTTACCTGATCAAAAGAGGGTAATTCTTTCCAGAAAAGATCCCGGGCTTCATTAGCCCGACCCTGCTGTACAGCATCCACTGTAGCACGATTAACTGAAATATAATTCTGCCAATTGTTAAGAAAATGGTGATTAGCTTCTAAAACATCATCGCTAGCCTTGCTTTCTTCTAAGGCGCGAATATTGTCTTCGATCCGTCCCCTGTAAACGGTCATTTCCTGTCTTGCCGCTTGGATAGCCTGAGGATCAGGTACCATGACCAGACGCGTTTCCGCTGATCGATAATCTGCTGTTGCACGGGAAATATCACTGACGGCCTGGGCACGTGCCCTTTGGGTAATCCCAAAATCCTTGGCCATCATTGCAAATTTCCACTGGACACTAAGTGAACCGATGCCCCCTAAGACCAAAAAGACTAAGGGGATAACCAGAATCAAATATGTTTTAGTGGCAACTTTCAAATTTTTTATTAAATTTGAAATATCCATAATTTCACCATTTTTTTAAAAAGCAGAAAAAGACCTCATTCTGTTACAAGACGACATTTTTCTGCTTTTATTTACTGAAATATATTTTTAAACGCATTTGTAACATTTGTTGCAAAAAATAATAATAAACCTCGAATATGGAGATATTTTAATTTTATGAAATTTTCATTAATTTTTTTGTTTTCCTAGAAAAAAGAAATATTTTCCATCCTTAAAATAAGCACAATTAAAAATATATTTTTGTAATTATATAAAAATTCAATATTTATAAAAAATTACATCAATATTTATAAAAAGCACTTACTAATGGGCTAATGGGCTAATGGGCTAATTTAAATTGTTGCATCTGTTGCATCATATTTTGTGCTTCTATAGCTAACTGGCTGACGGCCTTAGTCGATTGCTGAACCATAGCAGCATTTTTTTGCGTAACACTATCCATTTCAGAAACGGCTGTATTAACCTGTCTTAGACCGCTAGCTTGTTGCTCTGCCATTTCCGCCGACTGCGTTACACGCTCGCTTATTTCATGAATCTGCTGAACAATTTGGGTTAAAGTGTCCCCTGTTTTATTGACAAGCAGAACACCGTTCTCGACTTCTCGAGCACTATCGGTAATCCGCTCTTTAACATCTTTGGCGGCCTCTGCCGAACGTTGTGCCAAAGCGCGTACCTCTGCTGCCACAACTGAAAAACCTTTTCCCGCCTCACCCGCACGGGCCGCCTCAACGCCGGCGTTCAAAGCAAGAAGATTAGTCTGGAAGGCAATGCCGTCAATAACCCCAATAATTTGAGCAATTTTCTTCGAACCATTTTCAATTCGGTTCATGGCTTCCATGGCCTGTTGAACCACATGGCTACTCTGAACCACTTCTGTTTCGACTTGATCTGTAATAAGCTTAGAGGCATTGGCCCCCTCGGCGGTGTGATCAACAGTATTCGAAATTTGCACCATCACCGCTGAAGTTTCTTCCAAACTGGCCGCTTGTTGCTCTGTACGAAGCGATAAATCATTAGAAGCTTGCTGAATTTCATCAGCACCCGTTTTAATATTCTCCGCCGATTGAATAATTTTAGAGACAACATCATTCAAGACACCGATAGAATAGTTAAAATCTTCCTTAATTTTAGAAAAACCACCCGTTAAATGTCCTGTAATACGGACGGTAA
Organism: Zymomonas mobilis subsp. pomaceae ATCC 29192; assembly: GCF_000218875.1. NCBI lineage: Bacteria > Pseudomonadati > Pseudomonadota > Alphaproteobacteria > Sphingomonadales > Zymomonadaceae > Zymomonas > Zymomonas mobilis. The sequence continues at coordinate 1,134,255 of NC_015709.1, forward strand.
GGTCACTTTTTGATAGGCCGTGCAGGGCATCCCCTATGTCGGATACCAATAAATTAAGTTGCGCTTCTTTTTCTTTTTCGGCGTTCAATATTCGCTCACGAAACAGGATGAAAGTCGTAATAAGTTCGCCAATTTCATCACTGCGTTTTTCAACGGGCACATTGACATTTGTATTACCCCCAGCCAACGCATGCAGTGCGTGCGTTACCATTTGCAAAGGTTTCACTGTAACTTTAACGATAAGGCCAGCAACAAAAATAGACAGTAAAACAGCCAGTAAAGTTGTCAGAATAATCAGCCACCGCACGACAACAAAAAAAGCCTTCATGTCGTTAACTTTGGCTTCTATGATTTGGCCTTGAATATGACGAATAGTTTTTAATTCATCTGAAATTTGATCAAAAAGCGGCAACTCTTTCCAAAAAAGGGGGTGTGCATCGGCTTTATGGTTTTCAATAACAGCCCCAATAGTTTGGCGACTTAGGTCGATATAACGCTGCCAATCACTTAAAAATTGCTGGTTTTTGATAAGCATAGAAGGGGGTAGTTGCGCGTTATTGAGCTGTTGGGCTAAATCTTGCACTTCAGCTTGGTAAACATCGATTTCTTTTTTAGCTGCCTGTTCAATGATAGGGTCACTAGTCATGACCATCCTCGTTTCGGCAGAACGATAATCAGCAACCGCTCGTGAAATATCGCCGGTAAGCTGCAAATGGATGCGCTGACGAATACCCAAATCCTGACCAATATCTGACAATTTGAGCTGTATAATAAAAGCACCCATTCCACTGGAACACAGAAAAAATAAGGGGATGGCTAAAATCAGATAAATTTTTGCAGAAATTTTCAGATTTTTAGTTAAATTTGAAAGCCCCATACTACCCACCCCACAAGAAAAAGAAGGGCTGTTAACAGCCCAGATGTCAGGTTTCCCAAAATACCCGGCATCAGAGATTACCGCAAAATCTGCGTTTTATATCTTAGAAAAGACTATTTCTTATCCAATTCGGAACAAATATTATGTATTTGTATTGTAAGATGGGTCAATATAATTTTTTAAAATTTTTATAAATTCTATTTTTTTATTGCATATAATAAATATATTTTAATTTTTTTAAATATTAAGATGTTATCTTGATAATAAAATTTAAAAATTGCAGCCAGTATTAAAAACATCCCTATCCTCTCTCTCAAGGGGCTGAAACGCCTTAAAATTCGACAGCGCTTAGCTTGAGATCAAAGGATATTGCTAGAACTCTGACAAGACTATCCCCGTAGAGGAAAAGCTGTGCTAAGAGCAAAAGTGATCTGATCTGTTTTAAAAAGTACCCATAAAATGATCCTTGTCATTGATAATTACGATAGTTTTACATGGAATATCGTTCATTACCTGCAAGAGTTAGGGGCTGACATAAAAGTTGTCCGTAACGATGCGTTAACTGTCTCTGAAGCTATTGCCTCGGGTGCCGAAGCTTTTGTTATTTCTCCGGGGCCAAAAACGCCGGATGAAGCAGGTATCTCGCTAAAATTAGTCGAAGCTTGTGTCGAGCAAAGCTATCCCTTGTTAGGCATCTGTCTTGGACATCAGACAATTGGCCAATATTTTGGGGGCAAAGTTATCGGCGCCCATGATCTAATGCATGGTAAAACATCGCCTATCACCCACGACAATAGTGGTGTATTTGAATCTTTACCCTCACCCCTGATTGCGACACGCTATCACTCCTTAGTCGTAGAAGAAGAAAGCTTTCCGGCTGATCTGATAATAAATTCAAGAAGCGATGATGGAACGATCATGGGTCTCAGACATAAAACGCTCCCCCTTCATGGTTTGCAATTTCATCCTGAAAGTATTGCTACAGAACATGGACATAAAATGCTTGGTAACTTTTTAAAAATTATTGATAGCCATTCTAAATAAAAAATTTAATACTGTGTTTAAATATCAAAATAATTATCTTTTTTAAGTATCATTATCTTTATGTTTATTGATGATAGTAAGGTTATTTTATGATGCCTACCCTTCCTGATCCAGTTCATCTGCTTGAACTTTCAGAGGCAGAAGCGATATTCGGTGATATTCTCGAAGGTTATTACAGTGATGGAGACGTCAGCAGCTTTCTATTAGGCCTTTCACAGCGGGGAGAAACGGGCTCTGAAATTGCCGGAGCGGCCAAAGCCGCTGCTCAAAAAATGATATCAATCGAAAGTACAGATGATACTATTGATGTCTGTGGCACCGGTGGGGATGGTCAAAATAGCCTAAATATTTCTACTGCTGTAGCGCTCGTTGTCGCAGCCACCCATGTGCCTGTTGCGAAACATGGCAATCGTGCATCATCCAGTCTAGCCGGCGCGGCAGATACCCTAGAAGCGCTTGGCATTAAAATCGATCTTACGCCCAAACAAGCCACTGCCTGCTTAAAAAAAACGGGTATTACCTTTCTCTTTGCTCAAACTTACCATCCGGCTTTGGCACGCATAGCCCCTTTAAGACGAAAAATCGGAAAACCCACCATCTTTAATCTGATTGGCCCCTTGGTTAATCCAGCCCATGTCAAAAGACAATTTATTGGCGTAGCAGCGCCCCGCTATCTTGATGCCTATAGTGAGGCTATCCGCCTGCTCGATTTTGAAGCGGTTATGCTTGTTTCGGGTGATGATCCTTTTGACGAGTTATCTATCTGTAAAGCAAGCTCTGCTTTAATGATTAGAAAACATGAAAATCCAGATAGTGGAATTCCAGAAGGTCTTATCCGTCTTACCCCTGCCGATGTTAATTTAGATAGCCATCCCCTCAGCAGTATCCGAGGAAAAGATGCCGCCTATAATGCCCAAGCGCTTCTTGATTTATTAGACGGAAAAGCCTCGGCTTATCGGGATGCGGTTTTAATGAATGCAGCGGGTGCCTTGATCGTTGCCGAGAAATGCTGGGACTGGGATGATGGTGTAAATGTCGCCTCAAATATTATCGATAGTGGGCGTGCAAAAGAAGTTTTCGAGAATTGGAAAGCTTTTACACAAACATGCTGAAAGTAAAGTTTACAGAAATCTTCAAAACGATTGACTTCTATTGACAGGTCGGTGGATGTTTCCTACACGTTCTTTATCTGTTCCAACAGAATAATGAAGCCTATCTTAAAAAGATAAGGAAACACGCCCCCTGTTAACGGCGGGCCTTTGACGGAAGATTGCGGCTATGCTGACGCGCAAGCAACATGATTTGCTTCTTTTCATTCACAACCGGCTCCGCGTTTCAGGTATCTCACCTTCTTTTGAAGAAATGAAACTTGCCCTCGATTTGAAATCGAAATCAGGGATTCATCGGCTTATCAAAGCTTTGGAAGAACGCGGTTTCATTCGGCGCTTACCTAATCGTGCAAGGGCGTTGGAAGTTATTCGATTGCCGGAAAACCGGACAGATTCCAATCAACAGGAAAAAAAAGTCCGGGAAAATTTTTCGCTACCTAAAGCGCATAATGATGTCGTCGAACTCCCTTTACACGGACGAATAGCGGCAGGTTTACCCATAGAAGCCTTAGAAGGGCAATCAACCTTATCGGTACCGCCTGCGCTTCTTGGAAATGGGGATCATTACGCCTTAGAAGTCGCTGGTGATTCCATGGTCGAAGCGGGAATTTTTGATGGGGATTTTATCCTTATCCGTCAAACGGACGAGGCCCATGAAGGGGAAATAATCGTTGCCCTGATTGATAACAGCGATGCCACTTTAAAATATTTTCATCGTGAAGGCCGTATGATCCGGCTGGATCCTGCAAACCGCGCTTATGCGCCGATGCGTTATGATGCCAGCCGGATAGGTATCCAAGGACGTTTGGTAGGATTGTTGCGCCGCTATTAAGTTTTCCTACCTAATAAAATAATTTAAAACTACGACGAAAGGGATTTTGTTCTCTTACTCAACATCCTCGACTTCGACAGTTTCGCCAGTAATTCTTTGTGCTAATGCAGCGGCAATAAAATCTTCTAAATTACCATCCAAAACATCAGACGGCGCTGTCGAAGTAATACCTGTCCGAAGATCTTTGACGAGCTGATAGGGCTGTAAAACATAAGAGCGGATCTGATGTCCCCAACCAATTTCACTTTTGGCCGCATACCCTGCGCTGGCTTCTGCCTCTCTAATCTGTAGCTCCCGTTCATAGAGCCGCGCTTTTAATTGCTTCATCGCTTCTGCACGATTTTTATGCTGAGAACGCTGATTCTGGCATGCAACGACAATACCTGTTGGCATATGCGTTATACGCACCGCTGAATCGGTGGTGTTCACATGCTGCCCCCCTGCCCCCGAAGAGCGATAGGTATCTATTTTCAAGTCCTTATCCAGCACTTCAATATCAATATCGTCATCCACTACTGGATAAACGGCGACGGAGGCAAAGCTGGTATGCCGTCTTGCATTGCTGTCGAAAGGAGAAATTCTCACCAAACGATGGACACCGTTTTCTGTCTTGGCATAACCATAGGCGCTTTCGCCTTTTATCAAAAGAGTAGCGGATTTAATACCAGCTTGTTCCCCCGCATGATAATCGACCAATTCAACACGAAAACCTTCGCGCTCTGCCCAGCGTTGATACATCCGGCTCAGCATCTCAGCCCAGTCTTGACTTTCAGTGCCTCCGGCGCCAGCATTAACTTCGATATAGGTATCGTTACTATCGGCTTCACCAGACAGAAGTGCCTTCACTTTGTCACGATTAGCGCGTTCAGCCAAATGGGCTAAGGCGGCAATAGCATCCTTAACCATGTCTTCTTCTTCTTCGGCCTCGGCCATTTCGATCAGGTCAATATTTTCCTGAAGTTCCCGCTCGATAGCCCGGGTAGCAGCGATGGATTCATCCAATCGCCCCCGTTCTCGCATCACTTCTTGAGCCGCACGAGCATCATCCCATAAATGTGGATCTTCGACGCGCGCATTTAATTCATCCAGCCGCCTTAACGCCCGATCCCAGTCGAGAAAGCGCCTAAGGAGCGCCAAAGATTCTTGGATATGGTCGACATGGGCTTGCGCTTCGGCGCGCATAATCATCCCTTTCTATTTCAGAAAAAGCCCTTCTGTTTAAAACAGTGAGGCCAAAACAATACATAAATGACTGATCAGATGAAATTCAGATAACCAGCAAGGCTTCTAATAGATTCTGCCTTACTTCTGCAAGCTACCACTGTCATTTGGTTTTTGGACGGCGGGTGAAGAAGGCAGTATCCCATTTTCAGGCGGTGTTACAGCATGATCGGTTGAGAGTGAAGTGACCGGAGCAGCAGAAGATGAATTATTGGCGCTGGGCGCTGGGGCCATCACAGCCGAACGATAAAAACTACGCTTAGGTTCATTATCTGCCTTAAACGCTTCCCAGATAATCGGACTCATCGGATCTTCAGGATTAAACGGGGGTGAACCATAAATCCGCAATCCAGAATAGCGATCAATTTTCACCATATGGACGTTCGGCGCAATAGGAAAAGGTCGAACGGGCATATTCGCCATAGTTTTTTGAGCGAATTGTTTAAAAATAGGTGCAGCTACCGTGCCGCCTTGGGCACTATGCCCCATGGAATGAGGACGATCATAACCCACATAAAGCCCTGCAACCATATCCGCCGAACCACCGACAAACCAAACATTGGTCGGGCCTGTAGAGGTACCCGTTTTGCCAAACATAGGTCGGCCTAAATCGCGGAGAATAGCGGCAGTTCCGCGCTGAACAACACCTTCCAGAATATGCAACATCTGATAAGCCGTAACCGGATTGATCGCTTGTTCTGATAAGGCTTTGGGACGGGGCATCGGGCTTCCGTCCCATTCTGACATATTACAGTTGGGACAAGGGCGATTATCTGACTTAAAAATAACCTTACCATTTCGATCTTGCACATAATCAATCAAGGTAGGTTGAAGCCGCCGCCCCTGATTAGCAATCATCGAATAACCATTGGTCAAGCGCATAACCGTAGTATTCCCAGCGCCTAATGCGATACCCAAAACCGGCGGATAAGGATGTCCCGGGGGATTAATGCCAGCGTTTTCAGCCATTTTTACAACATGAACCATGCCTGTTTGCGCTGCCGCACGAACAGTCATCAAATTTCGGGACTGCTCCACCCCCCAACGCATAGTCTGCGGGCCGGAATATCCCCCAGAAAAGTTACGAAAGCATTTCATGCCTAAACGGGCAGACTGATACACACAAAAAGGACCATCCACAATAATAGAGGCAGGGGTCATGCCATGATCCAAAGCCGCCGCATAAACAAAGGGTTTAAAAGTTGAACCGGGCTGACGTTCTGCTTGCGTAGCTCGATTAAAGTCTCCATTCTTAGAATCAAAGCCGCCTTGCATTGCCAATATCCGGCCATTATGCGGATTTTCGACGACCATACCGCCGGAAACTTTCGGCAGACTTCTTAAAACCCAAAAATTATCAATCTTTTTTACGATAATAATATCGCCGGCATGTAAAAAACGCCAAGCAGGAATAACGGTATCATGACGGGGTATTGTCGCCGCCCAAGGGTAAAGGTAATCTTCGCTACCGTCATTAAAGCCGATTTTAGCCCGACCATTTTCCCTTTCTAGCACGGCCACAGCCTGCCAATCAGCATAGCCTGTGCCGACGTTGGCCAAAATCAAGCGTTCTTGCCATCCTTCCCCCGGATCAATGGTCCCGACACGCCCGCTCCATCCCTGATCACGTTCAAAACGCACAAATCCATCCCGTAAAGCTGTTTCAGCAGATTCCTGAATCTCGGGATCAAAAGAACTTCTTATCCAAAGGCCACCAGAATAAACGTTATTATCACTCTCTTCTGCCGTTTCTCCAAAACGGCTGATAAGTTCACGGCGGATTTCTTCCAGAAAATAGCCCCCCTTAGAAGGGGGTTTTGCTTCAATATGATGTTCGATCACCCTTAACGGTGTCCGATTAGCTTCATCACGTTGATAAGCTGTAATGTAGCCATTGGCCTGCATTTGTTGTAAAACATAAGCCCGTCGCCCCAATGCCCGTTCGGCATGTCTTTCTGGAATATAATTCGCGGGGGCTTTGGGTAAAATAGCGAGGAAAGCCGCCTCAGGCAGCGTTAAATCCTTTAGATTTTTCCCAAAATACGCTTTCGCAGCAGCACTAACGCCATAGGCATTACGCCCTAAAAAAATCTGATTGAGGTATATTTCAAGAATTTGGCGTTTCGTTAATAGATGCTCGATACGAAAGGCAAGAATACCCTCTTTTACCTTACGGGTAGGGGAATATTCGTCACCGACCAGAATATTTTTGGCGACCTGTTGGGTAATGGTAGAACCGCCATGTGCCCGTTCACCCGTTCCCATTTTGGTAAAATATTCGTAAACCGCTTTTAGAAAAGCGGGAGCATCAATACCATGATGGGAAAAAAAAGTTTTATCTTCTGCCGCTAAAAAGGCCTGAATAACAACGGGCGGAAAATCTTCGTAGCCTAATTTTTCTCGATGCTCTCGCATGAACCGCCCAAAGGGCATACCATTTATATCACGGACGACGGCGGGCATCGGTAAATGGTAATCTGCTAACACCTCGACAGAGGGTAGATCTTTCAAAAAATAATGCCAGAACAGAAAGCTACCCAGAGAACATCCCATAATGAAAAAGACAAAAAGAGACTTCAGTATTTTACGCCGAGTGCCCCGTTTAAAAGACGCATCCCCCAATCTTCGGCTTTTTATGTTTAACCCCTCCTCTGGCATAAGGGATTTAGACATTATAGAGCCTCTGCTTAAACATAATTTTTATAGCTACCGCTATAGTGTAAGATAAAAAATTCTCAGGATGAAACAGAGAAAGAAATGGATCAGAATGAAGATAATCTTTATCATTATTTCCATTTCTAGATTGAATATCTGCCATGCCTGTTCATTCACCTTAGTTAAAAAATATTATCTAAAATATATTTTATTCATTATGTTTATTTAAGTTTTTTAATACCGAATCAAGACTCCTTGTTGATGATTTACGCTCAGACTTAGGCTTTTCAAAATTTGAAGATTCTGCCAGATGCGCCAAACGACGTGCAAAATAAATTTCAACGGCACGTCTGATACCACTGGCGATAGCCTGCCGGTAAGAACGAGAAAAAAGCTGCGCCGCCTCATCAGGGTTAGAAATATAGCCGGTTTCAATAAGTACAGAAGGCACATCAGGTGCTTTTAAAACGACAAAGCCCGCAAAGCGATGATAATGACTACGAAACGGGATGCGACCTTGTAATTCTCTTTGCAGAAGCGACGCAAAAGACACAGAAGCATTCATGGTTTCACGGCGAGTCAAATCATAAAGGATAGATTTGACATCATTATTCTGGGTCTGAATATCCGTAATACCGGACAGATCGGCCTGATTTTCTCTGGCTGCCAGATTAGCGGCAATCTTATCTGACGCAATTTCGGATAAAGTATAAATGGTCGCCCCGTGTGGATTACCCGAAGGTGCACTGTCCGCATGGATCGAGATAAATAAATCGGCCTTCATGCGACGACTCATTTCCCGACGACTAACCAAAGGTAAAAAATGATCGTCTTCACGGGTCAGAACAACGCTTACACGCCCCGATTCCCGTAAGGCATTCCGAACTGCAAGCGCAATGGCGAGCGTAACATTTTTTTCATGAAGCCGACCATCCCGTGACGAAGAACCGGGATCGTGCCCCCCGTGACCGGGATCAATAACGACCAAGGGTCTTCCTGATACCCGTCCCTTATAAATTTTAGGCGATATTTTGTCAGAGGTTACGGCATGGGCAAGGGGAATTCTAACCGCTTGAGACGTCGTTGTCCCTTTTGCAAGCAGCAAGTCATTCCATGAAAAAAACAGAAAAAAAATCCCGATAAGATATATTTTTTTTCTATAGTTTTCATATCCAAGATGCCTTATTAGAAGGCAAAGATATTTAACCATCACAGTTTCTTCTTGGCGAAGAAAGTTTTTTTTCAGTTTTCGGTACGCCATTTAAACCGATTACCTTTGTTATTCGGGTTATGACTAGCGGGAAAAATAGCGATTTTTTAAAAAAACATCTTTAATAGTGAAACTATTGATATCTATCATTCTCATCCACAAAGGATAAGCCCAACAACGTAGTAAAAAAGCTACCATTGCGTCTATCGTTAAGCGATGGTAGCGAATCAAAGAAGAGAACAGAAAAAATTTGGTCCTTAAAAACCGACATGACTTCTGCCTCTCATTTTTTAAACATTTTACGAAACCCTATTCACTTTTTTATTTCCGGATTGAAAGCATAGATGCACGCCGCTGTTTTAAGCCTGCCCCCTTCCGAAAAGGCATGGCCCGCTGCAGCCAGTCTCCCCCGCGCTTTGAACAGCGCCGGGTATGGCCGCGCGGCAAATCGGCGTTGTCGTTCATGGTCGGCCAATAGGCCGACGTTAAATCCTTCTAATATTATATATATATCCTCATTATTCGCGCGCCTCTCGCCTTTTAGGCAGATGTGCAGCGCGACCGGAGATTTTTGAATGACTCTCACAAAAATGTTGATCGACGCCCGCCACCGGGAAGAAACTCGGGTCGCCGTCATCAAAGGTAACCGCATTGAAGAATTTGATTTTGAATCAGCAGGCCGCCGTCAATTAAAAGGCAATATCTATTTAGCCAAGGTGACGCGCGTCGAACCATCGCTTCAGGCTGCTTTTGTCGATTATGGCGGAAATCGTCAGGGTTTTCTGGCCTTTTCAGAAATTCACCCTGACTATTATCAAATCCCCCGTGAAGATCGGGAAGCCCTTTTACGGGAAGAAGAAGAATATTCGGCGCGTCAAAATCGTCAGCAAGAAACGGAAGACGATGAAGATACCTATGAATCTGCGGATTCTGAGCCAAGTAGAAATGATACCAGCGAGGATAGTTTCGAAAATTTAAGAAATCGCCGCCGTCATTTTGGGCGTCATCATTACCGGATTCAAGATGTTATCCGTCGCCGTCAAGTGTTGCTGGTACAAGTTGTTAAGGAAGAACGCGGCAATAAAGGCGCTGCGCTTACTACCTATCTGTCTTTAGCAGGGCGCTACTGTGTACTTATGCCCAATACCAGCAATGGTGGGGGTATTTCGCGTAAAATTTCCAACTTAACTGATCGCAAAAGATTAAAAGCGATTATGGCAGAATTAAATCTGCCAAGTTCGATGGGCTGTATCGTCCGTACCGCAGGTTTACAGCGGACTAAGAGCGAAATTAAGCGCGACTTTGATTATCTTGCCCGATTATGGGATGAAATTCGTGAAAAGACGCTTTATTCTCAAGCCCCTGCCTTAATCTATGGGGACAGTGATCTGATCAAACGGGCTATTCGCGACATCTACAGTCGGGAAGTCGATGAGATTCTGGTGGAAGGGAGTGAAGGTTATCAGGCCGCGCGTAACTTCATGCGGTTATTGATGCCAAGCCACGTCCGAAAAGTACGCCCTTATGCGGACCCTGCCCCCTTATTTCAGCGTTTTGGCGTTGAGCAACAGCTTAATGCTATGTATCAGCCTATCGTTCAATTAAAGTCCGGCGGCTATCTTGTCATTAATCCAACCGAAGCGTTGGTATCAATCGATATTAACTCTGGCCGATCAACCCGCGAACATAATATCGAACAGACGGCAACGGCAACCAATCTTGAAGCGGCCACCGAAATTGCCCGTCAGCTACGGCTGCGGGATATGGCGGGCCTGATCGTTATTGATTTCATCGATATGGAATCAAGTGCGAATGTCCGACGGGTCGAAAAGGCGATGAAAGATGCCTTAAAGCATGACCGTGCTCGGATTCAGATTGGCCATATTTCTAGTTTTGGTCTGTTTGAAATGAGCCGACAGCGTCTAAGAACCGGTATGCTGGAAGCATCGACAATCCCCTGCCCCCATTGTCAGGGTTCGGGCTTAATGCTGACGACACCTTCTTCGGGCTTGATGGCGCTTCGCATGATTGAAGATGAAGCTTCTCGTGGTAACGGGAGCCAAATTCATGTCATGATGTCCCTTGATTCGGCTATCTATGTCTTGAATCGTAAACGTAAAGAGCTGGGTACCATTGAAACCCTCTATGGTGTTACGGTTTTGATTGATGGTGATCCTTTACGCGGTAATAATCAGATTTCAGTAGAATCTGCCGGCCCCCCTCCCAGCCATGGCTTAATGTTACCACCACCGCTTCCAACGCTTTCTTCTGATGATAGCGATGAATATGAGGAGGAAATCGAGGAAGAAATCGAAGAGATTGAAGAGATCGAGGCCGAAGAAATTATAGAGGCACCGTTCAGAAAAAATCATCGTCAAAATATGGCGCGTCGTGAATATGCACGCTCTGAACCCCCGTTCAAAGCTGAAAATATTGAAGAAGAGCCTGAAGAATTTACGTCTTCTGTTCCCGAAACAGAGGAAGAAACAGGCTATGATGACGATAGTGAGCATAATCGGCGGAATCGACGTAGTCGGCGGGGTCGGCGCGGTGGCCGGCGTCGTAATGGTGAAGCTATAGAAAAAACGGCAGAATTCATTTCTGAAACTACTGAAGCCGAGCCGATTGATCTTGCACCAGACTATGATTTACCAAAAGAAAATCATCAGCCTAATCTTGAACCAGAAGTTGAGGTGCCTACTCAGCAGACTTCAGATGTCTTAGAGGAAGAGGCTACCGAAGCCCCCGTAGCGCGCAGCAAAACAAGGCGTCGTCCAAGAGCACGTCCGGTAAAGGCCGAGAAAGCCGAGGAAGAAACCACGGGTGCTTCTGAAATGGATGAAAAGGGTACATCAGAAGCTAGAATCGCTACGCCAAAAGCTACCGATGACAAAACCTCAACAGCGGAAAGCAAAACTGAAGAGGAAGATAAAGCCGAAGAGGTAAAGCCCAAGCGCGTAAGAAAACGCACGACAACGTCACGTCGTAAAAAGGCTGAACCGAAAAAGGTTGATGTCTCCGTTGAGGAAAAAGAAGAGGTTAAGTCTGATGCTACCGAAAAAGCATCAGAAAAAACGACCTCTCCTGAGGTAGAAAAACCGATAGAAACGGTAAAAAAAGAAAAACCGGCCGAGGAAGTTTCAAAAGAGGCGACCCCATCGGAAGAGCCTAAAACAGCATCCGATAAAAAAGCCGAAGAGACTACACCAACATCTTCAGATGAAGGTGAAAAGCCTGCTCCTCGTCGTGGCTGGTGGCAACGTACGTTTGGAGAATAAACGGCAAACGGACTACCGTCTTTTTTTAAAGAGCAGGGTTTTCCCCTGCTCTTTTTTTATCCCTCTATCTTTATTAAAGCGGTAAACAGACAATTTTTTTATTATTAAAAAGCCCAGACTTGGGTAAAATGAAGTCCAGATAATTATAAAAAAACATTTAAAATTAATGATTTAACTATATCAGCAAAAATTTTCATAAATATTTTATGGCCTATAGTCGTTATCACGATACGACCCTATTATATAAAAGTCAGTCCGATCTTCCTGATATTAAGGTTATATTCTCTTCATGATACGCCGCTTTTGGCTTTTGATCTCTTCTTTGCTTATCAGCCTGATGATCCTGCATTCGGCGGCCTTTGCGCAGGAAATACTGCAAGATGCAGAAACGGATGCGCTTTTAAAAAAGGCACTTTCACCGCTAGTAGCCGCTACCGGATTAAGGACAGGGGATGTTAAAATCCTGATTGTCAATGATCCAGAAATCAACGCCTTTGTAGCCGGTGGCCAAATGGTCTTTATTAATTCTGGAACCCTTATGGTGGCGGATAATGTCAATCAGATTCAAGGGGTCGTTGCCCATGAATTAGGTCATGTTACGGCAGGACATGTCGTCAACAGCACCGGAATAAGTGAAGCAAGTAAAATCGGGCTGGCTGCTATGATTTTACAAGTCGTTTTAGTCCCCTTATCCGCGCTTGTCCCCGTAGCAGGCCCTCTCGGCATGATGCTGGGTGGCATTGGCAGCCAAGTAGCCGTTCAACATTATCTAGCCTATACGCGCACACAAGAAGCTAGTGCAGACGCTGCAGCCGTCAAATTCCTTAGGAAATCCGATATTTCTGGGCGGGGTATTCTTGAATTTTTTAATAAAATTCGCCGCGAAGAACATCGTTTAATGTCGTCAGATTCCGATGGTAGTTTCGCCAGTGATCATCCGATGACAGCAGATCGTGAAATGATGCTAAAAGGTGATCTTGAAAATTTACCGGCTTGGAACAGACCTATTGATCCTGATTTGCAGCAACAGTTTCTACGGGTCAGGGCAAAATTGATCGGTTATATTTCCGATCCACATCAAGTATTAAAAGATTACCCCGATGATCCCCATAATATACCAGATCTCTATGCACGAGCTTATGCATGGCATCGTCTTTCTTATTTTGATAAGTCTATGGACGAAGTTCAAAAGCTGCTGACTTTAAAACCCAAGGACCCCTATTTTCTTGAAATAAAAGGACAGATTCTTCTGGAATCGGGCCACCCCGATGAGGCATTGGCTCCCTTAAGAGAAGCCACGGCATTATCTCAATCACCTTTGATCGCGGCCTCCTTTGGTCATGCTTTAATGGCAACAGAAAATCCGGCACATTATGCAGAAGCCAAACATGTTCTAACCGTAGCGGTAGATCATGAAGAGGATAATCCCCTAGCATGGTTTGTTCTGGGAACCATTTATGATCGGGAAGGGGATGTAGCGCATGCAAATTTAGCCACAGCTGAACGTTACAGTCTCAGTGGTCAAACCACCTTAGCGATGGACGCTGCAGATATGGCGTTAAAAGGTCTTGATCCCAATACTGCCGATTGGCGGCGTGCGAATGATATTGCCATAACCGCACGTCACGCTTTGGAAAGAAAGAAAAAATGACAGATTTACCAGCCCCCCCTAAGGCTCAAGCCTCCTTAGAGCCCCATAATGATGATAAAACTATAAATGCGCTCAAGGATTCCCCCAAAAACAGATGGGGCTCGATATTAGCAGGCGCTGTGGGTGGGGCTGCGGTTGTTATTGCCCTTTCTACAGTCAGCGCCTTCACTGGCAAAATACCCTTGTTTAATTCAGATAATAACATTCGCCATTATATTCTTGAACATCCTGAGATCATTCCTCAGGCAATGGAGGCGCTACAGCAAAAGGAAATAAACAAACTTGTTACAGAGAATAAAACGGCGCTTGAAACGCCCTTTGGAAGCGCATGGCTAGGCGCTGAAAAAGGAGATGTCACTATTGTCGAATTTTCTGATTATGGCTGTGGATATTGTCGAAAAGCGGTCAGTGACTTAAACAAATTATTGGCTGAAGATAAAAACGTTCGTTTAGTAATCCGACAATTACCCATTCTTGGCCCCGATAGCGAAATGGCCGCAAGAACGGCCCTTGCAATAGCACAAACAGGTTCACATTTCGGCGCTTTTCATAATAAACTTTATAGTAATGGACCGCTTTCGCGTGAAGCTGTCATGGAGGCTGTGCACGCGCTTGGACTAAATGCTACAGAAATAGAAAAAGAAAGTAATAATGCCTCCATTACACAAGAGATTACTCATAATATAATGTTAGCGCGGGAATTTGGGCTGTCCGGCACACCCGCTTTCATTATTGGAAATAAGGTTTTTTCGGGTGTAATCGACTATGATAGTTTAAAAGAGGCTGTAAATAAGGCAAGAACACTCTCTAAAAATTAAGTTAACCTCAATTTTTACATAAGAGTATTCGAAAATTCTTTGTCAAAAACTGTAACCCTCCTCAAAGGAGGGAACATATCTCTTTATCGATACATGATATAATTTTAAAAAAACAGAAAATAATAAATATTTATTTTTACGATATTTGATATCTAAAAATAAAATTATCTTTTTTAGAAGAAATCTTATTTACACAATAGACCAATAAAATATCTTTTTTAAACTCTTTTAATTTAAATAATAAAATGTTACCAATATTTTAAAATGGAAGGAATTTCTTAAGCAAAAACTATTTTATATTTGCGAAGATTTTTATGTTAACAAATATTGCAAGCATCGCATGAAAGCACATAAAGTAAAAAAAGATACATCCAATCTAGCTATTCTAATTCATCAGGCGTCAGAAAACTTTACGCAGGCTGAAAGAAGGATTGCGCAGATATTATTTGCCAGTGACTTGATGGCCGGATTGGAGACAGTCGCAAAACTAGGCGCTAAGGCTAAAGTCAGTGGCCCTACGGTTTTGCGCTTCGTCTCCAAATTAGGCTTCACTAGTTTCCCTGAATTTCAGGCCTGTTTGCGTGCCGAGCTGTATCAAAAGCTTATTTATACCACGCCCCATGATTCAGATCATATCGCCGATCAGATCAGCGACAATCAGGCCATGTCTTCGGTTTTGAAAGAAGCAGATGCTTTTTTTGAAAATTGCATGCACCGCACGTTACAGCGCGTCAACGCCTGTGAACTGGAAGAGGTCACCGAGCTTTTAGCGGATGTTTCTCGTAATTTATATGTTGTCGGTGGCTATTTTACGAGCCCGATTGCAGAATTATTCTGGTATCATCTCCATAAATTACGGCCACGAACGCATTTAATCCAAACAAATGCCTTTAAACCGCATGAACAGCTTTCTGATACTGGAAGACGTGATATTTTACTTCTATTTGACATCTGTCACTATCAGGAAGAAATTGCGATCTTAGCAGAGCAGGCGCATCAGAAGCGCTCCACTGTTATTCTGATTACAGGTCCTAAACTATCGCCTGTTTCCCGTCTGGCACATCACGTGTTGACCTGTGATTTTGCTCTTTTTGCGTCTCATGAGTCCCTCGTGCCCTGTCTGGTCATGGTAGAATTGCTGGCGGTCTCACTGGAAAAAAAATTGGGACCAGAAGTTATTTTGCGACAACAGGATATGCAAAAAGAAGAACAGCGTTCAAAGGCAAAACATTTTTTTCCCCGTCCTGCTTAAAATCTGTTCTTTCCAGAATTTTTTGATAGCGTTCTTTTAGAAAAACTGCCTTTTTTATAGCCTTTCATCTATTAGCTAATCAGCTAGGAGGTGATTATGGTTAGCAGTGTTTTTGAATTATTTAAAATCGGTATTGGTCCTTCCTCATCCCATACGATGGGCCCGATGACAGCGGCAGCCGATTTTATAGCAAGGCTAGACAAAAAACAGGTCAGCCGGATTGTTGTGACTCTTTTTGGATCTCTTGCCCTTACGGGTCGTGGACATGCAACAGATAGGGCTATTTTATTAGGCTTATCAGGTGAACGGCCTGATAAGGTAAATGTGAATGAAATTGAGACTATCATCCACCGCATTTATTCTCAAAAGGCTCTGATTTTCGCTGATAATAGCCGGATCCCTTTTGATCCGGATAAAGACATTATTTGGGAAAAGAAAAAGCGGCTTCCCTTCCATTCTAACGCTATGCATTTCGTTGCTTATAATCCTCAAGGTCAGTTGATCCAAGAAAGGACAGCCTATTCCATTGGAGGGGGCGTGGTTATTGATAGGCTTTCCGAACAGGTTAAGAATACAGCCGATATTCCCTATCCTTATCATTCAGCCCGAGAATTACTGGAAATAGCCGTAGAGACAGGCCTTTCTCTTGCTGACATCCAACGTCAAAATGAAAAAATTTTTTATACAGAAGACATTCTATCTGAAGGGTTAGCTAAAATCGCGCAAGCAATGGAAGATTGCATTGAACGCGGGATGAGCGAAACAGGTGTACTCCCAGGCGGTTTACGGGTGAGAAGACGCGCCCCTGCCCTTTATTCACGGCTCAAAAATATTCACAGTGACCGCGCTATAGATCCTTTGGCGGCTTTGGATTGGATCAATCTTTGGGCTTTAGCGGTTAATGAAGAAAATGCGGCGGGTGGTCGGATTGTGACAGCACCCACCAATGGAGCTGCCGGAATAATACCCGCCGTGTTACGCTATTATCGCCGTTTTATGCATGGTGATACGACAAAGGGCGTTGAAAATTTTTTATTAACAGCCACGGTTATTGGTGCACTTTTTAAAGAAAATGCCTCAATCTCAGGGGCAGAAGTCGGCTGTCAGGGGGAAGTCGGGGTGGCTTGTTCCATGGCTGCTGCCGGTTTTGCCGCAGCCTTAGAAGCGACACCGCGCCAAATAGAGAATGCTGCAGAAATCGGCATGGAACATAATCTCGGATTGACCTGTGATCCGATTGGCGGATTAGTACAGGTGCCTTGTATCGAGCGGAATGCAGTGGGGGCAATCAAAGCCATTGAAGCCGCCCGTTTGGCAATGATTGGCGATGGTAATCACCGTGTCAGCCTTGATCAGGTTATCGAAACGATGCGTCGGACGGGGTTGGATATGAATGCCAATTATAAAGAAACTTCACAGGGCGGATTAGCACTCAACATCGTTGAATGTTAAGGTGCTAATCCCCACTCTGCTATCTTAAAGGGCGCTATGAACCGAGAACATGAAACTTCTCGGATCGCCATAATAGTTATAATAATTAAGGGTACCCAAACGGGTATAATAACGGGCATTGCTCAAGTTACTGACAGTAACCGATATTTCAAATTTAGGGTCAAGTTGATAGCCAACTTGTGCCGAGGCTATAACATAGCTTGGCTGGGTAACGAGGCGCGAATTTCCAAACGTGGAACTTTGCGCATTCACCCCGCCACCAAAGCTTAGAATATTCTTGTCAGAAGACGAGCCTAAGGCAAAGCGATAATGTGACCATAATTTAAATAAATGCGCCGGTGAATTAGAGGTAAAACGTATCCCTTTAACAAGGCTACCTCCGCCTTTTAATACGCGGTTATCATTATAGGTATAACCCATATTAATATCGAGACCTTTAATCGGTCGCCCGATAATTTCGGTATCGAAGCCCTGACTACGCACTAGACCAGCCGCCTCGTAGCAAGTTGAGGTACCATTAAGACCGCAATCTATTCGGCCATCCTGCGTAGCTTGGGCACGATTACGTTCCATCACCCTATAAGCCGCAAAACTTGCATGAAGTTTTTCATGGAACCAGGCCCCCTTAATCCCGACTTCCATTTGCTGCCCTTGGATTGGTTTAATTCTTTCACCGGATTCTGTGTATCCGCCCTGAGGAGCAAAGATGTCGGTAAAGCTGAAATAAGAGGTTAAACTAGGCGTCATGTGCCACACAACACCGGCATAGGGCGTTAACTGATTAGCAACATGTTGTGAGTGAACATAAGCACTTCCGGTGGTCAGATTACGATATTTATATTCGTAACTACTCCATCGCCCTCCTAATAAAACCTGCACAGGTTTGATAACTTCAATCTGTGCCGAAGCATACATACCTTTTTGAATAGAGGGTTCTCGATAATAAGGCGACAGGGTCTCAGGTAGCAGAGACGAGGATAAAATCGGCGCAAAAATATCCTGATCGGCTAACTGGGGATATTTACTGGAAGAAACCGAAGATCCTGCATCTTTTTCAACATTATAACTATAGTTAGCACCGACCAAGAAGATATGTTTCCGGTTAAATAAGTGAACCGGACCGGTCACATATAAATCCACATCATCGTAGGTTTCTTTATCAATCGCTTTCGCTAGAGCGAAATTACCCTTCATCGTCGCACTATTGAACTTATTAAGATAGCTATATTGCTGTGAATTATTGGTCTGACGATGACGCCCCGCCAATCGAACTAACCAACCTTTATCCAGATGCCGCTCAAAATCAGCCGCCAATTCATACATCGGAGAACGTGTTTTATTCCAGCCCGCACCAATATAAGTGGAAACCGGTAAATGAAGGTCAGAACCATCACTGCCACGAGGTAATCCCATGAAACGGGTTGTCGTATTTTTTTGACCCGTGGCCATTAATGTTAACGTTGTCTTTTCATCAAAATGAAAATCAATGGCCCCATAACCTGTCCAGCGTTGATCATGACCCGGTTTATAAAAATAGTCCCGACTTGCTCCCGCCATCACAATACGACCATTGATCGTTCCCGCTTTATTTAGTGGGCCAGTGACATCAAAATCAGCATGTAAATTATTCCATGACCCAACCGATCCACTCGTCGCTACGTGAAATTTATCTAAAGGCCGTTTATGGACAAAATTGACACTGCCGCCCGGAGAACCGCCACCCTGAAAGATACCATCAGGCCCGCGGATCGTTTCAATCCGGTCATAAATACTTAAATCAAATTGTTGGGCAAATGAAAGACCACCAAAAGAAGGTATACTATCATATTGCGTATTCATTCCATAGCCACGCGCTGTTACGCCAGAGGTCCCATCGCCATAATTATTAACATTGACGCCGGGCATTTGGGTTAAAGCCTGACTCACTGTATTCAGATTTTGATCTAGCATCTGCTGCTTCGTCATAACCGAAACAGATTGGGGAATATCTTCTAAACGTTGAATCCGCTTTCCGATTGTAACTCCTTTGACAACATAACTACCACTACCATCGGTTGTTGCTTTAGGACGATCCGCCGAAACAATTAAATCTCGAATAGAAACATAATTTTCATCTGAAGAGGAAGAGTCAGCATGAGATTTTTTATGATTACCACGATGATGGGGGCCCTTTCCATCATGCAGGCCATGTCTTGAAGACTTGTCCTCCTGAATTTCATCATCTTGTAGGCTCATACCTTCAGATTTTTCAGTCTCCGAGCTATCTTGTGCTAAGGCAACTTCTTCACACAGCGCCGCTGTTGGCACTAAACCAAGGCAGAGCCCTGATAATAGCCAATAACGAGATAAATTATGCTTGGACGTTTTTTTATAACGTTTTTTATAACGTTTTAGTCTGTTCGTTTCAGACAATGTTAGCATTTCCCACCCTCAATATTATAATATTGATAAGCTTTGATGCTACAATAGAAACTATCCATCTTACAATCGAAATTTTTATTAAAAAAATATCTTTTATTTCTTTTTTTAAACAACAATGTTATTATTTTAAAAAAATATAAAAAATCTTTAAATAATACCATTAAATCAATAATGTTGAAAATCATATTTATAGTAGGTAAAGTAATTTATAGTATATATGTAATAATATATCATACTATCTAGATAGAATATAAATAACAAAGCTTACTCTTTACCCTAATATACTAGGGTAAAGTATAAATTGAGATACGAATTTAAGAAAAGAGATAGGGCCACGCTCTCTCCTGTCTTAAGAAAGAGAGAGTTGGTGATCCCTACGGGAATCGAACCCGTGTTTTCGCCGTGAGAGGGCGACGTCCTAGACCGCTAGACGAAGGGACCATCAGAGAAGCGCGAGATAAGCTGTCCCGCGCGTCTCGTCAACTATAATAAAAACAAGTTAAACAAGATCAGCGATCTGGAAAGCCATCTCCAAGGCCTGATCACGGCTCAAACGGGGGTCACATTGGGTTAAATAGCGCCGTTTCAGGTCTTCTTCTGTAATAGCCGCAGAACCGCCGATGCATTCGGTGACATCAAGGCCGGTCATCTCAAGATGAATACCACCTGCATAAGTACCCTCAGCCTCATGCACAGCAAAAAAGCCTTTTACTTCCGCTAAAATCCGCTCAAAAGGACGCGTTTTCTGACCATCACTGGTTTGGGTTCCATTGCCATGCATCGGATCGCATATCCAAACGACAGGTCGACCTTCGGCCTTAACCGCGCTTACCAATTCCGGCAGATGTTTTTCAATTTTATCATGGCCATAACGCGTAATAAGCGTAATACGACCCGCTTCATAAGCAGGATCTAAAATATCCAACAGCCGTAATAATTCATCCGGCTTCAGATTCGGGCCGCATTTAAGCCCAATTGGATTATCCACACCCCGCAAGAATTCGACATGGGCCGATCCTTCAAAACGGGTACGATCACCAATCCACAGAAAATGACCAGATGTGGCATAATCCAGCCCGTAATCGCAATCGCTGCGCACCATGGTTTCTTCATAAGGTAGATGCAAAGCTTCATGGCTGGTAAAGCAAGGATCGGCATACCCATCGCCAAAACCGCCGCAGCTTTGGGCAAAACGAAAAGAATCTTCCATTTCAGCCACTAGACCGCGCCATGAATCTTGCGCCCATGGACGGCTATGTACAAAATCCTTCAGACCGTTAAAAGCATATTCCCATTTGTCATCGCCCGCTTGGGTATAAGCGCGTATTAAATTAAGGGTGATAGCCGCTTGGGTATGCCCTTGAAGCAAACGCTCTGGACTAGGAAGGCGTGCTTCTTCGGTAAAAGCAATATCGTTGACATTATCACCCCGATAACTGGGCAGTGAAATGCCATTCTTTTCTTCCATGTCGGAAGAACGGGGTTTGGCAAATTGCCCCGCCAGACGCCCTAATCGTACAACAGGTTTCCCCATTGCATAAGCAATAACAGCGTTCATCCACAACAAAGCAGACAATGTGGCTCGAACAGATTCAGCAGAAAAATCACGGAAGCTTTCCGCGCAGTCGCCCCCTTGGACGACAAAAGCTTCACCTTTTGCCACTGTGGCCAATTTTTCTTTTAAAAGCCTCGCTTCTGATCCCAAAATCAAAGGAGGAAACGTGGATAATTGATCCAAAGTTTTGTCCAGCTTATCCTGATCAGGATAGGTCGGTAATTGCCGGGCTTCAAAATCCCGCCAGCTATCCGGCGTCCAGTCTGTTGCCATCATTATTCCTTTCGAGCCCGGTAATATCCGGTTCACACTATAAAAGCAGATTATCTGTTTCTCGGAAAAACAGATAATCAATTACTGTTACGAGGCTTAATCACCCCATTGCGGTTTCCACTCCCAACCGAGCGGATCACCGTCTAAAACTTCAATTCCTGCCTCAGAAAGACGCGCTCTTATGGCATCAGAGGCAGCAAAGTCCTTTGCTTTACGCATATTTTGACGCTCTTCTAATAGAGCTAAAACGTTATTTTCTGGTAAAAGCGCATTCTTAGGACGGATATTCAAACTCGCGCGATCCAGATGTAAAAGATTAAGTCCCAGTACCATGTCCATCGAAGCAATCAATCGCAACCGCTCCTCTGGTTGCAATTTTTTGTTACTCAGGGTCTCTTCTAATAACGGTAAAGCCTGCGGTAACATTAAATCATGCGATATTGCCTGATCGAAACGTTCTAATACGGCCAAGGCCTCTTTCTTTAACGGTGCTTCAATAAGACTACGCTGATAGTCTAGGGGCGCGCCTTTACTATAAGAACGTTCGTCATAAGGTCTTAACCAATCCGGCTTATCTAAATCGACATCCGCCTTCTTTTCAAGACGACTTTTTAAGTGCCCGACTGCAATCACCAATCTTTTTAAACGGGTCAAGGCCGCTAAAATATTTTCCGGCGAAAATTCTAACTCTGAACGATAATGCGCCGATAAGCACAACACCCGATAGGCTAAAGGATGGATACCTGCATCAATTAAAGTTGAAAGCGTTAAAAATGTACCTTTGGACTTTGACATTTTTCCACTGCGATCAACTAAAAAGTTGTTATGCAGCCAAAAATTAGCCCCCGTTGCCTGAGCGTTTCCGGTAAAAGCCTGATTTTGAGCAATTTCATTGCAATGATGAATTTCCCGATGATCAATACCGCCCGTGTGAATATCAAATTGTTCACCAAGATATTTCATGCTCATCACCGAGCATTCTAAATGCCATCCCGGTGCCCCAGCCCCCCAAGGTGACATCCATTCCATTTGACGTTTTTCATCGGGTGCCGAACGCCGCCACAAAGCAAAATCAGCGGGATGCTTTTTTCCGACTACGGTCTCAATACGGCCAACACCTTCTTCTTCCCGATGACCCGCCAGCATACCATATTCTTTTAGGCGGCTAGTATCAAAATAAAGACCACTTTCTAGCTGATAGGTAAAACCAGAGGCTTCGATTTTACGGGCAAAGGCAATCATATCTTGAATATGATCCGTCGCAATACTCCAGATTGTCGGACTGAAAATATTCAGATTTTTAAGATCGCCCCAAAAGGCTTCCGTATAAAAGCGCGCAATTTCCCAAATCGTTTTATGGGCACGATTGGCCGCAGCCTCCATCTTATCATCGCCGGTATCCGTGTCAGAGGTTAGATGGCCGACATCTGTAATATTGATAACATGATTAACGGGATACCCCTTCCAGTTAAGCATCCGCCGCAAACTATCGGTAAAGATATAAGCGCGTAAATTACCAAGATGAGCAAAATTATAAACAGTTGGCCCACAGCTATAAAGGCGCACCCGTTCCGGATCGATGGGTTTAAAAGGCTCCATCTCTTTAGAAAGGCTGTTAAAAAACAGAATCGGTGCGGAAGGCTTAGCCATCTGTCGTCCCTATGATGAAAGAAAAATAACCCTTAAAAAAGGTAGCGATACAAAAAAAGAATAAGGGTATGCGCTACCTTAAAAACAAGGCGAAGTTGTTCTTATCCATTTTTATACCAGATATACATAGAAAAGGCGGGTACCTAAAGGATACCCGCCTAAAATTCTAGCCTGATAAAAGCCACAGAAATTTTGTTATCTGTGCGCTTTCATCAAAAGAATTAAAGCCGATTAATTACTTACCGACTTTGTTCTTCAAAGCATCAGCTGCATTGGTGGAAGCATTATCAATGCTTTCCGCTGCATTGGCAGCGGCTGAGCTGACGTCAGAAGCGAAATTATCAATCGCACCATTGTCAACAGAAACAACGGTGTTGTCCGTGGTGTTGGTGGTTTCCGTATTTTCAGCCGGTTTATTGCAGGCTGCAACAGCCATCAGACCGGCGGCGGCAAAAATGATGCCAAGCTTCTTCATGAGAATAGCTCCAATTCGTTAATAACGGGCCCGGTCCGAACGCCGTGCCCCATTCGCTCCCAATAACGATTCATTTCCAAGAATCAATCCGGAAGAAACGGGATTTGGACTCAATTTATCGCAAATTTATGATTTCGCGGTAAAAAAGCTACAGAATTAGAAGAAGTTTTTTGAATATAAGCTGATTATTTCACCGTTTACTTCATTTTAGTGAAAAAAATTTCTGATTTTACGATTTTTTGACCCACCAAAAATGCGAGTCAGAATCACTTCTGATGCCCCGTAAAATTTCTGATTACCTTTACCCCTTCGTCTTAGAAGGGGTATAATGCGAAGCTGAAACAAAAAAATTATCTTCAAATATACAGCACATAAAAAATTTATAATTAGAATCAGCCTTTTCGATTAATCAAAAGGTAAAAAATAGAAAAAATTATTATTTTTAAATAAAAACGGTTTTTTTATAGAAAAAAAACTCTATATAGTATGTCCAAGGTTTTTTTTAATAAAACAACTGAATAGGGAAATACCAAAGGCAAGGGTTATAATCTGTTTCCCCTTCCCTGTTAGGGTTTTCTTTCTTTTTAAAGGCCGTTTTTCTTTTATAATGGATTTTTAGAAAAGCAGTTCATTTTATGATCAAAAATAATATTATACTTTAATAACAAAACAGAACATTTTATAAATATTTTCAATAAAAGCTGAAATTCCCTATAATTTATTAAAAAATATCCGAGAAACGAAGCGGATTATCGCAAAATTCAGGTTCTAAAATTTGCTAATATAAAAAAGCTTCGCTAATTCGGACAAAATTTTCCCTCTTCGCCAATTTTTTGGAGACGTCATGGCCGTCCAGTATAGTTATGTCATGAAAGGTCTGACCAAGACTTTTCCAGGCGCAAAAAAACCGGTTCTAAATAACATTCATCTGCAATTCCTGCCGGGTACTAAAATTGCTATCATCGGTGTCAACGGTGCCGGTAAATCGACCTTGATGAAAATCATGGCCGGTATGGATAAGGAATTTCAAGGAGAAGCCTGGGCCGCCGAAGGCATTCGGGTCGGCTATCTTCCTCAGGAACCTAACCTTGACCCTGCCAAGGATGTTAGAGGTAATGTGATGGACGGGGTTCGCGAAATTGCGGATTTAGTCGATCGTTTTAATGAAATTTCAACCTTGATGGCGGATCCCCCCGCAGATGCTGACTTTGATGCCCTCATGACAGAAATGGGTGAGCTTCAGGAACGCATTGATGCGGTTGACGGTTGGACGCTTGATAATCAGCTTGAAATTGCCATGGAGGCACTACGTTGTCCTCCCGGCGATGCCGATGTTACCAAGCTTTCCGGTGGTGAACGTCGCCGTGTCGCGTTATGCCGGCTTCTGCTTGAAAAACCCGAAATTCTTCTTCTTGATGAACCAACCAACCATCTTGATGCTGAAAGCGTCGCATGGTTAGAAAATCATCTGAAAGAATATGCCGGTAATGTTATTCTGGTTACCCATGATCGCTACTTCCTCGACAATGTTGTGGGTTGGGTACTCGAAATTGATCGTGGCCGCGGTATTCCTTTTGAAGGAAACTATTCAGCATGGCTTGAAGCGCAGTCCAAGCGTTTAGAGCAGGAAGAACGCGAAGAAGAAGGCCGCCAAAAAGCAATCCAACAGGAATTGCAATGGATTCGGCAAAGCCCAAAAGCCCGCCAGACAAAAAGTAAGGCGCGTATTAAGGCTTTTGATGAACTAGTCGAAAAACAGAATGACCGTCGCCCCGGTTCTGCTCAGATCATGATTCAGATTCCCGAGCGTTTGGGGAATAAAGTCATCGAAGCGCGCGGCCTTACGAAAAGCTTTGGTGATAAAAAACTGTTTGAAGGCTTGGACTTCACCCTTCCTCCCGGGGGTATTGTCGGTGTCATTGGTGCCAATGGTGCCGGTAAAACGACCCTCTTTAAGCTTATTACGGGTTCTGAAAAGCCAGATTCTGGTGAAATTGATATTGGGCCGACGGTACAGCTTGGCTATGTTGACCAAAGCCGCGACCATCTCGATGCCAATAAAAATGTTTGGGAAGAAGTATCTGACGGTTTAGATCGTTTTAACTTTGGCAAACATGAAATCGCTACCCGCGCTTATGTCGGGGCTTTTAATTTTAAAGGCTCGGATCAGCAGAAAAAAGTAGGGCAGCTATCAGGTGGTGAAAGAAATCGGGTTCATTTAGCTAAAATGCTAAAAGAAGGTGGCAACGTATTGCTGCTTGATGAACCGACCAACGATTTGGATGTTGAAACGCTTCGCGCCCTTGAAGAAGCCTTAGAAAACTTTGCCGGTTGCGCTGTGGTTATCAGCCATGATCGCTTCTTCTTGGATCGTCTGGCCACTCACATTCTCGCTTTTGAAGGGGACGGGCATGTCGAATGGTTTGAAGGTAACTTTGAATCCTATGAAGAAGATAAGCGTCGTCGCTTTGGTGACGCCGCCGATCGTTCCAGCGCTCAAGCTTATAAAAAGCTGACCCGCAATTAAATTATCTGAATAGAAGACAAAAATATCTTCTATCTTGAAAAATAAGGCGTGTCATAAACGATACGCCTTTTTTGTATCACGTCGATTATTTTAAAATAAGTGAAGCTATTTTATCTTGGTTTTGGATTATTATAGCTATGGAAATCGATATTTTTAAGCAGAGAATAGCAGAATGAATTTCTAAGATTTTCATAATTTTTATTAGAATTATAAGGATTTCAGAATGCCTTTAAAGGCTATTCTATTCTGCAGCTTGTTATTAGTAATTTTTCTAGCGGTATTTCATCCTGCTTCGGCAACGAACAGAATAATAATGCCCAAAGAATTAGAAGCAATTCTTAGACAAAATCTATTAAAAGAGACGGTTGCGAAGGAAGGTGTCAACTTTAATGATGCCAGTGGTTATGACAGGGCCATTGCCGATGGCAACCAAGAATTTTTACAAACGCTAAAAGCACAGACCCTTACTAACAATATCTATCATCTTGTAGCTGATATGGGACTTTATCGTCTTAGAGGGGATTTTAAAGCAGCGGCAAATTGTCTTCAACCTATAGAAAACAATACCCCTCAAAATATTATTAATCCCCAGCTCATAGAAATCGAAGAATTTCAGGCCGGCAACTATCTTCTTAATGGCGACATCGCAGAATGGAGACGCAGACTTCAAACTGTAAAAACAAAATATTACCCCCCGATTCAACAGTTACCGGGGTTAGAAAAATTTTCACTCAAATATATTGAGAGAGTAACGCTAAAGGCTGATTCTCGCCTAATAGAACCGCCTTCTGTCACTGGGATAAAAGGCATACAATCGTTACCCCTATTTTATTCTTCAGTTGCCCCCCAAACAGCCCAAAAGCAAACTTTTTTTACGCCTCATCTTAAGGTCAAGGTCAATAATATAACCCAGCTTTTTGAATTGGATACCGGCACCTATATAGGGATATTACCGCTTCATTGGGTTCATAATCCTCATGTTCAGGTCATAGGAACACTCAACACTAGTCAAGATATTCTAGGGAATAGAATTGAAACTATCTTCGGTATCGTGGACGAAATTGAAATAGGTAACGCTGTTTTAAAAAATATCCCATTCTCTTTTAGCAATGAAACAGAACCTAGTCTGGGGATTTATGTGCTGCGTCAACTGGGTCGAGTGCAAATTTCGTATGACCAACTTAGATTTGGTGAAGGGTTAAACTATCCTTGCCAACAAAATATTCGTCTAGCTACTGCGCCGGATGGCTCAACAGCCCATTTAAAAATTCAAATACAACTTAATAACCAACCAATGATGGCTATTTTTGATAGTGGTTCAGGCGATTATCAAAATGATGATCTACTTTTACAACAACCTGTCTTAGTCATTCCCAAAGAAGGGCAATTAAAAAAAGCCGTAGTGAATACTACCGCGGGTAGTCACAGTATGAGGATTTATCAGGATATTAATAATCTGAAGATCGAGAACATAGAATTAGGGTCGGTAAAAGTAATTCACACCCAGATGTCTAAAAACCAAGCGATCCTTATGGTTAATATCCTGAAAAAAACATCATTATATCTCGATTTTATCGAGGGTAAGAGCTGTCTTATAAAACGAGATTAATCTATAAAAGTAGCTTAAAAAAGTCGTTTAATAAATGCCATTTTAAAAAAGAACCGACAGAAATAAATCCCATCGGTTCCATTCTAATCGACAATTATTTCGACTATTCTTCGTTAATAATCAATAACGATAATGATCCGGTTTAAACGGCCCATTCACAGGCACACCGATATATTCAGCCTGCTTTTCGCTCAGCTTGCTCAAATGAACGCCCAATTTCGGTAAATGCAAAGCCGCTACCTTTTCATCTAAATGCTTAGGCAGCATATAAACGTCTTTTTGGTAATTTTCTGCATTACAGAAGAGTTCAATCTGTGCCAGCACCTGATTGGTAAAACTGGCGGACATCACAAAGCTTGGATGACCGGTGGCACAGCCTAAATTGACCAAGCGCCCTTTTGCCAAAACAATGATTTCTTTGCCATCGGGGAATTTAACCAAATCAACTTGCGGTTTAATTTCAGTCCATTCCATATTGGAAAGAGCATTAATCTGAATTTCACTATCAAAATGGCCAATGTTGCAGACAATAGCGTGATTTTTCATCGCCCGCATATGGTCAAGCGTAATAATATCGGCATTACCCGTGCAGGTTACAAAAATATCAGCATTGGGGGCTGCTTCTTCCAATGTAACGACTTCATAGCCTTCCATTGCCGCTTGAAGCGCACAGATAGGATCAACCTCCGTCACTAAGACGCGGGCACCGCCATTTCTTAAAGAAGCCGCAGAGCCTTTACCCACATCACCAAAACCGGCGACACAAGCAACTTTACCGGCCAACATAACATCCGTTGCCCGACGAATGGCATCGACCAAAGATTCTTTACAACCATAAAGGTTGTCGAATTTCGATTTGGTCACGGAATCATTAACATTGATAGCGGGGAAAGGCAGTTCACCTTTCTTGGAAATTTCATAAAGACGATGAACGCCAGTGGTAGTTTCTTCAGAAACCCCTTTAATCGCTTGGGCGGTTTTCGTCAGGAAACCAGGGGTCGCAGCAACACGACGCCGCACAACTTTCTGGAAAATAGCTTCTTCTTCATTTTCAGCGGCCGGAAATTCGATACCGGCTTCAAGTTTTGCGCCCCAAAGCACAAACATGGTAGCATCGCCGCCATCATCAAGGATCATATTAGCGGTTTCGCCATTGCCCCAATCAAAAATGCGATCGACGTAATCCCAATATTCTTCAAGGGATTCCCCCTTAACCGCAAAAACAGGAATACCCTGTTCTGCAATGGCAGCGGCGGCATGATCTTGCGTAGAAAAAATATTACAAGAAGCCCAGCGCACTTCTGCGCCCAGTTCAATCAGCGTTTCGATTAAAACAGCGGTCTGGATAGTCATATGAAGAGAGCCGGTAATCCGCGCGCCCTTTAATGGTTTTTTTGCACCATATTCTTCACGCAAAGCCATCAAGCCCGGCATTTCGCCTTCAGCAATATCAATTTCTTTACGCCCCCAACCAGCAAGGCCGATGTCGCAAATAATATATGGCTCATTTGCCATGAAGTTTTCTCCTTAGAAAATGTGCAAATTTTTTGAGTCTAGGGTAAGACGGGCATCGTTAGGGTATTTCTTAAATTTTATAGATAAAAAACTTTTCGAATTACCGAACAAACGTCGTGTTCCTATCAATTTTGGCGAATAGAAAAGATCATTTTTGAAACAAAAATTCAGATGAACCGCTAATCGCTTTAGCCTCAAATTTTTTAAACAAGCCCTCTCCCGAATCATTCTTGATCTAACGTGTCAGAGACCGATATGTAAATATTAAGAATATAAAAATATAAATAATTCTTTATATTGTACTTTAGTAGCCAATTTTTTGAGGCTGATCAGTGTAAACTGTTGTAACTTCTCCATAGCGTTATCAATATCCCCTTATTCTTGCTTAGAGTTTTGATAGAAAGGCCTTAAAGGATTGGTTTTCTGCCCCTTCAGACGCTATAGGCTTTAAATTATGTCCATTCGTCCTTGGCGCCATATAGAGCGCCGTAAATCGCGAAAAATCATGGTTGGAAATGTCGCCGTCGGTGGTGATGCCCCGATTAGCGTTCAAACCATGACCAATACACCAACCTCTGATGCGCAAGCGACCATTGACCAAATCCGTCGTTGTGAAGCTGTTGGCGTTGATCTAGTGCGGGTATCTTGCCCTGACGAAGCATCAACAACAGCTTTAAAAGAAATCGTGCGCGCTGCAGAAGTGCCGATTATTGCGGATATTCATTTTCATTATAAACGTGCGCTTGAGGCTGCCGATGCAGGTGCTGCTTGCCTTCGGATTAATCCCGGCAATATTGGCTCAAGCGCGCGCGTTGCCGAGGTCGTACGCGCCGCTAAAGCTAATGGCTGTGCAATCCGTATCGGGGTTAATGCGGGTAGTTTAGAAAAAGACTTATTAGAAAAATATGGCGAACCTTGTCCTGATGCCTTGGTAGAAAGTGCTTTAAATCATATCAAGCTTTTACAGGATCAAGATTTCCACGAATTCAAAGTAGCCGTGAAAGCCTCGGATGTCTTCTTGGCAGTTGCTTCTTATAAAGCGCTCGCCAAGGCGGTAGATTGCCCGTTACATCTGGGCATTACAGAAGCGGGTGGCCTTATCAGCGGCACCGTAAAATCAGCACTTGGTATCGGCAATCTGCTTTGGGATGGTATTGGTGATACGCTTCGTGTTTCTCTTTCCGCTGAACCGGAACAGGAAGTGCGCGTGGGTTACGACATTCTGAAAACTCTGGATCTACGGACTCGGGGGGTAAGGGTGGTCTCTTGTCCCAGCTGTGCTCGGCAAGGGTTCGATGTTGTTCGGACAGTTCGGACATTAGAAGAAAAATTAGCGCATATTGCTACCCCCTTATCGCTCTCAGTGTTGGGCTGTGTCGTCAACGGCCCAGGTGAAGCAAGAGAAACCGACATCGGTGTAACCGGTGGTGGTCAGGGTAAACATATGATTTATTTATCCGGCGTAACGGATCACACCATCGGAAACGATCAGATGCTTGACCATATTGTGGCCTTAGTCGAAGCAAAAGCCGCTGAGATTGAAGCTGCAAAGGCTGATGAAAAAAACAATCAAGCAGCCTCAGCAGCATAAATTAATAAATTAAAAATGAAATGAAGGATCCCTGCTAATATTTAGCAGGGATTATTCCCCACCCTTTAAATCATACCGCTAGCAACAATATTTTTGATGGGTGCATAAAATCAGATCAAGAAGATCTGATTTTTAGAGAATAAAATAGAACTCATTTCTGAAATATATGATTTTCTAAAAAATATATCTTCAGCCCTTGTTCTTATAAATATCGACAATTTTATCTACCAGCGCAAGCGCCTCTTCTCGTGGACGCTGAAAGACATTCCGTCCCATAATAGAGCCATTTCCACCACCATCACGGATGGCTTCTGCTTCCCGATATAAGGCATCGGGTGTCTTGGCTTCACCGCCCGAAAAAACGACCATTCTGCGCCCCGCAAAAGCCGACTGAACAATATGAGATACACGACTTGATAAAGAAGACCAGTCTTGTCCTGAATAGGCGGGAATCGCCTCTGGTTGCTCAATATGAGCGCTTGGCAATTTAACCTTGATGATATGGGCACCGATCTGCGCAGCGATATGAACAGAATAAGCACTGACGTCTAAGGCCGTCTCGCCTCGTTTTGTCAGTCGCCCACCGCGTGGATAAGCCCAAACAACAGTTGCTAAACCACATCGTCTTGCTTCTGCTGCGATATGTCGGAATTCTTCAATTTGCTCAAAAATTATATCGGAACCGGGATATATAGTAAAACCAACCGCAGCACATCCCAATCGCAATGCGTCCCCAACACAGGAAGTAACAGCCTGATCATTGACAGAGGACCAGCTGTTGGAGGAGTTCATTTTTAAAATAGTCGGAATTTGACCAGCAAAAGTGGATGCCCCGACCTCCAACATGCCGATAGGCGCCGCAAAGGCAGAAAAGCCGCCATCAATAGCTAATTTATAATGATATTGAGGATCATATCCCGCAGGATTGGGGTAAAAACTACGCGCTGGTCCATGTTCTAAACCTTGATCCACAGGCAGGATAATAAGCTTACCGGTTCCACCGAGACGGCCATGATTTAGAATGTAGGCAAGATTAGTCTTTGTTCCGGGATTATCGCTTTCATAAAGATCCAGAATAGCTTTTACTTCAGGAGTAATAGACACAGCAGCGCTCCTTCCTTCCGGAATATAGGGGACAGTCTCAGCATATCTACGCTCATAGGTATTAAAATACCTATTTAGTCAAAAAATAAATTTTACTGTCACCTGGACAACCCCTCCTACATCAAAAAGGAATCAGTTATCCGTTTTCTTAATAATCATAAATATTATCATAAATTTTCTATGGCGAAGGTTACAGAATTATTCCGCTTATTTGCAATGTCTATCGTAGAGATTTTGCGAGCCATTAAAGGTTTATAAAGAACATAGCCGGAAATGATTTTCGCTGTGATAAGCGAGATTATATTTACTCAAATAACATGCAACGGCAAAATCGGTATTTTTTTCTAAAAAGCGATCTAATCAAAAGCCGTCTAATCAAAAGCAGTTCGAAAAATTTAGCCCTTCTTAAAAAAAAGGGCGGTTAGAAAACCGCCCCCTTTATAAAGTTTTAAGCTTCAAGCGCTTTAACGCCCGGAAGTTCTTTACCTTCCATCCATTCAAGGAAGGCACCACCAGCCGTTGAAACAAAACTGAAGTCCTGTGCAACACCAGCATGGTTCAAGGCCGCAACCGTATCACCACCACCAGCGACAGAAACCAATGAACCTGCTTTGGTCAGCGCAGCGGCTTCCTTAGCAAGAGCAACCGTTGCTTTATCGAACGGTGCAATTTCAAAGGCACCCAACGGGCCGTTCCAAACCAAGGTTTTGGAAGCCTTCAAAACTTCAGTCAAAGCAGCAACCGCTTTTGGCCCCACATCCAAAATCATTTCATCATCAGCGACTTCGTTGACAGGAATGGTGCGGATGGGTGGGTTAGCTTTAAATTCTTTTGCCACAACGACATCGCTTGGCAGATGAATTTTACAGCCAGTTTTTTCAGCAGCAGCAAAAATACCTTTAACGGTATCTTTCAGCTCATGTTCGCAAAGTGATTTACCAACATCCACACCTTGGGCGGCGAGGAAAGTGTTAGCCATACCACCACCGATGATCAGATGGTCAACCTTGGAAACCAGGTTGGTCAGAACATCAAGTTTCGTGGAAACTTTAGCGCCACCAACAACAGCAGCAACAGGATGAGTCGGTTTACCAAGAGCGGCTTCTAAAGCTTCTAACTCTTTCTGCATGGCACGACCGGCGAAAGCAGGCAGCTTATGAGCCAGACCTTCGGTCGAAACATGGGCGCGATGCGCAGCCGAGAAAGCATCGTTGACATAGAAATCGCCGAGTTTAGCAACTTCAGAAGCTAACTCTGGATCATTCTTTTCTTCACCCGCATAAAAACGCGTGTTTTCTAAAAGAGCAACGGCACCCGGATTTAAAGCATCAATAGCTTTAGCAGCCGCTTCGCCCTTGATGTCATTGATGAAATGAACCGGACGACCTAAAACGCCAGCCAGAGCATCTTTGATGCGGGCCAGAGACATTTCAGGATTGGGTTTGCCTTTGGGACGACCGAAATGGGCAAGAATAAGGACTTTAGCGCCTTTTTCTGCCAATTCATTGACGGTCGGAATAGCGGCACGCAGACGGGTATCATCCGTAACGCGATCGCCATCCATAGGAACGTTCAGATCTTCGCGAACAAGAACGCGCTTACCTTTAACGTCGCCAATATCATCTAATGTACGAAAGCTCATTATATCCTCCTTTTGGCCGCCTTACGATGCAAAGCGGATCTGATAACGGAGACTTACCCCCTTTTCGGCCCTGTTGCAGCAGACGCAGAACAAAAGCGTTCGGAGCGGCCATACGTCAACATCAGGCCAA
Source organism: Zymomonas mobilis subsp. pomaceae ATCC 29192 (assembly GCF_000218875.1). Classification (NCBI taxonomy): domain Bacteria; kingdom Pseudomonadati; phylum Pseudomonadota; class Alphaproteobacteria; order Sphingomonadales; family Zymomonadaceae; genus Zymomonas; species Zymomonas mobilis. Next base: position 1,168,146 of record NC_015709.1, read on the forward strand.
TATCAGGAGGCTAAATTCAATCACCGGCAAGAAAGACGGTGTTTTGGTACTGGATAAAGCGGTGGCCCGCTCGCTGCCAAAAGACAGAAAGCGGGTCGCCTTTGTAACCAATAGCCTTAAGACTAGAGGCTCTTACCCATCTGAGCAGCGGTATCAACCATACGATTGGAGAAACCCCATTCGTTATCGTACCATGCAACAACGCGAGCCAGCTTGCCTTCCAGAACGGCCGTTTCACGGCTGTCAACGGTGGAGCTATGCGGATCGGTGTAGAAGTCACGGGAAACGAGCGGTTCGTCGGTGTAACCGAGAACGCCGGTCAGATCATCCTTGTCAGCAGCAGCTTTGAGGATGCTATTGATTTCTTCAGCGGTCGTGTCACGCTTCGGAACAAAGGTAAAGTCAACAAGGCTGACATCCGGAGTCGGGACGCGGATGGAGATACCATCGAGCTTACCTTTAAGTTCCGGGATCACGAGAGCAACAGCGCGAGCAGCACCGGTGCTGGTTGGGATCATGGAAGCGCTGGCCGTACGAGCACGACGAAGATCAGAGTGAATCTGATCCAAGATGCGCTGATCGTTGGTGAAGCTGTGGATGGTGGTCATCAGACCGCGTTCGATACCGATCTTCTGCTGAAGAACGTGAAGAACCGGAGCCAAGCAGTTGGTCGTGCAAGATGCGTTGGAAACGATCTTGTCGTCTGCCGTCAGGTCTTTGTGGTTCACACCGAAAACAACGGTGCGATCAACATTACCTTTAGCCGGTGCTGAAATCAGAACCTTCTTGGCACCTGCGGTCAGATGAGCAGAAGCTTTGTCGGTGTTGGTGAAGATACCCGTGCATTCCATCACGATATCAACGCCAAGCTTTTTGTGCGGCAGATTGGCAGGATCACGTTCTGCGGTGACAACGATTTTCTTGCCATCGATGACCATGTCGTTACCTTCGGTGGTAACGGTGCCAGGATAGGTGCCATGTGCACTATCACGCTTGAACAGGAAAGCATTGGATTCAACGCTACCAAGATCGTTGATAGTAACCAGTTCAAGTCCAGAATCCGGACGCGACAGAATTGCACGCGCAGCCAGACGGCCGATACGGCCGAAGCCATTAATCGCAACTTTAACCGCCATGTTTATTCTCCTACTTACAAGTAGCTATCATTCTGTAGCTATTATCTTAACGTGCCGACTTACCGGCGATCGCGGCCAGCACCTTGTTCGTGATGCCGACTGCGGTCAAGCCGAAATGAGCATATAAATCATTCGCCGGGGCCGATGCACCAAAAACATCAATACCATAACGAAGACCATTTATGCCAGTATACCGTTCCCAACCAATTGTCGTCCCTGCTTCGATAGAAACGCGTAAAATTGTCGATTGAGGCTGATCGGGCAAGACGTCATTACGATAAGATTCAGGCTGTAAATCGAACAAAGTCCAACTAGGCATAGAAACGACATCTGCCCCAAATCCGGCGGTTTCTAGGAGGCTGGCGACCTCTACAGCCAAAGAAACTTCAGAGCCGGTAGCCATTAGAATGACGCGTCTTTTAGCAACAGCCGACCGCAACCGATACGCCCCCCGAGCCGAGGCATTTTCATCGGCTGATTCGCGTAGTAACGGCAAATTTTGACGGGATAAAACAATGACAGAGGGGCCCACAGTATTTTTTAGAGCCAGCTCCCAACATTCTGCAGTTTCAATCGAATCAGCGGGACGAAAAACCGTTAAGTTAGGAATCAGTCGCAAAGACATGATCTGTTCAACCGGCTGATGAGTCGGTCCATCTTCCCCAACCCCGATCGAATCATGCGTCATAACATAGATGACACGGGTCTGTTGCAAGGCAGACAAACGAATCGCAGGACGACTGTAATCTGAAAAAGCAAGGAAAGTGCCGCCATAGGGAATAACCCCTCCATGAAGGGCCATACCATTCATAGCACAAGACATGCCAAATTCACGAATGCCATAATGGATATAACGGCCGCTGTAATCAGCGGCAGAAAGCGTCGTCATTCCTTTAGGTTTGGTATTATTGGACGGCGTTAAGTCAGCAGATCCCCCTACTAATTCCCCAACCTGCCGAATCAGAATACCCAGCGTCAGTTCAGAAGCCTTGCGGGTAGCCATGGGGAGAGCCGAAGCGATCGTACTGTTTTTATAATCGGTTAAATCAAAAGCTTCAGGCAGATTCCCGCTCATAATACGGGTAAATTCTTCTTTATCCTTGTGCTCGTCCAAACGCGCTTGCCAATTGTTATATTCGTCTTCGTGGCGTGTACCCAGTTCTCTCCATTTTTTCAGGATATGATGCGGTATCGTAAAATCTGGGCTAGTCCATTCCAACGCTTCACGCGTCAGAAGAATTTCTTCTTCCCCTAGAGGGGTCCCGTGCGCTGCGGGCGTGCCTTGTTTTCCGGGAGAACCATAACCAATGGTAGTACGGCAAGCGATCAAAGACGGTCGCGGATCAGCAATAGCTTCATCCATCGCTTTAATGATGGATTCCGTATTGTGACCATCACAGGCGACGACATGCCAACCACAAGCACGATGACGAGCCATAACGTCTTCTTTACGAGAAATAGCGACATCACCATCAATAGTGATACCGTTATCATCCCAAAGAACATTAAGGTTTCCTAAGTTAAGACGCGCCGCAATCCCAACGACTTCGTGGTTGATGCCTTCCATAAGACAGCCATCACCTGCGATGGTCCAAACACGGTGATTGACGAGATCATCACCGAAACGAGCATTTAAATGACGTTCAGCCAAAGCCATGCCGGCTGCCATACCGATACCCTGCCCCAAAGGGCCGGTCGTGGTCTCGACACCTGCCAATAGCGTATTTTCAGGATGTCCCGCACAACGGCTACCCCATTGTCTGAATTGGCGAATATCATCCAGAGTTGGCTCACTATATCCCGTCAGATACAACAAAGCGTAAAGTAACATCGAACCATGGCCGCCGGACAGAATGAAACGATCCCGATCCGGCCATGTTGGATCTTGGGGATTATGCTTCAAATAACGACCAAACAGGATAGTCGCGACATCCGCCATGCCCATAGGCAACCCTGGATGACCGCTGTTGGCGGCTTGAATAGCATCCATCGACAGGGCGCGAATAGCATTAGCAAGGTGTCGATACGGAACAGACATGCGATGATACCTAAAATTGAAAGGAAAACGCTGGTAATTTCTGGCAAAATCCGAGAAAAAACCGAAAAGACGGGGCTTTATTAGTCTTGTGGCCTAAGAAAGGTCAACACATTGGACAAAAAGTCACAATATAAACACATTGTGCCATCGGCGACATAACTGAAAAATCCTATAAAAAGTCTAAAAGGCCATGTTGAGGCGGGGGGCGTCGTGCTATGGGCAAAATATGGTCAAAGATCGTCTTTTATATGCCCTCGACCGCCTGACACAGGCACTCGCCCGACTGGAAGAAGCCGACAGCCGACGGGCAGCCAATCAGGATATTGCTGTACGCTACCAACGGTTACGCGAGGCAACAGAACAAGCTCTCAACAGGATTGATAACCTGATCACTGGGAATCCTTCCGATCAGAAAGATATTACCGATTCTTTACCAACAGAAGAAGAGCAGAAAATTATTCGGGACTCTTTTATCAAAGGGAAGACCCCTCTATCCTCAGTGGACGAACAATCATCAACGCATACTTTCCCTTCTACACCGAGCGAGGTTGATTCTCAAAAAACCTCGCCAATCAGAAAGAATCCGAAAACAGTAAGGAAGAGCACCCCCAAGTCTTAACATATTAAAAATCATGAAGGGCAATCTATTTCTAAGCGTCAAAAAGATTGCTCTAAAAAGTCGGACAGTTAAACACAGGGATAAAATATGGCGCAAGTAGATGTAATGATAGGTGGGCGTAGCCATCAACTAGCTTGTCGTGACGGTGATGAATCCCGCTTACGCTTTCTGGCCAATATAGTGGATGGGGAAGTCGCTAAAATCAGTGAACAACTGAATGTAGCGGGTGACACACGTCGGATTTTACTTGCAGCCTTATTGTTAGCCGACAAAAATGAAGATATTAAAAGCATGTTTGAGAAGCTTCAGGCTAAAAATGAACAGTTAGAGCAACAGTTACAGAATCAAAAACAAGCCTTGGATCACAGCGAAAAAGCACGGATAACGCAAAAAGAAGAACGTAACCAAATTGCTGTACAAATAGAAGAATATGTAGAAAGAATAGAAAATATCGTAAATCGGCTTGATGAAGAAGCGCACGCTTCCTAAATAGAGAGTGGCGGTTCTGCGCGGTGCGCGCTCAAGCAATTATCCCTGAGGCTATAAATACATCCAAGGGAGCTGTCCCTGTTCGAATCTTGGTTCGATGCATACGGCGCCCACCTGACGTTTGGGCGTCAGTGGATATTCAAGCAAACGGCCTGGCAGCGGTTCCGCCACATTTCTTTATTTTTAAGATTGTTACGCCATTTTCCTATGATTTTTTCAAAAAAAATAAAATAATTTCATTGTAGTATAATTTTCATTATAAAAAATAAGACGGGTTTAACAGTTATAATAGCATCCTCGTCGTTTCGGTACCCTGTGATTACTGTTACAAGATATAAATCGCTTGCTTTGGACAAGCTCTGTAAGAAAAGACTGGTAAAGTCTGTGTACTAATGGATGATTAAAGTTAGCTAAAATAATACGTCGAAACAACATAACAGCCTAATTTCTAGGGCCTGTTAGATCTTAAATTTTTTTACATAAAAGGGATGGAAGACGGAATCGTTACCGGTATTTTTACGGATGAGACATGGTCGATCTGGGAACCTCTAATTGAGGCAGTTCGCCCGAAGGGTAAGACACCACCCCATGATCTGCGTCGCACGATATCGGCGATATTCTGGCGACATGAGAATGGTGCGAAATGGCGGAGCATTCCCGCTGAATTGGGTCCGTGGTGGCGGGCAGCGCAGCTTTTCATCCGCTGGGCGAAACTTGGCGTATGGGACCGCCTGTTGAAACGGGTTCAGGAACAACAGGGAGTGGCACTCGGAATGACTTTTCTGGATGGTACGAACATCAGGGCTCACCATAAGGCGGCAGGAGCCCAAAAAAAGGGGATTCTTTCGAAGAGCGAGACCATCGTGAAGCACTTGGCCGCTCTCGCGGGGGCTATGGCACGAAAGTCTGTGTAATTGCTGATGGACACGGAAAAGGAATTGATTTCGCTCTTGCGTCTGGACAGGCTCATGAACTGCCAATGGCGCCAGTCATGCTTGAACATCTCCCCTCTGTTCCCATGTGGGTCGTAGCTGACAAAGGCTATGCTTCGGATGCTTTCCGTGAACGGATCTGGGACATCGGGGCTCGACCAGCCATTCCTGCAAAACGACGTGATGCGTCGGTCGCCTGCCCTAAATGGGCTTATCGTTGCCGGCATCTTGTTGAAAACCTCTGGGCTCGCCTCAAAGAGTGGCGCGCTGTCGCTACCAGATATGAAAAAACAGCAACCTGCTTCCTCGCGGTTATCCACATCGCTGCCGCTGCAGACTGGATCAAGATCTAACAGAACCTAGAGCTTTTATACCTCATTTTGTTTCATCCAAATGATGGTTCTTATAAAAAAGCTCTTTTGCAGACCGTTATAGAATAAAGCGCTAATATCTTTCCGGTATTTTTGGTAACATTAAAAATAAAACTATAGAGCCATATATTTTTTAAAAAGATATTTTACTTACTTATTTTAAGTAATTAAAAATATTAGCAAATACATGCATTAAATTAATAATATAAATATATATAACTTACTCTAAATTTCAATTAATCTATAGGTTTATTATTTTATTTACAGCATCCAGTACATCTATTTTCAATATTGTTGGCGACATAAAATAAACCATACTTCCTAATCTTAAAAGACAGGATTTTCCGGTTAGAATTAATGATTTATAAAAATAGAAAAACATATTTATAATAAAGTAAAAAACAGCCAAAATTTTATTCAAAAGCTATATTTATCAAATAATATTCAACATCTTTTTTTATAAAAAAAGGCTTTCCTACCCTACTAAATCATAGGATAGAAAAGCCTTTAATTTTAAAAATTTTTGATTAAATAAATTTATTCTGCCGCAGGCAGGTAAATTTCACTACCCTGTTCTTTGAATTGTTCGCTCATTTCTTCCATACCTTGGGAAGCAAATTCGCGCACTTCTTTCGTTATTTTCATAGAACAGAATTTAGGGCCACACATGGAACAGAAATGGGCTGATTTAGCGCCTTCTGCTGGTAAAGTCTGGTCGTGGAAAGATTCTGCCGTATCAGGATCAAGACTTAAGTTAAATTGATCTTTCCAACGGAAATCAAAACGCGCACGGGACAACGCATTGTCGCGCAATCTTGCTGTCGGATGTCCCTTGGCTAAATCGGCCGCATGGGCTGCCAGTTTATAGGTGACAACACCGACTTTAACATCGTCACGATTAGGTAACCCCAGATGTTCTTTTGGGGTAACATAGCACAGCATGGCGGTTCCAAACCAGCCAATCATAGCCGCCCCGATCGCCGAGGTGATGTGATCATAGCCCGGTGCAATATCGGTCGTCAAAGGCCCAAGCGTATAGAAAGGCGCTTCATGACAGGCGATCAGTTCCTTATCCATATTCGGTTTGATCTTGTGCATCGGAACATGTCCTGGGCCTTCGATCATCACCTGAACATCATGCTTCCATGCAATTTCGGTCAGTTCGCCTAAGGTTTCCAGTTCAGCAAACTGGGCGCGATCATTGGCATCGGCAATAGATCCCGGACGCAGACCATCACCTAAGGAAAAAGCGATGTCATAGCGTTTCAGAATTTCGCAAATATCTTCAAAATGCGTGTAAAGGAAATTTTCCTGATGATGGGCTAAACACCATTTCGCCATGATAGAACCACCACGGCTGACGATCCCTGTAACACGACGCGCAGTTAAGGGGATATAGGCGAGACGAACACCGGCATGAATGGTGAAATAATCAACACCCTGTTCAGCCTGCTCGATCAAAGTATCGCGGAAGATTTCCCATGTCAGGTCTTCAGCAATGCCGCCTACTTTTTCTAATGCCTGATAAATCGGCACCGTTCCAATGGGAACAGGGCTGTTACGCAGAATCCATTCGCGGGTGTCATGGATATTGCGGCCCGTTGATAGATCCATAACGGTATCGGCACCCCAACGGATAGACCACACCATTTTTTCAACTTCGGCCGCAACATCAGAAGCAACAGCCGAGTTACCAATATTCGCATTAATTTTGACCAGAAAATTCCGGCCAATCACCATCGGCTCTGCTTCTGGATGATTAATGTTGGCTGCAATAACGGCACGACCGCTAGCGACTTCATCCCGAACAAATTCCGGTGTAATAAAATCAGGGATATTAGCCCCAAAGTCCTCACCATCGCGTTCCATCGCCTCTTTCATTTGGGCGCGGCCACAATTTTCGCGAATGGCGATATATTCCATTTCTGGTGTTACGATGCCTTTTTTAGCATAATGCATCTGGGTAACATTGCCACCGGCCTTAGCCTGCAAAGGCCGATGATTAACATTAGGAAACGGGGGTACCCCTCCTGAACGATCAGGGCCAAGCTGACCATTATCTTCAGGTTTAATATCGCGCCCTTGATATTCCTCGACATCACCCCGCGCTAAAATCCAATCACGCCGTATCGGTTTAAGACCTTGACGGATATCAATTTTTATATTGGGATCGGTATAAGGGCCCGAACAATCATAAACCCGAACCGGTTGCTCTTTAGCAGAAGGTTCAAGGGCAATTTCGCGCATGGCCACGCGGACACCCTTTTTACCTTCTACATAGATTTTACGGGAGCCACGGATTGGGCCAGTTGTTACGTGATTGGGAATATCATCAATATTCTGATCAGAAGTATCAGCCATTATGCATCTTTCTTAGAAGCCAGCCATCGGGCCGACAAAAAAGGCTTTCGGCCGACGGTAGAAGCAAGGTCTGATACCTTCCCTCCCTACGCCGGTTTCAGAGCCGGATCAGGTTCGACGGGTTATGGCAACTCAGCCAATTCTCAGCCCTATTATATAGAGCCCCCCGGGGATGTGCTTTATTATTAAGCGCAAAAGACAATGATAGCAAGCTAATCAACCGTAAAGAGACCGTCTAGTTTCTCTATTTCTTATGAAGGGCAAAAAAAGTTCGTAGCCACTTTTTAGGATGTATTAAAAATATCACAGTAAAGCGGGATGCGTGGCCGTCATAAAAACGACATCCCGTTGAAACCTCCATGAAAAATTACGGCTCTACTTGGAAGCGGTACTAAAATTAATGGGGGTTAAATCTGTGCATAAGTTAGCTTTTTCATGCTCTATATTGGCTCTATCAGCCCTGCTCCCTTGTATTGCTTTAGCAGAAACCCCTCTTGTCAATAATGATCCCGAAAAAACTAATATCCCTGATAAAAATACGACGGAAGCGGATAAAACATCTCAAACTGAAGATAAAACGGAGGCTAAAGATAAAGGCGAACTCGTTGTAACAGCACGCCAAACCCATTCACAGCAAAGCGTCAGCCATGTTGAAATACAACGCCTTTTACCCGGTATGAGTCCGATCAAAGCCTTGGCAATTCTTCCCGGTGTTGTGTTTAATAATGCGGATCCATGGGGAAATAATGAACAGAATTCCTCCTTATACATTCATGGTTTTAATAAAAATCAATTGGGCTATACCATGGATGGGGTGCCCTTAGGCGATCAGGATTACGGTAATTATAATGGTCTTTCGCCCCAGCGCGCGATGATCAGTGAAAACACAAGAAGTGCTTCGCTTTCATCAGGGGCTGGCGCTTTGGGGACGGCATCTACCAGTAATCTGGGCGGTACGCTCGAATTTTTAAGCAGTGATCCCCTTTCTCGGGCAGGCGGTCAGCTCAGCCAAACCTTTGGTAGCTATTCAACGTTTCGTACTTTTGCCCGTATAGATACGGGCGAGTTTGGCGAGGGGAATAAAGCCTATGTTTCATGGGCTAGACAAGATGCCCGTGCATGGGATTTCAAAGGCCAGCAAGGGGGTAATCAGGTCAATGCCAAATTCATTCACGAAGATGATAGCAATAAACTAACGCTCTATTTTGATTGGTCTCAAAAAATCGAACCCAATGAAGACGGGGTCGTAATGCCCAGTTCGATTTATGTTAGACCTTCCATGTATCCAGATTTTAATTATGCCAAAAATTATCTCTCGGCTAACGGCGCGACGCCGACAGCAGCAGGCCTTAATTACCGGAATTATTATTCGGATGCCCAAAGAGAAGATTTTCTGGGATATTTAAAATTTACGCATGATTTCAGTGATAAAATTTCGTGGGATAACCAGTTTTACTATCATCATAACTCAGGGGTGGGTGTCGTCGCAGGCCCTATTCAGGCAGCGGGCCTTCCATCCTTATTTGAAGCCTATTTTCCGGGACAGGATTTAAAATCCGTTTTTGGTAACTCTGGCTATGCCACCAGAACAACCGAATATCTTGATAATCGGGGCGGTCTAATATCGACATTACATTATAAGACAGGCAACCACTCAATCGAAGTCGGGGGATGGTATGAACGCAATAACAATACTCAAGCCCGTAATTGGTATGCGCTTGATGTTAATTCTCCTTCAACACCTTATCAACGACCAGAAGACCCGCTTATCCGCCAATATAAAAATGCTTTCTACACGAATAGTTTCGTAACCCATGTTCAAGATTCATGGAAAATAACGCCTAATTTCACCTTTCAGGCGGGCTTTAAATCAGAATTAGTCTATACAAATGGCAAATTACCGATTGCCGCTTTACCCGGTTCGCTTTCTCCCAAAAATGCCATTACCGTTCCGGGTGGTAAAATTTCAGCTGTAAAACCTTTTCTGCCGGCATTCGGCGCATTGTGGAACGTTACCCCGCATGAAGAGATTTTTGCTAATATTCAAGAAAATATGCGCAGCTTTGAAGCAGCTGGTTATGGAAATGCAACGCCTTGGGGGGTGACCAGTCAGGAAGCTTTTGAAGATTTTAAAAAGCATGGAAAACCGGAAACATCATGGACGTATGAAACGGGTATCCGCACCAAACGAAATATTCACTTTGGGCCAATGACAGGTTTTAGCGGTCAGTTGGGCTATTATCATGTGCATTTTTCAAATCGACTACTGGCCGTTTCTACAACGCAGACAAACTCTTCCATTGTTGGCAGCGCAACCATCCTGACGAATGTCGGATCGGTGACAACCGATGGCATGGATTTATCCTTCACGATGAAATTTGGCCCCCATTTCTCGCTTTATAATGCCCTTTCCTATAACCACTCGGTCTATAACGACAATTACAATAACGGTACTACCGAAGTCATGACGGCTGGGGAAAAGGTGACCGGTGTCCCTGACTGGGCAGAAAAATTCGTCGGTAGTTTTGATTGGGGCAATTTTTCAGCCCAATTTATCGGTGACGTTATCGGTAGGCGCTATGCGACTTATACCAATGATCTGTCTGTTGGCTCTTATATGCTGTTTAGCCTTAATGCAGGCTATACTTTTCATAATATCCCGCACGTCCGTGATTTACGGATACAAGGCAACATTACCAATCTGACCAATACAAAAGGTTGGTCAACGATTAATAGTAACCAAGCTTCCAGTCAGTTTACAGCCTATCCGATTGCACCTCGTATGTTCTTTCTTACCCTTCAGGCTGGTTTCTAAGGTAATTTTTTAAGGTCTTTTATAATGGTTACTTTAAACCGGCGGCGGTTGTTACAATTAACGGCAGCAAATGGCGTTCTCTTTCATACCGCGCTTTGGCCGACCTTAGCCAAAGCCGCCCCTTCTCTTGCCCTGAAACCGCTAATTTTTTCTCATCGCGGCGCTTCCGCCTTACGGCCAGAACATACGCTCGCCGCTTATGGAAAAGCAATTATAGATGGTGCCGATTATATCGAACCGGATCTTGTCCCAACGAAGGACGGGCATCTTATTGCTCGACATGAAAGTAATATTACTGACACAACAGATGTTGCCCATCATACGGAATTTTCGAGCCGCCGCCGTAAAATAGTGATGGATGGCAAAGAACAAGAAGGCTGGTTTACAACTGATTTTACCTTGGCAGAAATCAAAACCTTAAGGGCTTGTGAAAGACTGCCAACAATCAGGCCGTTGAATACGCGTTATGATGGGTGGTTTGAAATTCCTACATTAGAAGAAGTGATCGACTTTGTTGCGGCGGCATCGACCTGCAGTAATCGTCTAATCGGCCTCATACCTGAAATTAAAAATCCAACGCATTTCCGAAAATTAGGATTTTCAATAGAAGATACACTCCTAAAAATTCTGGATAGTCATCTCTACACATCTCAGGCTCCTGTAGAAATTCAGTGTTTTGAAGATACAGCGCTTCGCTATCTTAGACAGAAGATCGGTTATACCCGTCCGCACTGGAAACTTATGTTTTTGTTAGGCGGGCGTCAGACGATCCCAGCCGATATTCTGGCGGTTGGCGGAAAAACGACTTTTGGCGATTTGATGACACCGGCAGCACTAAAAGACATTCGCCAATTTGCAGAAGCGATCGGCCCTTCTAATGATGATCTCATTCCGAAAACCCAAACAGGGCAATGGGGTAATCCCAGCAGTCTGATAGAAGATGCCCATGCTACAGGGCTGTTAGTCCATAGTTACACCTGCCGCCCTGAAAACAGATTCTTACCGCTCGCATTGCGCGATCAAGCAGGAGATAATGCCCGCAATATCAAAGGCTCGATAGCCGAAATAAGGCGCTATCTGGAATTGGGATTAGACGGATTTTTTACCGATGATCCGGCAATAGGTCGATTAGCGATTGCAGAAACGTAAATATCGAAAAGCGATGTTAACCTGACATGGGAGAGACACCCAAAGTTATCATCCCATGCGTTCCTTTTGGGAGAACACGCCCCCAAATGTCAGAACAAAATTAACTTACGCCTCTATGATAAGGACTTCTCTTGTAACCTCAAGAAAACGCCTAAGCGTTGCAGTCTGATCATCCTGACGCCAAATGATGCCGGTTTCCAAAAAAGGTGCAGGCTTTTCCAAATCCAAATAATGAACATCTGTCCGTGCCATCTGGCGGAGCGATTGGGGGACAAGAGCGATACCCATTCCGGCGGCAACAAGACTAATAATAGTCTGCATTTGGATAGCCTGTTGGGCAATATGAGGGTATCCTCCCCATGAAGCGTAGTAATTCATAACCAGATCATAAAAGGCCGGTGCCAGAGGCCGTGGAAAAATAATGATAGGCGCTTCTATAATAGAAGCGGGTGATAATTTCCCTTGGACAAGGGAAAAGCGTTGGTTTCTAAACCAACTTTCTGGGACGGCGGCGATCAGAGGTTCTGATACAAGTTTGTGATAAGTAAGACCTATAGGCAGTGAGGCATTAGCGGGTGGTATAATTATCCCGACATGTCCGCGCCCATTAGCTATGGCTGTAATCTGCACATCACTTGTTGCTTCATTCAATGAAAGTTCGACTTCAGGATAAAGCGACCGATACCGTCGAACAAGAGTCGGTAAAATATTAAAGTCGGCCGTGCTAACGAAAGATAGATGAAGCTGTCCAGCCGCCCCGTCCCTCAGATGTCTGGCGATTTCCGGTAACGCCTCGATACCCTCAAGCGCCTTCTTAACGTATCGAAGCCATTGCTCTCCAAAAGGGGTTAGCGCTACGCGACGCTTGGTTCTTAGAAAAAGGGGCGCTCTAAGTTCTTGCTCCAATCTTATTATAGATTGGCTAAGGGGTGGCTGTGTTATCCTAAGGCGCTCGGCCGCTTTCCCAAAATGCAAAGTTTCAGCGACGGCAACAAAATGTTTTAGCTGTCGAATATCCATCTTTCATATTTCCAACGACTTAATTTAAAGAGAATAATATATTTCTCTTTGCTTTTCGAGTGGCCTAATAAAGGGTCATAAAAATTACATTAGGAAAAGCAGTGCCTCATTATCGCTCTCGAACAACTACGCATGGTCGCAATATGGCAGGCGCCAGAAGTCTATGGCGCGCCACAGGTGTGAAAGAGGAGGATTTTGGTAAACCGATCATTGCGGTAGCGAACAGCTTTACGCAATTTGTGCCCGGTCATGTCCATTTAAAAGACCTTGGACAGCTTGTTGCGGGTGAGATCGAAAAAGCGGGCGGGATTGCCAAAGAGTTTAATACTATCGCGGTCGATGATGGCATCGCCATGGGCCACGAAGGTATGCTTTATTCCTTGCCTTCGCGTGAATTAATTGCTGACTCGGTTGAATATATGGTCAACGCGCATTGTGCCGATGCCTTGGTCTGTATTTCCAATTGCGACAAGATTACGCCCGGTATGCTCATGGCGGCAATGCGGCTTAACATTCCGACGGTCTTTGTTTCAGGGGGACCGATGGAAGCGGGTAAGGTTGCTGTCAAAGGAGCCGAACGCGCACTGGATCTTATCGATGCGATGGTTATCGCTGCTGATGATCATTTCACGGATGAAGATGTAAAAGCCGTTGAGCAGTCTGCCTGTCCGACTTGTGGATCATGTTCAGGCATGTTTACCGCCAACTCAATGAATTGTCTGACCGAAGCACTGGGTTTGGCCTTGCCCGGTAACGGCTCTGTTCTTGCCACGCACAGTGATCGTGAACAGCTTTTTCGCAAGGCTGGCCGCATTATTGTCGATATGGCACGCCGTTATTATGAACAAGATGACGCGACAGTCTTGCCACGCTCTATCGCTACACTCGGTGCCTTTGAAAATGCCATGAGTCTCGATATTGCCATGGGTGGCTCAACGAATACCGTGCTTCATTTACTGGCTACTGCCCAAGAAGGTAACGTGCCCTTTACCATGGCCGATATTGATCGGCTGTCTCGGCGTGTTCCGTGTCTATGCAAGGTCGCCCCTGCGAAGAATGACGTTCATATGGAGGATGTGCATCGCGCAGGAGGGGTCATGGCTATTTTAGGTGAGCTTGATCGCGTTGGTCTGATCGACACAAGCCTTCCGACTATTCATGCTCCGACATTGGCCGATGCGCTCGTTGATTGGGACATAGGACGCTCAAACAGCGAAGCGGCACAAACTTTTTACCGTGCGGCCCCCGGCGGCATAGCGACTCAGACCGCTTTCAGCCAATCCGCTCGTTGGGAGGAACTGGATACCGATCGTCAGAAAGGTGTTATCCGTTCTGCTGAATATGCTTTCTCCAAAGATGGGGGACTGGCTGTGTTATTCGGGAATCTTGCCCCTGAAGGATGCATTGTGAAGACGGCGGGTGTGGATGATTCAATCCTTACCTTTCGTGGTAAGGCAAGAGTCTACGAAAGCCAAGATGCAGCCGTTGCTGGCATTCTGGGTAATCAGGTTGAACCGGGGGATGTCGTCATCGTCCGCTATGAAGGGCCAAAAGGGGGCCCGGGTATGCAGGAAATGCTTTATCCGACCAGTTATCTTAAATCAAAGGGATTAGGGAAACTCTGTGCTCTCGTGACAGATGGTCGCTTTTCTGGCGGAAGTTCCGGTTTATCGATCGGTCATGTCTCACCAGAAGCGGCCGAAGGCGGATTGATTGCACTGGTCGAAACCGGTGATCCTATCGTCATTGATATTCCTCAACGAATTATCCATCTCGACGTGGACGATGCCCTTTTAGCAGATCGACGTCTATTGATGGAAAGTAAAGGCGCACAAGCTTGGAAGCCTCAGCATCGTAAACGTCATGTTTCATCAGCACTTCGCGCCTATGCAGCGCTAACAACAAACGCCGCTCGGGGTGCTGTGCGAGATGTCAGCCAGATAGAACGGTGATGTAGGCGCTGATTATCGAAAAATAATAAAAAATAAAATAATACCTCTTATCTTATCTAATAATTTAAACAGTTTAGCGGGTTATCTCTTCTCGATATTCATCGAAAAGAAGATGCCCGCTTTTTTTTAGAATGTTTAAAGTCAAGCAGACACAGTTCATCCCCGCGTGGGCGGGGAACACTGCTAGTGATAACGCCACGACAAATTCTAGCCCGGTTCATCCCCGCGTGGGCGGGGAACACATTAGCACTCGGAATGTTCGTTTTTGAACTATCTTCTCTAGCGCCCGAAAACCTCGATCGGACAACGACGTGGGAATTTGGTTCTAACAAACGCTTGGGCGCACGTGAGGCGCTCCAGTTTACCGGACTGGGCGAAACCGTATCGTTATCCGGCACAGTTTACGCTGAAATAGCCAATGCGCTGGCATCAGAGCAGAACCAGAGGATCTCGCTCAAACAGCGCATCGATAAACTCATTCATCCACAGATATCGAAATCGGGCATCTCTGATTTTCTGACTGGACGGCAAGACCAGCCGGATCAGAGCGCAGAAATAGTTTCGATTGATACGTTGCGAGAAATGGCAGACGAAGGCCAATCTTGGCAACTGGTTGACGGCACGGGCAAAATTTACGGCGCGTATGTCATCAAATCGATTTCCGAGAAGATGAAATATCTGTGGCAGGACGGTCGACCGCGCCAGATTGATTTCGGGATCGAATTACAGCGCGTCGATGATGACAATACAACCGCAAATTCTAGCAAGATCACATACGCATGACTATTTTATCACCTGATTTCCAAGTCATTATCAATGGTACTGATGTTAGTCCTAAAATTCGGCCACGACTTATTAATCTAGATTTGCACGAATATGCAGGCGAGCAAGTCGATACACTAAATTTTGTATTGGATGATACGGATGACCGTTTAGAAATACCGAATATAGATGGACTGATCGAAATTAAAATTGGTTTCAAAGGCCAGCCGCTCGTCAATAAAGGAAAATTTGTTTTCGAGAGCGTTCACTATGTCGAACCAGTAAAACAGCTTTCGATTACAGCCCACTCCGTAGCCGTCGAAAGCGCCATCAAAAAACGGATTGACTGTGCATGGCACGGTACCACGCTCGGCGCTATTCTGAAAACAATAGCTGATCGTAATCATCTGACAGCCCGTATCGATCCGACGCTGTCCGCCTTGGCCAGTGGATCAGTGCATCAACAAAATGAGAGCGATCTGGCTCTGGTTCAGCGTCTGGCGCGCGAGCGAGATGCTACAGGCACGATCAAAAACAATCATCTCATATTTATTCCAAAGGGAACGAATGAGACGGCGACAGGGCAGAAATTGCCAATCTTAAAAATTCAGAAAAGCGCTATCACAAATTATAGTTACGATGTCACGCATGTCGATGCCAGAGCCATCGAAGCGAAATGGCACTCCAAGAAAAACGCGATACCATATCGTAAAATTCGGCGAAGGAACCGCCACTAAGCGGCTATCACATTGCTATTATAGCGCAGAATCTGCCATGCAGGCAGCACGGGCAGAATATAATCATCGGATGCGCGGAGACCAAAAATTACAGATCTATGTTGCAACAGGACTACCATCATTGTCTGTCTGCCAGCCGGTAAAAAACCAAGGGTTTAAATCAATCATAGATCAGCAAAATTGGCAGATTACCGATGTAACGCACACTCTAAATAATAGTGGTTTGATTACGAATTTTAATCTGGAGATTAATCCGTAATAACAGCCTCACCGGAGAAGGGCACACCACAAAAGCTTTTCATTCCAGAGCTGATCCGACAGTTCTTATAGCGCCCTTGATCTTGAATAACAGCCTCACCGGAGAAGGGCACACCACAAAAGCTTTTCATTCCAGAGCTGATCCGACAGTTCTTATAGCGCCCTTGATCTTGAATAACAGCCTCACCGGAGAAGGGCGCACCACAAAAGCTTTTCATACCGGAACTAATCCGACAACTCTGATAATTACCGGCAATAGCTGCCGTACTGGCAAAAGCTAGTACGGCAGTGAATAAACAGTAAATTTTCATGCTTTCATCTTTTTATATTTTTATAAAATAATAAAATTATATTTATATAATTTTATATATAGCTACATAGCAGCTATTTCGTGACCTTGATGAGGCACAAATTTTTTTACTTTTTTGCTCTTAATCAAGTCTTTCGTAATTTCTTGTGCCTCTTTAAGATCAGTCAGATGCTGTATATTGAGCAATGTTTCTACACTAATTTCGAATACAGCAGAAATGGCGGCTGCCATCCGTTCTGATAAGCGGCTGTTGCCGTTTAGCATATTTGACAAAGCAGGCCTTCCCACACCCAAAATCTGGGCAGCCTCTGTTACCGATAGGTTATTACGCTCTAATATATTGCGCCTTATAAAACCGCCGACAGGTTGAGGATGTGGCAAAGTGTAAGCCATTAATGAATCCTTTCTTTTCTAAAATACTAATGATAATTTTCGTAATTGAGATCGTATATTTCTCCTCCTTTTAAGGAAAATGTCAGTCGCCATCGTCCCTGTGTTGTTAACGCCCATTGTCCTTCACGTTTACCCTGCAGTTTATGAGGTCGGACTTCCCATCCACAAGATGCGCAGTCTTTTTCCCAATCATCTTCGGAAGAAGATTGGATTAAGGTAAGCAGGTCGAGCAATCTTTGTCGTTCTGGTTGATTCGAGGGTAATTTGCTCAAATCCCCAGTTTTAAAATAATCTTTTAAGCCTTTGTGTTTAATTGTCTCTATTTTCACATCATCATTACCTTTCCCCTTTCTATCTAAGAAGGTTTGTCAAAATTAATTGGCATAATTGTATCCTGTATCGATACAAGATACAATATTTTTAATGAAATATTTTAGTTTTTGTCAAAGCTAATAAAAGACAGCCCAACTTTTAGATTGGGTTATGTTTTATAAATTTATTAAAATATAAAAATATATTTTTATACTAAAGGGGGCATTATGCTTATTAGAAAAATAAAAATCGAAAATAGTCTCGAGGTAGGAAACATTGATCTTGATTTCTGTGATGAAAACAAAAATCCATATAGAACCATCATAATCGCTGGTGGGAATGGTACAGGTAAAACTTCTGTTTTAAAAAGTATTTTTCAGACGATAAGTGGAGATAGTAAAGATAATATTTCTGGAAAAATTACTCTAGAAATAGAGTTTGAAGAAGCAGATAGGCCATTTTTTGAAAAATTGCAAAATCATATGTTAGAATATGATTCTAAATTGAAAAATTTAGATTTTGACATCTTAGATGTAAAAAGAAAATATTATATAAAAAATAATCCTTTTTTGTTTACTCTTAAGTATGAAGATAAAGTATATAAAATACTTAGGGGTAATCATTATCTCAATAATAGCTATCAAGAATTGATTAAATGTTTTTATTCTAAGGCTTTAGTAAATTTTGAAAAATATATTTCATCTCATGCCACAGGAAGTGCTATAGATAATGCAAAAGTCGAAAGCAAACGGACTGACCTAAGTCTATCTCAAGATATTATTCAGCTTTTTACTGATATCCGTACAGCTGATAATGAAGACTTAGCTAAATATCATGATAGTCATCCTAATGAAATTATACCTGAAGAAATAGGAAATAAAAGGATGCAGCCTTTCTTAGAGGCTATTCAATATATGTTTCCTAATAAAAAATTTAAAGAAATAAAACAAAATGATGGATTTATAATATAGTTTGAAGAATTTGGACGTAAAAGTACAATAAATGATCTCAGTTCTGGTGAAAAACAAATCATATTTAGAGGCGGATTTTTTCTAAAAAATCTCTCTATTATAGAAGGGGGAATAGTCCTTATAGATGAACCTGAATTGAGTTTGCATCCAGAGTGGCAAAGCCGCATTGTTGGCTTTTATCACCATCTTTTTTCTTCTCTTGAAGCTTGCCCTCAAATCATAATCGTAACACACTCGCCTTTTGTAATTCATGGGGCATTAGGCGCTAAAACGATAGTTCTGCAGAAAAATCAAGAAAATGGTCAGGTTGCCCCAATGACTGAACCTACTTATCCAACGATTGATGGTGATGCGGCCCTCTTTGCCTTTAATATTGATGATTTTTTAGCACGTCATAATGAGAAACCAATGGTGCTTCTCGTTGAAGGGCAGACTGATAAAGTTATTTTAACTGAAGCTTGGAGCAAACTCAGACCTAATTCTCCTATGAATTTTGAAATTCGAAATGCTTTAGGAATGAAAAGTATTGCGTCTACTCTTAATGACGCAAGCATACTTTTTTCTATCGGTGATAAAAAAATAGTTGGTCTTTTTGATTTTGATGATGCCTTTAATCAATGGAACAGGGTCTTTGGAAAACAGCCACCATCTGGCGAGGTGTGTTCTGGTTTAATGAAAAAGCATGAATCCAGCAGTCTCTATGCGATGCTTCTTCCAGTCCCAGAGTTTCGTAATGATTTTGCCTCTTTTGAACTCGCTGGGGAATCTCTTCTATGTATAGAATTTTTATTTCCACATGATTTGATGAAAGATATTATTCAAGAAACACCGCTACCGTGTGGTCAATCAAAAATGACAATAAAAAAGGGTAAAGAATCTTCTTTTGCTGAAAAAGTGAAGACTTTTCCTAAAGAGGCTTTCTCTGCTTTTGAGCCGCTTTTCGAAAACCTAGAAAGGATTTTAAAAAATGAATTATAATATTTTCTTATAAAATAGGCTAATGAAACAGCTAAAAGTAAACATTTATTTGTATATAATAACCAAGCCAGCCCCATTTCTGGGGCTGGCTTTATCTTATTAAATTATAATTTTATTAAAAAATAAAAATATTAAAATATATTTTTATAAATAACCTTCGATTTCGGTCTGTATTTTGAGTAATTGAGCGATCCCGCATAGCTTTGCTATTTCAAATTCAAGCTCACCAATATTCATATTTAAATTTCTTGTTTCGAGTATAAATTTTCGGATTTCTATGTGTTAGTCTGATTTAAATGAGATTAGTAAGGGTTTTTTGTTCCAAGCTGTCCAGTATAAGGATTGACGTTACCCCGAGTACTCCAGTTATCCATTTTTGTACTGTTCGGATTTGTTGCATGATATCCATTCACGTGTGTTCCATTCTGACGGTAGTAATCGTGAGTATAATGCTCTCTAGGGGCAGAGTATGAACTCGTAGATGATCTGGTCGAATTATAACTATGATATCCACTATAACCTCTAGCATTAACAATGCTGATAGGCATAAATGCGAAGGCAAATATAACTAGAGCGCTTAAGGTTCATCCCCGCGTGGGCGGGGAACACAATGATCCTGAAGGCACGCCAGATTGGTGCAACGGTTCATCCCCGCGTGGGCGGGGAACACTGTACGCGGGCAAAGCATGAAGCAATCTCCTACGGTTCATCCCCGCGTGGGCGGGGAACACGAAAAACGTTAATCAGTATGTGTTAATTGCGTCGGTTCATCCCCGCGTGGGCGGGGAACACAAGGTACGGGAAAGTCTCATGTTATCGCGGCGCGGTTCATCCCCGCGTGGGCGGGGAACACTGCGACACGGACAACGATAACTGGCGTTGAGACGGTTCATCCCCGCGTGGGCGGGGAACACGCTGAAAAATAATCGTAAATATGTCGTTTTTTCGGTTCATCCCCGCGTGGGCGGGGAACACGGACAGGCAACGGAACCGCATCCGACAGCCTGCGGTTCATCCCCGCGTGGGCGGGGAACACGTAGCAAGCACTGGAATTGGATTATACAAAACCGGTTCATCCCCGCGTGGGCGGGGAACACTCTCACTGACTGGCCACCCTTGCCAGTAGAGACGGTTCATCCCCGCGTGGGCGGGGAACACACGTGCGAATACCGGAACTAGAGTTTTAGGATCGGTTCATCCCCGCGTGGGCGGGGAACACATCAATGAGATGGTTGGAAGAACTATCATCGACGGTTCATCCCCGCGTGGGCGGGGAACACTCATCCTTGTAAGTGCTTGATATTCAAATAGATTCACGATGTCAAAAAATCTACCAACTTTTTATAGGATATTTAGAGCCAAAAAACTATTCCGAAAATGGCATCTCGGTCTCTTTTTCAAGGGGTTTGAAGCGCACTAAAGTGAGGCCATCAAAATCTATAGCTTCTCGTCGATTAACGCCGATCGCTTCAAAAGCAAAACCTGAATCGGTGGGCGCTTTCCATGCCATTACGGCATTACCTTCTTCAATCATTTCTGTTGTTTCAGACCATATTCGTTCACGTATGCGACGGTTATACGCTCCGACATATACCCCAGCCCTAATTTCCGATAGCCAGAGGGCTAATCGCCCTCGCAAACGGGGCGGTGCATTTTCAGTTACGATGACCATCATCACCAGATGCCTTTTCACGCGGAATTGCTGGATCAATCGCTTCGGGTGCATCTTCCGTTTCGTCTGGCGGTTTCAATCCCCCTGCGAGCAGAATTTTTTCAATGTCGGGAATGACTTTTTCAAGGATTCCCTGTTTCCGAAACATATCCCGACAGGCTATTCTGACTTGCCTTTCTGGTGCCAAAGCGGGCGCTAGACCTTTGGCTATTTTAGCGGCTGTTGAAAAAGCGGCTGGCACAACAGTTTCAAATTTATAGAGATCGGCAATATCATAAACGAAGCTTTGCGGCTTGCCCCGATGCAGAAAGCCGATAGCGGGGGCATAGCCCGCTGCCAAAATAGCTGCCTCACAAAGACCATAAAGACAAGCCGTGGCCGAAGACAGGCAACGGTTTGGAATATCTGCTTTATCCCAGTCTTTCTGATCATAGCGACGCGCTTGCCACGATACGCCATATTTTTGGGCTAGGTGCTTATAAATTTCACGCACCCTTACCCCTTCCATACCCCGTAATTGATCGACACTTCGGCGAGCAGGCGGATCATCATCAAAGCGCCAGCGATACATTTCTCGCACGATATTAAGACGCGCTGTTTCATCCAGAGCATTACGCGCTTGAAAAAGCAATTTATCGGCGCGTGCGCCACCCGGTTGTCCCGATGCGTATAATCTGACACCGGCTTCCCCAACCCAGACTAAAAGACATCCGACCTTGGCGCAAAGAGCGACCGCAGCATGAGAAATCCTTGTCCCTGGCTGGAGCATTAAACAGGCCAGTCCACCGACTGGAATTTGAACCCGCACACCGGCCTGATCAACCAGAACAATGGCATTGTCGATAACATCCAACTGACCATATTCGAGAAAAATAATAGCCGAGCGTTCTTTGAGCGGAATCGGTTTTAGAGGAATAAAAGTCATGATTTAATCACTCAAAGGACGAAGTAACAGCAATCCCAATCCAAAAGCTTTGCCGCGCCCGATGCCTGTAAGTAATGTCTGCTGCAAAGATTCGGGATGTGTGACCTTTAAAACACCTTCAATATCGACAAAAGAAAAGGTCGCTTTGCTTTTAAAAGCCATGTTGCTTTCGCCTTTTTGGGGTCTTCTAGGGATTTGATGCCGACCATAATTCATAAGCCCACAACGATCCCGTTCAATTTCTGCCCCTCGAGACACAAGACGAGAAGCCAGCCACTCCAAAACGACATCTTCTTTTTCTTGGGAAGTCAGAGAATATCCTTGCTGTTTTTCTGCATGAATAAGCACATCGGTCGGCTTACTACGGGCCTGATACGGCTGAGAAAGCGCAATCGTCGGATTGACTCGAAGAGAAAATCCATAGCGTTTCTGGGCGACAAGATGAGGCGTATAGTCTTTGCTTTCCAAAGACCAGATTTCCGCCTTGTCTTTGGGAAAACGAGACGAGACTATAAGAAAGCGATCCTCATCAAAAGCCCGATAGATAAAATCGCGTTTTGCGGTCGGGTCATCGTCAAAAAGCGACCAGATAAGCTGATGACCGGCATCGGCATATTGAAGCTCTTTTTCAGAAGTATTCGGATCTATCCCCGACGAGAGTTTTAATAATCTTTCCGAGATATTCAGCCTTGCCGAAATATCTTTCGAACGCAATTCTGCCAGAGAAAAATAGCTCATTGCAGCCCCTCGATTCCGATAACAGAAGACATGGCAAAATTCTGGGGCTCTTCCCATGGTAACTGCCCTTCGGGACGATCTGAAAATTGCCAAAGAGCCCTATTGCGTAAAGCATCCCGCCTGACGCGTATCAGGGAAGTTTGTTTCTCTTCCTCTGCTAATCCCGCACCGGTTTCAAACCAAATTGGCTCCTGTTTGCGTTCACATTCATAACGGTCTCGCTTTTTTTTCAAGGGACAGTCATCGTTATAAAAATGAAATGCCTTGCGTAGGCCGGACGCTGTCATGATTTTTGGATAGGGTGGCGCAGATAAAGGACAGGATTTACGTCCTAAATACAGAACAAAATTGGGATATTTCAGGAATTTTCCTAAAAGAGACAAATCCACAAGCTTTTCAGACTTTGCCCATAAGGCGACTGTAAACGCAACATCGGTTTGATAAAAACGTTCAGAGATGACCGTATTGAGCTTATCTTTTGTATTCAAATCGCCCCTACGTGTAGAAATATCCTGACCCGCTTTTTGTCTTTTTTTCCGATCTGCCTCCGATGGAATTTGAGCCGTGTGGAAATCACGCAACTTTTGCGGCGCGACATCCCTATGCACCGCAAAACCTAAATTTTCATCCAAGGCAAGAAGTTTAGGATCTTGGCGACCAAGGCCTTTAGCTGCCGCGACAAGGCCCAATATCGCCGATTTCGAAGGCACATCCCAAAGGCTGCGCCTTTCTCCCACTGCAATTTCGCCAAACGCTGCCATGGGGCCTTTTAGACGAAAGAGTAGAAATTCACGGTCAGACATCGGTTAAATCCGGTCAATAATATTTTGAGCTTGTTCTACCAAGGCAGCGAAAGGAAGGCTTTCACTATTGCCTACATTCATTTCAACACTTTCAATCCTTTCATCATAGGCTTGGGTATAGTTTTCCTGAAGCTTTTTCAGACGTTTGATAGATGCTACCATATAATCATCATCGTCATTATCTAATCGGCCAACCGGACACTGGAAAGCTTGCGCCAATGAGCGCGGCGCTTCGGTGCCAATCTCTTCCAGAATAAAATGAGCGCGGCTATGGCTGGCATAGCTATTTTGTTTGCCTCTGGGGCTAACCTTCGCTGCGGCTTCAATCAGTGCTTTTAAGGTTGATTTTGCGAGCGCTTTATCGCCATCAAGGTTATTCAAAAGTAAATCTGCATTAACACATATATATAAGTAGAATGTACCTGCGCCATATTGCTGGACACCCAGAAAACCCGCCCCATTAACAGCAAGATCATCTTCGTTTTTCAGATCATCAACGGCTGTGTAAAAGTCATCCTCTACCGCGATGCGGTGTGTAGTGAAGGCATGGGCGACCTGCACTGCGGCTTCAACATCATAACCGGGATTATCCGCTAACATCCGGCCAAACATGGCAATATCAGCCGCGCGAGGCTTATGTTTCAGGATAGTTAAGCCTTTTAAATCTGGCTTTTCTACAGCCGATAACTTTTCAACCAATTCATCAAGTAAGGCTAACTCGTCAGGCCCCAAATGTACTAACTGTTCTGTTTTAGATTTGTCTTCTTTTTTAGGTTTTCCTAACTTGGCGGCGGTAATAACAGA
This sequence comes from Zymomonas mobilis subsp. pomaceae ATCC 29192, assembly GCF_000218875.1. NCBI lineage: Bacteria > Pseudomonadati > Pseudomonadota > Alphaproteobacteria > Sphingomonadales > Zymomonadaceae > Zymomonas > Zymomonas mobilis. The sequence continues at coordinate 1,192,691 of NC_015709.1, forward strand.
TTCAGCACGTTCTTGTGCTTCCGCTTCATCAAGACCGGCGGCTTTTAAACCATCTACCAAGGACTTCATAAAAACGATCGAACGCTTACCCAAAGCTTGCGGTAAATTATCTGCAAAAATATCAGATTCACGAAAAGCGCGCTTTAAGCTTTGCGATGAAATACGAAGACGTTCTGCGCCCCCATATTTTAAAGTTTTTGGCCGCCCCGTATCATCACGGTTTAGATTGGAGGCCGGATAACTATTTAAAATATGAAGTTGAATAAAATGTGCCATTTTTTCTTTATCCTAAAATAAAATTATAGATTTTGAGAGTATTTTTATGCTTCCAATTCAGGCACATTATGAATGTTGTAATATCGACGTGCCCATTCTCGCTTAATTCTGTCGCCTTCTTTTTTATCAAACCATAAATAAAGAGAACGTCCCAATTCCCCGACATCGACAGGCGCGTTATTAAGTAAAGCAATCAATCTGCGCGCTTGGACAAATAATTGGCTTTCCGTTTCAGCACGCATCAACGCAATAAAACGCATTTCATTCATAAGGGGCTTATCGCCCTCTTTCTTGCTTTTGGAACCAAGATAGGACGCAGGATGTTTTTCGGCATATTCTTTTACATGTGCCAAGGCATAAGCTGTCAGGGTCAACCAATTTTCACGGGCGAGTTTGTTTTTCTTGGACAGCTCATTCCATTTTTCAAATGCACTTATTTTCCTATACAGACTACGGAAAGGGGTGATTTCAAGGGCTGTAATCACATCGGGTTGAGCAATTTCTTCATCGCCAATCAACGCAAGGCGTTTCAATTTGGCGACCGAAGCACGATTTCGATCTGGATTGTTTTTATTTATAAATTCATTCCACCAATCCTTAAAAATAGGATGATATAGGTCTCGGGATTCATGACTCTTTGGCTGGGATGACTGTTCATCTTTAGTCTTTGTCACGCCGCTTTCCTTTTACTTTTGCCACTTTGTTTTGATTGCAAACCCAATGCTGATTGAGCCACTTTTAACCATAAAAGCTTGCTCAGATTATCTTGTGCAAAGACTAATCGACGGGGATTTTGACCTGTTAAGCTGCTGACATCGACAAAGGCATTAAAAACCGAATATGCTTTTTGACATAAATTTTTATGCCATTCTTGTCGCAAATCTATATCATTTATACCTAGACAGCCGCTTTGGGCGCTACGCTCCTTTAAGACCTTCAGATATTGTTGAAAATCAGGTTGCGTTATGTCCCAAAACTGATCAGAGGCCTCTTTTAAAGATTCTTTGGCATTGGAATCAATGCGATAGCTCCCATCTTTCTGTTCCTGTCCATAAAGAGCAATACGACAGGTAGAAAGAACTGCGCGTGCAGCTTCATCTGTAGCATCAATGAAATCTTTGACTGATTCTTTGAGATTTTCATGGCTATCAGGAAGCCACGGCGTTTCAGCATGAAGCCATTGCCGAGCCTTCCACTTATCCATATCATAGCCAAAGGCTTCTATTTTTTCTGGCGTCGCGACATCCAGAATATCTTCGATTTCTTCTTTGCGGGATCCCCAATTTTTTAAAGACTGTGCTGGAGTACCGTTAAAGCCCCACCATCCCAGCCAGTCTTTATAACTGGAATTTCCCGCATGAGGATGGATGGGTAATAATTTCTTATTTTTATCGCGGTAATAAGGGGATAAGGGATGTTGCCAACATTGATAATCGCCTCCAGGATTTTGGTTGCGATAATTCTCAACAACTAGCCCTTTTTGGCCAGTCAGACTGCATTCCCCTTCAGTAAAAACCAAACGAATTCGACGAGGACAAGCAAAGAAAGCCAATGCGAGCGGTCGTCCATCTGACGAAATGCTTACCCCCTTATTGGATAGAATTGTTGGTTGCAGCCATGGGAATATCTGCGCTTGAATAGCCGCCAAATCCTTCTCATCATGGTTCTCAAGATAGGGTATATTGGCCCAGACTTTATCCCATAATCTCGTCATTTTTTGGCCTGATCGTAAAGGCGCAATCAGAGTTGTAAGAGGCCCCCCGCCCCGCAGAGAAGTCCGATAACCCCTCCCGCCCGAAGGCGCATAAGTCTGGAGTGTGATAAGTGCTGCCGCTGCATAAGGCTGACAGAGCGCCGTTACTCCACCTCTTTTGACGAAAAGATCGGTATTATTTTTTTCAGTATTTTCCCCCGGTGCCTCTATCAACAAACTACTGACCGGCTTCGGCAATTGGGCTTCAAGCGAATCAAAATCCTGAAAAGCTAAAGGGCCATTCCCGTCAAAGTTCAAAGAAGGAAGAAAAGGACACCATTTTTCCTGAAGCTGCGCTGATGTAGGCGGCGTTTCAAAATATTCAGCCCATGCACCAGCCTCCCTCTTCAGGAAAGGAAAAGCTAGAAAAGTCAAACCGATCAAGAATTCTGAGACGGCCGCATTCCAATCAACACGGGGAAAATCGAGCGCCATAACGGGATCAGTGGCAAACTGATCTGTCAGGCCACAAGGAGAAATATAGTCTTTCTTCCCTGATAACCGTCTAACCTCAAGCCAAGGATCGGCTAACAAATTAAAAGGCATAAAAAATATCCTTTTGCCGTAAGGAAGAATATTGAAATTATTTTCATAATTAAATGGCACAAGGAAAGTTTAACAAAAGTTAATTTTTTGAGTTATGTTATTTAATAATTTTTTTTAAAAGAAATTAAGATATAAATATTTGTTTTTATTTAAAAAAATTATTTTTTATACACTCTTCAATAAAATTTTCTTAAAAAAGTAATATCATTGAAGCATTTCAAGAGTTATACTGTCTTAAAAGGTCCCTCTTTATTCTTCCTTACTTCAAAGAATATTTTTGGCTGGATTAGAGAGATAAGATCACTGTCCGTGGAGGATAGGTATTATCTAAATGATCATGAGAATAATGATACACGATATACTCTAATATTAGTAATAATATTGCGTCATCATTTTAAAATTATGACTTTGGTTTATCGGCTGATCATCACGCGACTCTACCTGATCAGATTAGCGTTGCTATTCATTCGAAATGAATAAGTATTTTTTCAATAAATTAATTTATTAAACAAAATAATAAAAATCACATATCAAAAAAGTTATCACAAAATAAACTACGGATATATCCTATAAAAAATTCATCAATACTTATATAGTAAACAAAAAATAATATTTATTACATTGAATACTAAATTATAGATAAACCTTTCTCAAAAGAATAATAGACTTTTCGTTCTTTTCCTGATGGATCAATAATACAGTTTTCCCAAACACCTTTCTCTGGGCTCGACCTTAAGGGTAAAATACGAGGCGCCTCATAATGTTTCGACCATTGATCTTGCATCTTCTGGACAGAAGCATTGAGAGAAGCATCCTCTATTTCTGCCACTTCTTTAAACTGATTATGGCGCAAGGTGATTTCAGATAAACGCCAAGCCAGCCTTTCATCCTCTGCTTGTGCCCAAGGCGTTAAATGCCCGTTTCCCCAGCATCCTAGACGCAAGGTCACCCCCTCCGCGTCTAATCGAGTAGGTGTTTTGGCATTCACCTCGAAGAGGGTCTCTTTATACTCATTCTCTATTTTTAAAAAATTGAAGTTAGCCATACTGCGTTTTTCGTTACGCTTACTGCACGCAATATTACTCGCCTGCTGTAATGCCTCAGGACAATCACCATTCTTATCAAAAACAGGTTCAATCAAAGAACGAGGAGATTGGCTCAAACAAGGCAGTCCACCCATCTTTTCTAATGTATACACTGTCCGCCAAAGCTGTCCGAAATCACTATAAACATACTGTCCTTTAGGAAAAAGACTGCTGACCCAATCTTCTGGCGCATCTGCTATTGCGGAATGACTTACAAGCCATAATTCAGGCGGTGATCGATCGGGGCGATGGGTATGGCGATGCAACCGCCCTGCCCGTTGAATAAGCAAATCCATCGGGCATAAATCGGTTGCCATATAGTCAGCATCCAAATCGAGGGATTGCTCTACCACCTGTGTAGCAATAACGATTTGTCCCGCCCGTTGTTGGATCGTGCTCTCTTTTCCCAACAGCATTAAAATTTCATTTTCACGCTCTTGTCGGTCTTTCAGACAAAATCGAGCATGAAATAAATGCAATTTCACGGTTTCAGGGGCATGATCTTTTAACCATTCGTAAGCTTCTAACGCCTCGGAAACCGTGTTACGGATATAAAGGACGCAATTCCCTTGCGATGCCTTAAATAATATCGTCTCTAAAACCTGTTCAACAGAAGAGAAAAATTTAACCGGAAGGTCTCTGCGACTTCCGCGCAAGGCTGCAAGCGGATATTCGTCAGAGTGTTTCTCGGGATCGACATAAGTCACCAAAGGAAAAGGGGCATTCCTCTCTACGACGTTATAATCCCCACCAAACGCCTGCACAAATCCTCTTTTTTGCGCCTGTATCAGGGTTGCCGATAGAATAATAACCGATCCCCCTAAGGCAGCTTGAAATTCTATCAGCGCTTCGATGCCCTTTGTCATATAGCCGTCAAAACTATGTGCCTCATCAATAATAAGAACACGACGGGATAAGGCCGCTAAACGCAAATTGTTATGGCGAACGGGTAGAACGGCTATTAAAGCTTGATCAATCGTTCCGATGCCGAATTGCGCTAAAAAAGTATATTTCTTATTTTCAGCAAAGAAAGCCGCACAATTGACTTCTGCAGGTATATCATCAGGGTCATTGCTGCCTTTTTTATATCGAGAGACACCCTCAATCGATATTTGGAATTTTTTATGAAAATCACGAGCGCTATGAGCCAGCACTAACGAAGGCAAAGCATTATCAGCAAATAACGCCCGATATCCCTTTTCTATACGAGCATAAAGGCCATTCGCCGTCGCCATTGTCGGAAGCGCCCAATAAATACCTTCAGCAGAGCCACTTTGCATCAAGCGATGCGCCAGAATAAGCGCCGCTTCGGTTTTACCGGCACCGGTAAAATCTTCAATAATATAGAGATGGCTGCCCTTATTGGGTTGCTGTTGCTCCGCCCATTTTTGTAAAGGCGTGGCCGTTACATCTTCTTTGAAATAGCTTTTTAAATCAAAATGCGTGGCGATAGCGGCTTCTGCTAACTGCGCTTCTGTGATAGCGGTTTTTGCTTTTTCTTGGGCTTTTTTCCAATAATCGGCCAAGGAAAAATCTGGTTTTTCATAAGGGAACCATCCTTTTTCGGCATTGGAACCGAGCCAATCGGCTAGGATAACTAATCCTGCAATGCACCATGTAGCTTCTTTAAGGGCATTTTTTTCAGATCTTTGAATTTCTTTTCGTTCTGGCCAACCGAATAAATCAAAAATATCTTTGATATAATTCTGGGCATCGTCAATAGCGGATGAAGCGATGGCATTACCTAAGTTTATTTCTGTTGCCGGTGTTCCGTGATGGGAAAAAGCGGCATGAAGCCAGTCGTCAAAATATTCGTTTTTCTTAAAAGTGGGATCAATTCTGTCTTTGCATTTTTTCCAAAAAGTATATCCAACATCACCATGCCCATATCTCAACCAGTCCTCGCTATTCAGCGTATGCCCTGATATTTCTTTAGCTAAATCCTCATTTTTAGATTGGAAATTTTGAGCAAATTTTCCAATATCGTGCAAAGCCGCCATCAAGATAAGTTGATGTTTCACCTCTGTTTCAGAAAAAGCGCCTTTTTTAGCGATTTCTTGCACATAACGGGGTCTAATATCCAAAATCGCTTCCATCGCAGCTGCAACATCCAAGCTATGATAGGCCAAAGGATGCCACAACATTTTTTCAGGTAAATCATCAAGCGTTTTATATTTTCCCCAATAGGATTTAATATATGGTTCAATAGGTTTTAAGAAAACAGAATTCATAATAACTATTACTCATCTACTTTAACTTTTTAATCTTAATATCGCCTTCTATAAATTAATACTCATTTTTAAATAAGTATGCTTTTTACATAAAAAGATCAAAAAATTATTTTATATGGATAAATCATAAACAACTTCTAAAATAATAAAGTAAAAATGATGTAACAATGGCTATTTTAGGAAATAAATACGATTTCAAAAATTATTGTTGATTGTATTATCAAGGATTTATTACTGCCAATAAGGCGGCCTTTATTGTATCTAATTTAGGGCCAAGAAAAATATATCCCAATTTTATATCAAGGATACATAAAGCTGGAGAGATAAAAACTATGAAAAATAATAAGTTTGAAATTTAGAAATAAATTGAAATAAAAAATTATAAAATTCGATCCTTATTCTCAGTAAATTCTGATTTTATAGCCCTTCGATAATCAGAATATAACTTAGGCTGCCTATCCATAAAGTAGCCACAGATTGCCTATATCTCTTTTTCTTTTTGCATGGATAACTTGAGAAACAAATTATGAATGATATACAATATCCACTTGTTTCACCGCCTAATAAGGGTGAAAAGGTGCTTCTACATTCTTGCTGTGCACCTTGCTCCGCCAGAATAATGGAAATTTTATCCTTGTCTGGTATTAACTATACTGTTTTCTTTTATAATCCGAATATTCACCCTGAACAGGAATATCTTTTACGTAAGGAAGAAAATATCCATTTTGCCAAGAAGCAAAATGTTCCTTTCGTTGATGGGGATTATGATCAAGATAACTGGTTTGAGCGCGCGCAAGGTCTGGAATGGGAACCAGAGCGCGGTATGCGCTGTACCCTGTGTTTTGATATACGCCTTCAAAGAACAGCGCTTTTTGCAAAGGAACATGGTTTTTCAGTGATGACTAGTTCTCTAGGCATATCGCGTTGGAAAAATTTAAACCAAGTGAACGACTGTGGGAAACGCGCCGCTGAACTTTACGAAGGGCTGACATACTGGGATTTTAATTGGCGTAAAGGGGGGAATAGCGCCCAAATGATCGAGATATCCAAACGTGAAAAATTCTACCAGCAAGAATATTGTGGGTGTATTTATTCATTACGCGATATGAATAGACGTCGTCGAGAGCAAGGACGGCCTGCTATTGATATAGGGAAATTGCAATATGGTAAAAAAGATTAAAGGGGCATAGCTTTAAAATTCTGCTAATATAATTAAAATATATCATTACTCATTTATAAAAGTTTTTTAAGACCTTGGCAGAGGGTGCACGCTACCAGCCTTTTGTGACAATCTTTGGCTTCCCAATCTTCGGTTAGATAGTCACAATGGGCACCTACATAAAAAGGCCGGTAGGGTGCTGTTTGATCTTTTACGATACAATTTTGTTAAATTCGTTACAGCTGTAGTCAATAACCTTGAAAAAAGGATACAGCTTCAAATAATTCTATGAATAATGTCTTTAAAAATTAAGTGCGGCCCTGATAACAGGAACCGCACTCAAAAGATTTTTCTTTAGCCTCCGCTACATTTAACCCTGTTTTAGCCTTTTGCTGTGGCTATCAGATTAAATGCGTTGGAGAGAAAATGAGATCGGTGTCTAGGCTGCCTTGTTGATATCATTTTTTTTGAGAGAAAAACGAACGGCTGCCTTTGCATGAATTTCCGTTGAATCATAACAAGGTAATGCAAGCATTCTCTCGTTAATGAGAAGCGGAATTTCGGTACACCCCAAGATAACCGAATCGATACCCTTTGAACGCGCTTTCTCAATAATATCAAGATAACGCTGCCGCGAAGAATCCTTGATTTCCCCTTGGCATAACTCACCAAAAATGATGTCATGAACCGCGCCTCTGTCATCCTCTTCAGGAACAACAACGTTCAAACCATGACTACGCATACGGTCTGTATAAAATCCGTGTTCCATCGTATAACGTGTTGCCAGCAGAAGGGGACGACGACGCCCATCTGCCTTTAAAGCGGCGGCCGTTTCATCAACGATATTAATGAGTGTTACACCTGACATTTTTTCTACGGTATCTGCTACGAGATGCATCGTATTAGTGCAAATCAGCACACATTCAGCACCTGCATGCGCAAGACGGGCTCCGGCAGAGCCTAAAAGTACCGCAGCATCCTTCCACCGATCTGCTTTTTGTAAGGCTACGACTTCAGAAAAATCGAGTGAATGCATTACTAAATCAGCCGAAACCAACCCCCCACAGGCTTCCCGTATAGCTTCGTTGATTATCTGATAATAGGTAACCGTTGATTCCCAACTCATACCACCGATTAGACCTATTCTTTTCATGCTTCATTCTCTTAAACTTGATTCCCAACCTAGGAATAAGAATGGCACCAATTTCGCGCGAATGGCGCGCGTTGTTATAGGCTATAATAGAATAATACGCGAAAAATATGCATAATTTACAATTATAGCGCAAAAATATTGCAAACCGTTTAAACATCCCACATTCTATAATGATGATTGATAATCGCGACCGTCGTATCCTTACGATACTTCAAACCAATGCCGAGACACCCCTAACCGATATAGCGGAACAGGTTGCCTTATCGCCGTCTGCCTGCTCACGCCGCATTACGCGTTTACGGGAGGAAGGCTATATAACAAACACAATGACCTTATTAGATAGGCAAAAAATCAACCTTCCCACGACAATTTTCTTGCTTGTAAAAACGGGTATTCATACAGAAGATTACCTTACGCACTTTCATTCAGCGGTTAATGCTATTCCTGAAATCGTTGAAGTGCATAGGCTGACTGGAAACTTCGATTATATTCTCAAACTGGTTTTACCGAATGTTGAGTATTATGATACTATATACAAACAGATCTTAAGGCGTGTCGCCTTTCACGATATGTCGGCCTATATCTCCATGGAAACAGTCAAGCTTTCACCGTCATTGCCGACAGCTTATATTTGATAAAAAACCAATCTTTGGATCCAAAATTCACTCAATGTATTTTAAGGATAGATCTAAATTTCCTTCTAATAAAAATGATAGAGGATGAAGAATGGTAGAACAGATGAATCATAAAATTGTGTGGGCTCGAAGACCGACAGGACTATCGACAGTGGATGATTTTATAATCGAATAGGCTATGATTTCCATGAGCCAAAATCTATATAAACGGAGTAGCCGCGTTCGACAAACTTATCCCTTATTTGTACCTAGTTATTTTAGGTGAATAGTATACTAGCTATGCACCCACCCAGTATATTTTTGCGTAAAAACAACTCAAAAATGCACTAAAACCTTACTTAGTTATTAAGATTGATGCGTGATAATTAAGCAAAATCTACCTACTAGGAAATATGAAGGCATATAGATTAAAACTGAAATCACAGCTCACCAAAGATAGGCCATATTGCTCCGAGCTTCACCACGTGTGGCCCAAGTTTTACTCCTAATGATAGTAAGAATGGGTACACATAATGCCGTATTTATGAGCCAACAGGCCTTAACTAAGCGCATGCATGCACCCGATCCATTGATACAGTAAAACGTGCGCTCACTATACTAAAGTAGGACACTGGATTAAAGTTCGTCAAATTGACGACAGAGGTACAGTTAATGCTTATGGTCTTAGTGACCCTGTTGCCTAGTCAGGAGCACATGAAGGCGATAGCCTACGGCATAGCTTGTTTTCAGCTTCTGTGGTGGTATCTTCTGACAAGCAACCTGACAAAGACAATCTAGACACACAGCCCCTTCTCTACGGTCCTTGCCAACTCTTTATCAGGGACAACAGTAATTACCTACGAGTTCGAGTATGTTGCTATCCCCCCAGTCCTTCTTAGAAGGTTTGGAAATAAATCTACTAAGTCGTCAAAAGTATGATGACTAAGAGCTCTCTCAACAACCTATTCTTTTAAGAATGACTTATAGAAAACGGAAAAAATGCCTTTCTTACCGTGTGATATAACCCCCAAAGCTCCCCCGATAAAAATACAAGGGATCAAGACAAAAGTCATTCCTCTGATTGCCAAGTCAATTCAATGGGATGGACAAGGATGCTGGATTGAACCTTTCTTAGGTTCCGCCGCAGTGGCCCTCAATATCGCGCCGCAACGGGCACTATTGGCTGATACAAATGAACATTTAATTAGATTATATAAAGAAATTCAAAATGGATCTATTAATGGCAAATCCGTACGCAACTATCTTGAAAAAGAAGGAAAAACCCTAATAGAAAATGGAGAAAGTCACTATTACTATATTAGAGATAGATTTAACGATCATGCGAACTCTTTTGATTTCTTATTTCTTAGTCGATCATGTTTTAATGGGATGATGCGGTTTAACAAAAAGGGACGATTTAATGTGCCTTTTTGTCGAAAGCCAGAGCGTTTCCGTCCGGCACTTGTAACCAAAATCACAAACCAAGTAGAGTGGGCTAAAAAAATAATAACGGGGAAAGATTGGAAATTTGTTTCTCAAGATTGGCGTTCCACAATTTCCTGTGCACAGCCTAATGATATTATATATTGCGATCCACCTTATGTCGGCAGGCATACAGATTATTATAATGGATTCACAGATAATGAATCCGACGAACTTGCTAAGGCATTAAACAAAACAAAAGCCTCCTTTGCTTTATCTAATTGGTTAGAAAACAAGTATCGTCGGAATGATTATATAGATCGTTGGTTTTCAGATTATCCCCAACGTACCATGTCCCATTTCTATCACGTTGGACCACAAGAGCACCTTCGTAATGAAATGATAGAAATCGTTGTTTTATCTAAAAAAGCAGCCGCCATCCCAACAGAACATGAGGAATTAAAAAAGCCTTTGGTTAAAAGAGCGGAACTGGGTTAAATTTGAATAATCTTCTCTCTCTTTTTTTGTCCGTCCATACTGACGCCAGTATTTTAGGAATTCATCTTCAGATGTAAACGGGCCACGCCCATGCCAGAAATCATCAATATTTCCATTGATACTACCGATATTAGTCGTGTTTCCACTTCCAGCACGATCAGAGGCAATCTTCCATTTCTCTTGTACAAAAAATTCCACATTCCCAAATGGAAGTGGAATTTTTTCCAAATCTTGTACTGAGAATTTATGCTCAGCAAGTGACTTCTTGCTTGCTATTCTATTATATACAAATCCTATAATCCAGTGTTCAGAATAATCTGAAAATGGGTAAACAATATTTTTCTTTTCATTACCTTCTCTTATGAAACTAGTATATCCGCCTAATGTATAACTGAACTTATCTTTATCATGTATTCGGTAAGTAGTCTTAACATCTATTGCAATTTTTTCAGGTTGATCCTCCCCTCTATGAAAAGTAAAATCTGGATAGTGGTTTTGAACATTGGGTTCTACACATTCATAACCAAGAGACTTGGCAGCAGCATAAACGGCTGGACGACTAACCAGTTCAAAAATAGTACTGAGCACTTTAGTATCTGCACCTAAAGGATAAATGCATCCAGATCTATCAACAATACCACAGACTGCATAGGCATTAGATAATTTACTTATTTCACTAATAAGAGTAGATTTAATAATATTCATAATAGACGCCCCTTTATTATCATAAAATTTATTACCAATTACTAGGTAAAAAGTATGATATATTGCAATATTATATTTCTATATAATCATTATAACCTATAACATCTAAGGTTAGACGCTAGCAGCGTTTGAATTCACTCCTATATCTTTAAATGTATAAAGGGAATAGTAAGGACAGGTACTTTCTCGGACAAAACGTGGATGATAACAGAACCGTTGATAAAGATGATTCGCCTTCGTGGTAAGACTGGGCTGCCGACTGTGTCGCACATGCCATTAATGATATTCTGACAGCATGAAAATGGAACAAAAAGACAGAAAATTCCTGTCAAATTGCATTGGGTCCGAGGTGGTTCAACGAACTTGGATTCGATGCTGCGGTTGATCATCATGCTAGTGATTTTCCAGCGCAGCTTAAGGCAGCTTGCCTAAAAGGTATTGATGTCTATTTCGAAAATGTTGGTGATAAAGTCTGGGATACGGTATGCTCACTTCTGAATGATTTTGCACGAATACCAGTCTGTGAGCTTATCTCTCAATATAACGATAGAATACGTTCCCGACCGGGCCGGATCGCTTACCAAAAGGGATGCTTGATGTATTAAGCAAAAGCTTACTCATCCATGGATTTATCCAGCTGGAATTTGCTGACCAACGCGAAGAATTTTATAAACAAGCCGCTACGTCGATTTCTGAAGATCGATTACGTTATCGCAAAGATATTATTGTCGAAGGACTAGAAAACCCAATCGATGCCTTTATTAGGCTGCTACAAGGACACAACTTTGGCAAGCTTATCGTCCATGTTAGCTAAGTAGAGAACCGAAATTGTAAAGCCAATTTTAGATCTTCCTCACGCATATACTCAAGAACAAGATCATCTGATAATTTTGTATAGTGCTATTTCCACATGGTAAACTCAGTCGGATTATGGCAATAATAGACGGTAACAGCAATTTTGTAGGTTTTCGTTTGTGCTTATTGGCTATATGCGTGTTTCGTCAGTGGACGATCGTCAATCCATCGACCTACAACGTGATGCGCTCATTGCCGCAGGAGTGGACGAGCGAAATCTCTATTCAGACAAGGCATCAGGTGCACGCGATGATCGCCCCGGCTTGAAACAATGCCTTGCCTATTTGAAACCAGGAGACGCATTAGTTGTCTGGAAGCTTGACCGATTGGGACGCTCCCTTCCTCATTTGCTGGCGATCATTACTGACTTGAAGGCTCAAAACATCGCCTTCCGGTCTTTAACAGAGCAAATGAATACGAATACCCCCCATGGTGAATTGCTCTTTTCATTATTTGGTGCCTTAGCCCAATATGAGCGTGCCCTTACCCGTGAACGTATTATGGCAGGGCTCGCCGCCGCAAAAAGACGAGGAAGACGCGGGGGGCGGCCTCATAGCATCGACTCTGAACAGATTGAACAAATTACCGCCGCGTTAGATAATGGGGCTAGCAAAGCCTCAGTCTGCCGTAGCTTCAAAGTGCCCCGTTCGACCTTAATCGATACGCTCAAACGAATAGGGTGGACCGCGTCCGTAAAAACCTGATGAATATGTTATTTTTTGCCGCTTTCTTTCATTTTGATTGAAAGCGGCCTAAAAAGAGAACAATTTTTAAAGGTAAAATGACACCTTAAAGCGAAAAATTCAGGTTTTTAGCAAGATGCTGACGGTAATGGGCAATTGTCTGTTCTACAGAAGGGACTTTCATTACGTCCGTCGCTAAAAAAGTGGGCAGTTTTGAAAGCGCTAAAAACGCATTGGCTTTATGAAAAGGAAAGTAAACTGCATCTATTCCCTTTCCTTCAAAGAACTGTGTAGGATCGGTAAAAGCTTCATCTGGAGCATTCCAAGTAACAGATAACATATATTTTTTACCGTTTAGCAGGCCGCCCGAGCCATATTTCCGTTTAGGATCAGAACGGGTGCGTCCGTCATTGGCATAGAGTGAGCCATGCCCTTCAGTGAAAACTTCATCTATATATTTTTTTACAATCCATGGGATATCCATCCACCAAGCAGGCATCTGGTAAATGATTAAATCTGCCCATAGAAAATTTTGCACTTCCTCTTGGGTATTATAGCCATCGTCTATTTTGGTCTGACGAATTTCGAAACCCGCCGCTGAAAGGGTCTCAATCGCGATCTTATGCAAAGTATCATTCAGACGCCCATAAGAATGGGCAAAGACTTTACTACCATTTAAAAGAAATATATTTTTCATTAATAATTGATCCTGTAGGCTTAAATAAATACCGCATTATAATATGAAGAAAAATCCCTCTATTCAGTGGTAGACAACGTTCAGAAAAAAGAGGGCATCGACCTTTATAGACTTTATCGAAGACAACAATCTTCTTCTGGATATAAGGATAGCATATGAAATTTTCATAGCCCTTGATAACCCCTTTTCGTTCCATAAAACTTGTGAATAGGCTTCATAGAAAGGCATGGAATGGATAATCGGATCGGCGAAATGCAGATCTTTTTGCGTGTTGTAGAAAAGGGCAGCTTTTCCGAAGCGGCCAGAATGTCACTGACCACACCCTCAACGGTCAGCAAATTAATTGCCCGTATCGAAGCGCGGCTTGGTGTTCGCCTGATTGAACGCTCAACGCGTCACCTCTCGGTTACAACAGAAGGGCAGGTCTATTATGAACGGGCGCAGGCCTTAATTGAGGAACTCGAAGACATCGAGCGTTCGCTTATCACGGGTGCGGTCCAATCAAAGGGCGCTATTCGGATCAACACATCTGTTGCCTTTGGCCGTCTGGCGCTTGAGCCCCTCCTTCCTGCTTTCTGGGACTCCTATCCAGATATTCTTATCGATTTATCCCTTTCCGATGAAATGGCCGATATTTATCTAGATCGAACGGATATCGCTTTCCGTGTAGGAAAATTACAAGATTCAAGCCTTAATGCCCGTTATATTGGAACAGCACCGCGTAAAATTGTTGCCTCACCCGACTATCTAAAACAATCTGGAATTCCATATACAATTGATGATCTGGATCACCATCGATGTTTAGGCTTCAATTTCCGAAGAGCGGCACCGGTCTGGCCTTTACACGACAAGGGACGGCTCGTGGATCGGATAGTACGGGGCCCTCTTTTGGCTAACAATGGGGATACTGTTCACCGCATGGCGCTTCAAGGGGTCGGTCTGGCCAGACTTGCTGAATATCATGTCAGAGATGACTTAAAAACAGGGCGTCTTATTGCCGTAGTTGAGCAGCCTGAAGCTTTAGATGAAGAAGATATTCACGCCCTTTATTTAGGAGGACGTCAACTGCCCCAGCGTGTCCGCGTATTTTTGGACTTTGTCGTTCCAAAACTTCAGGCTTATCTTAACAATTAGGCCTAGGCCTCAAGAATAGATTTGGCATGGGTAACGCTGGATTTATAGGCATTGCCATAGCGTTCGATAGCTTCACTCTCGCTTAATCCAGCAGGTTCAAAACGACTACCCCAACTAATTACGCATGAATCTGAAGTTTTCTCTTCAACGCTCACTTTACCGATATAGTTTTTAACAGGATCTGGCCCTTCAACATAGGCATAAGTGTATAAACGTGCCTGTTCGTCAAAGGTCAACATGCGTTCACGAATAGTGATCCCCCCTGCTGCCGTCAGATGCCGAACACGCCCACCTTCTTCAAGCACACTTGTCTCTATCATGGGTATCCACAAAGGAAGACTGTCAAAACCTCCCAGCAATCGCCAAGCCCTGTCTGCACTCACGGCAACCTCTATTTTACCGACGACCTCAATCATAACGCTTTCCTTTTAACTCTATACAAAAATGCTGACAGGTAAGTTTTTTGCAGCCACTTTAGAGACGTATTGTTTCCCTATGGTTTTAAGGAAAGAATAACTACCCCTTTCATGCACATAAAACTTATGAACCCAATTCGTTAATGGGATTAACCATGATAATTTTCATTTATAAAACAAAACGGGTCTTCTGATGGTTAATTTGCGCAAAAGGCTATTTATGTCTTCTTCACAAAAAAAGGATTGGAAAGAACGGATTTTATAAATTGACGATAATTTTTAATTTCTAGTGGCCGAAATATAAAAAAGACTTTATCTAAAAAATAAAATGATCTTAGTCATAAAGCGGCTGCCTCTATAGTAAGCAACACGCTAACTTATAGAAAAAGAATCTTTCATATTTATCTTAAAATCCTAATTACCCAGATAATAGTACTCTATCTAATAAATTTATATATAAAATTTAATTATTTGGGATCTATATAGATAAAATCACAATATTCTTATTACCAGCAAAGCAATAGAATCCCTGTTCTATTTAATTTTTTTAAAAATGCTCAGTTGTAAGGTAAACTTCTCTATAAATGTAATTACAGATCATTCTCAATAAAGTTATCCAACTTTCTAATCATGGTAAAATATTACCTTTTACTTGACATAAAAATGTAACATTTTATACGAAATGATACTGCCTAGTATGGTTGGCGATCCTATGATTTCAGTCTGACAAGATCGCTATTTTTTAGGGCTACAAGAATGTCTAAAACAGGATATTGTCAGCAGATCAAGAGATCCGCACCCCTTATCGCGCTGGTGGGTGCAGACGGTAGTGGAAAGTCAACTGTTGGTCAGGAACTTCTGACGTGGCTACAACCCATGCGTCCGACGGTATTATGCCATCTTGGGAAGCAGACAGGAAACTGGGGGCGCGCAATTAGTCGTTTGCCTTTCTTTGGAAACAAACTGGACAAAGGTATTATAAAGCACTCGTCCAAAGCGCGGGATGAAAAGGGAGCCGGTGCGGTCACATCGATCATCATTTTTCTGTTCTCTATGCGCCGTGTAATCCGTTTCATGCGCATGCGTAGATTGCACGCTAGAGGCTTAACTATTTTGACTGACCGGTACCCACAAGCGGTGGTACCCGGCCCTATGGATGGACCCGGGTTAGTAGCGAGACACCCTAAAGGCATTATAGCGCGATTTCTGACACGCCGTGAGCAATCTTTGTATGACTGGATGGCGTCCTATTCACCGGATATTGTTATCCGTTTGAATGTTAATCTTGAAACAGCTATCAAGCGAAAACCTGATCATCGCCCCGCCTCTCTTGAAAGAAAGGTAAGCGATGTCCCTCGGCTAACCTTCAACGGGGCCCCTATTCTTGATCTGGATAGTACGGAACCGCTGGATCAAGTCCTTGCAAAAGCTAAGGAAGCCATTCTTACGATCACCACGCGTTATGACCATAAAATCTCTGAATAAACCTAGGGAAATGTCACTAGACAAAAAGCGGCCTTTTGACAGCAAGCAGGCTACAGAAAAACATGCCCCGCGTGGTAAATTAATTGCTCTTGTCGGGTGTGACGGCAGCGGCAAGTCCAGCTTAACCTCTGATCTCATTGGGGTCTTGCAAAAATACCGTCCTGTCAGACGTTATTATCTTGGCCTTGGATCAGGTGATCTTGGAAGAAAAATTGGTAAAATTCCCCTTGTCGGTTCTTGGATAGAAAGCCGCTTAAAACAAAAGGCCAAGGCTACCCGAACCAAAGGAGAAAAAATCCCAGGAGCTTTAACGGCACTGGTTGTTTATGCTTTCTCTTTAATACGCTTTTTTCACTATCTTCAGATGCGCTATGCCTTAAATGCTGGCATCACAGTCATTACGGATCGCTATCCCCAAGCAGAAATTGCGGGTCAATGTGATGGGCCCGGTTTATCAGCAGCCAAAGCCGGAAACCGATTTGTTGCCTGGCTGGTACAGTCAGAAGCGCGTCTTTACCGCCGGATGGCCTCCTTCCATCCTGATCTTATATTACGTCTTGATGTCGATGCGGAAACCGCCCACGCCCGAAAACCAGATCATGACATTGAAGCTATGCGTATCAAAGCCGCTGTCATGAAACAGCTAACCTTCGGAGGCGCGCATATGGAAATTATCAATGCAACGCAGTCTTATGAAGCTGTCTGGGATACGATAATCCATTTTATCCAGCCTTATATGAATGACGATCTATCCGATAATAAAAACAGCCGTCCTTTGCAGTTCTAAAGAAGTTCAGTTATTCCGTGCGGAAATAATCAACAAGGTAGGAAGCAATAAGGATTATATATGCCAAGTTGGTTGAATGACCGCGTTTTTCGGACTGTTTTAAAAAATGCTGGCTATCTGGGTTCAACGAAAATAGTCGGTGCTATTTTAGGTCTCGGGGCACTCGTCGGTGCAGGGCGTCTCTTAACCTCTGTAGAATTTGGTACGCTCATGCTGATTCATACCTATGCTCTTGGGGCGGGCGCGTTAACCAAGTTTCAAAGCTGGCAGATGATCCTTAAATTTGGCGCTCGGCCCTATGAGCAGGGCAATCAAAATATCGTCAGCAAGACTATCCGTTTTGCAATGGGATTGGATATTTCATCTGGTTTTTTAGGAATGATTGCGGGAATGATCCTCCTGTTAACAGCAGGCACTTCATTCGGTATCGGCTACCAATATACGGCTATTGCCCTTTTATACTGCACGCTTATTCCTACGATGTCTTCCGCAACACCAACAGGTGTATTGCGTTTGGTAGGCCGTTTTGATCTGATTGCTAGACAACAAATCGTTACCCCTCTCCTACGCGGCCTTGGCGTTCTGGTCGCTTGGCTTTTCGGGCTGGGTTTTTCTGCCTTTGTTCTCACATGGTATATCGGTGATATTGCCGGGGATCTCGTTCTGTGGGGGATGGCGATACAAGAACTTCGCAAAAGAAACATGCTCTCTTCACTACGGCCTAGTCTACGGGAGGCCCCTACCCACCTGCCTGGAGTATGGAGCTTTGTGTGGTTAACCAATCTTAATACGACGCTCGATGCCTGCTGGTCTCCGGTTGGAAATCTAATCGTTGGTGGAATGCTCGGTCCGGCGGCGGCTGGACGTTACAAAATTTCGACGACATTGCTGGATTCTGCGATCAAACCTGCCCGTTTTCTAGAAAAAGGGTTTTATCCTGAAATCATGCGGCTTGATCCAGCAAGCCACCATCCTTGGCGTCTTTCGTTACGGACGGGGTTGCTATCTGCTGGAATCGGCCTTTGTATTATGCTGGCGATATTGATAGGGGGAAAGCCGCTGATTAGCCTTTTTGGGCATAAATACAGCGATGCTTCGACCCTCATGATGATTATGTCACCTGCCTTGGTGGTATCCATGGCTGGGTTCCCCCTAGAATCCTTGCTCTATATGGCAGGGCAAGCCAAAGCGGTTCTTGGTGCACAGATTGTTGCCGTGATAACGTATATTATCGCACTTGTATTTTTAACGCTCGAATTTGGCCTGTATGGCGCGGGAATAGCCTATGTGCTAGGCATTCTTTTACTGAATGTTCTATCCTTGGCACCGGCTATCGCCAGTTATGCACGTCGTCATACCCTAGCGTCTATTGAACGCTGAATATTACAATAAATATAGCGAGAAACGGGTGATTTATCAAAAAGCACGTAAGAAATCGGTTTTTCTTGCATCTCCCTGCTTCACAGATTTACAACTGGACAGAGTATTTAATAATATTCTGCTCGATGATGTGCCTCATATGGAGGCTGCCTGTCCTCAAGAGACAAGACCGGCCTTAAGGCCAGAAGATAGTGAAGATTGTTATCGACTCTGCTGGCAACTTTTGGAAAAAGGGGCTCATATAGCTTCCTTTCGACGACTTGTCGGACGCATTATAGCCCGCGGCGGGACAGATGATCCAGATGAGCGGCTTGATTTCAAATATGTCCGTGCAAAATTCAAGCACATCCGATTTGCCTGCGCAAACCTTGATGAACGGCACCGCTATCCGTGGTCTGTTAATTTGGCAACCAGTCTGATGGGGCATATGCAAGATGCCTTCAAAAACCATCAAAAAACAAAAACTGTTTTATGGGGCAGTTTACTCTGGCTTGTACTGCTACCACCCTTTTATAAAATAGTTCAGTATCAACTTTCAGAGTTCAGACCCGCGACAAAAACAAGTCTGTTAGAGTACTTTCGAAAACAAAATGGTAAAATTCGCGCGGCGCTGAATAGACAAAAGGTTACGGGGCATCAATTTCATGACATCCGTAAAATCATTAGCCGCCGCATCGCTTTTAACGACACACTCCGTGTTATCCATCCAGCAGAATGGAATGACCAGATGTCCTTATATTTGGCAACGATCAATGGCTTGATGGGTGACATGCATGACGTTCTTGTCGAGAAAAAGATTAAAGGGGAACAGGACTACGACAAGGACACATTTCCGTTACCGGATAATATCCTTACACGATTGGCCACGCTTCTGGCTCTTGGCGAAAATGGTTTTTAGAAATGTAATAAGCAGGCTTAGATTAAATGGCCTTGATTGCAGGGTCTAAAAAAGACGTCCTTAATTTTCTCTTTCTTGATAAGGAAAACCTATAATGACAAACCGCGTTGCAATAATCACAGGTGGCAGCAGAGGTATAGGGGCAGCTATTGCAGAAAAACTGGCCATGGATGGTTTTGATATAGCCTTTTCTTATGCGCGCAGCGCCTCACAAGCCGATGTACTTCGCGAAAAAATTGAAAAATTGGGCCAAAAAGCCTTAGCCATTCAAGCCGATGGTTCCACGGTTGAAGGCAATAAAAAAGTCATAGCAGAAACTATTAAATATTTTGGCCGTCTAGATGTTTTGGTCTGTAATGCCGGTATGTATCCCTATAAAACTATCGATCAAGTTACAGTAGAAGATATTGATCAAACCCTTAACCTTAATCTTCGCGCGGTTATGGTCGAAACAGCAGAAGCCGTGCAGCATATGTCTGCGGGTGGAAGAATTATTTTAATAGGATCGGTATTTGCTGAACGCGCCCCTTTCCCAGGAATTTCTTTATATGCTTCCACAAAAGCGGCTCTAAAAGGATTTGCTAAGGGGGCGGCGCGAGACCTTGGCTCCAAAGCTATTACGATCAATGTTATTGAACCGGGGCCAATCGATACCGATATGAATCCCGTCAATGGCGAAGCGGCTCATTTAATTTCTAGTTTTGTGGCAACAAAGCATTATGGAAAAGTCAATGATATTGCACGGACAGCGTCATTTCTGGCCAGTCCTGAT
The DNA here is from genome assembly GCF_000218875.1 of Zymomonas mobilis subsp. pomaceae ATCC 29192. Classification (NCBI taxonomy): domain Bacteria; kingdom Pseudomonadati; phylum Pseudomonadota; class Alphaproteobacteria; order Sphingomonadales; family Zymomonadaceae; genus Zymomonas; species Zymomonas mobilis. The sequence continues at coordinate 1,213,240 of NC_015709.1, forward strand.
GCGGGTTATATTACCGGAACAGCAATCCCGGTAGATGGGGGCCTTTTAGCCTAATCATTTATAATGATGCTTATCAATCCCTGTTTTTTTTATTGAAAACAAAAATTTAGTTTCAAGTTATACCTCTCAAAAAGCGCTGTCTGATCCACTATAATTAGTCTTTAACGGAAATATAGTGAGGCAGCGCTTCAACGCGCGTCAGCCATTGCCGTAAATCAGGGTAAGGTTCTAAACTAATGCCGCCTTCTGGCGCCAAAGATAAATAAGGATAAGCTGCACAGTCAGCCAAAGTAGGCTTACTGTCTGCTAGCCATAGATGTGTCGCAAGATATTTATCAATAATCGTCAATGTCCGTCGGCTTGCAGCAAGGGCATCCTCATAACGAAGCGGTGTACCAAATAGCTTCACCAAACGGGCGTCCGCTGGGCCATGCTGTATTTCATTCGTGCTGACGGAAAGCCATGCCACTACACGCGCACGGATAGAGGCTTCTCTAGGCCACCACGCCTGCTTCCCAAATTTTTCGGCCAGATAAACAAGAATAGCTTGAGAGTCCCAAATAACGACATCGCCCTCTTTAAGCACCGGAACCTGCTGCCAAGGATTAAGCGCTGTGAACCATGGTTGCTTCTGTTCGCCCACGCTAAGATCAACATTCTGTATATCGAGATCAATCTCCGCAAGTGCCGCAAATAATCGAACTTTGTAGCAATTTCCCGACGGAGGACAGTTATAAAGAATAATATGCATTATAGCCGATTACTCCAACTTATCACTAGACAGACAGGAATATAGACAATAATTTTTTATCTTTAAAAAAAGGATAGATAAAATTTCTTAAATAAAAAATAAATATTTTTAAAATATATTTCGTTTTTATTATATTTTACAATATCATTATAAATAATATTTTTTTGGGAATATTATTTAATTCTGACCTCCTTTTACATCCTCTTTGAATAGGATAAAAAGGAAGTCAGAATAGACACGTAAACTTTAGTATTAGCCTCAACATATGCATTATAGCATTAAATATTGACGCCATAATTTTTAGCTAGAGGCCCAAGACCCCCATTATAGCCCTGTCCTATTGCGCGAAAAGACCATCCGCTATCCTTACGGTAAAGCTCAGCAAAAATCATCGCGGTCTCAGTTGATGCGTCTTCGGAAAGATCATAACGCACAACTTCAACGCCCGTTTTCTCGTTTACGAGCCGTATATACGCGTTGGACACCATACCAAAATTCTGACGGCGCGCTTCAAAATCATGAATAGTGACGGCTATCGCAATTTTTTCAATATCGGTTGGGACTTTTGACAAGGTAAGTTTAATTTGCTCATCGTCACCATCCCCACTACCGGTAAGATTATCGCCTTGATGCTCAACGGCCCCATTGCCTACAACAGTTTGATTGTAGAAACAGAAATCCATATCATTGCGCACATGCCCATCTTTGCGGAGCAAGAAAGCCGACGCATCAAGATCAAAATCCGCGCCATCCGAAGCGCGAACATCCCATCCGAGACCGACAAGAACGACATCAAGTGAGGCATCGGTCTTAGTAAGACTGAGATTACCCCCTTTTTGAAGGGAAATAGCCATAATATATCCTTTCTTAAATTAGACTTGTTTTAAGGCTTAGAAATCAATTCTGGGTGAAACTTATTCCATCGAATAGATGAAAACAGGGCAAGTCCGATTAAACCGGCCCCCACAAAACCCGTAATAATTTCTGGGACAGCCTGATGAACGCTGATAAACATCAAGGCTGCCAAGGCAAGAATGGCCCAAAATGCCCCATGCTCCAGATAACGATATTCTGAGAGCGTCCCTTGTTTAACAAGCATGATGGTAAGGGATCGAACGAACATGGCACCGATCCCTAAACCAAGGGCAATGACAAACAGATTTGTTGAAAGCGCGAAAGCACCGATCACACCGTCAAAACTAAAAGAGGCATCCATGACTTCAAGGTAAAGAAAAGCACTTAGACCCATTTTTGCAACGGTCACCGTTGTCTCTTCTGGCGCTTCAAGAATTGTTCCAATCGCTTCTACTATAATGAAGGCAATCAAACCGAAAATGCCAGAGACGAGAAATGTAAGCGCCTCTGACTCTGTTAGAAATCGGGACATGCCGAAGAGCGCTAAAAGAACAATGCCTATTTCTATGGCTTCCAGTTTAGATAATCGAGACAGTTGCCGCTCGATAAAGGCGATCCAATGCACTTCTTTTTCGCCATCAAGGAAGTATTTTAAGCCCACCATAGCCAAAAAAGCCCCCCCAAAACCCATAATCCCGGTATGGGCACCTGAGAGTATCTGTGTATATTGATCAGGATGTTTAATGGCGAGTAGCAGCGCAGAAACAGGCCCAAGATGTGCCGCAAATCCGACGATAACAAGCGGGAAAAGTAGCCTCATGCCAAAAACGGCGATGAGTATGCCCCACGTTAAAAAGCGATGCTGCCATACATCATTCATATTGGTAAGAACGGTAGCATTCACGACCGCATTATCAAAAGAGAGCGAGACCTCAAGTATACCAAGCACGATACAGATAAATACTATCGAAAGAGCACCCGCAGCAGTACCTGTCCCATGATAGCCTAAAATTGCAGCCAAACAGAGACAAACCACTGTAAAGACCAAAGATCCCTTAAAATACTTCATAAGCTATGCCCTGACATAGTATAATATTTATAAAATTAATCCTTGGAACCAGAAGTCCAACGAAGGTGAATACCAATATTATCTGCAAATTTTTTTTGATCACCGAAATATTCTACTAGACGGCTGACTTTCATCTTACCCTTATCATTGTCGATAAGGGCGACACCACACAGCCTCATGTTATTCCGTCCTTCGGTCATTCGAACTTCTAACGGAGGCTGGCCCGGGGATGTAATAGTAACGATGCCATTTGTTTCATTCCAATTTGGAACGCCTTCATAAATCAGCGCAAAGACAGCAACTCTTTGGATCTCATCAAAATGTTTGCCGTTAATCCGGATTGTTTCACCGGACAAAACATCGCCTGTTCTGTCATCACCCGATAGTTCTAAATAAGGCGCCTCATCAAAGTGGCCAAAGGCATTGCCCAATGCCTGAACAATACCTTTTTGACCATCTTTCATGATATAAAGGCAACCCAGATCCAGATCGATAGCCTTATTGGATCGGTTGCCACCAAAAAATCCCCGTTTTGGAGAGGTGCCCCGAGACCAGTTTAAATTGAGCACAATCTCGCCAAAAGCACTTCCTGTTTTTTCAAGACTGATCGACTGTTTCTTTTCCAGCGTTACTTTTTTTAAATTTAATCTAGGGGGCGACGGCTGTTGCGGAGCAGGCGACTCGATTTCGCCTCCAAAATACGTGATCAAAGCCGGCAAACCTCCGTTAAAGCCTTGACCTATGGCCCCGATACGCCAAGAACCGGCATGACGATAAAGCTCTAACATCATGACCGCCGTTTCACTCGTCAAACCTTCCTTACCGTTATAAACGGCTTCCCCTTGTCCGATAGAAACGCGGAGTTCTTCAGCTTTACTGATGGGAGCGGCATCATTTGTTGCTGAAAAGACAATTCTGTCGATTGATGCTGGCACGCGATCAACATCTATCGTAAAACGTGTCTGTCCAGAATGAGATTCAAAAGAAATAGTGCTATCTGGACTATGAGGATTACTAAATAATATTACATAACGATCATCGCCTATCTTCCGATCAGAAGTAAGCCCAAAGGCGACAATATCAATATTTTCTGGGCGATGGTTAACGGTTATAATAATAGGGCCATTGGGTATAATATCACGAAGAGGTATTTTTTGGCCGCGCGCTAATTCAATCATAAAACGCTCCTAATATATTAAATTTAATTGGATTATTTTAAAATTTATTGCATGCTTTTATGAAAAGCGGCTTCTTCGTGATTGTAAAATCAATTTTTTATCTAAAATATTTTTAAATAATACATCAATTTTTGATGATTATATACTGATAATTTGTTTCATATCTTTTCAAGAGAAGACCGAGATTAAGAAAAGAGTATCCGCTTACAGGCACGAAGCTATAGCGCTCATCATTTCCCGAAATGTTCGGCCTGTAGATTTCAGCCCAATCGCTTTCATTTGCCATTCTCCAGATCGACGACTCAAGCTGCACATAATTAAACCGGTATGAGAACCACTTTCTGTAAGGTTATAACGCGCTAACTCAGTATTTTTGTCTATATCCAAGAGACGAACATAGGCATTTTCGATCTTGTCGAAAGTATCGCCTTGAAAGCTATTAATGGTAAAAATCAGTGTTAAGACAGAGGAGGGTAATTTAGAAAGATCAACATAAATTATTTCATCATCCCCTTCACCGTCTCCCGTCAGGTTATCACCTGAATGAATGACGGAGCCATCTTTACTTTGTAGCTGGCGAAACCATACAGTATCTATTATGGAAGCTTTATTATCTATCAAAAGACAGGACGCATCTAAATCAATATTATTATCAGATAATAAACGGGAAAAAAAACCACGTGTTTTTTTTGCATCCCAACCCACACCAAAAGCAATCCGCCTAAGCTTTGTATCTTTTTTAGTAAGCGAGATTGTCTGCCCTTTTAATAAGGAAACCATAATATTATCCTAACGCGTTATAGGGTACTTATGGGGTGTCAGTCCTATCAATAATATAGCGTGAATAAAGGGCCTCTAAGCCCGTATTAAAGGATTCACCAATGGCTCTAAATCTCCATATTGAGCCACGACGGTATATTGAAAAGGCGACTAAGGCCCTGCCTTCCGTATATTCGCTTAGATCAAACAATGCATTGTTTACCCGAACGAAAATGTTGCCTGCACGGTTAAGTTTTACACGTATCATTCCCGGCTTATCTGTATGAATGACAACAATTAGGGCAGCAATGGATGCGGATATAGAGGCAGTATCAATGACAAGACGCAAAGAACTAGACTTTTTAAGAAAAGAAACGCCTTGAATCTTATCGCCTAAAGACCAATCAGAAATAGCATGTTCCTGTGCATCCACAGGAATAGTCATAAGTTGAAGAGCCCCTTCAGGTATCAACTCCGGCTTTGCTATCTCGAAGTCAATTATTTGACGTTGGTTTGTTAAATCAAACCGCTGGCCTCTTACGATCAAATCGTACTCATTTTTAAAAAATGTTAATATTTATAAATTATCATTTTTTAAAATATTTTCAACATTTAAATATTGAAAATAAAAACCTATTTTTTAAGTGCCTTTTCTTCAAATCTAGGTTCATCTCTAACAAAGGTAAAAATTCCTATTAGACGTTGAATAGATAAAAAATATACATAACCTATCCTCAACAACAAATAACTATTTAATATTAAATAGTTATTTGTTGAAGATTATCATTTTGTCCTTTAGTAAAACCCCAGATATGCTCTGCAAAAACATGTCCCTTTCCTTTATAGAAAGCACCAGTATGATGAAGAGGTGTAAAATAATGGCTGGGCCATAAGGTATAGTTATATTGAAGATTCTCTCTATGGATTTCAGTTACCAACTGAGGTCCCGTAAGCTGCCAGAGAGGAATACCGAGAATAGTAGGTCTATTATAAATAGTTTCGATAAGTTTAGCGAGAAAAGGATGCTGGGGGACAGTCGCCATGACATTATTACCTATAAGGTTAGGTCTTGTATGTTCGTTTTCCCAACCAAGACAAATGTCACTATCAAAAAGCCAATCTTCTAAGGGACGAACGCAATAACTGTCGGCATCAACATACAATCCACCTTCAAGGAAGAGAATTTCATAACGCATCATATCAGAAATCCCATGAAATTTCCTATATTCAAGAAGGGTTTCCATATGTTTGACATTATGCCACGGATGATTGGCAAAAATATTATTTTCCCATAATTTAACCCGCCAACTAGGATTTTTCTCAATCCAACTGTTAATGAAATGATTAGGTCGTTTACTCTGGTTACCAATCCAAATAATATGAATAGTTTTTGGTATAGATATTTTTTTAGTATTATATCCGTATTTATCGACCATACTTCGCCTCCTTAACATATAAAAATAAAAAAATTCATCATTATACTCTATAAAAAAAATTTATTTACAAATAAAAGAAGTCATAAAAACAAAAATCATTTAAAATTTAAGAAAAACATTCTCAGAATAATATTCTATATTAATAAAATTATATTTTTTCTAAAAAATTTAGAAATAGCAAAAAATAAATAAATAGAAATGAGACTGTCTTTTTCCTTTAATATAACTGGGATACGAAAAATGGGCAGGAAGGCGCCTGTTTACGATAAATATCTCGAGGATTTATCCCGCTAATCCCTTCAATCATTATTCCTATAAAGGATTGATATTAAATATTTAAACACTATTCACGACGTCAAAAAATCTACCAAATTTTTATAAGCTATTTAGCCTAAAAAAACAGTTTCTTTTAAGCTTAATTTGATTCAAAAAATCAGGAATAAAAAAGGCCACCCTTTTAAGGCGGCCTTCTATTTGGTTCGGAATAATTTTACACTTTTGATTTACATCATCAGTTAGGCGTGACTGTCACAGCGCGCCGGTTCTGAGCCCAAGCCTCCTCATCAGAGCCCAAAGCAAGAGGCCGTTCCTTACCATAGCTGATCACGCTGATAGAATTGGCGACACCGCCCTTGGCAAGATAATCATGGACGGCATCAGCACGCTTTTCACCTAAAGCAAGGTTATATTCGCGCGTACCCCGTTCGTCGCAATGACCTTCAATACTGACATGAACGTTGGGGTATTTCTTTAACCATCTAATTTCACGATCCAAAATTGCTGTGGCCGTGCTATCAAGATCATATTTGTCAGTTGCGAAATGGACCATATCGGTACCAACCTGACGTAAAAAATCAGCATGGGAGCCCGGAACAACCGTATCCTGAACTGAGCCCATATTACTACTATTGTTATCAAGATGGGCCGGTGCTCTTGTTGCCGGTGGAGGTGGTAAGTTAGCCGCCTTGGGTTGATGATCCGAACAAGCGGCAAGTGCTGCTAATCCGGCGAATAGACTTATCGTTAATTTAATATTAGCCATTATAACCTCCCGGTCATGCGGTCCGCCATGCCATGAAAAAACAGCGGTATTAAAAGTAAAATCACCGAATCACTTAAATAGTTCAGAGATTATCTTCCAAACACATAAAATAATAAAGAATTATGGTAGTAATGGCCCCCATGACGGATCAGATCCATCCAAAGGTGTGGGAATATGTCTCTCATTAACCCCTGTAAGATCAACAGACCATAATTCGGTATGTCCAGAATTTCGCGCTGTTCTAAAGAAAGTAATGACACGACCATTAGGTGACCAACTGGGGCCCTCATCTTGCCATCCGTTGGTCAAAATCTGTTCACCTGTGCCGTCTGTTTTCATTATACCAACGTGAAAGCCACCCCCAATTTTGGTAAAGGCAATCAGATCACCGCGTGGACTCCATACAGGCGTAGCATAGCGCCCATTGCCAAAGCTGATACGGCCCTGATTAGAACCATCCGCATTCATAATATAAAGCTGCTGTGTACCGGATCGATCACTTTCAAAGATAATTTTTGAACCATCAGGGGAAAAGCTCGGCGCTGTATCAATGGAAGGCGAGCTTGTCAGACGGGTCGGACGCCCTCCCGTAACCGGAACTTTATAAATATCAGTATTGCCTGAAATCGACATTGAAAAGACAATGGTTTTACCATCAGGAGAAAAGCGCGGCGCAAAAGTCATATAAGGCTGATTAACAACCAACCGGACATGCCCTGACCCCAAGGTATAGACGTAGATGCGCGGAGTATTTCCGACATAGGATAGATAAGTAACCGTTTGCTGATTAGGCGCAAAACGTGGGGTCAGCACCATAGATTGACCATTAGTCAAAAAGCGGTGATTAGCCCCGTCCTGATCCATTATAGCCAATCGTTTCAAACGATGATTTTTCGGGCCAGTTTCTGATACATAAACAACTCGACTATCGAAATAAGGTCCTTCCCCCGTTAAACGCGTATAAACAGCATCTGCGCATTTATGCGCTGCCCGTCGCCAATCTGCTGGTTTTACAACAAAACCTTTATGCAGCATCTCTTGAGAAGCAAAAACATCATAAAGGTAACAACCAACCGTCAAGGTTCCATCGCCATTAGCCTGAACAAAACCCTGAACTAAGGCCTGTGCACCACTTGATAACCAATAGCTATATTGAGGTGCCGTTACTTCTGGAAAAGAAACGGTATGTAAAGAAGCCTGTTGAGAAGGCGTAAAAAGACCGCTCGATTTCAAATCATTGGTAATAACCGCAGAAACCTGCCGCCCCAAAATAGCAGTGGTGCCGGCTAATGTTTCTACAACACTAGGGGTTGGCATCACCGGCACAGCAATCGGCATAGGCTGGGAAATGCCACCCGTAATATCTACCCGCAAAATTCGGCGGTCACCCTGATTAGCGGGTTGGGCACCATTGTTACCCGCAGATTGTACAGGGGGCGGGGGCGTCTGCGCGGAAAGGGCAGAAGCGCTGACAGCCAGTAAAGCGGTTACCGCCAGTTTTCTGATCACGCTGCTCATTTAATCAATCCTTATTAAAGGCCGGGCTTTCGTCACAGGCCGCTTTATTCTTATCAGTGCATTTGCGCCGGAATAAAACCAATATCAATTTCATCCCAGCCTCCTTTATAAAGATCGGCCGGTAAATGTAATGGAGCACAGCGTAAAACGGCTCGACGACTTATCTCTGTCATTTGACGGGCATAAGATCGATTATTCGCATTAAGGCCGTTTTGTTCAATAACCTCTGGCACACCATTTACGGAACCATCCGGATTAAAACGCAACCGCAAAACTGTTACAATATGCATAGCATCTGTTCCCCCTAAGGCACCCAAATCATAACAAGGTTGCACCTGTCGTTTGATGGAGGCCCCCAGACCATTCAACGCTAAACCGGAAATCGCAGCGGCTTGGGGTTTAGAAGAGGTTCCGGTGCCATCTGTAATACCCTTTAAAAAATCGGGTCCTAAATGGGCACCACTACTACGCGTATTTTGAACTTTACCTTTTTGACTATCTACTGCGCTATTCTTTTCTTTCCCTTTATTATTATCGGTGTTGCTCACCGCCTTAGGATCAGAAACATTAACCTGAGATTTAGAAAAAGCCTCCATCAGATTCTTTACATCTGTATGATTCTTGCTTTCTGCCTTAGGCGCAGGCTTGGGGGATGGCTCGGCTTTAGGGGTAGGCAGCTTAACCAACTTGGGTTGGGGGATCGCTTCTGGTTTGGGTGGTAAAGGCGGTGCGACTTTGGGCGTAGGCGTAGGCTCTGCTGCGGGCTTGGAAGGGGCTGTTTTTTGAACAGTAGGTTCAGGCTTAATAACAGCTTTAGGGGTAGCTTTTGGCGAAGCTTCTTTTACGACAGCCGGCTTCTCAACCGGAGCCGCTTCTTTTTCTGGTCCTAAATGAGGGGCTGTCTGTGCCCGCATAGGGGACGGAGAAGCTTCCGGTGAGGAGGAATGCATACCCACCCCATTTGCAAAAGTAACTTCAATGGTATCAATCGGCTGGATTTCACGCTTTTCGGCAAAGGTAAAACGAATTAAGAAGATGAGTAATAAAAGCGCATGCGCGGAAAGCGCTATAAGCAATCCGCGCTGTGTCGCTGATCTAGACGTCATCACCGCACGCTACCTTTAGCTACAGATCGAGATTTACTTATAGAACTATCTTGCGAAGAGGTGCCCGTTGTCACAAGCGCTACTTTTTTAAGCCCGGCGTGATCCAATTCGCCCATCACCTGCATTACCTGACCATAATTAAGTATCCGATCCGCTTTTAAATAGATCGTTTGTTCAGGCGCTGCCGTAGGCGGTGCATCAGGATCGTTATCCCCGCTTACTTCTTCATGTCGTGCCAGCGAAGCCTCGTGGATAGCCTGCAAACGAGCAGGGAGATCGGCCATAGCCACAACATCATCATCGACATGAACGGTGCCATCAGAATCAATGGTAATAGTGATAGGCTTTTCTTTCGATACCAATGCTTTTGCACGACTATCGGGCAAATTGACGGCAACGCCCGATACCATCAAAGGCGCGGTTACCATAAAAATAATCAGCAACACCAACATCACATCGACTAACGGTGTAACATTGATTTCCGCCATCAATGGCCGGCGGGCCGCCCCTTTGCGGCGTCTTGAAGAAATCGATCCCATCAGTGACGCGCATCCATCGCACGACTAAGCGTGATATAAATCCGGTCTGAAAAACGGTTAAGCTGTGCTTCAAAATTATTCACACTATGGGACATACGGTTATAAGCTACGCTGGCTGGAATAGCGGCAAACAGGCCAAGCGCAGTTGAAAACAAAGCTTCAGCAATGCCCGGACCCACAATTGCCATAGCGGTGTTACCACCAGCCGCAATCTGGCTAAAACTATGCATAATGCCCCAAACCGTACCAAATAAACCAACAAAGGGAGAAACAGATCCAATCGTTGCAAGGCTTGTCAAGGGAGAAGCCATTTCCTCAACAGAGGCGCCAACAGCACTTTCCAAAGAGACTGCCAACCGTTCACGCTCGCCTTCATGGTCTATAACACGGCCTGCATTTTTGACCGTTTGCATAGCGGATAGAAAAATACGGGCAGAAGGATCGGTACTTCCAAAATAGCGATCATAAAACCGCTCTAATTCACCCATGGATTCGGCTTTAGTATAAGCACGTTCAAAATTACGGCTGCCATGACGCATAGAACGGGCTCGAAAGCCTTGGCCTAAAATTAACGCCCAACTCCAAATACTGGCACACAGCAATAACAGCATGACCAATCGGCCGACCATATCAGCATGGAGAAATAAGGTTATTGGCGATAAAATAGAATCGGCCAGCCCTGCATCCCCAGATATTCCCAAAGAAGGCATAATTTAGTTACTTCCTTTCAACCCAATATTATCGGTTATGCATAACGGTTCAAATAAAGACCGCCATAAAGAAGGTAAACGACAAGGGCGACCATCGACAGAAAGAAAGGCAATCACCGCTTCAGTTTCGACTAACAATTGGGAATCACGAAAAATCTTTTGTTGTAATTGTACAGTAGCCGCTTTTAATCGGGTGAGTTGGGTTTGTACTTCTAGTCTATCATCTAACCAAGCAGGCTGTCGGTAACGAATTTTTTGTTCATGAATAACAAACATACCGACTCCTTCGTTATAAGCAGCCCGTTGATTAATACCCAAAAGCTTTACTAAGTCCGAACGAGCCCGTTCTGCAAAACGTAAATAGTTAGCATGATAAACTCGTCCCGAAAGATCCGTATCCTCATAATAAACCGTTAAAAAAAAGGAATGTGTTTGTTTCTTCAAAATACCATCGGCAGAAAGAGAGATATTTCTGTCCATAATGAGACTATTCATGGGTACGCTCATTATCCCATCCTTTTTCTAAAGGACAAAAACTCAAAACAGAAGGACTATTCTTTAGTGACAAAGGTATAATAAGGTACATTATCAAAATCACCTGATAATTATTTTACAAATAAACACCTAAAATCGATCTCATTATAACTTTACAAATTTTTTATTTAAAATTTTAAAGCTAAATAAAATTCGCTTGGAATATCTCAAAGGTTAAGGTGCCTTGAATAAACCCGGCTGATTATCGGCTTTATCTGAAGAGGAAGCCTCTTTCATCGGTTCGGGCAAGCCAAGATGCTGCCAAGCTAAACTGTTAAGCTGCCTTCCGCGCGCCGTACGCGCCACTAAACCCAATTGAATTAAATAAGGTTCGATAACCTCTTCAACGGTATCGCGAGGCTCGGACAGACCTGCCGCCAATGTATCGACTCCGACAGGGCCACCTTTATAGATGTCAGCAATCATCATCAGATAGCGGCGATCCATCAGATCAAGCCCTAATTTGTCAACTTCCAAACGATTAAGGGCTTCATCGGCAATAAAATGATCAACGACTTTCGCCGCCGCCACATCCGCAAAATCGCGCACACGACGTAGTAAGCGCCCTGCAATACGAGGGGTGCCCCGTGCCCGCCGCGCAATTTCTTCAGCGCCATCAGGCGAAATAGCCATATCCAGTAATCGTGCTGCGCGGGTGATAACCTGTCGTAATTCCTCAATAGTATAAAATTGAAGTCGGATAGGAATACCAAACCGATCCCTTAAAGGCGTGCTCAGCAAACCTTGTCGGGTAGTTGCCCCTACTAGAGTAAAACGAGGTAAATCGATTCTAACGGAACGGGCGGAAGGCCCCTCGCCGATCATCAAATCTAATGCCCGATCTTCCATTGCCGGATAAAGGACTTCTTCAACCGCCGGTTGAAGACGATGAATTTCGTCAATAAACAAAACATCACCATCTTCCAGATTAGTCAATAAAGCGGCAAGGTCGCCTGACTTTACAATGACAGGGCCGGAAGTGGCTCGAAATCCGACGCCCATTTCACGCGCAACAATCTGGGCAAGCGTGGTTTTGCCTAATCCGGGTGGACCAAAAAATAGCACATGATCCAAGGCTTCTTGCCGCCTTTTGGCCGCCTCGATAAAAATACGCATATTTTCACGGGCAGCCTGCTGTCCGATAAACTCGTCAAGAGAGCGGGGGCGTAAAGCCTGATCGGTATCGCTCCCTTCCGATTCAGGGTTTAATAAATTATTCCGCGTCATAAAATTAAAGAGACCATGATAAGGGCTGAAAATAAAGCTTTTTCAGAAATAGGCCATAGGCGCTTCGATAATGAAACCTTACAGTAAGGCTATTCGTTGCAGCCTGTTACAAGACTGTTATTCTTCATAATCCGATCAGGAGATTAAGCAATGACTGATAAACCTGGGGTTCTTTTATTGACCCCTCTTTTTTATGGAGAACGGGAAAAGCTGGATACGCTGTTCACGGTCTATGAATTCAAGACGAAAATTACCCCAGAGATAGCGGGTAAAGTGAAGGCGTTAATCGGGGATGGTCAGGCCAAAGTCGATGTCGCTTTAATGGACACCTTTCCTAATCTGGAAATTATAGCACAATATGCGGTGGGCTTTGATGGCATCGACCTCCAAGCGGCTAAAAAAAGAGGTATCCGGGTTTCTAATACCCCCGGTGTTTTGACCGAAGATGTTGCTGATATGGCACTAGGCCTGTTTATCAGCTTAAAAAGAAATCTGATTCCGAATGATCGACTGCTGCGTGAAGGGGGCTGGCTTAACAAAGAAGAAATTCCACTTAGCCATAGCGCCAGCAATTTAAATGTTGGTATCTTTGGCTTGGGTCGTATCGGCCATGCTATTGCAGATAGATTAGCGCCGATGTCAAAAAGCATCAGCTATTGCACCCGTCATAAAAAAGACGTCCCGTGGACGTATTATGACAATGTCACCGATCTAGCTAAAGCCGTTGATGTCCTCATCCTTGCCGCACCGGGTACCAATGAGACCAAAGGGTTAGTGAATAAAGCTGTTTTCGAGGCCTTAGGTAGCCAAGGGGTGTTGATCAATATTGCACGGGGTCTCATCGTTGATGAGCCTGCCTTGATCGAAGCCTTGGACAAAAATATTATTGCCGGAGCTGCCTTGGACGTATTTGCTCATGAGCCTAATGTCCCAAAAGCGCTTATTCAATCCTCCAAAGTTGTATTACAACCGCATCTTGGTAGTGCCACGGTCGAGACCCGCACAGCAATGGCCAATTTGGTTATTGAAAATCTTCAGGCTTTTTTTGCTAAAAAACCACTCATCACACCAGTTATCTAATTAATGCCTATAAGAACGTATAATAACAGATCGGTAATTATCCTGCCGATCTGTTATTATAACATAAATTTTGTAGTGTAATTCATCGGAATAAATTTATAAATTACGAATATATCCAATTTGCGTATCTTTTATCCTGATCTTATTTCGAATAGAGAATGCCCAAATTAAGCTAATCTCGTTTCGGGAGCGAAAGATGCACTATATTGTGAAGAGACGAAAGCTACAAAGAAGAGTAAATTCTATGGATATAAAAACAGCCGATGTGGATACAGAAGATGAATTAACTTCTGAACTTTTAAAAGCGCAACGGCAAGTGGAACAAGCCAAGGCACGTTATAAAAGCTTGGTTGCCAAACAAACCGCGGAAAGAAAAAAACTCGCCGAAACACGGCAAAAAATTCTGGGTGATTTGCTTATCAAAGCGGCACAAAAAGATGATCGCTATAATCGTGTTATCAAGGTGCTTCTCGATAGTATTCCTGAGGGAAAACGCCATAAAGCTTTCAACAATTGGGAAGTGCCTCAACCTCAATAGAAACAGATAATTTGCGTTTATGAAAAAAATACCCTTGGGAAATACTGCCGAAATAGCATTTTTTAAAAAATCTATGATGAATTGACAGCGGATTCCCGAAGAACCCCTTCTAATGTTTAGAAGATAATCGCAAAGCAAGGCGGACAAGTGCATCCAGTGTTGCGGTTTCACCTAACTCTTCTATCGCTGTATTAACCGCATTTTGCGCTTCTGAAGGACGGAAACCTAAATTCAAAAGCGCAGAAACGGCATCGGCTGCGAAATCATGGTTCGATGAGGATGGCTTGCCGCCTATATCCTTAACCGAAAGCTTTTCTTTTTTAAGAGAAGATAACAGGCCAGAAGCGGCAGCTTTATCCTTTAACTCGTTGACGATCCGCTGGGCAATTTTAGGACCAATACCATTAGCGCGGGTTACCATCGCTTTATCGCCGCTAGAAATTGCTACCGCGATAGCCTCGGGTGTCAAAACAGTTAGGATAGCTAAAGCACCTCTGCCTCCGACGCCTTGCACTGAAGTTAAAAGACGAAACCAATCTCGCTCAACTAAAGAGGAAAAACCATAAAGCGTAATGGCCTCTTCTCGAACCTGTGTTTCGATATGAACCGTTACTTCACCCTCGATGGTCGCAAAATACTCCAAACTCCGCCCAGATAATTGTACCAGATAGCCCACGCCATTTACGTCAATAATAGCGGAATCGGCATTTGCTTCGGCCAAAAACCCGACTAACCGTGCAATCATCTTATTAATTTCCTACCCAAAAATCAGCCTGCCATCCAATCAAGTATTCGGAATACGGCGGGCATAGCCTTGTGCCGTTGCCCGATGATGGGCATGGGTAATCGCGACGGCCAATGCATCGGCGGCATCGGGTCCCGCCAATTTTACACCCGGCAATAAACGGGAAACCATAGCCTGAACCTGTTTTTTATCGGCACTTCCTGTGCCGACAACCGCCTTTTTCACGACATTAGGGTGATATTCACCCACGACCAATCCTGCTTCGGCAAGACTAAAAAGCGCGATACCCCGCGCCTGCCCTAACTTTAAAGTGGATTGGGCATTACTATTACCTAATACTTCTTCAACGGCGGCCGTTTGAGGTTGATGTGTCGCAATCACAGCGGCTAGCGCATCATGTAATAAGGCCAGCCGCCGTGCTAACGCCATGGAAGGATCGGTGCGAATTTGCCCATTAGCAACATGGCTTAAACGATTACCATTAACCGTTATAGCGCCCCAGCCGGTCGTACCCAGTCCGGGATCAAGGCCAAGCAGAATCATTGTCACCGAGAAGGTTCCTTCCCTTGGAACAAAATTATTCCTGCCCCAACCGTTCCATCACTTCATCAGCAACATCATAATTGGCCCAGACCGTCTGGACATCATCATCATCTTCCAACCATTCAATCAGCTTGAACAGGGTAGCCGCTTGGGTTTCATCGACTTCGATCAAAGTCTGAGGCCGCCATGCCAATTTAACCCCTTCAGCTTCGCCTAAAATCGCTTCAAGTTTGCCAGCCACTTCATGGAGATCAGCCTGTGCAGTCCAGATTTCATGTTCTTCATCCGAAGAAGAAACATCTTCGGCGCCAGCCTCCAAAGCGGCTTCAAAAATCTTTTCTGGATCACCCGCTTCGGCTTTATAGGTGATTAACCCCATACGATCAAAACCATGGGTAACAGAACCGCTGGTGCCTAAATTGCCGCCATTTTTAGAAAGCGCCGTTCTAACATTGGTAGCCGTACGGTTACGATTATCGGTCAAGGTTTCAATAATCAAAGAAACGCCAGCAGGCCCAAAGCCTTCATAGCGCAATTCTTCATAATTCTCGCTATCACCACCGATAGCTTTGGCAATGGCGCGCTCAATATTATCTTTCGGCATACCGCCAGAACGCGCAGCAGAGACAGCCGCTCTTAATCGGGGATTCGCATTGGGATCCGGTAAGCCCGATTTCGCTGCAACCGTGACTTCACGGGATAATTTTGAAAAAAGGGCTGAACGCTTCTTATCCTGTGCCCCTTTGCGATACATGATATTTTTAAATTTTGAATGGCCTGCCATGGTTCCGTCTGTCTATACGCATAATAAAATATTCCCGTAATACGGGAAATCGAAATAACCGATTTTAAAATCAGCCTTATCCTAAGGAATTAGCTAATTGCTATGCTTAAAGATTTTAAAATCCCCAAGCATAACTTTCGGTAAAGTTTATAGCCGGATTGATTTTTGCCAATTCAGGCTAGGAACAATTCTTATTAAAGCCGATTAATTCAGACTTTATAAAAAGAATACCATACCCGATACTGCAAAAACCTGAATTAACCCGTCACCGATTCTTAAAATTAAGATATCGATTTATAATCAAAGACTCGATTGTCAGATTTTTTCGAAAAGCAATGAAACGAATAGACTTTAAATTATTTTAAACGCTTCATCCTTTTTCCAAGATCGCAACAATCGGATAAAGTCCCAGTCTATAGGTTAAATTCCACTTCAGGACAATCCGGCCGTTTTGGCTTTAAAATAATAACGGCCCTAATCTGCCCTTGGAATAACTAGTTCAAACCTAATGCATTACGATAGGTTTCCAATAAAGCATCCATTTCATCACGGGCATCTTTTTCCATTTTCCGTAAACGGATAACAGAACGCATTGTTTTTGCATCAAACCCTTGGGACTTAGCTTCCAGATAGACATCACGAATATCATCCGCCATGCCTTTTTTTTCTTCTTCGAGTCGTTCAATCCGTTCAATAAACAGACGAAGCTGATCGGCTGCGATATGTTCCGACATAAAAAACAAATTCCTCAATAAAAAATGACTGAATATATAATTTTCATCCGCTTTCCAAAAGAAAAGCAGACAGCATACAGTTTAACCTATCAAGGCTGGATGAAAAAACTCACTATGCGATATTCTTAGGGCAAGAGACAGGAAGGATGGCGTTTTTCTCCCTGAAAATACAGAAAAATATGATCTTTTTTGCACGAAACGCTTCCATTTTCCTTTTATTTGTAACAGATTGCCGCACGAACTTGTGCTTGATCATCTGATGATAGAAGCGCAATGGGATTACCTGTGATATTAAATCAGCAAAGCGGAAGGAATAGAAGCTTGACTGAAGGACTTTTCCCACGCGGCCGTAAGGTACGTGTTGTTTCCACGCTGGGCCCGGCCAGCTCCACCGCAGAACAGATTCGTGACCGTTTCTTGGCTGGTGCGGACGTATTCCGTATCAACATGAGCCATGGTGCTCATGAAGAAAAGAAAGTGATCGTTGACAACATTCGTGCGCTTGAAAAAGAATTCAACCGCCCGACCACGATTCTTTTCGATCTGCAAGGCCCGAAGCTTCGCGTTGGCGATTTCAAGGGCGGCAAGGTCATGCTGAAAGAAGGTCAAACCTTTACCTTCGATCAGGACACGACGCTTGGTGATGACACCCGCGTTAACCTGCCGCATCCTGAAATCTTCAAAGCACTTGGCAAGGGGCATCGTCTTCTTCTCGATGATGGTAAGATCGTTGTTCGTTGCATCGAATCTTCCCCAACCAAAATCGTTACCCGCGTCGAAGTTCCGGGTCCGCTTTCCGACCATAAGGGTTTCAACGTTCCTGACGTTGTGATTCCGCTTGCAGCGCTTACGCCAAAAGATCGTAAAGATCTTGACTTTGCGCTTCAGGAAAAGGCCGACTGGATCGCGCTTAGCTTTGTTCAGCGTGCAGAAGACGTTATCGAAGCTAAAGAGCTCATCAAGGGTCGCGCACCGCTTCTCGTAAAGTTGGAAAAGCCGGCTGCTATCGATAATCTCGAAGCTATCCTTGCTGAAACCGATGCTGTCATGGTTGCTCGTGGTGACCTTGGTGTTGAATGTTTGCCGGAATCCGTTCCGCCGACGCAAAAACGCATCGTCGAACGCTCCCGCCAGCTGGGTAAGCCGGTTGTTGTTGCAACGGCTATGCTTGAATCCATGATCAAAGCACCAGCCCCAACCCGCGCCGAAGTCAGCGACGTTGCTAACGCCGTTTACGAAGGTGCTGATGGTATCATGCTTTCTGCAGAATCTGCTGCTGGTGACTGGCCGCATGAAGCTGTTAACATGATGCATCGCATTTCTTCTTATGTTGAAAATGCACCGGGTTACATTGAACGCGTTCGCTTCACCCCGACCCCAGCAGAAGCCACCACGGTTGATGCTTTGGCTGAAAACGCCAGCAAGACGGCTGAAACGGTTGGCGCAAAGGCTATCGTTGTCTTCACGGAAACCGGTAACACTGCACAGCGCGTTTCCCGTGCTCGTCCGGTTGTGCCGATTTTATCCCTGACCCCCAATGCTACGGTTGCCCGTCGTTTGGGTCTGGTCTGGGGCGCTCAGCCGATCGAAGTTCCAACGGTTAAATCCTTGGAAGAAGCTAAGAAGCTGGCTGCTGAAACCGCTAAAAAATACGGTTTTGCAAAAGCTGGCGACAAGCTGGTTGTTGTTGCAGGCGAACCTTTCGGTAAAGCTGGCACCACCAACATTGTCGATGTTATCGAAGCTTAATTTTTAAGCCTTCATCGCATAACAGCGAAGAAAAAAGCCGGGGTATTTACTCCGGCTTTTTTTCTATAATTTTCAGACCGTTCAAAATCTTGTCGAGAAAAGACCTTTTACAGCCTCTACAGCCTCTACAGCCTATGCAAATATCTTGGCTTGAAGGTTACTTTACTCCCTATTTATAAAGTAATATTTACCTTCCTAAAATTGGGCTAACTAGGCTGGCCAGCCTTATTGATACGCGCAGAAAAAATTTCTGTGGAAAAGTAGAAAAGCAGACAGCACGAAACTGAAATAATTATTAAAGTGCAACATTTTTTCTGCCCTTAAGAATTCCCTCTTCCTAAAAAATCCGATACGGCAAAATTATGACTGAACGCCTTATTCATGATCCGCTGACGATCCGCCGCCTTTATGGAAGACAGCAAGGCCATACGCTTCGTACTAAACAAGCCGAACTTGTAGAGAATACGCTTCCGACTCTTGAAGTCGCTTCTACAGGCCCTGTTTTGGCCACTGACTTATTCGGAGATGATCGCCCTTTAGAATTTGAAATTGGTTTTGGAAAGGGAGAACATCTTGCGGGGCAGGCGCGCATGCGTCCTCATCATGGTTTTATTGGCTGTGAACCTTTTTTAGATGGAGTCGTCGGGCTCCTTACAACTATCGAAAATGATCACCTAAAAAATATTCGGCTCCATCGTGGAGATGCCTTAGATGTTCTCGAACGCTTGCCAGATAACTGTCTGGATCGGGCTTATTTATTACATCCAGATCCATGGCCAAAAGCCCGTCACGCTAAACGTCGATTTATGAATCATGGCCCAATTGGTTTAATTGCTCAAAAAATGAAAAAAGGGGGCGAGTTTCGCTTCGGAACCGATCACCCAATTTATTGCCGTTGGGCTATGATGATTATGGGACAGCGTCCGGATTTTGAATGGTTGGCAACGACACCTCAAGACTTTCTCAAGCGACCTGAAGATTGGCCTCAGACACGTTATGAAAAGAAAGCCCGCCAAAATGGACATGAAGTCTGGTATTTCCGCTATCGCCGCCGATAAAGTAAAGTGAAGATAGCTTATTTTTGTTATTCAAAATAGAAATAGTATTTTCTGGAAAATTTCAAAGAATATAGCGCCAAAATACTATCTATGTTTTCTTGTTTTGCAGGCATAAATATGCTTGTCACTAAAACATAATACAAAAATATTGCTTCTATCGAAGTACTAAGAGAGGAAAAAGACGTGTTGGAATTCTTGACCTTGCTGCTTGCCCAGCCTGTTCAGGACGGTAAGCTCAGCACAGTTTCAGACAAAATCGAAAGTTCTGTTTCTGGAAAAAATGCTGCGCCTCTCTCCGTCATGCAATCTAGTCAATCCAACACGCGACCGGCCCCTATATTAGATTCCTCTGAACCGGACAGTTCTTTGTTCAAGGTGCCGACAACGACAGCGACGACGACTGCCCCGATACAGCCTTCAAGTCAGCCTCAAGGGCAAGGGGACGAACATTTAGTTCAAGTGGATTCCAGCAAGGGATTTCAGTCTTTTATGGCTGATTCTCGGGGCATTATCGCTAATGCCCCTTCACGCGAAGCGGTAATGTGTCGCCTTAACGAGAAAGGTCCGGCTTTGGTAGTTCAAGCGGTCGGGCTGAAAGACCGGAAAGGCTTACTTAGAATTGACCTTTATCCCCCTACGGAAGATGATTTTATGGCCGACGAAGAGGATTTAGCCGCAGCGCATAAAATCTTTAGACGGCAAGAAAAAATTATTCCACAAGAAGGTCTGGTCAAAATTTGTGTGCGCGTTCCCAAAGCAGGAACTTATGCCATAAGTCTGACGCATGATCGCGATGCCAATCATCGCGTTACAGTCTCTGAAGACGGCGTCGGGGTACCAACGAATCCACCTCATCTTTTACACGAACCTCGGCTGAATGAATCGCTTGTAAATGTTGGGCCGGGTGTGACTATCATTCCAGTACGCTTTAGTTATCGTCGGGGGTTATTATCTTTTGCCCCGCTTCGTAAGAAAGATACTATCGACTATAAAGCGTCTGTTGATTATAAAACACCCCCTGATAAAGATCCTAAAAATGTATCCTATAAAAAAATGTCCCAACCAGAAGGATAGGACATTTCTTAGATCATTTTTCTAGGCCCTACTTCTGAACAGATCGTTTGGCCTTAAATTCAGAGGTAGGTTGCCATTCTGGCCAATTATTGGAAAAGGCGAGATCATAGCCCAGCTTATAAAGCAGGTCAGTATCTTCAGCCGCCCCTTCAAAATTGAGCAATGGACTCCAAACATCACAGGTTTGATGATAACATTTCATGTAATCAGATAACCATTTTTCGCCTGCTGGCCTACCGCCACTTCGCAGATCATAGGCACCTGCCATGCCCATCATAAGTAAAACCGGCACCCCTCTTCGGGCAAAAGGTAAATGATCAGCTCGAAAAAACAGACCCCGTTCCGGCAATAATTCCGGCGTTACAACGCGATCCTGGTCACGAGCCGCTTTGACTAAAGCCGTTTCAAGATCATTCTGGCCTGCCCCTATTAATAAAACATCTTTGGCACGCCCCGCTGTCTGCAACACATCAATTGTAAAATTGGCAACCGTTTTATCCAACGGATATAAAGGATGTTCAGCATAATAAGAGGAGCCCAGTAATCCGCGCTCTTCAGCTGTCCATGAAGCAAAAACCAAAGAACGATCCGGTACAGGGCCTCGTTTAAAAGCGTGGGCCAGCTCTAAAACACCAGCAATCCCGATCCCATCATCAATAGCACCCGAACGGATAGTGCGCCCTTCTTTATCCGCTGCACCGATACCATAGGCATCCCAATGCGCTCCAAACATAATAGTTTCATCAGGGCGTTTTTTACCCTTGATGCGTCCTAAAACATTATAGCTAGTGATCTTTTGATAACGAAGCGGCAAATCAGCAGACAAAAAAGTATCGGGTAATAAAACAGGCTTAAAATCACTACGACGCGCCTGTTTTTTCAAATCGTCGAGATCAAGCCCCGCCTGTGCAAAAAGATTTCGAGCGGCATCAGCGGATAACCATCCTTGTAAGGCAACCGGCTGATCTCCACTGCTCCGAACAATATCATAGCCCTCACCGGCCGGTGCCGTGACAGTATTCCATCCATACCCTGCTGCCATAGTATCATGTATAATTAAAGCCGCGACCGCGCCCCTTCTCGCGGCTTCTTCATATTTATAGGTCCAACGGCCATAATAGGTCATAGCGCGTCCACCGAATTTACCAGAAACCGCTTCATCAGAAGCCGCGGCAAAATCAGGATCATTAACTAAGAAAACTGCAATTTTACCTTTAAGATCAAAACCTTTAAAGTCATCCCAGCCCCGTTCCGGCGCAGAGACTCCATAGCCGACAAAAGCCATAGGCGCATTCATAAGTGTAATTGTATCAACAGGACGGAGACTGGTAAGATAGATGTCTTTATTTTGCTGTAGACCGAAAGCGCTATAAGCCGTTTTAATCTGTAACTGCCGAGCCGGCCCCATCTTCGTATGAATCAAAGGAACCGCTTGCGTCCATCCCCCATTTTCACCCGCAGGTTCAAGATCTAAAGCCTTATACTGACGAATAAGCCATGCAATCGTTTTAGTCTCGCCAGCTGTTCCCGGGGCCCGTCCTTCCAAATCATCCACAGAAAGAGCTCTGACAAAATCAGAAAGTTTTTGCGCGCTAACTGGCCCCGTCACAGACGAAGCGATTGCGGCATGGGGAGGCAATAAAAGGCTTCCCCAAAATACAGCCGCCATCGTCAGTTTTAAAGAAAACTGCCCTGTTTTCATAATCTTCCCCCCGTTAAACCCTCAATAAAATTTAAGGTGTTAAAACTGTATCAACTGCCACGGGCAAGGTATCTGGATAATCGAGCATATAATGCAAACCGCGGCTTTCTTTACGGCTCATGGCACAACGCACTATCAGGCTTGCCACATCAATTAAATTCCGCAATTCGATCAATTCAGGCGAAACGTGGAAATTGCCATAATATTCAGCAATTTCATGTGCCAGATTATCAAGGCGATGATGAGCGCGCGTTAAACGCTTTGTTGAACGGACGATACCAACATAATCCCACATTGCCCGTCGGATTTCATGCCAATTATGCTGAACAACAATCTCTTCATCCGAATTAGTAACCCTGCTATCATCCCAAGGACGAACAGCGGGCGGTTCTGCCAAATCATCCCAATTTTCTGTAATGTGCTTGGCGGCGGCTTCACCAAAAACCAGACATTCCAGTAAAGAATTACTGGCAAGACGATTAGCCCCATGCAAACCGGATTGGGCAACTTCACCGATAGCGTAAAGGCCAGGTAAATCGGCCCGACCGTTCAAATCAGTCAAAACCCCACCACAGGTATAATGCATTGCCGGTACAACCGGAATCGGTTGTTTGGTAATATCAATACCTTGTTCTAACAAATGCGCACGAATAGTGGGGAAATGCTGTTCAATGAATTCAGCAGGACGATGACTTATATCAAGATGGACATAGTCAAGCCCCAATCTTTTAATCTCATGATCAATAGCCCGGGCGACAATATCACGGGGTGCCAATTCATTTCGCGGATCAAAATCCGGCATGAAACGGTGACCATCCGTTGGGATTTTAAGCTGTCCCCCCTCACCGCGCATCGCTTCTGTAATTAAAAAATAGGTACCTTCAAGACTATAAAGGGCGGTCGGATGGAATTGATTAAATTCGAGGTTAGAAACCCGTGCACCGGCCCGCCAAGCCATAGCGATACCATCACCGGTTGCCCCCTTGGGCGCGGTCGAATGCTGGTAAACCTGCCCCGCGCCTCCCGTTGCAAGAATGGTAGCCCGTCCTAAAAAGCGCTGAACCTTGCCATTCCAAGAATTATAGGCATAAACACCATGAACCGCACGGCTGTCCGATGGATCTTTACAATGCCGACCTGAAATCAGATCAATTGCGGCCATATCAGGAATTAAACGAATGCGGGGATGGGCATGGGCTGCTTTTTCTAACGCTTTTTGAACCGCTAAGCCCGTTGCATCATCGACATGCACAATACGACGATGGCTGTGTCCACCCTCACGCGTTAAATGCCATCGTTCACCAAATTCATTACCATGGTTAAAAGGAACACCGATTGCAGCAAGATTTTCAATCGCTTTTGGGGCATGTTCTACCACATATTCAACGGTTGAACGGCGGTTTAACCCCGCCCCTGCCGTAAAAGTATCTTTAATATGGTTCTCGAAATTATCTCCAGCATCCAGAACAGCGGCAATACCACCCTGCGCTTTAGCAGTTGAGCCATCGGAAATGGATCCCTTTGCCAAAACCGCAACATCAAAACGATCAGCCAGATGTAAAGCAGCGGTTAAACCGGCTGCCCCCGATCCAATGATAACGACATCAAAAATCTTGTCACTCATAAGGTCAAACGACCTCCATTTCTGATTTCCAGCACCATAAACCGCCTATCTTTTCGGCGAAAATGGTCATTATGTTAGCTGTGCTTCCGGTATATCTCGCGTTAATGTTAAAAATATATCTTCCAGATTAGCTTCATGGGTTGAAACATCAACAATAGCGAGATCAGCCTGTTCGATCACAGCTAATATTTCACCGGCATTTATCTTTGCCTTATCATAGCGAATATGCAAACGCGACGGCGCAATAATTTCAGCAGAGGCATGATTATTATGCTGTGACATCCATACAGCTAAAATGGATGGCAAGGTTGTGATCTTATTACTAAGAATGACATCCATGCTCTTATCACCCACCATATTCAATAAATGAGAGGTCGGCTGATTAGTGATCAGATGGCCATGATTAATAATAGCAATTCGATCACATAATTGTTCCGCTTCTTCCAGATAATGCGTCGTAAGGACAATGGTAACGCCTTGATCATTCAATTTTTTAACGTAAGACCAAAGCTGTTGCCGCAATTCTATATCAACGCCTGCCGTTGGCTCATCCAGAACCAGTACCGGAGGAGAAGCGACCATAGCCTTAGCTACCAATAACCGCCGTTTCATCCCACCCGATAAAGAACGGGCATGAGCAAAAGCTTTATCTTCAAGATGCATCGCCTCTAGCAATTCCATCGTCCGGCGCTTTTTCTTTGGAATACCGAACAGGCCTGCATAGACTTCCAAAGTCTCAAAAGGCGTAAAGAAAGGATCGAAAAAAATTTCCTGAGGAACAATACCTATAGCTGAACGGGCGTTTAAAGGATCTTCATCAATATCAAAACCCCAGATAGAGACGCGACCCGCTGTTTTACGGACGAGTCCGGCCAAGATATTAATAGTCGTGGACTTTCCTGCCCCATTAGGGCCAAGTAAGCCACAGATAGAACCTCGCGGAATTTTTAAATTCAGATTAGTAAGCGCCTGCTTCCCGCCTTGATAAACTTTAGACAGACCTTCAATATGAATAGCCGCTTCACTCATGGATGGACCCTTTCAGGCATAGGTAGAATTTCCTTAAGCCCGATGTCCAAATAAAGCAGTCCCAACCCGAATATGGGTCGCCCCAAGGGTGATAGCCAATTCATAATCGGCAGACATGCCGATAGAAACCGCGGGCAAACCAAGATCATGCGCCATTTTGACAGTAAGGGCGAAATAAGGCGCGGGTTCTACTTCTAATGGGGGCACAGACATTAAACCAATAATGGGAATACCTGCATCACGACATTGCTTTAATATCGCTTTGGTATCAGCAATATCACAACCGCCTTTTTGCTCTTCTTCGCCGATATTCACCTGAATAAAACATTCTGGCCGTTTATCTAATGTATCCATGGCACGCGCCAAGGCTTCAATCAAAGACGGACGATCGACAGAATGGATGGCATCAAATAATTCAACCGCTGTTTTTGCTTTATTCGATTGCAGCTGCCCAACACAATGTAATCGAATATCAGGGGTTTCTTTAATCAGCGCCGGCCATTTTTCCAAAGCTTCCTGAACACGGTTTTCACCAAAAACGCGCTGCCCTTCAGCGATTAAAGGAAGGGCCGCTTCTGCCGGATGCAGCTTAGAAATAGCAATAAGCTCAATATCTTCAGGCTTGCGACCAGCCGTTTTCGCGGCCTTCGCTATTTTAGCCTGAACAATGCCAAGCGGCGATAAGGTATCATTATGAGAAGGTGCATGGGTCATCATAAAAAGACGCTATCATTTTTTTCTGATTTTCAACAGATTTTCCTGATTTTTCGGATTTAAAGCCCCAAAAACAGGAAACACGGAATATTGAATACAATATCAGACTATCTAATGATAAAAATTAAAAAATACGATAAAGTATAGCGTAAAAAGCAAAATATCGTTGTCCAGTTATAACTGGATGATGTCTTGTTATATACTGATATGATCAAAAAATGACGTGTTTTAAGGAGTCTCTAACCCAATGAAAGCTTCCCCTGCCTTACTTTTTGTCTGCCTCGGCAATATTTGTCGTTCGCCTTTAGCTGAAGGCGTCTTTCGCGATCTGGTGACAAAGGAAGGGCTGAAAGTGACGCTTGATTCTGCGGGTACGGGCGATTGGCACATCGGTTCCCCCCCTGATAAACGGGCTCAGGTAGCAGCCTTTAATCACGGACTGGATATCAGCGGATTAAGAGGGCGGCAAGTCACGCGACAGGATTTTTATCTATTCGATTATATTATCGCGATGGACAGTAAAAATTTAACCAATCTAAAACGATTACAACCCAAAGATGGTAAAGCCAAATTATCTTTGTTGATGGATTATGTAACAGGATATGAAGGAAAATCGGTCGCTGATCCTTATCATGGGGGCGCCGAAGATTTTGAGAAAACATGGAAAGATGTTTCAACGGGTGCCAAAGCGCTTCTTACCTATCTACAACGCCAGCATACACTTTAAACTTTTAGCTATAAAATGAACCTATAGCTATAACGGCTAATCTTAGTTTTTCTAAAAAGCCGTTTATTTAAGGTAATCTGATGAGTGACCGTTCTTCTTTCTCTGTTTCCAATGATGCCGCCCGCCTGATCGGCCAACAATTAATGCGGGAAGAACGGTTACATGGAGGTGACTTATCTCAAGTTACCCAATTATGGCTAGAAGATGGGAGTCATGCTGTCGCAAAAAACAGTATTTTTCCTGATCGAGAAGCTCAAATGCTAGAAGCCATTGCTAAAAGTGGCGCACCTGCCCCCCAAGTTTTAGCCGTTGATGATAAACTTCTTGTGATGCAGTGGTTGCGGAATCGGGATGTCTTGCACCATGCATGGAGCGATCTCGGCAAAGTGTTGGCGCTCCTCCATACTGTACATGGGCCGCTTTACGGTTGGAACCACAATTACGGCTTGGGAAATATAACGATCCTCAACGGATGGATGCGAAACTGGCCAGATTTTTGGGGCGAATATCGTTTAAGGCCGCATCTACCCCATATTTCACCGGATTTAGTCGATAGGCTTGAAGAACTGATCGAAGATTTACCGCAACGTTTACCGATGACACCGAAACCTGTTTTACTCCATGGGGATCTTTGGGACGGGAATATTCTGGTGGATGATGGCCGAATAGTGGGGTTAATCGATCCTTGTTGTTACTATGGCGATGCCGAAGTCGATATAGCAATGATCAATCTCTTTGACCGTCCCAGTGGCTCTTTTTATGAATCTTATGAAACCTACCATCCTTTAATGGCTGGATACGAAGAACGACTGAATATCTATAAATTATGGCCTGCGCTTGTTCATTTGCGTCTCTTTGGGGATGGCTACCGCCCCTTGGTCACACAACTACTCAAGTCAGCAGGCGTTTAGAGATTAGAATTTTTATAAATGGGCCTTTTTTAGAGAGAAAAACAGAAAATTTGCAAAATTATGCAAAGATAAGGTTGACGAAAGCGTAAAATCCGCGCATTGGGCGCAGTGGATGGCTCGATGGCGGAGTGGTTACGCAGAGGACTGCAAATCCTTGCACGCCGGTTCGATTCCGGCTCGGGCCTCCATTCTCCTTTTTATTTTCCTATTAATAAAAATGATCAAGCAGCGGTATTTTATTAAAACTGACTCCTTTTCTTTATTATCGTATAATAACGTAACGATAATAGATGCTTAGATTAAAGCGAGGGGCGGCTATAAAATAACCTATTGAGCCCTATTCCTCCCCTTTTCGATCTATACGTCTTAAGCAATATTAGCCTTTTACCTTTTAAAAACCGTTTTTTTCTAATCGCCCTCTTTTCGATAAAGCGAGAACAGGTTATTTTTCGGCTATGACGAAAAAAACACGCGGAACGGTTTTTCTGGAAAAAGCCAGTATTGAATTTACGGTTCATCCTTATGAATATGATGCAAAGGCGCAGGCCGCCGGTCTTCAGGCAGCAGAAGCGCTGAACCAACCTCCAGAGATTGTCTATAAAACCTTGATGGCCGAAGTGGATGGCAAGCCCGTCTGTGCTGTTGTGCAGGTGCATCATGAAATCTCGATGAAAAAGCTTGCAGCAGCAGCTGGTGGGAAATCAGCCCATATGATTAAACCAGCAGATGCTGAACGGATGACGGGCTATCATGTGGGCGGTATCAGCCCTTTTGGGCAGAAAAAACGGGTTCCCGTGATCTTCGACGAGGCGGCTTTTAGCGCTGAAAAAATCTTCATCAATGGTGGTCAACGCGGGGTATTGGTAGCCCTTAACCCAGAAGAGGCACGGCGGGTTGTCGACGGTAAAATCGCGGCTATCAGTGACAGCTAAACCTCGAATTTTTAAAACTGTTATTTCGTTCTTTTTTCTTCACTAAAATAGGACGCAAAGCGATAACGCGCTTGCTAAACTTTAATGTCCTATCTTGGCTACCTAAAAATCACAACGCGAGTTTGATTGCGTTAGACCCAGAATCAACGATGATTTTATCTCTTGCAGAAAGAGGCAAGCCTTGCTCAAAGGTAACAAATGAGTGTGATGATCAATATGGGAACAGATCCAAAGGGGCAAATAGCCTCTATGGATCTTGAAGAATTACTGGCAACACGGTTATTGGTTCAGGGTAATTCCGGTTCTGGTAAATCCCACTTACTGCGGCGCATGTTAGAAAAAAGCGCCCGCTATGTACAACAAATCATCATTGACCCAGAAGGCGATTTCGTCACTTTGGCAGATCGTTTTCCGCATGTAGCGGTTGAAGGATCAGCCTATAACGAAGCGGAAATTCGTGTTTTGGCGCAGCGTATTCGGGAACATCGCGTCTCTGTCGTGCTCAATCTTGACGGGCTGGATGTCGATAACCAAATGAAATGTGCCGCATGGTTTCTCGCTACCTTATTTGATGCCCCACGCGATCATTGGTATCCCGCTGTGGTCATCATTGATGAAGCGCAGATTTTTGCACCGGCACAGGCGGGCGAAGTCTCTGATGAGGCACGGCGATTATCCTTGGCGGCTATGACTAATCTGATGTGTCGCGGCCGGAAACGCGGCCTTGCAGGCGTAATCGCAACCCAACGTTTAGCCAAGCTTGCTAAAAATGTGGCTGCAGAAGCCTCTAATTTCCTGATGGGACGCACCTTTCTTGATATTGACATGGCACGGGCGGCGGATCTGTTAGGCATGGATAGACGCCAAGCGGAGACAATCCGCGATTTAGAAAGAGGCCATTTTCTTGCCCTAGGCCCCGCACTTTCCAGACGACCAATCGCCATTCAAATCGGCGATGTCGAAACCAAAAGTCGAACGGGTAGCTTTAAGCTGATGCCTTTACCGGATACTAAAAGTCATAAGGCTGAAGAGCTCCTTTTTTCAGAACCGAAAGAACCGGCTTTACCTTTGGCTTCACCAGAACCACCGGCCCCGCCCTCTTCTGAGCAACTTATGGAATTTATCCAAAAAGAAGAAGAACGTAAGGCGACCGAAGCCCCCAAAAACGACGTTATTGTTGATAACAGCCAAAAAGAAACCCTGATTGATGCGCTTCTATCCAGCATCATAGCAGAAGAAGAAAATGCCTATCGTCAGGCTAATCTTCTTTATCAGGAATTTATGATTGGCTGTCGGATGCATGGTTTAACCACGCCCCCCCTTGATCTACCCGCTTTCAGTCGGCGGCTGGCTATGGCTCGATCAGGCCTCAAGGGTAAAGATTTCCAAGATGAAACATGGCAGCCCGCTTTTAAGGTAGCCCAGACCTTGGAAGAAGATATACAAGCTGTTTTCTTGCTTTTAGCCAAAAGCGCCAAAGAAAATACGCCCTGTCCCGATGATGACATCATTGCCCGTATTTATGGTACCCGCTCTTCAGGCCGTGCAAGGCGTCTTCTAGGCTATATGGAAAATCAAGGCATCATCACTATTCGGACAGATTTCGGCGGGCGGCGCAGCATCACTATTCCGGCCCTTGGATGGACAACAGCAGCTGCTTAAAAAGGAAATAGTACCCTTCCAATAACATAAAGCCCATCCTCATCATAGTTTCACGTGAAACAAGGGAGCTGAAAAACAAAATATCCAGCCCCTTAACAGAAATGACATATAAATTATTTAAGGAGAAAAGAGGCTTTTCGCTGTGCTGCAAAGATAACAAAAACGCTAAAATGATTAGGTCGTCGGGGGAATAAAAATGTCGGATAATTCTAAAAATGGGCATGAAACGATAGAAGAGACAACGACCAATCATCCAAAAGACATGGACCGCCGACTGCTATTAGGGGGTCTTGCGGCGGCTACCGCAAGCATGGCTATAAAGGCGGAAAGTAAGCCATCCGATAAATCCCGAACATCTTCTGATATAGATAGACTTCTTAAAGAGAATATTGAAAATATAGTAGTCATCTACGCAGAAAATCGTAGCTTTAATAACCTATTTGGCGATTTCCCCGGGGTCAAAAGCCCGCTCTCAGCGCTGCCCCCAACAGCTTTTCAACAACGCGATCGGGATGGAAGCTTATTACCCTACTTACCGCCTATATGGGGCGGTTTGGTGCCAGATACCCAAATCGTCGAGCATCAGCATTTCCATATAGGGGAAAAAGACCTACCCCGTCTGCCTAATGCCCCTTTTGCGTTAAGAACCGCAAATGGCGATCCTTTACCAGCAGGGGTTGTCACCCGTGATTTGGTCCACGCTTTTTATAATAATCAGCTGCAAATCAATCAGGGTCGCAATGATGGGTTTGTGGCTTGGGGGGATTCCGGTGCCTTAGTGATGGGCTATTATAGCGATATGCCGGTTAATCTTCGACTATGGCAAATCGCTAAAGAATATACCCTATGCGATAATTTCTTTATGGGCGCTTTTGGGGGTAGTTTCCTTAATCATCAATATCTGATTGCAGCACAGCCTCCTTTCTATCCCTATGCCAACCGCAGTCCGTCCGCTGGCTTGATTGCTCAAATAGAAGGTAATGACCCAAGCGGTATTCGACTTAAGCTAAAATCATCCACAGCAAAAACGGCGTTAGAGGGGCCTGCCTATTTCGTGGATAGCTGTCTGACACCTGATTTTTATGCCGTTAATACGATGTTACCCCCTTATGCCCCCAGCCTCAATTTTGATCCAGAGCATCCGGAAAAAGTTGCCACCCAAAATCCGCTAGTATTAGTGCCACAACATCATGCAACGATTGGGGACAGATTGACCCAAAAAGCTATCAACTGGGCATGGTACGCAGGTGGATGGGATGCCGCATTAAAGGGCAAAGAAGATAATTCAGACTTTCCCCAGCGGCCAAATTTCCAATTTCATCATCAACCTTTTAATTATTTCAGTAATTTTGCCCCCGATACAGAACAGCGTAGTCTAAAATTACGGGATGGCGGTATAGGAGATACCGCGCGCAGTAATAAATTTATAGCAGACATCGAAGCGGACAGATTGCCTCAGGTGGCTTTTTATAAACCACAAGGTAACTTGAATATGCATGCGGGCTATTCTGATATAGAATCCGGTGATCGGCATATTGCCAAAATCATCGAGGCTTTAAAAGCCAGCCCACGCTGGGATAAAATGGTAATCATTCTTACCTTTGATGAAAATGGGGGATGGTGGGATCATGTTGCCCCACCCAAAGGAGACCGTTGGGGGCCGGGTAGCCGTATTCCGGCTTTAATTATTTCGCCCCATGCTAAAAAGGGAACCGTAGATCATACCCTTTATGATACAGGTTCTATTATCCGATTTTTGACCCGACGTTTTGATCTCGTTCCTTTGACGGGGATTGCGACAAGAGAACAAGCCATAAAAAAAGCAGGAGGCCCTCCTCTGGGCGACCTCACCCAAGCCTTGGTTTTTTCATAAAATAATCAATCTATTCAGCCTTTATTTTTTCTCTTCTGACGTAAATCGCTCCAGTAAGCGAGACGCTCGGCAAGATGCTTTTCATATCCACGTGAAACAGGTTGATAAAAAACTTCGGGGGGTAAGCCTTCAGGCCAGTAATTGTCGCCGGAAAAGGCATCGGGTTGATCATGATCATAATGATAACCTTCCCCATAACCGGATTTTTTCATCAAATCGGTGGGAGCATTTAAAATATTGGGGGGCGGCATCACTGAACCGCTTTCCTTGGCCAATTTCATCGACTGTTTATAAGCTTTGTAAATCGCATTCGATTTTGGTGCCGTGGCCAAATAAACACAGGCTTGGGCAATAGCCAATTCACCTTCCGGCGAACCTAAAAATTCGTAAGCCTGCTTAGCCGCTAAACATTGTTCAACTGCTCGTGGATCAGCCAGACCAATATCTTCATTGGCGATACGAACCAATCGCCGCAACAAATACAACGGATCTTCTCCGGCTACTAACATTCTAGAAAGATAATAAAGCGCGGCTTGCGGATCCG
Organism: Zymomonas mobilis subsp. pomaceae ATCC 29192; assembly: GCF_000218875.1. Taxonomy (NCBI): domain Bacteria; kingdom Pseudomonadati; phylum Pseudomonadota; class Alphaproteobacteria; order Sphingomonadales; family Zymomonadaceae; genus Zymomonas; species Zymomonas mobilis. Next base: position 1,245,987 of record NC_015709.1, read on the forward strand.
ATCCCCGCACAGATTTATGAAGCGCCGAGATAAGATTGTAATGGCCATCCCGATCTTTATCATAACTAGCCATACGCTTTTGAAGAAAAAACGCTAACCTATCAGGCGTAAAAGCTTTATCTGTTTTAATAGAAAACAATATTTCAGCCTGATTAAGTAAAAATCGGCCATCACCATCAGCAGAAAAAATAAGCGCCTTACGGGCAGCCCTATCTAATGGCAAAGGGCATTTTTTAACGCTTTCGGCCCGTTTCAACAGCTGTTCTAGCGCCCCTTCATCCAGCCGATTCAAAATCAAAACTTGCGCCCGCGATAATAACGCCGCGTTCAGGGCAAAAGACGGATTTTCAGTCGTCGCTCCGACCAGAATAATCGTACCGTCTTCGACATAGGGCAAAAAGCTATCTTGCTGGCTACGATTGAAACGGTGGATTTCATCAATAAATAACAGGGTTTGTTGTCCCTGTGCACGACAGTTCTGCGCCTTTACAAAAATCTTTTTTAAATCGGCCACCCCTGAAAAAATAGCAGAGGCCATTTCAAAGCGTAATGAGACGGCTTTGGCTAACAAACGTGCAAGGCTTGTCTTCCCCGTGCCCGGAGGCCCCCATAATATTAAAGACGACAGATAACCAGCGGCCACCATACGACCGATGGCCCCTTCATCACTGGTTAAATGGGTCTGTCCGATAACCTCGGATAAAGTGACAGGCCGTAATAAATCAGCCAAAGGCCGCTTAGCCTCAGGCTGATTTTTATCAGTTTTGGATATAAAATCCAAATTTGGAAGGCTAAAAAAATCATTCATTATCAATTAAATATAAGTATTATTGCTGAAAGAAGCTATCTTTAGATAGAAGATTTTATATATTTTCTTCTCTACTGTCACATTTTTTATAAAAAACATTAATTATTATGGATTATATACAAAAAATAATAAAAAATACTTTTTAAAATTATAATTTCAAAGAATTTTAAACATAAAAAACGCCTATTTAAGTCAATATATATTTCTTATCTTTAAGGTCTATGCGAAAATTACTTTCTCTCAAAAAAACACAAAAAAGCATCCGTTTAATTCAAAGGAAAAATCTATGATTGATTATAAAACAGCCAGCCGATCCGAATTAAAAAAAGAATATAAACGTCTTTCGGAAAAGGTAAATGACACTCCTTTTTTTACAAAAAGAGAATTTTATTATTTACCAAAAATATTGGCTGATGATGAAGTACCGATGGCTATCGCCTCAGGTTTAATGAAGGAACATACTTGGCTAATTGCCTTAACTAATCAACGCCTTATTTTTCTGGATAAAGGCCTGTTTTTCGGGATGGATCAGGTTGCCCTTAATTTATCAGATATTGTCTCTATCCACGGATCGACCGGCCTTTTACTAGGCAACATTACTGTCTCCACAGCGGGTCAGAATTATGAAATCACCAATATTTCAAAAGCGGCAGTCACCCCTTTTACTAATCTGATCAATACAGTAAAAGAACAGCATAGCTATTCAGGCAAAAATTTGGATTACAATTCTCAGTCTATATCCTCTGATAAGATCGTCCAATTAGAAAAATTGGCGGCGCTTAAAGAAAAAGGCATATTAACCGAGGAAGAATTCAAAATACAAAAAGCACAAATTTTAGGCATGTAAAATCTGAAAACATCGTTACATAAGACACGGTCTGTCACAGCATAAGCCTTTACTTTATCAAAATCAGGGAAATTGATATGTGCGGTATTATCGGCATCATTGGACGCGAGGATCTTTCAGAACGCCTGTTTCAAGGGCTAAGACGACTGGAATATCGCGGCTATGACTCTGCTGGTATATGCACTATTCATAATGGAAAACTGGATCGCCGTCGTGCAGAAGGAAAATTGGATAATCTTGAAAGGGTTTTAAAAGAAGATCCTTTACCCGGTAACATTGGCATTGCCCATACTCGTTGGGCTACCCATGGCGCCCCTACGGTTGCCAATGCTCACCCCCATATAGCGGGGGATGTTGCCGTTGTGCATAATGGTATTATCGAAAATTTTAAAGCCTTACGGGATGAATTGCTGGCACGCGGACATCATTTTGAAAGTGAAACAGATACCGAAGTTGTAGCCCATCTTCTTGATGAACAAATGCAAGAAGGGAAAGACCCCCGACATGCAGTTTCCATTGTTCTAAAAAGGCTAAGAGGCGCGTTTGCCCTCGCTATCCTGTTTAAAAATTATCCTGATATTCTAATAGGGGCACGTCTCGGTTCGCCCTTGGTTGTAGGTTATGGTGAAGGCGAAAATTATCTGGGTTCTGATGCCCTAGCCCTTGCGCCCTTGACCCAAAAAATCAGTTATCTTGAAGAAGGTGACTGGGTTGTCATGACGCGTCAGTCCATTGAGGTTCACGATATAGAAGACCGGATCGTTAACCGGCCGGCTGTTCTGTCGGGGGCCAGTGGTTTAATGGTGGAAAAAGGTAATTACCGCCATTTTATGCAAAAAGAGATTTTCGAACAACCGGTGGTGGTAGCGCAAACACTGCAAAGTTATCTCCATCCGGTAGAAGGTCAGGTGGCATTACCCACTCCCGATTTCGATCTTTCTTCTATTAAAAGGGTTACTATTGTCGCTTGTGGCACCAGCTATTATGCGGGAATGGTCGCCCGTTACTGGATTGAACGCTTCGCACGGGTGCCGGTTGAAATTGAATCCGCCTCTGAATACCGTTATCGGGACCCCGTCATGGAAAATGGCGGTTTATCCCTGTTTATCAGTCAGTCGGGCGAAACCGCTGATACCTTAGCCGCGCTTCGTCATGCCAAGGCGGGCGGCCAAAAAATAGCCGTTGTCGTCAATGTCCCTACCAGTAGTATGGCACGGGAAGCCGATTTATTACTGCCCACCCATGCTGGTCCTGAAATCGGGGTAGCCTCTACCAAGGCCTTTACCTGCCAATTGGCTGTATTAGCGGCCTTAGCGACTAATTTGGCACGCGATAAAGGAAAGTTAAGTCAGAAGGAAGAACGCGAGATTGTGTATCACCTCGCGCAAGCGCCTGCTGCACTTAATGCAGCCTTGGCTTATGATGAAAAAATTGAAAAGGTGGCGACGGCTATCGCGCCGGCACGTGACGTACTCTATATCGGGCGGGGGCCGGATTTCCCGCTTGCCTTAGAAGGGGCCTTAAAGCTGAAAGAAATCAGTTATATTCATGCTGAAGGCTATGCCGCGGGTGAGATGAAGCATGGCCCTATTGCCCTTATTGATGACAAAGTGCCGATTATTGTTATGGCACCTTCGGGGCCATTATTTGAAAAAACAGTTTCAAATATGCAAGAAATGCAAGCGCGCGGTGGGAAAGTCGTACTGATATCCGATGAAGAAGGTATCAACGAAGCAGGCGAAAACTGTCTTGCGACGATCACTATGCCCAAAGTGCATCCGCTTATTGCGCCTATTGTTTATGCTATTCCCGTACAGCTTTTGGCTTATCATGTCGCCCTTATCAAGGGTACCGATGTTGATCAGCCCCGTAATCTGGCGAAAAGCGTTACAGTGGAATAGTATTTTGATATGGAAACAACAGTTTAAAATAACAAATGATAAGGTATTAGAATGAATAAGATTGCTATATTAATGAGAGGCCCGATTAGACCGAATATCGAATCAGTACTATCAAAAGCCATTTTAATTAAGGAGGAAATATCGAAAAAAACAGATTCTGTTGATATATTTATTTCTACATGGAAAGAAGATGGTATCGATTATTCATCTTTAATATCATCTCCAATTATTAACAATATATTTATACTTTCAAAACCTTCCCAAGAAGAAGTAATAAAAAAAATAGGCTTTCCTAATTTAAAACAAGGTTATCCCACGTACAATGCTTATCTACAATATTACATGTGTAGATTTGCATTAAAAACTATTAAAAATTATAAAAATTATGATTTTATTGTTCATTCTCGGACAGACTTATCTATCTCCTTTGGAGAACATATAGAAAAATGGTTTTCTCCTAATATTTACAAGACTATTCATATCTCTGATAGGCATTTGGGAGGGGCGGGTTTTACCAATGACCAATTTGCTATTGCGACAACCGATAACATGATAAAAGCTTGGGATTATGAAACTATCGATCATTTGAGAGTATTAATGGAATATGCAAACATTCCTGAAAATATTCTTGAAGGTATAATGGCAAAAAATAATGTGATAGCAGAACAGACTCCTTTTAATTCATGGGAACTTGATCCTAATCGGCATAGTGTTGCTGCTTAATCAATTGCAGAAATAAACTTAATTACTAATTTTAAAAATTAAAAATCTATACATTAAATTATAATTAGATACTTCGATTTTTTATTTGTAATTAAGAAAAAATAAACCGATTATCTCAGTATAGAGATTAATAGGAAAGAAACATGATTTACCTTGCCCATAGAGGATTATGGACGGTTGCAGAAGAACGGAATACACCAGAAGCCTTTAGACGTGCCTTTAAAGCAGGTTATGGTGTTGAGCTTGATCTACGAGATCAAAATGGTTGTATTGTTATTTCTCATGATCCGCCAACTGGTGAGTGCCAGCCTTTTATTGATGTCGTAAAAGACTATGTAGCAGCTGGAATGCCTGGTAAAATAGCTATCAATATCAAAGCGGATGGTCTGCAAAACATGTTAGCTGACGTGTTTAAAGATGTACCCGGACTTTCTCAGCACTGCTTTGTGTTCGATATGTCTCTTCCTGACTTTATTGGATATTTGAAATATCCTTTTGTAGCATTTAGTCGATATAGCGAATTTGAAACACGTATTGCCTTTGATAATGAGACGACAGGGATATGGTACGATTCTTTTATGCAACCATGGATTGATCCTGCTTTTCTTATCTCAGAATTAAAACGTGGAAAATTAGTGGCTATCGTATCGCCCGAACTCCATCAACGACAAGAATATGAAATTTTTTGGGAATTATTAGCCAACCAAATTCTAAAAGAGCATTTACCACCTGCATTCGTAGCAGAACGACTTATGCTGTGTACTGATTTTCCAGATAAGGCTAATAATTTTTTCAAGCAGGCAGGTTTATGATTAAAGCTATTCTTTTTGATATGGATGGCGTACTTATTGATGCTAGAGATTGGCATTATGATGCCTTAAATCGTATTCTTGCTCTCTTCGGTATGCCCATTGATCGTGATGCCCATTTAGCCACTTTTGATGGATTACCAACGCGTAGAAAGTTAGAGATACTGACAGCTTCAAGAGCTTTACCTTCAACTCTGCATAATTTTTTTAACGAAATGAAGCAAGTTTATACAGGTGAGCTTATTTATGCAAAATGTCATCCCGTTTTTCACCATCAATATGCGCTTAGTCGCCTTCAAAGAGAAGGCTATAAATTAGCTGTTTGCTCGAATTCAATAAGAGCTTCCGTTAATATGATGATGAAATTAGCACGCTTAGATTCATATCTAGATATGCAACTTTCGAATGAAGATATTACACACGCAAAACCGGCGCCTGATATTTACAACGAAGCTATTAAACGTTTTGGCTTAAAACCAGAAGAATGTCTTATTGTTGAAGATAGTGAACATGGTATCCAAGCGGCTCGTGCCAGTGGTGCGCATGTCCTCATTGTAGCTACGCCTGACGAAGTTAATTATGAGCGTCTGACGACAGCAATCGCAGAGGTAAATAAAAAGTGAAAATTTTAATTCCCATTGCAGGAGAAACACCTTTCTTCCCAGAAGAAGATTTTCCTTTCCCTAAACCCTTAATCGAAGTTGGTGGAAAGCCCCTTATTCAATGGGCTATCGAAAGTTTATCTGAACTCGCAGAAAATATAGAGTTTATTTTTGTAGTGCTCCGTCAGGAGGCAGTTAAATTTTCTTATGAAAGCATTTTTAGTCTACTAACGAACGGACAAAGTAAAACTGTTATGTTACCCGATCGAACAGCCGGGGCATTATGTAGCTGTTTAATGGCTATTGAATATATTAATTTAGATGAACCCTTAATCATAGCAAATTATGATCAAATTATTGATGAAGAGCTGAAAAATCTACTCAGTAGTTTTTATAGGAAAAAAGCAGATGCGGGTGTTTTAACTTTTAACTCTACTCACCCACGCTGGTCCTATGTACGAACCGAAAATGAAAATGTAGTAGAAGCTTCAGAAAAAAATGTAATTTCTCGTAAGGCCATTGCAGGAATTTACTGGTTCGCACGAGGCGAAGATTTTATTGAGGCGGCAAAAAACACTATTCGTTCTGGAGATATGGCTAAAGGGAAATATTATATTGCCCCCTGCCTAAATCAGCTTATTTTAAAAAATAAAAAAGTTGTAGCGGAAGCTATGCAAGATGTCTCTCATTTGCACAGCTTTTATCTACCTTCAGGATTAGAAGCTTTTGAGCGATATCTAAACTTACAGTCTATTACATCAAAGAATGATACCGATACTTCTAACTATATTAATATAGTCATACCAGCAGCAGGTAAAGGCAGCCGTTTTCAAGAGGCGGGTTACAAGGCACCGAAACCTTTTATTGATGTACTGGGCTCTTCCATGATCGAGTATGTACTTGATAATATAGAGATTAAAAACGGACATTTTACTATTCTGCTACAACAAGACCATGTAGGGAATTATCCTGAAGCCGAAGCAAAATTATATCAGAAAAAAGCGAGAATTGTTCCTGTTGATGGAATAACAGAAGGAACTGCGTGTACTGTTTTATTAGCACGCTCTCATTTTGATGATCACCATCCTCTATTGATCGCTAATTCAGATCAATTCGTTGAATTTAATTGCCAAGACTTTGTTGATGATATGCAAGCTAGAAACCTTGATGGTTCAATTCTTGTATTTCGAAATAAAAAACGTGACCCCAAGTGGTCATTTGCACGTTTAAATGAAGAAGGTTTAGTTGTTGAGGTTGCTGAAAAAAAGCCAATATCAGACTTAGCAACTGTCGGTATTTATCTTTTTGCAAAAGGCTCCGAATTTACGCGTTCGGCAATTGACATGATTGCAAATAATATACGCGTCAACAATGAATTTTATACCTGTCCTGTTTATAATTATATGATCAAAAATGGGGCAAGAATTGGCGTGTATGAAATTCCTGAAGATGCAATGTTTGGATTAGGGACACCTCAAGATTTAGAATTTTTTCTTGAAAGGAAAGCCGGCGCCGGAACGCGTTCGACTTCAGCACCGGATTAATATTTATGGAAATGTGGACTATCGTACCTCTGGCGGGGCCAGACTTTGACCTTTCTTTGGAAGAAACGAAGGCAGAATTACTATTGGAAGGAATGCCTTTACTACGCCGTAGCTTAGAAAGTAGACCGTGGTGGCGGCGGGAAGTTCAGTCAGATCATCTAGTATTTATTCTACAAAATACGGCGTCAAGCTGTCGTTTTGCAAAAAACTCTTTAGAAAAATGGTATCCGAAAGCAAAAAAAGTTATTTTAAATAGTTTTACTTTAGGTGCTGCTTTCTCTGCCCTTGCAGGGATAGCGGTTGTCGATCCAGAGGCAATTCTTTGTATTGATCTAGCAGATATTCTTTATGAAGGTAATATAGACCCAGTATTATATTTTAAGTCTAATCCAAATTTAGGCGGGTTAGCGCTTACTTTTCTTTCAGATAATCCATCTTATAGCTATTTAAAAACAGACATAAATGGGAATATTATTGAAACAGCAGAAAAAAAAGTTATATCAAAGCATGCATCTGCTGGAATATATTTCTTTCGCAATACATCCCTTTATCTTCGTGCATTATCTCATTCCATAGAAAATAGTAAAAAACTAACTTTTAACAATCTTTTTTATATTTGCCCTTTACTAAACGGCATTATCGATGCGGGATGGTCTGTAGAAAAAAATGAAGTCTTTCAAATTCGAGATATAAAACAAAAAATATGATGGCATCATATTTTATATAATAAAAGTTCTTTTTTTTGAAAAATTATTATATCTTTTTACAAAAATTATATAATAGATTTTTTTCTCGGCCTAAAAGTAAAAGTATATTTATCTCCTCCAGAAACGGAATTAATTCTGTTTTCACATTAATGGCCGCCTTGTTGCGGATAGCTTCATTGCGGTAGCTTTGTCGGATATAAGAAGGTTCTTCTCCCGTCATTGGGTACTGCAATAAAGCGCTACTAAACTGGAGTACCTTCATGTCTGTCTTGCATGCCATTCAACCCCTTTATTCCTTGTCGGGACTTGTTATCGGCTTTCTTGTGGGCATGACAGGTGTGGGTGGTGGTTCCCTTATGACGCCGCTTTTAATTCTGGTCTTTGGTATTCATCCGCAAACGGCTGTCGGCACTGATTTGCTCTATGCCTCTATTACAAAATCGGTAGGCACGGGTGTCCATGGATTTAAGAAATCGGTGGATTGGCCTGTAGTTATGCGGTTATGCGCGGGGAGTGTTCCTGCTGCCGCGCTCAGCCTGTGGTTTCTCCATTCTCTAGGAATGCCTTCGGCAACAACCTCGCGTATTATTTCAGTGACGCTTGGGATTGCTCTGTTACTTACCGCTCCAAGCGTATTATTTCGGGAAAAAATTAAAGCATGGGCTAGCCGTAATACCCGACCCCTTTCGCCTACGACGACATCGCTTCTCACAGTTATTTTAGGGTTTGTGCTAGGCGTTTTGGTCTCTATTTCTTCTGTTGGTGCGGGCGCCATCGGTGTAACCGTCCTTGTGTTACTTTATCCTTCTATCCCCACTTCACGGATCGTGGGTTCTGATATTGCCCATGCGGTGCCCTTAACGCTTATTGCGGGTTTTGGTCATTGGCTTATGGGGGCTGTCAACGTGCCGATGTTACTTTCTCTGCTTTTAGGCTCCATCCCCGGCATTATTCTTGGCAGTCTCTTTACGGGACATGTCCGGGAAAGTGTCCAGAGATCTACGCTCGCTATCGTTCTTCTGGTTGTCGGTTTACGCCTTATCTAAATCTAAAACCTTCTTATTAACCTTAATAACGAGGGGTGCCATGCCCCTCCTCCAACCATAATTTGACACAGGCTTTCGCGAGCATTTCTGTCGGATCAATAGAGATTTCCAAAAAAGAAGAATGATGAGCCGCTAAAGCGAGTGGCACTTCAGTGCAGGCTAAAAGCAATTTTTCAGCGCCCCGCTTTACCAGCAAAGCCGCTAATTTTTCCAATAAATCGCCGGCTAAAGCCATCTCACCTTGTTTGACAGCATAACATCCTGCGACAAATAATTTATCCATCTCTTCCTCGGTAGGGAAAATAACCTCTATATCCGCCGCCCTTATTTTTTGCTGATACCATCCCGCGGCTAATGTCCCATGGGTAGCGATTAATCCGATCTTTTGGGGATAAGGATAGGTTAGTAAAATCTGCGCCACAGTCTCATCCACAATGTGCAGAATAGGCGCTTGGCTCGCTTCGGCCAAAGAGTCATACCAGTGATGCGCCGTATTGCAGGGGATCACAATATGGCTCACTTCCAGCTGATTGAGCTTTTTTATACCGTTCAGCAATTGCGGTAAGGGAGAATCTCCCTTACCCGCCAATGCCTTTTGCCGGTCTGCAATTTGAGGAACATTCCAACTTACAACAGGCAGATGATCCTGATCCCTGTTAGCCGGTGTCGCTGCTATAATTTTTTGAAGAAGATCAAGGGTAGCCAACGGCCCCATGCCCCCCAACACGCCAAAAAGCAGAGGCTTAACCATGGGTCTGCTCTAAAATTTCACGGTACCCGAATAATCCCGCAGAACCGCCGGTATGAATAAAGACAATAGTATCATTCTTGGAAAAATGACCTCGCTGAACCAAATCAATCAAACCCGCCATAGCTTTACCAGTATAGACAGGATCAAGAAGAATACCTTCCAGGCGTGCCACTAACCGTATCGCTTCCAAGGTGCCTTTGGCAGGTAAACCATAACCTTCACCAACATAGTCACTATTGGCGACGACGACATCTTTGGAAAGATCGCCTTTAATGCCTAACAACTCACGGGTACGTTCAGCCAAGGCATACACATTAGCTTGTTGTTTATCCTTGGGTGCTCTGACGCAAATACCCAAAACCGGAATACCGCTATGGGTTGCTGTCAACCCTGCTAATAATCCCGCCTGCGTCCCAGTGCTACCAGTAGCATGAACGATATGATCTATTCTTAAACGCTGTTGGCTAGATTGGAACAGCAATTCTTCAGCACAGGCAACATAACCTAAAGCGCCGATGGCATCGGAACCCCCACCAGGGATAATATAAGGTTTTTTACCTTGAGACCGTAATTTTTCAGCTAATTTTTCTAATTCCGCCTGCATGTCAGTACCATTAGGAAAATAGCCAACAATGGCGCCCCCTAATAAATTATCTAACAGTACATTTCCTGATCGCTGATAATCTTCACCAAAACGCGTGACTCGCTTTTCTAATAAAGCTTGAGATTCAAGCCCCAATTTAGAAGCCGCTGCAATTGTTTGTCGCACATGATTAGACTGTGTCGCCCCTTGAGTCAGAATAACATCCGCGCCTTTTTCAACCGCATCCGCTAACAAAAATTCAAGCTTACGGGTTTTATTGCCCCCTGTAGCTAAACCTGTGCAATCATCCCGTTTGATATAAAGGGTAGGCCCCCCTAAATATTCCGTTAAGCGGGGTAAAATCTCTAAGGGCGTTGGGAAATAACCTAAGGACAAACGGGGAAAGCGAGCCAAATGCATTATATTTTCCTTTTTTAAATATTTTTTATATTATTTTGATGATTAAAAATCTTTATGGATAGTAAATCCTCCATATCTTCCGTAATCGCGTGGAATAAAATTAACAGTTCCGGCAAAATCACCATAAGTCATGAAGGAGGCATAATGCTTGTTCATGATATTTCTTATGATAAGCGTTAATCTCAACTTGTTTTTCTTGTCTTCTATCGAAGTATTCATGTTCCAGATGCCATAGGATTCCTGAACGGTATCGGGTGTCTCGGTCAGGGAATATTGTGTCCGGCTTTGCCATGTATAATTACTGCCCACCGAGAAAGTTAGGCGATCTGTAATGTCTTTTATGTAATTGGCGCTGAAAACGAACTTCCATCTTGGTGAAAAAGGCAGCGTTTTTCCGTCAATATTGCAAGAAGCTGGGGCATCGGCGGCACAATCGAAATGATCGACCACCGCATGAGTATAGGCGAAATTTCCCCCTAAAGTTAAAGAACGTATCGGGCGGACAGTAATATCGCCCTCGACCCCTTTTGAAGAAACCGTGCCCGCGTTCACTAAAGGCGTTATCCGTCCACCCGCGACTTGTTTCAGCAAAGTTGCCTGATAATTTGAGAAATTTTCAATAAAAGCCGCAAAATTAGCGGTAATACGATGATCCCATAGATCAGTTTTAAGACCTATTTCATAGGTATCATTCGTTTCCGGTTTTAAGGCTGCGGTATCGGTTGCCGCCATATTGAAAAAGACATTAAACGCCGGCCCCGTATAACCATGGGCATACGTAAAATAACTGTGAATATCGCGGGTTATATCATATTGCAGACCTATGCGATCCGTATAGCCATTATTGGCGGTTGAACCAGAAGAAGCAAAGCTGGGACGAATACCAGAAACCGAGACAGAAGAGGTTGATTGCCGGTTAAAGTTATACGAGATGTCATCGCGCATCAGGCGCAGCCCTAAAATTGCTCTGAATTTCTTCGTAAAATTTAAATGCCCTTCACCAAAAATAGCATAGTTATTGGTGGTGGTTGTAAAACGTCCTGCGCCAAAAGCTGAAAGGGGCGGGGATCCTGAAACCGCATCATAAGAACGGGTATAGGTTTCAAAATCATTGCCGTGCATATAAAAAAAGCCGGCGACATAATCAAAAAAATGACCTTTAGGAGAGGCTATTCTTAATTCTTCTGAAGCCTGCCAAAAATTAACTGTTTCATGATCAATCGAGCTTGGAAGACCGGGATAGGCCTGTGTCAATTCATCATAATCAACGGTTGCCAGACTTCGCCAGCGCCTATAGGCGGATATAGAAGTAAGATTATACCCGCCGCCTAAGTCCTGATCTATCGTAATAGAGGCCCCCCCATTGTGATCAATCGAGCGGGTCATGGCATCGTTACTAATGGTAGTGTTATATTTTGAAGGCGTAATGCCTTCTGCCTTTAACGCTGCTTCCAACGCGGCACTATGGGTAGCGATACCTGTAGGATAAGCGACTTGAGAGGTAGAAGTAAAAATACCATTAGGGGCATTATCGTTAGAATACATGTAATCAAGACCAAGGGTTACTGTGGTCGTGTCATTAGGTGTCCATACAAATTTAGTACGGCCTCCGCGGTGCTCATAACCATTTACCATTTTATTTAAGTAAATATTATGAACATTGCCGTCATAATTACCGAATAGAAAAGAAGCATTAGCAATCAGTTTATCGGGAATAAGTGTCCCTGAAACACCGCCGGATATGCGGTATTCATTGCCTGAAAAATAAGAAATATCGCCATAGCCATGAAATTCTTTGGTCGGCTGCGAAGTCGTTATATTGATGACACCCGCTGAAGCATTCTTACCAAAGGCTGTGCCTTGCGGTCCCTTTAAAACTTCCAAATGATCCAAATCATAAAGATCAACCGTGGCTTGGCCTGTGCGCGCCATGACGACGCCATCAATCATAGTTGAAACGGCAGGTTCCGCCCCGGGTGATGCTGAAATCGTCCCAATGCCGCGAATAAAAACCGCGCGATTTTTAGTGGCCGCATCCGTCCGGAAGTTTGCCGAAGGGATAAACTGGAACATGGCCGGAATATCATGGATATTGACTTTTAAGGCTTGATCCCGCGTCAATAAGGTCTCGGCTATAGGCACTTTTTGCAGATATTCAAAACGCCGTTTCGCGGTAATTGTCAGTGCCTTACTGTCCGTATTTTCTGAAGACAGGGTCTTATCTGATTTATCGGAAGGCAGTGTATTTGTGATCGCTTTGTCCGTTTTAGTAAGCGGCTGGCTAGTTTGATTGGCTTTGAAAATCTGATCTTCGGCATAGGCGGGTGCCGCTAAAAGCATTGTCAAAGTGACGCGTGAGATAATCGCTCGTTTTATCCGCATACCGTTCCCCCATGTGACCCAAAAATATTTTTAAATTTGAGCAATTTTTCCGGCAAAAAACATGCTTCATCTCTAAAAATATATAAAAATTATCCCATAAAAATCGATTTTTTATAAAAATATACATATATTTATGCATATATAGATTTTTTTTCTTTAAAGAATCGAATTATGGGATAATTTACCACTAGATTTTGAAAAATAAAGAGGCTTACGAAGGCAATGGTAAAAAATTTAATTAATTTTTGAGAATAAAATTATCAAATTACAATATTTTTATAAATTTAAATTATAAATTTTATAATTTAAAAATAAATTGCTTTGGGAAAAAGACTATGATCACCATTCAGGCCCCGAAAAATTATATAAATGAGGATGGCATAACGGCTAAGGTCGGTGAATATGTCGCCCCTTTGGCAAAACATATTCTGATCATAACCAGTCCTAAAGCATGGCAGGCGACCCAAGATTTTATTCTGCCCAGTCTTCAGCAACAGGGCATCACCTATAGGATAGAATGGCTTGAAGACGTCTGCACAAGACGCCGCATTGATAGTTTTGTAGCGATAGCAAAGCAGCAGCAAGCACAATTAATTTTGGCAGTAGGGGGTGGCCGCGTTTTAGACGTATCAAAGGCCGTTGGTGAACTTCTGGGACAAAAGCCGGTTATTGCGCTGCCTACCATTGCAGCAACTTGCGCGGCATGGTCTCCGATTACCGTTCTTTATGAGGATAATGGCGCTCATATTGGCCCCTTTGCTCTATCCCAATTGCCGGTTTTTGTCCTTGTCGACAGTGAAATTATCGTCAAGTCACCCGTTCGCTATCTAAAATCGGGTATCGTCGATTCCTTTGCGAAATGGTTTGAATTCCATCCTTATTTACGAAATGGCGATGATGGAATCGCTATGGAATTAAAGGCCTATGCGGCCAGAATGGCCGTAGAAATCTTTAAGCGCGAGGGTCAACAAGCCGTTTTAGATAATGAACAGCAAAGAGTAACCGTCCCTTTACGCAAAATAATTGATGCAGTTATTGCCTTAGCCGGTATTGCAAACAGCATGAAGGATGAAGTGCCCCGCATTGGGGCAGCGCACGCTATTCATCACAGCATGACCCGTATTCCAGAACTCCATCACTGGCTTCACGGCGAAAAAGTAGGCTTTGGATTAGCCATTCAAAATATTCTGGAACAACCAGAAGCCGAAGTAACCCAAGATTTACACTGGCTCCTTAATCATTTTGCAGGCCCGCTCCATCTGGATGCATTAGGGATTGAGGATACAACCTATTTAGCCAGACGTATCGCTGACGGGGTCAAGGTGCCGGATAAAATCGCGGCGAGATTACCTTTTTCTCTCGCTAAATTTGACATCGAAAAGGCCTTAATCTCTTCGATTACAACAAATAATCATAAACATAATCCCTTTAAAAAGGATAAAAACTTAGAATATATAAAATAATAATATTCCTAAAATAAAATATTAGGAAATAAAAATGCCTATTTTTAAAGAATTTTATTTAAAAGAATATTTAAAATCTCTATTAATTAAATATAACACCACCGAAAATATTGCCCAAGATGTGGCTGAAAATCTGGTAGAATCAAGCTTTAAAGGCCATGATTCCCATGGTGTTACGATACTACCTAATTACATTGCCGCTATTCAGGAGGGTGGGTTAAATCCCACAGCAGAGGCAAAGAAAATCGTTGATCATGGTGCGCTTATTTCCTTTGATGGTCAGCAAGGATTTGGGCAATTTGTAGCAAAACAAGCGCTTCAGCAGGGTATAAAACGCGCTCAAAATTACGGAGTTGCGATCATTGGCCTTGCCAATGCCCATCATCTGGGACGTATCGGGGCATGGGCAGAAAAAGCGACCCAAGCTAATCTTATTGCAATCCATTTCGTCAATGTAAATCGCTGCGCTGTTGCCCCTTGGCAAGGCCAATCGGCACGGCTTGGCACCAACCCCTTTTGTGTGGGTATCCCATTAGCCTCTAAAGCGCCTATCATTCTTGATTTTGCTACCAGCAAAATTGCCCGAAACAAAGCGCGAATAGCATGGGAACAGGGGCTCCCTTTAAAAGAAGGCTGCGCCGTCGATAGTGAAGGAAAACCAACCGTTGATCCACGTTGGTTGATGCAATCGCCATTAGGGGCGTTGCTTCCTTTCGGTGAGCATAAAGGCTCCGGTCTCTCTATTATATGTTCTATTTTAGGGGCAGCCTTAACCGGCGGGCAAACCGAACGTCATGCGGATAAAGGCGTTAAGACAACAATCAACAATATGTTGTCTATTCTCATTGACCCGCAATTTTTGGCAGGGGCCGATAGCCATCAGCAAGAAATCACCGATTTATTAGATTGGGTGCGGCATTCATCCGAAGATAACACCCTTTTATTACCCGGCGAAGCTGAACAACGCCTCTATCAAGATCGTAAAACCAATGGTCTTTTTATTGAAGATGCCCATTGGGAAGCCATAACAAACCTATGAAATCAGGATAATTTGACAACAGGCAATAAGCCCACAATTCAGCCATAGTTTGCAATAGGAACCGCTATTTTGAAGCCCATATCGACTTCAGAAAAGGGCCTTACAATATTTGGGCGGTATATGCCGCACAGACTTTGGATTTTGCCTTCACCCTTTATAAATCGCGCATTGATCACCGCGCATTTACCGGACGGTATAGCCGTTGCTGTTCATAAGGATTTTTAATCCATGCTCTCTTCTGCATCCCCCATTCCTGCATCCAAAATTAGCCTAGGCTTTAATCATCAAAAGTTGGTTATGATTATGCTCATTTTGATTGGCATTGCGGCTTATGCCGATCGGCAAATCATCGCTTTATTAAAACCTGTTTTAGATCGGGAATTCGGATGGAAACCCGCTGACTATGCGTTAATATCCTCTTATTCACAGGCCGCAACAGCCTTTAGTATGTTAGCCAGTGGCTGGATTGTGGATCGTTTAGGGGTCCGTGTTTCCCTTAGCGCAGGGGTCGCAGGGTGGAGCCTTTCAACGGCCTTTCACGGTCTCGTCAACAGTTTGAAAAGTTTTCTTCTTTTAAGAGTCAGTTTGGGCACCTTTGAAGGTATTTGTACCCCAGCAACTATGAAAGCTATTGCGCTACGGTTTGAAAGGAAACAGCGTGGACGGCTAGTCGGATTAATTCAGGCGGGGCATAATATCGCCGCCATGGTAACCCCCTTAATGGTTGCAGGATTATTTCCTTTTCTGGGATGGCGGGGCACCATCATTACCGTGGGATTATTAGGGTTAATCTGTGCCGCTTTATGGTTTTTGATCCCTCAGCCTACCGACATATCAACTTCGGTCAAAAACAATGTATCCGTCTTAACGCCAGAAAAAAGTAAACGCTATCGTCGCATCATAACCGGCTTTGCCTTGGGCAAATTCCTCACGGATTTCGTGCTTTGGTTCTTAATGTTTTGGTTACCGGATATTTTACATCGTCATTATGGATTAAACACGGTTCAACTGGGTCTTCCCGTTGCCACTATTTACGGTATGGCGGCGATAGGTTGTCTGTTAGGGGGGTATATTCCGCCAATTTTAGCCCAAAAATGGCAGATACCATTAGAAGTAGCCAGACGGCGTTTCTTGGCTGTAACAGCGCTTTTAATCCTGCCAATTCCATGGTTATTGTATTCGAACAGCCTGCTTGTCGCTATCGCCTTATTTGGTATCGCCCTTGCCGCACATCAAGCTTTTGCTACCAATCTATTTGCTTTTGCGGCGGAATGGCTACCTTCTGATCGCGTGGGCAGGGCATCAGGTATTGGGGCTTTTTGTGGCAATATAAGTGGGGCGCTGGGTCTACGTCTTGTCGGTCATTTTGCTAATACGGTAGAAGCCATGTTACCTATTTTTCTCTACTGCTCTTTTGCTTTTATCTTGGGATGGTTAGCCCTTACTTTGATTGCCCCTTATCAATGGTTAGCAAAAAACAAAAAATAGCATAAAAATTATGCTTTAATTTTCACTAAAAAGTAATTTTTTTATGTTGATGAAAGGGATTAATAATCACAAATTTCTATCAGCCATTGCCAAGAAAATATTTAAAATAAAGGCAGCTATAATTATATAATTATTCGTTGTCTCCTTACTTAAGGAGATGCGTCTATGTCTAACCTCGATCATTCTGAGATTAAAGCTCATCTTATTGGCGGTGGCATTGCGTCCCTTGCCGCCGCCGCTATCCTTATTCGCGATGGTGATCTGTTAGGTCATAATATCACCATTTACGAAGAAACCGACCAATTAGGCGGTGCTCTCGATGGCACAGGCAATCCAGAAGATGGCTATATAGCGCGCGGTGGTCGGATGCTTGAAAGCAAATATCTTTGCACATACGACCTTTTTTCCTCGATCCCGACACTCGACAGAAAACAGACTGTTACGCAAGAGATATTTCAATGGAATGAAATCATTCAAACCGGCTCAAAATCCCGACTGGTTCGTAATGGTCAGCGGTTAACGGCGCCCGAATTTGGATTGAGCGAAAAGCATATTCTTACAATAGAGAAACTCGCTATTACACCAGAAGCTCTATTAGGGAACAGCCGTATATCGGATCACTTCGATGGGACTTTCTTTAAAACTAATTTCTGGTTCATGTGGTGCACGACCTTTGCTTTCCAACCTTGGCACAGTGTGGTCGAACTTAAACGTTATCTTGTGCGGTTTACCCATCTGGTCGCGGGCTTTAATAGGCTGCACGGCATTATGCGCACTGTTTATAATCAATATGACTCTATGGTCTTACCGCTCAAAAAATGGCTGGAAGAACGGAATGTTAATTTTTGTTTGGATACGCAAGTAACGGATATTACTTTCATTGAACATGGAAGCAAGCATTTTGCGGAAAGCCTTCTTTGCGAAAATAAAAAAGAAAAGACAAAAATTACCCTCGATGCACAGGATATTGTGATCGCTACCTTAGGATCCATGACTGAGGCCTCTTCAATTGGGGGAATGGATGAAGCCCCTGTATTAAAGGATAAATCGACAGGGGGTGCATGGACGTTATGGGAAACAATAGCCAAAGGGCGGCCAGAATTAGGGCGGCCAGACGTTTTCAGTGATCATGTAGAAGAATCTAAATGGGTATCCTTTACTGCCACCTTAAATAATCCGGCATTATTCGATTATATTCGTGACTTTACCGGCAATATCCCGGGTGAAGGCGGACTTATTACCTTCACAGAATCGAATTGGTTGATGTCTATTGTCTTACCGCATCAACCTCATTTTATGGGTCAGCCAGAAGATGTGCAGGTATTATGGGGCTATGCCTTATTGGTAGATAAGGTCGGCAATTATATCAAAAAAGCCATGTCGCGTTGCAGTGGGCGGGAAATCATGACAGAATTGCTGGGTCATCTTGGTCTCAATGATCAAAAGGAAGCTATTCTTAGGGATACGATATGCCTTCCTTGTATGATGCCTTTTATTACCAGTCAGTTTTTACGCCGCCGCTATGGGGATCGGCCAGCCGTCAATCCTAAAGGCTATCTTAATTTTGCGATTACGGGGCAATTCTGTGAACAGGCAGATGATGTCGTCTTTACGGTTGAATACTCAATTCGTTCAGCCATGACGGCGGTTTACACGCTCCTTAATCTTGACCGTAAACCGCCTGCTGTTTTCAAAGGACAATTAAAACCCCAAAACCTCTATAAAGCATTTCGTGCTTTACATGATATGGACGCATAATTTTAATATAAAAGCATCCTTTTAGTGAGGGGGGATGTTTTAAAATAGGGACAAATGCGGCTACTCTAATTAAATAGAAATCGAGCTATTTTTTGAAATCCTTTGACGGTCAAGAGTAGACCAAAGGTTTATTCAAAAGCAGACGGCGTTCACGCCAATCAGGCAAAAACTTATCCATAAGGCTTTTAAAACGTTGGTTATGATAGCGTTCTAAAAGATGAACCATCTCATGGACAATCACATATTCCAAACATTGCGGCGGCTTTTTAACTAATTCGGCATTTAACCAAATACGCTTGGCTTGAATATTACAACTACCCCATACGGTTTTCATTTTTTTAATCCGCCATATTTCAGGCTGAACCCCTAAAATAGGCTGCCAATATTCTATCAAGGTGGGCAGCGCTTGTTTAAGTTGTAAGCGATACCATGCGTCTAGCTGGCGCAACCTATATTCTTCTGACATCTCCGGTTTACTATGAAGCTGGATCAAGGACGGTGCTTGAAAAAGAATTTTAGGCCGCCCCATACAGGGTACAATATCCAGCGTGCAGCGCTCACCCCAAAGATAATGGATTTCCCCCGGGCACAGTCTTGGCACAGCAATAGGCAGTAACGGTGGTTGCTCCTTCAATCGGGATAAACGTCTTTTAATCCAATCCAGACGTGTCTTTATAACCCTTAAAAGCTCAATTTTTTTCAAACGCTTTGGAATAGAAATACGCACTCTACCTTCAGGGGGTAAAATACGAATATAGATATTTTTAATATTTTTTCTAAGTATCCCTATGGGGATACCATCAATTATTATATCCGTCATCCTCTGCTATTTAGCATCACGGTTAGAAAAAAACGCCTCAATCAAAAAAAATCAAACCTCGATTTACAGTTATTTTTAGGCAAAAAAGCGACCGTCGCGCCGTTCTTTTGATAGGCAACAGTTGGAAACAAAATAAAATTTTACAAGGATAAAGAAAACCTAGCTATTCCTCGTTTCAATGCAGGTCTAGAGTAATGTCCCTTTTTGTAACCTATCTTTACCGATAGGTCATATTCTGTATTTTAAGATGAAACCTTATTTTTCTTCCTCTTTATCTGTTATCAAAAACGGATCTTTGATACTGAAAGTCACTGCATAATGACGACTGAGGCGCCCCTCACTTCTCTGCTTCCCTTAACAGCGGAACAGCTGACACGGTTACAGACGGCTATCCATGATTTTTCACCGACCCAAATAGTTTGGCTCTCGGGCTATTTCTGGGGAAAGGCGGATCGATCATTCCCCATAACGGCGACCGTCTCTCCAGAACCAAAACAAGAAGCGCCAAGCATTACGATAATTGCAGCCTCTCAAACGGGAAATGCCCGTCGCGTGGCAGAACAACTTCGTGATAACCTTATAGCTTCTCAATTGAATGTTAATCTGGTTAATGCTGGAGATTATAAATTCAAACAAATCGCCCAAGAAAAATTACTTTTGGTTGTAAGCTCTACACAAGGGGATGGTGAGCCTCCAGAAGAAGCGGTTGCTCTTTATAAATTTCTATTTTCTAAAAAAGCACCTACCCTAAAGGATACCGCTTTTGCCGTTTTTGGCTTAGGCGACAGTTCTTATGAATATTTCTGTCAGGCAGGCAAAGATTTTGACAGCCAATTATCAGCCCTAGGCGCCGAACGCTTACTAACGCGGGTGGACGCTGATGCTGATTATGAGGCCGCAGCAGAGACGTGGTGTAAAGAAATCACCGATGTCCTTAAATCGCGGGTACCGACAGAAACTTCGGTTCAGGTAGCAGCGGCAACAAGCCGTAGCGTAGATGAGGTTTTCACCAATCCTTATCAGAAAGATGCACCGTTAACAGCAACTCTTTCTATCAATCAAAAAATTACAGGTCGGAATTCTGAAAAAGACGTTCGCCATCTGGAAATAGATCTTGGCGATTCGGGCCTTTCCTATCAACCTGGGGATTCCTTGGGCGTTTGGTATGAAAATGATCCAGCGCTTGTTTCTGAATTATTAGCCCTTTTAGGTCTTAATGAAGAAGAAGCCGTAAAAATCGATGATACCGTTGTGCCTCTTGCCAAGGCTTTGCAGCAATCTTTTGAACTGACCGTCAATACGGCACGTCTTGTTGAAGGCTATGCGGAATTATCGCAAAATGAAACGCTTCTAAAACTGATTTCAGATAAGGCAGCTTTACAAAGCTATGCGCAAAAAACGCCGATTGTCGATATGATCCGACAGGCCGTTTCTAAAATCAGTGCCGAACAATTAATAGGTTTCTTACGGCCTTTGACACCGCGCCTTTATTCTATCGCCTCTTCACAAGCGGAAGTAGAAAATGAAGTGCACATTACGGTTGGGGCCGTACGCTATGAAGTTGACGGCCGCCCTCGTGCAGGCGGGGCGTCCAGTTATCTAGCCGATCGTGTTGAAGAAGACGGTGAACTCCGTGTCTTTATCGAATATAACGATAACTTCCGTTTGCCTGATGATCCCAATACACCCGTTATCATGATTGGTCCGGGTACGGGCATTGCCCCGTTCCGCGCTTTTATTCAACAACGTGATAACGATGGGGCGACCGGAAAAAACTGGTTATTTTTTGGTAATCCCCACTTTACCGAAGATTTTCTTTATCAGGTAGAATGGCAGCGCTATTTCAAACAAGGCCTTTTGACCCATATTGATTTGGCATGGTCACGTGATCAGGCTGAAAAAATTTATGTGCAAGACAAGCTGCGTGAAAAAGGCGAAGAAGTCTGGCGCTGGATTCAAGAAGGCGCGCATATCTATGTCTGTGGCGATGCCAATCACATGGCAAAAGATGTGGATCAGGCGCTTGTCGATATAATAGCCGAACAGGGTGGCATGGATCATGAAGCCGCCGATGAATTTTTAACCGAGTTGCGCCTTGCGCGCCGTTATCAGCGAGATGTTTACTAATGAGCGAGAAACACCCCGGGCCGTTAGTGGTAAAAGGGCCGCTGTCTGACGCCGAACGCCTCAAGCGCGAAAGTAATTTCCTACGTGGTACCATCTCGGAAGATTTAAAAGATGGTCTAACCGGCGGTTTTAATGGTGATAATTCGCTGCTCATCCGTTTTCACGGTATGTATCAGCAAGATGATCGCGACATCCGAGCCGAACGCGCAGAAGAAAAACTGGAACCGCGCTATGCGATGATGCTACGCTGTCGTTTGCCGGGTGGGATTATTTCACCCCAACAATGGCTAAAAATAGATGCTTTTGCCGGTAATAAAACGCTTTATGGCAGCATTCGGCTGACTAATCGCCAAACCTTCCAATTTCATGGCATTTTGAAAAAGAATCTGAAATCAGCACATCAGGTTTTACATGAAGTCGGACTGGATGCGTTAGCGACTGCGAATGACGTTAATCGTAACGTGCTTTGCACCTCCAATCCGATTGAATCCGATCTTCATGCCGAGGCCTATGAATGGGCTAAAAAAATATCCGAGCATCTTTTGCCCCGTACGCGGGCCTATGCGGAAATATGGCTTGATCAGAAAAAAGTCGCTACTACCGATGAAGAACCTATTCTCGGCGCTACTTATTTACCGCGTAAATTTAAAACCACCGTTGTGGTGCCCCCACAAAATGACGTTGATCTTTACGCGAATGATCTCAATTTCGTAGCTATTGCCGAAAAGGGAAAATTAGTCGGTTTTAATCTCCTGATTGGCGGCGGCCTTTCTATTACCCATGGGGATAAAACAACCTATCCGCGCGCGGCTAGTGAAGTAGGCTATCTTCCGATAGAAAAAACCTTGGCTGTGGCAGAAGCCGTTGTGACGACCCAGCGGGATTGGGGTAATCGTAGTAACCGTAAAAATGCTCGTACTAAATATACGATCGAACGGGTCGGTCTAGACGTCTTTAAAGCTGAAGTCGAAAAGCGTGCGGGTATTACCTTCGAGCCAAGTCGCCCTGTTGAATTTACAGGACGTGGGGATCGGTTCGGATGGGTGAAAGGCATTGATGATAAATGGCATTTAACGCTCTTTATCGAAAATGGCCGTTTGCTGGATTATCCCCATCGTCCATTGAAAACAGGTCTTGCTGAAATTGCCAAAGTTCATCAGGGCGATTTCCGACTGACCGCCAATCAAAACATTATTATCGCGGGTGTGCCTGAAAACGAAAAAGATAAAATTGAAAAAATCGCCCGAGATCACGGATTATTAGAAAATATCACCCATCAACGTGAAAACTCGATGGCGTGTGTTTCCTTGCCTACCTGTCCTTTGGCGATGGCAGAAGCAGAACGTTTCCTACCTGATTTTGTTACAAAGGTAGAAGCTATCATGCAAAAACATGCCGTAGGTGATGAACATATCATATTACGGGTAACGGGCTGTCCTAATAATTGTGCAAGGGCGATGCTGGCTGAAATCGGCTTGGTTGGGAAAGCCCTCGGTCGCTACAATCTGCATATTGGCGGTAATATTATAGGCACACGCGTGCCTAGAATGTATCGTGAAAATATTACCGAAGAAGAAATTTTAACCGAAATTGACAGCCTGATAGCGCGATGGGCAAAAGAACGTCAGGATAAAGAAGCCTTTGGTGATTTCACCATAAGAGCAGGCATTATCAAAGCTGTGCTTGACCCCGCGCGTGACTTTTATGATTGATGGAGGTCAGCATGTCCGACTTTAATCTTGATCAGTTAAAGCTACTCCCAAAAGTGGAACAGGAGGCGGCTTTGGCCGCCGCCAATGAACAGCTTGAAACCTTGAATGCCCAAGAACGCATTAGATGGGCGCTCGAAAATCTGGCCGATAACTTTGTGCTATCCTCCAGTTTTGGCATTCAAGCTGCTGTTATGCTCCACATCGTCACCCGCCAAAAACCAGATATTCCCGTTATCCTTACCGATACCGGCTATTTATTTCCTGAGACTTATCGTTTTATAGATAATTTGACGGAAACGCTTGATCTTAATCTGAAAATCTTTCGCGCTGAAATCTCTCCAGCATGGCAAGAAGCCCGCTATGGCAAATTATGGGAACAGGGGATCGAAGGGATTGAACGCTATAACGCGATCAATAAAGTAGAACCGATGAACCATGCCCTGACGCAATTACAGGCCGGAACATGGTTCGCAGGTTTAAGACGGGATCAATCAAAAAGCCGATCTCATTTACCTGTGCTTGCCCTCCAACGGGGTGTCTTTAAATTTTTACCTATTATCGACTGGGATAATAAGAAGATTCATTATTATCTGAAAGAACATGGACTTCCTTATCATCCGCTTTGGGATGAAGGTTATCTTTCAGTAGGGGACACGCATACAACGCGGAAATGGGAAGAAGGTATGAGTGAAGAAGAGACCCGCTTTTTCGGTCTAAAACGGGAATGTGGTTTACACGAAGGTTAAAAATTAAAAGATAGCTAACTAAAAAGAGAAATTCTTTTAAGGGGCATCCTGAAACAACGATTAGACAAGGGTGAAAGGATAAAAACCTTTCACCTGCCCCATTTTTATAGGCTAAAGTTTAATTTTAGCCTTATAAAGAAAAGCTATCTATTCTGATGAAAGCGGCTGCTGCTAACTCCAGCCATTCTTAATCCAGACAAAACCCAACAGGTGATCATTCTGTGCCCGCATCCTCCTTATTATTTTAGCGTCGTGGGTAAAAAACTATCTTATCGCTTGAGGGTATCTTTTTGTTAACAAAGGCTGTTATGGATTATCTCCCACTTTTTGCTGATCTTAAACAACGCCCTGTATTGGTCGTCGGGGGGGGCGAGGTGGCTGCACGAAAAATCAGGCTTCTTCGACAAGCGGGGGCTAGGGTAAAGATTGTTTCTAAAACGCTGACCGCTGAACTCAAAGATTTACAGGATGAAGGAAAAATTCAGTGGATCGCGCAGGATTTTCAAGCTGAACAGCTTGATGATATTTTTCTTGTCATTGCCGCGACCAATAATCATGCTCTCAATACAGAAATTTTCGAAGCAGCAGAGCAACGTCAACGCCTTATTAATGTCGTCGATGATCAAAGCAAATGTTCCTTTATTTTCCCTTCTATTGTCGATCGTTCGCCGGTCACTATCGCCATATCTTCGGCTGGCCACGCCCCTGTTCTGATACGATTATTACGTGAAAAGCTAGAAGCCCTTTTGCCCCAAAGTCTAGGGGAAATGGCAAAAATAGCGGGGCGCTGGCGACCCCGTATCAAGAAATATTTTCCTAAAATAAAGGATCGACGCCGTTTCTGGGAGAAAGCCTTCACGGGCCTTTTTGCCCATCAGGTAGCCAAAGGCCAAATAACTGAAGCCGAGGCAACGCTCGAAAACCAACTCGAGAACATCGAAAATACCAAAGGCGAAATTATTTTAGTGGGCGCTGGGCCCGGGGATGCCGATTTATTAACACTTCGGGGTTTGCAGGCCATCCAAGAGGCTGATGTTGTCTTATATGACTATCTTGTCAGCCAGTCCGTGCTTGATATGATCCGCCGCGATGCCAGCCGTTTTTGTGTCGGTAAACGGGCTGGTCATCATTCCGTAGCGCAAGCTGAAACTAATCAAATGCTAGTATCGCTCGCCCTTGAAGGTAAGCGTGTCGTCCGTCTTAAAGGCGGCGATCCTTTTATTTTCGGGCGCGGTGGTGAAGAACTACAAGCCGCCAAAGCTGCCGGCATACCCTTTCAGGTCGTGCCTGGCATCACTGCCGCCTCTGGGGCTGCCGCTTATGCGGGTATTCCACTTACGCATCGCGATTATTCTCAAAGCGTTGTCTTTATCACAGGACATTGCCGTAAAGACAGCGACGGTTTGGATTGGGCAACCCTTGCCCGCAGCCATCAGACTTTAGCTATTTATATGGGTACCGTAAAAGCTGCCCAAATCAGTGAACAGCTTATCCGTTATGGGCGGGCCACCGATACGCCGGTTGCGGTTATTGCACGGGCAGCCACGCCGGACCAACAAGTATTCATTGGCCGTCTCGATCAACTAGAGAACCTTGTCCAGCAGGCTTTAACCCCTGCACTTTTAATAATTGGCGAAGTCGCCGCCCTACACTCTCACCTTGCATGGTTTCGCCATCAATCTAATAGAGAAGACCAACACTCTTCTGTTATGAATCTGGCTTAAAGGAGCAGTTATGAACGAAGAACGGCTCACACATTTACGGCAGCTAGAAGCGGAAAGTATTTACATTATCCGTGAAGTCGCCGCTGAATTTGGTAATCCGGTAATGCTTTACTCCATCGGTAAAGATTCTTCTGTGATGTTACATCTGGCACGGAAGGCTTTTTATCCGGGAACATTGCCCTTTCCTTTGCTTCACGTCGATACTGGCTGGAAATTCCGCGAAATGTATGAATTCCGCGACCATACCGCCCAAGAATACGGTTTTAACCTGTTGATACATCGCAATCCAGAAGGGGAAGCGATGGGCATTAATCCTTTTATTCATGGTAGTGCCAAACATACCGATATTATGAAGACCGAAGGGTTAAAACAGGCGCTCAATAAATATGGTTTTGATGCAGCCTTTGGAGGTGCCAGACGGGACGAAGAAAAATCACGCGCCAAAGAACGGATATATTCTTTCCGCGATAAATTTCATCGTTGGGACCCGAAAAATCAACGCCCAGAACTTTGGCATAATTACAATGGCCAAATCAATAAAGGCGAAAGTATCCGCGTTTTCCCACTGTCTAACTGGACAGAGCTGGATATTTGGCAATATATTTATCTCGAAAACATCGAAATTGTGCCGCTTTATTTGGCTGCCCCCCGCCCTGTCGTCGAGCGTGACGGTATGCTTATGATGGTAGATGATGATCGGATTGATCTTAAACCCGATGAAAAAATTGAAGAACGGATGGTGCGTTTTCGGACGCTCGGCTGTTGGCCATTAACGGGGGCTGTTGAATCACAGGCTCAGACTTTGCCGCAAATCATTGAAGAAATGCTGGTTTCGACCACCAGTGAACGACAAGGACGCGTCATTGACCGTGATCAGTCGGGATCAATGGAACTGAAAAAACGTCAAGGCTATTTCTAGGAGCCGAGCCATGTCAAATAATAGTATTGCCCAACAAATTGCAGACAAAGGCGGCGTCGAGGCCTATCTTAAAGCGCAACAATATAAAGGCCTGTTACGTTTTCTGACCTGTGGCAGTGTCGATGATGGAAAAAGCACCCTGATTGGTCGATTGCTCCATGATACGCGCCAGATTTATGAAGATCAGCTTTCTTCCTTGCATAATGATAGTAAACGTCATGGCACACAGGGCGAAAAACTGGATCTCGCCTTATTAGTCGATGGCTTACAGGCAGAACGCGAACAAGGCATCACTATTGATGTTGCCTATCGGTATTTTTCCACTGAAAAACGAAAATTCATCATCGCCGACACCCCCGGGCATGAACAATATACCCGCAATATGGCTACCGGTGCATCGACCTGTGATTTAGCCGTATTGTTGATCGACGCCCGTAAAGGGGTTCTAGCGCAAACCCGTCGTCATAGCTTTATTGCGACTTTGCTGGGTATCAAACATCTTGTCGTTGCGATCAACAAAATGGATCTGGTAGAATATAGTCAGACAGTTTTTAATCAGATCGAACAAGATTATCTCAATTTTGCAGGCAATTTAGCCCCCAATCTCGATATTCGTTTCGTCCCGCTCTCGGCATTAGAGGGCGATAATATTGCTACATCCAGTCCTAATATGGCTTGGTATGATGGTCCGACGCTACTGGAAATATTGGAAACGGTTGATGTTGCCCGTGCTTCCGAACAACAACCGATGCGTTTTCCGGTGCAATATGTCAATCGTCCCAATCTTGACTTCCGCGGTTATGCCGGGACCTTGGCTTCTGGCGTATTACGGGTAGGTCAACGTATCAAAGTGCTGCCTTCAGGGGTAGAATCCAGCATTGCACGCATTGTCACTTTTGATGGTGATTTACCTGAAGCGATTGCCAATGAAGCCATTACCATCGTTTTAAAAGACGAAATTGATATCAGTCGTGGCGATCTCATCGTCGATAGCGGAGAGACTATAAAAGCTGTGCAAGCTGCACAGGTTAATGTTGTTTGGATGGCGGAAAAACCGCTTACCGTTGGTCAAAGCTATGACATCAAAATTGCTGGTAAGAAAAGTCGCGCCCGAGTGACTAAAATTCACTATCAATTTGACATCAATAATCTGACTAAACAGGATGCTAAAAATCTACCTTTGAATGGTATTGGTTTGGTAGATTTGGTTTTTGACGAACCTTTAGTGATCGATAAATATCAGGATAATGAAGTCACGGGTGGTCTGATCTTTATCGACCGTTTAAGTAACGTCACGGTTGGTGCTGGCCTTGTTTACCAGCCCCAAGAAGATACTTTAGAAAATACGCAGAATTTCAGCGCTTTTGAGCTGGAGTTGAATGCGTTAATCCGTCGTCACTTCCCCCATTGGGAAGCACGCGACTTACTAGCCGGACAGTGAGGCTTCAATGACGACCCAGCCTACTCAGCCTGAAAAAACAGATCAGAATATCGTCTGGCATCAGCATCCTGTAACGCAAGAAAGCCGGGAGGCACTTCACAGTCACAAAGGGGCTATCCTGTGGTTTACCGGTCTATCCGGTTCCGGCAAATCTACGGTTGCCGGGGCCTTGGAACAAGTGCTCCACAGCCGAGGGGTCAGCACCTATCTTCTGGACGGCGATAATATTCGTCATGGTTTATGCCGTGATCTTGGATTTTCTGATGCTGACCGGAAAGAAAATATCCGGCGCGTAGGCGAAGTCGCCAAATTGATGGCAGATGCCGGTTTAGTGGTGCTAACAGCTTTTATTTCACCCCATCGTGTTGAACGACAAATGGTGCGTGATATGGTACAGCAAGGGCGATTTATCGAAATCTTTGTTGATACACCGCTAGCCGTTTGTGAAAGTCGCGATCCCAAAGGCCTTTATAAAAAGGCACGCGCAGGTGAACTGAAAAATTTCACGGGTATAGATTCTGTCTATGAAGCACCGTTAAAACCGGAAATCCGTCTTGATGGACAAAAGTCCTTAACTGAAATCACCGCAAATTTATTGGCGGCCCTAAGACAGTATAATATTATAAAGTAATATTCTCCAATTTATAAAAATATATAGGGCTATTTTTCTTTAAAATTGCATATTTTTAAGAAAGACAGCCCTATTTTTATAACACTATAATAGATACACTTAAAATAGATCATATAGTCCAGAACAATATTCAGAAAATTATGATTGTCTATTTTTAGGATTTGGTAATGAAATTCATATTCTGTAATGAAGCCTGTAAAATATGGGAAGCATTAGAGAAAGAGCGTTATCATACTAATCGTAATCCAGAAGCTATTACAAAAGACTTTCTGTCTTCTTTGCAGATAAACAGCCGCGGCAAAGTCCGTATTCACAGTTTTGATCGTGAAACATTTAATGAGGATAGTTCCGATTTAGAAATCTGGATAAAAACACAAAAAAAGTGGTTTGGTATTTTAGTAAAAACAAAGTTAATCCAATTAAATAATACAGATGATAGTTATCCGGAATTAAATCGTAAAATAGACGGTAATTTTGAATGTGATTTACTTATTAAACAAGCATCTTCTCGGATAAAAAAGGTTATACCCTTTTATTTTTTCTATAATTTCACAAATAAAGTAGAAGACCTTAACTGTAAATGTTACTGTCTCGATAAATTTATGTATCCGGGTTATCTAGGCATAACGGCCGCCCTAGCAACCGACATCAGAAAAAAAATCATTAAAAATAGCGAAGTCAAAAATATATCGGCGGTATCTTTTCCGGCTTTATGTTTATTTTGCCCCAATAATATTTACGATATTAAAAAAGTCATAGAAAAATTTAACTCTAATGATACAAGTCAATCCTATATTTACGATACGCCCCCCGATTATGTAAATGATTTACTTATAAATAAAAAAGAATTTAACTTAATAAAAACAAAAGAATACAATAACGTTATAAATGTGAAGCACTTGCTTTCTATAGAAATATAATATCTACGAAATATAGCTATTTCATTGTGCAAATTATTTTAATTAAAAAATGTTTTGATATAAAATAATATTTTATAAAATTAGAAAATTTATAATTATCTGTAGTAATAGGATAAATAAGGCATGAGTAATATTGAAAAATCCTCTTTAAATACCTTAGATCCTATTTTTGTTCATTCAGGATTTCGTACATCCAGCACATGGTTTTGGAAAAAATTTCGTTCATTTACGGATATCATTCCCTATTATGAACCTTTTCATGAAATAATTTCCAATATTAATGATTACCATCCAGATAATAGCTATACGAATACATGGCGGTCACATCATCCGTCCTCAGCGCCTTACTTTATGGAATATTCTGTTATTCCAGCTTTAAAAGCCAATCCGAAATTATTTAATCCTTCAATATCTTTGCAGACATTTATACCATCAGGGGGATTAGAAGGCGAACTTACATCCGAAGAAAAAGCTTATATCCAATGCCTAATAGATAATGCCCACCAATATAGCAAACAACCAGGCTTCATGTTTACACGCTCTCTTGGACGTGCACTTGCCATAAAAAAATCCTTTGGTGGGAAATCAATTTTTCTACATCGCAATCTATTTCATCAATGGGCCTCTTACTCTGGACAAAATATACGGGGCAATAACTATTTCATCGACCGGCTTGAAGAAACAGTTCAATTTGCGACACATGACCCCTTCTTAAAAGCGCTGGATGAATGGTTTAAAGATCGGCAACCAGCCGCTGATAATATAAACACGTTTATTCTATTTATCGTTTTTCATCTTTATATTTATATCAGCGCCTTTAAATCTGCCGATGTTATCATAAATAGCACGGAAATTTCTCATAATATCAAAGCACGACAACAAACTGAAGCTGACCTTTTTCAGCTTCTGGGCAAAGAAATTTCATTAGCTGATGCGCGAAATGTATTCGATATTTCTTTTGTTAATATAAAGAAGCCTGAAATTCTGACAGAAACACTTGACTACTTTATGAAAATTATTTCCGGCATTGTATCCGATCAAGCCTGTTTATCTTTTATCGAAAAAGCTAGAAACGACACAATTACGGAATGGGAAAAGAATGAATTTTATACGAAAGAAATGCGCAGCATTTTACTCGATAAAAATATAGAAAATAGCAAAATACAACAAGAACGACATCATGAATTGGAAATTCGAGATCATCGTCTGCATGAATTAGATCAAGCTGTCCAACAGCGCGATGCTCAACTTCAAGAGTTACAACAAAATGTACAGCAACGAGATCATCATCTGCATGAATTAAATCAAGCTGTCCAACAGCGGGATACTCAACTCCAAGAGTTACAGCATAATTTAGAACAACGGGACCATCATCTGCATGAATTGATTCAAACTGTCCAACAGCGCGATGCTCAACTTCAAGAGTTACAACAAAATGTACAGCAACGGGACCATCATCTGCATGAATTGATTCAAACTGTCCAACAGCGTGATGCTCAACTTCAAGAGTTACAACAAAATGTACAGCAACGAGATCATCGTCTGCACGAATTAGATAAAACTATCCAACAACACGGTACTCGACTTCAACAATTACAGCATAATTTACAGCAACGAGACCATCATCTGCATGAATTGATTCAAACTGTCCAACAGCGTGATACTCAACTCCAAGAGTTACAGCAGAATTTACAGCAACGAGACCATCATGTGCATGAATTGAGTCAAACCGTCCAACAGCGTGATACTCAACTCCAAGAGCTACAGCAGAATTTAGAACAACGAGACCATCATGTGCACGAATTGAGTCAAACTGTCCAACAACGCGAGGCCCAACTTCAAGATAAAAAACATGATTTACAAGAATATGAGTTATCTAACCAGCACATAAAAAAACTTTATAAGTCTACACAATATGAAAAAGACAAATTTGTATTTGGAACATTAGCCTTAACCAATCTTTTCTCTTATAGAGGTATTAACCTAGTATCTAAGAGCTTACTCATAGGTGCACGCAAGGCTGCGAGAAAAGGCCGGTGGCGGACAGCGGTAAGCTATTATGAAGAATTTTTGCGACAAAATCCTATAAATTCACACGCATGGACACAGTTAGGACATGCCAAAAAAGAACTAGGAGAATGGAAACCTGCCGTTGAAGCCTATGCTATAGCACAGATTATAGTACCAACCGACGAAGATATTAATACACATCTATCACAGGCAATAAGGCACATTACAGAAGAAACGACGTTATCCTCTACGGATTCATAAAAGATTATCGGGATACCTCTTATAATAATGTTAGGAATTATTCTTATCTCCGGTAGATAAGATTTATAAATAGCTTCCATAGTGAGATAAAAATACGATGCTAGCAGAAGATTTTATAAGGCAAGAAGCTTTTATCAATGGATGCTGGGTATATAGCCATGATAAAAAGACATTTCCAGTCACAAATCCTGCAACAGGGGTATTGTTATCAGAAGTAGCTTGTTGCGACGTGAAAGAACTCGCGTTTGCGATCAAAAGCGCACAAGCAGCACAACATTTATGGAGCCAAAAAACCGCTTATGAAAGAGCAGACACTCTTTTAGAAATCTATTACAAATTAATAGAACGCCAAGACCCCTTAGCCAAACTTTTAACGCAGGAACAAGGTAAACCTTTAGCCGAAGCCAAGGGTGAAATTTTATTTGCTGCGTCTTTTTTCCGATGGTTCGCAGAAGAAGCCCGTCGAAGCTATGGCGAAGTCATTCCTACAACCAAAACAGATTGCCGCTATATAACGGTAAAAAAACCCATCGGGGTATGTGCGGCTATAACGCCTTGGAATTTTCCCATAGGTATGCTTGCTCGTAAGATAGCGCCTGCTTTGGCGGCAGGTTGTAGCATCATTGTAAAACCCGCTGAACAAACACCCTTAACCGCCCTCGCCTTCGCACAAATAATAGATGATCTTAAAATCATGCCTGGGTTGGTTAATATTGTAACGACAGATGCTGAAACGGCTCCCATAATAGGCGAAAAGCTCTGTGTCTCTCCTGAAATCCGACTGATCAGTTTCACAGGCTCAACAAATGTTGGAAAAGGGTTATATCGCCATTCAGCAGAAAACGTTAAAAAATTGGCTTTGGAATTAGGGGGTAATGCCCCTTTCCTTGTTTTCGAAGATGCCGATATTCCAATAGCGGTTCAGGGATTAATCAATTCACGTTTTCGCAATGCAGGTCAAACCTGTGTGTCAGCTAATCGCATATTCGTTCATCAGACGATACACGACGCCTTTGTCGAAACCTTAGTAACAGCGATCAAACAACAATTGAAATTGGGAAATGGTCTGGAAGCAGGGATCACAATGGGGCCCTTGATCGATCAACAGGCCGTTGAAAAGGTCAAAAGCCTCGTTGAGGATGCCCTTCAAAAGGGCGCGACCCTCGCTTCGGACAAAAAGGTTTTTAATTCAGCAACGGGGCTTTTCTATCCGCCTATTGTGCTCACCGGAATTACGCCTGCCATGAAAATTCATGATGAAGAAATCTTTGGGCCGGTCATTTCAATCATTGAATTTTCAAATGAAGAAGCTGTTATCGCACAGGCCAATGACACCCAAAGCGGTCTAGCCGCTTATGCCTATACCAAGGATATAAAAAGAATTTCTCGTCTCAGCGATCAGCTGGAATATGGCATGGTAGGAATCAATTACAGCGCCCTATCAACGGCAGAAATTCCGTTTGGCGGCGTCAAAGAATCGGGACTAGGTCGCGAAGGGGGCCGCCAAGGATTAGAGGAATATCAAGAAATCCAATATCTCTGTTTGGGGGTATAATCTTCCCTTTATCGTAAGCCTTTTAAAAGCGGCTGAAATATCTTTTCGGATGTCTCAGTCGCTTCATTTTTACAGATTATACATTTTAAAAAGCGGTATAGCAGTGCTCGAATCCAGCAACAGATACAACCTAAAAATTTTCTTTGCCGACAATTAAACGACAGATTGCATAGGGTTTATTTCAACCGTTACATGCGCTAATTCTTCATGGACACTTAATTGTTTTCGGAAATAGTCGGGTACCGTCTTTTCATCGGTCATTAACGATATAATGCAGGCATATTTCTCTTTACTAACCCGCCATACATGCAAATCCGCAATTTCTGTTTTTACAGGGCTTTCTTTCAATACGTCATGGATTTCTTGAACAAGATCACTATCCATTTCAGCATCTAGTAAAATGCGGCTGGTCTCTCGCAATAATCCGACCGCCCAAATAGCCACGAGCAAAGATCCGATGATACCCATTAGAGGATCAAGCCAGCTAGCGCCCCATAATTTCCCACCCAGTAAGGCTATAATAGCCAAAACAGAAGTCATGGCATCCGCGATGACATGTATGTAGGCAGAGCGTTGGTTCAGATCAGAATGATGCTCATGAGGGTGAGGACCTCCATGGACAGAGTGATGATCATGGGCCGCATGATCCTTTAATAACCAAGCACAGATCAAATTGACGATGAGGCCTATAGCACTGATAATAATAGCTTGGTCATAATGAATAGAGGCCGGCGAAATAAGGTGATCAACCGATTGATAAAACATTAATCCCGCGACACCGATCAAGAAAACCGCACTGGTATAGCCGCCTAATATTTCGACTTTCCATGTCCCAAAGGTAAACCGGTTATCAGCTGCATATTGCCTTGCAATGCGATAGGCCAAAACAGAAAGGCCAAGCGCCAATGCGTGGGAACTCATATGCCAACCATCAGCAAGCAAAGCCATCGAGTTAAAGGACCACCCGCCGATTATTTCTGCAATCATCATAACGAGGGTAAGGAGGGTAGCCCAAGCAGTATAACGTTCAGCCAGCGGGTTTACTTTATGAAATACATGAGAATGCCGCCGATGTTCCGCCATTGATTGCCCATCCATAGGCTCTTATCCTTAAATCCTTAAAAAACTCCCCATATATACTATACCCCAGTATATAATACTGAAAGAGAAAAAATATGGCGCATACCCTTAAAGGCAAGAAAAAATTATTAACGCGTGTCAGACGCATTAAAGGACAAACAGAAGCTTTAGAAAAAGCCTTGGAAAATGAGACAGGGTGTTCTGCTATACTTCAACAGATTTCAGCTATTAGAGGGGCCGTAAATGGTTTAATGGTCGAAGTATTAAATGGCCATATCACAGACCATCTTGGAAATGAAAATACGACAATAGAACAAAAAAAAGAAGATATTGAGCAGATAACTGAAATATTACAATCTTATTTAAGGTAAATCTTAAATAAAAATTAAACTAAATTAATTTAGAGAATGAACATGAATAACGTAGATATACGCTGTAGTGATTTTTATTCTGATGATAAAGATGGTTTTATTATTGGATGGAAAGAAGTAAGATTCAACAAAGATCAAAAAATAGTCGAAGTTAATGTTGAATATAAATTTAAAACTACCGAAGATTTATTATATTACGCAGAGAATCTTATCTCTGAAGATGATCCTTTAAACAGAACCATCAAAATATTATCAGAAAATAATGCTTAAAATTTGATCCCTAAAGATAAAAGGAAGGCTTTAGGGCCTATCCTTTTATCTTTAAAATATTACGAAATTTTCTAAATTAATAATACAGATATGAATTCTTTAAACTTAAAAAGTAATATTGCTATGCAATCCAAATACAACTTCATTGCCGACTCTACGGCCTGTATTAGGGTTAAGGACACCCCTTGATGGATTAACAATATATTGAAGATCAGGCTGTAATACCATCCAGGGGGTAACCTGCGCCTGATACGTCAATTCAATATGATGCTCGTCATGGCTAATCGGTTGATACGTACCAAGATTAAAATTACGTAAATCCCGATCATAGGCGCGTTGTCTAGAACTGGTGCGTCCCATACCCCAAGCAAGACCCAGGGTATCATTCTCACGTTCTGGAAAAGGTGCTTTCAAATTAAAACCGGCATCAATAGCAAAAGATACAAGATTGCGGTCACCGCCATTTCCCGTAGGTCTCACAAAAATACCAAGAGAAGTCGGAGAAGATAAGGACGGACGCCAAATCATCTGATCTATAATACCATAGATCATCCAGTTACCGCGATGCATCATCGGATTCCCGTCACTATCGGGTGAGGCTAATAAGCCTCCATTGGTATCATAACGCTGATCGGGAAAACGGCCTGTATCATAAAAACCGCCTAAGCGATAAATACCGGGTAAACCTGGATCTTCAGTAGCCTTGGACATATCTTCAGGCTGGGGGTTAATCGAGTATTGTAATTCCGCTATCAATAGAGCGCCGCTCCGCATATTAAAATTGGCACCGTCTTTATGGACGCTCTGATTGGTAGGATTATCGGCATTATAAAAACTATGCCCTGATGGATTATCCGCGGCAGCGGCAAACATGAAAGTCAGCTGGTTCGTTGGACGATAACGAAAACGGATAGCAGGTGACGCCAATGGCCAAGCAGGGCCACCACCATAAAGGTTGACGGACGGGGCCATAGGCCATCCGAAATTGGCATTCAGATATAAAGCGCCATAGTCACTAATTAAAAATTCGGTATCTAAATCCTGCTGACCGATTTTAATATCTAACTTATCACCGAATAAACTCTGCTGATACCATAATTCAAATAAGCGTGTAGAGCGGTCGGCTTCAAAACCACTGACAGGGTTATAAACGGATAACTGTTCGGCGCTGATAGAACGGCCTCGCGTTTGGAGGGCACTAACATTAAACCGCCCCCCTTTTAAACCAATTAATTTTTCAAGATCAACTTCGATAGAAGGCGCTGTCACCCCGATATAGGCCGGCTTGCCACTGGTTCCGCCAGAAACATTTCCCCATAATTCATCAAATTCTTGCAGGTTAAAGGTCACACCATATTTATAGAGCCATGTCCGAAGGCCCCCCATATCACCCAAAAGGTTACCGCTCGTATCCAGTTTATCTTCACCGGATTCTGAAGTCGTCGTGGAAACCACTCTGGAATCCCGTGCAGCCGCCGGATCTGTCTGACTAACTACAGGGGTAGAATTCCCTAATTTTTCACGATCACACTGAATTTGTGTTTCTGGCGGCAGCGGATCGCTGGCAAAAGCCTCTGAGGCATCCCCAAGAGAAAATCCTAAAACAGCCCCTGCCACTAACAAGCAAGAGCGGAAACATATTGTTTTTGACTGATCCAAAAAACAAACCGAACAAGATTTCTGATCATTATTTTTATAAGCATTATAACGGTAGGGCGATTTCTTTAAAGGCGTTTTACGCTTTCTAGATAGGCTATCAATCATATCCATTAAACTAATTCCCTCCGTTATGCTCACTTTAGACATTTGATAATGAAAATCAATATCATCATTAAAAAAGGACTTATAGTCTTAAAAATTTTCTATTCGACTGATTTTAAGGCTTATTAATGCCCCTACTTTAAAACTAGCCGAGCCCTAGGATCGCATATCGATGATAATCTACATTTAAAAACACCCTACGATATAAAATATCATTACGTTTTTTTAATCCGATTCGATACCTTCCTAATCACGACCTCTCTAATGAGAAAGTCTCTCATTAGCAAACATATTTTTAATTTTTGGTAGTCTGATTGTCTAAATCGATTAAAATCGGTAATTCCTACTATTATAAATCAATTTTTTAGCTGATTTTTTGGGTTATTTTTTGATTTTCTAGCTAAAATAACGAATAAAATAATAAGATTATCGCTATTTCAGTTTGTTTTAAAAATCAGACAACCGCAAAAAATGGACCAGTAATTTTTGCTTGTCTCTGACGACAAATTTTCTGCTAAAAACAAAAAGTGAATAAAAATAACAGAGGGATGATAACTACCTTAGATTATTTCTAAAGTTTTGGGGATGGCTATTTAAAATTACTGATTTATCATCTTCTAAAACACATCTTTTCGTCAACAAGGATAATCTTGACGTCTTTTGTCTTTTTGTGCCTAAAAAATATTGAGGATTACAGCATATGCCTATGAAAAGCGGCTTATTCTTTCAAAAAAATCTTTGGCTTCCTTTTTTTATGGCATATCTCCCTATTCTCCCTGCAATAGCTAATCCTCCCACAAAAACTGTAGATTCTGAAAAGGCAGAGTCCAGTTTTCAAGAAGGTCTTCTCTATTACAGAGGTCAGAATGTTAATCAGAATTATCTGAAGGCAAAAGCCGCCTTTCAAAAAGCCGCTGACATGGGGCATGCCGAGGCCCAATTCTATCTAGGATCGCTTTACGAGCAAGGAAAAGGCGTTTCTCAAAATTATAAAACAGCCTTTTCATGGTATCAAAA
Organism: Zymomonas mobilis subsp. pomaceae ATCC 29192; assembly: GCF_000218875.1. Classification (NCBI taxonomy): domain Bacteria; kingdom Pseudomonadati; phylum Pseudomonadota; class Alphaproteobacteria; order Sphingomonadales; family Zymomonadaceae; genus Zymomonas; species Zymomonas mobilis. Next base: position 1,284,223 of record NC_015709.1, read on the forward strand.
GGCAGCCGATCAAGGCTTTGTCAAAGCTGAAAATAACGTCGGTAGTATGTATCAATATGGCCAAGGTGTCACCAAAGATTATAGCGCTGCGCTAACATGGCTCCAAAGGGCGGCAGGACAAGGTGACAAGGTCGCCCAAAATAATTTGGGCGATATGTATTATCAAGGTGCAGGCGTAGCTCAAGATTATAAAACGGCAATAGCATGGTATCAAAAATCAGCAGCACAGGGATATGCTCCAGCAGAATATGATCTTGGTGTCATGTACAGCCAAGGACAGGGCGTAGCACAGGATTATGCCACTGCGGCAATATGGTATCAAAAAGCCGCCGATCAGCGATTAGCCGCAGCAGAATACAATCTTGCTTATCTTTACGAGCAAGGCCAAGGGGTTACACAAGATTATCAAAAGGCGCTGTCGTGGTATCAGAAAGCCGCTGATCGAGGTTTTGCAAAAGCACAATCTAACTTGGCTAGTTTATATTACCATGGTCAAGGGGTTACCCAGAATTATAAAACAGCTTTGTCATGGTATCAAAAAGCTGCCGATCAAGGTGATGCTGTGGCTCAATTTGTACTAGGTAAAATATATCACTTGGGCCAGTCCGTACAAAAAAGTGATGTGATGGCCTATATGTGGTTTAATCTTGCTGCCCAACGTGGGCTCAAAAATGCCGAAAATAACTGTCTGGTGCTCAGTAAAATATTAACACCGGCGCAACTCAATGATGCTAAAAAATTAACACAGGATTGGATGGCTAAACACAGCCATACTCAAAGAAATAGCTAATGTTAAAAAATATTAATTCAAAAAAATTAAGTATATTAAAATAATATATCTGTCTTATGCGTAAATTTTTGTTAATAAAGGGAGCAATGAGACGTGTCTTGCGTTTTTTATAAAGAGGATAAACCCTAGAAAAAAGAGAGAAGATCAATGACGACACCCAAAAAACTAAAAAATATGAATGTTTTTAATGCAGAAAATACCCTTGTAGGAAAAACGGCAGAAGTGACACTCCCCGAACCGACCTACAAGCTGGTTCCTTCTGAAGATAAAAATGTTCCCGATGAAGTGATGCTAGCTAATCTTGGGAAACTGCGCTTCCCAGCAGATGCAACGATGTTAGAGGCTATAAAGCAGAAGGGTTTTACCAAGGTACGGCTGACAGATGACGATAATACCACCGAAATAGTCGGACGCGGTGTTTTACAGGATGCAAAAGACGAAGCCTATCTTAACCTTGCCTATTACGAAGAAACCGTCGATGGAAAGATAGTTAATAAATTTGACCCTTTTAATATGGTTGAAATCGTTAATGGTCTGGATCTTGGCGCACGCTCTCGTGAAGCACTGGGTCTTACGCCAGAAGATTTTAAACAATTTTAAAACATATATTATGTCATTTAATTAATTTAGTTTCTTATAAGAAATTATACTCAAGATTAGCGCTCGGGGATCCTACGTGATCCCCGCTATTCTGAAAACATCACCGCCCTTCTTCCCAAAAATGGAAAAAATAGAAGCTTTAATAATTAAAATAACGCTCGAAGATTGATCAAAAATATCTTTGAAGGGCACGCTCTTTTAATAGATAAAAAGATGGGATAAAATCTTTTATGCCCATACAATCAAGACAACGATACCCTAAATAGTAAAGATATAAAGGCGGATGTCCTGATGAATCTGAAACTCTATATCTATGAACACTGTCCCTTCTGCGTCAAAGCCCGTATGATTTTCGGATTAAAAGATCTACCTTTTGATCAAATCATTCTGCAACATAATGACGAAACGCAACCTATCCGAATGACGGGCTATAAACTGGTTCCTATTCTTGAAGAAGAAGGGCGGTTTATGGGCGAAAGTATGGATATTGTCGCCTATATTGATCAGAACAAAGGCACTCCGCTGTTAACAGGAGCATCTAATCCTGCCATCATGCGGGCAATGCACAGTTTTTCAGGCATATATTCGCTTCTTTATCCGCGTGCGGCTATGGCCCCTTTACCAGAATTTGCGACACAAGCAGCAAGGCGCTATTTTATTCGTCGAAAAGAAGGGGAAGTAGGGAACTTTGCACGTTGCATGAAAGAAACCCCGAACCTTATCAAACGCTATGAAGAGAGCCTTGAAAAGCTGGAACCCTTGATTCAATCACCCGATGCCGTCAATGGCCGGCTTTCCAATGACGATATTCATCTTTTTGCCCAGCTTAGAAGCCTCTCTATCGTCAAAGGGATTCATTATCCGGCAAAAGTGGATGCCTATCGTCGCCGCATGGCCCAATTAACCGGCATCTTCCTTTTTGATGCGGTTGCTAACTAATCGATTATGACTTCTAAAATAGTAAAAAGGCTGTATTCATCAGCCTTTTCCCCTCACTTCACCTTTTAATATTAAAATATAGCTATATCTAAAATATAGCTATATCTAAAATGTAGATACAATTTATCGTTAAAAATTCTTTTTTAATCCAACAGTAAATCCTCCATTCTTACTTAAAATTTTATTTAAAGACACAATAGTGTTATTATTTATCTTTTGACCAAAATGAGCCGTGAGTTCTTTTCCATCGTCATCGATACCGATATATTGACGATTGTTAGAAGCCCCTAATCCCGTTTTGATACCCGTAATACCCTGACTCATAGCTTCATTTCTTCTAAGAAAGGGCGCTTTTAGTTCAGGGAAATTAAGATGAAAGATAGCCTCTGGCGGAGTATAGACATCAGGTTTAATTGAAGAATTTAATGACCATCCGCCGACACTAATAGGATTAGATAAATCATTGTTATCCCCATGATCCGCATTAGGAATAGTATCCATAATTACGCTACCAAGAGATGAAGAGGGTTTTGCAGAATATAAATTATCCAGAGTGTCATAAATATTTTTTGCAAGCATAGGATGCTGTGGTTCTATAATTGTTTCATCACTATTCGACATAATATTCTCTAAATAAAAATTTTGATTTATTTAAAGTATCTTTTGTTTTCCATCACAACCGCATAAAAATATCAAAATTCTTTATATTTTTTATAGCAAGGCATAAAGTTGTGCAAAGAATAGGATCTTATTTTTTTAAAAGCTTATCTATTTTTTTGATTGGAATGATCCTACCTTTTTCTCTTTTAGCTAAAACAAACTTTCAATCTGAAAATTCTACAACGGATAACGCTGTTCTTTTTAAAGCCGCGCAAAGGGGCAATGCCGAAGCACAATTCTTGCTCGCCAAAAAATATAGCTTGGGGAAAGAGATTCCCAAAAATATGAAAGAGGCGTTTCAATGGTATCAAAAAGCGGCTGATCAAAATTATCAAAAGGCACAATATAATCTAGCTTCGATGTATGAATATGGAGAATACTTACCCCAAGATAAAAAGAAAGCCTTTGAACTATACCTAAAAGCCGCCAACCAAGGTTTATCTGCTGCTCAATATAAAATAGGAACGATGTATTATGAAGGCTCTGCTGTTCCTAAAAACAACAGAAAAGCGATAGAATGGATTCGAAAAGCCGCTGATAATGGGCTAGGTCAAGCCGAATATGCACTTGGCGTTCTGTATTATACAGGCGAAATTCTACCACAAGACAAAAATAAGGCGGCCTATTTCTATAAAAAAGCAGAAATCCAAGGCGATGATACGACAGAATACGCTCTAGCTATTACCTATTATTCGGGGATTAAAGCCCCCCAAGATATAACAAAAGCTTTTCAACTTTTTCAAAAATCAGCCAATCAAGGCAACGCAGAAGCACAAAATGGGCTCGCGGTTTTGTATTGGACAGGAGAGGGCATCTCACAGAACAAAGCCCAAGCCTTACAACTCTTTCAAAAGGCTGCTGACCAAGACAATGCGGAGGCACAAAATAATTTAGCAAAAATTTATCGCGGGGGAGACGGTATCCTAAAGGATAGCGCCAAGGCCTTTCAGCTCTTCCAAAAAGCAGCGGACCAAGGCTATGCTGAAGCGCAATATCATTTGGCGACAATGTATCTAACAGGGGAAGGCATTCCGCAGGATAAAACAAAAGCCTTTGAATTATACCAAAAAGCCGCCGCTCAAGACTATGCGACAGCGCAATATAATCTAGGGGTTATGTATCTGGAAGGAAAGGACATCCCAAAGGATACAGCCAAAGCCGTTCTATTCTTTCAGAAAGCTGCGGAGCAAGGTGATCCAGAGGCTCAGTTTAATTTAGCAAATATGTATGTAAAAGGAGAGGGCATCCTGCAGGATAAAACAAAAGCCTTTCAACTCTTCCAAAAGGCTGCCGACCAAGGCAATTCAGCCGCCCAAAATAATCTGGCGGTTATGTATCTGGAAGGAAAAAGCATCCCAAAGGATAGCGCCAAGGCCTTTCAACTCTTCCAAAAAGCAGCGGACCAAGGCTATGCCGAAGCGCAATATCATTTGGCGACGATGTATCGAACAGGGAAAGACCTTCCGCAGGATAAAAAGAAAGCCTTTGAATTATACCAAAAAGCCGCCGCTCAAGACTATGCGACAGCGCAATATAATCTAGGGGTTATGTATCTGGAAGGAAAGGACATCCCAAAGGATACAGCCAAAGCCGTTCTATTCTTTCAGAAAGCCGCGGAGCAAGGTGATCCAGAGGCTCAGTTTAATTTAGCGAATATGTATGTAAAAGGAGAGGGCATCCCGCAGGATAAAACAAAAGCCTTTCAGCTTTTCCAAAAGGCCGCAGAACAAGGTCTAGCGCGTGCCCAGTATATTCTGGGACTGATGTATCGGGATGGCATCGGAATTCCACAGGATAAAACCAAAGCTTTTCAGCTTTTCCAAAAAGCAGCAGATCAAGGCGTCGTTAATTGACCAAGATGATTCAATAGGGATATTTCAACGGAAACAGAATACAATATCTATAAATAAAAACTACAATTGATTAAGCCGCTAAAAAACTATCGGTAAGATAGCGGATAAATCCCCCTTATCCTTTTGAGACGCGCCAAATACGATTAGCAGCATCGTCGGCGACCAGTAAAGCACCCCGACCATCTCCCGTCATACCCGCCGGCGTACCATACACATCGTTACCTTGCCGAAAACCACTTAAAACCGTGACAGCTTTATCCTGTGGTTCACCTTTATTATTAAAAGGCACGAAGACAACCTGATAACCTGACCATGGATTACGATAAAGAGAGCCATGCTCAGATATAAAGGCCCCCTTTGTAAAAGGCGTCCCCAAACGGACAGAACCACTTTCAGGCGTATCAGCAAAAACAAGTCCCAAGGGTGAAACATGGGGCCCTAATGAATAATCCGGCCAAGCGACAGTCGATTGCGCCGGTTTATATATTTTTTTAATGCGACGGTCGGGATAGCCTCCCCAATAGAATTGAGGCCAACCATAAAAATCACCAAAGTCAACGCGGGTCAGATAATCAGGCACCATATCAGAGCCCATCCCATTCCGTTCATCAACCACAGCCCATAAAGCCTTAGAGGAAGGTTCATAAGCCATGCCGATCGGATTTCGCATCCCTCCGGCGTAAATACGGTGACTATTATTCTTTAAATCTACTTCCCAGATCGCGGCGCGCGCCTGTTCTAGCGCCATACCTTTTTCACCGATATTGCTAGCAGAACCAATGGCGACATAGAGATAATGCCCATCGGGACTAAGAATAATATTGCGGGTCCAATGCTGATTAACGTCACCTGCAGGCAAATCGATGATCTTCTGTCCTACGCCAGAAAGATGATCTTCACCCGTTTTATAGCTATAACTAAAGATGGCATCGCTATTGGCAACATAGAAACGGCCCTCTTTTAGAACCATACCAAAAGGAGAATGCAGGTTATCTAAAAACACCTTTTTCTGGTCCGCTAAACCATCATGATTGCTGTCCCGCAACAGGATAATACGATCGGCAGATGCCGTATGCTGGCGCTGTGTCAAATACCAAAATAAACGTTTAAAGAAGCCTGGCTTATGCAAAGCGGAAATGGGTTTTTCCGTTTCAGCTACCAAGACATCCCCATTGGGTAATGTGTAAAGCCAATGAGGATGATTAAGGTTTTCAGCGAAAACAGTAACTTTTAATCCCACAGCCCCCTTAGGTTTCTGGCTATCAGGCCAACCTACAAAATGCCCAGGATTAAAAACCGGCCACCAGACATGAGGGGGCTCAGTTAATAAAGGTTTCAGCCCAACGACCTTATCAAAATCAACATGGGCCCGATCCTTTAAAATAATAGGCGCGCTCAGAAGAGCCAAAACCACCATAGCCCCCAAAAGACGCCGACGACCACTCGTCCGGTTCCAGATATCCTTAACCATTATAGCGCCCTATTTTTTAGATGATGCTGGTATCTTCCGGCGGGTAAAGTCGCACTCTCTCAACATGCCGACTATCGCCCGCTAACACTTCAATACGCCAACCGCTTGGATGCTCTAATATCTCTCCTGGCTGGGGCACGTGGCCTGCTAAAACTGTCGCAAGTCCACCGATAGTATCTACATCTTCTTCTACTTCACTCAAGCGGGGATCTATCCGTTCTGCAATATCTTCCAATTCCGTGCGGCCTTCGGCTTCCCATATTCCGTCAGGACGCGATGTCAGTAAAGCAGTCGCGGCTTCATCATGTTCGTCTTCAATATCGCCGATAATTTCTTCAACCAAATCTTCAATAGTAATAAGGCCTTCGGTACCAGAATATTCATCAAGCACTATAGCCATATGCGTACGGGTAGCCCGCATTTCGGCTAGCAAATCCAAAACCCCCATGGTTTCAGGCACATAACGCGGCTGGCGTAGCAGCTTTTTTAAATCGAAATGATCACTCTCGCCCTTAGCCAGCAATCGAAAAATATCTTTGACATGCAGCATGCCGATAATGTGATCTAACGTTTCCGAATAAACGGGCAGACGACTTAAACCGCTATCAGAAAAAGCGGTAATCAATTCATGAATTTTAATCGTATCGGGAACAGAAATAATATCTGCTCTTGGGGTACCTACATCACCGGCAGAGCGACGGCCAAAATGCAAAAGACGGGATAACATCCGGCGCTCAATAGGAGATAAATCATCACGATCGGGAATATCATGAGCATGTTCCTCAATCGCTTTTTCAATGACTTCGCGTAGAGTAGGCTCTTTTTCTTCGTGGAAAAGAAAATTACGAAGGCCGCGCCACAGGCCGCCTCCGTTGTCGGTACTGGAATCCTCAGACATCTCCCGCGCGTTATCTCCGCTCATTTAATCGATCAACAGGCGAAACCGGCCTGTCACGGTTGCTTTCATCCGGTTCGGAATCTGCGTAAGGATCAGCAATATCAAGCATAGCCAAGGCCTTTCGCTCCAAAGCTTCCATAGCCTCTGCTTCCTCATCCAAAATATGATCATAGCCCAACAAATGAAGCATGCCATGGGTAATCAGATGGGTCACATGGGCTTCTAAAGAAATCGCTTTTTCCAAAGCTTCTTGCCGTGCGACGTCGAAAGCTAAAATCATATCCCCTAATAAACATTCTGCCCCGATCATCCTTTCTAACTGACTCAGTTCATCAGCGTCTAACATCGGGAAAGACAAAACATTCGTCGGGCGATCCTTATCCCGCCATGTTTTATTTAAGGCATGCACCTCATCATTATCAGAAAAACGGATCGAAATTTCTGCCTCATGGCCTTCCTCATTCAAAAAAGGAAATTGGCTGACTAGAATAGCCTGAGAGCAAGCTTTGACAGCAACCGCGTTCCAATCGGGTGATTTGGGCCATGAAGAAGCTATATCAGCCTCAACCGTTATCATTGGGCAATTCTTCCGTCACTGTTCCATCCTCAACCACAACCGAGGGTAGGGGATTAACATTTTCAGCAGTGGGCTGGGTAATCATCGCTAATTTTGCGCGTCCGATGGGGGTATTTTCATAAGCATCGACAATGCGTCCCACCAAAGGATGGCGAACAACATCCTGTGCTGTAAAGCGAGTAATACCGATTCCATCCACATTATCAAGGCGACGGACGGCATCTGCTAAACCGGAACGTCCCGGATTGGGTAAATCAACCTGTAGCGGATCCCCACAAACCACCATCCGGCTATTCATGCCAAAACGGGTAAGGAGCATTTTCATCTGTGCCGGTGTCGTATTCTGGGCTTCATCTAAAATAACAAAAGCATCGGATAGAGTACGTCCCCGCATAAAGGCCAAAGGCGCGATTTCAATTTCACCATTTTCAAGGCGGCGTTCGACCTGTTCCGCAGGAAGCATATCATAAAGGGCATCATAAAGCGGACGAAGATAAGGATCGACCTTTTCCTTCATGTCCCCTGGTAAAAACCCCAGTCGTTCACCCGCTTCAACGGCTGGACGAGATAAAATCAAGCGATCAACCGACCCTTGAATCATCTGCTGAACGGCCTGAGCGACCGCCAAATAGGTTTTACCGGTTCCGGCAGGCCCCAAGGCAAAAATTATATCCTTTGACTTCAACTGCTCCATGTAACGAATTTGGGTCGCTGATCGCGGAATAATAACTTTTTTACGGGTACGAATAACCAATTCGGGCGCATTACTGTTTTCTGTCTTAACAACGCCTTCCAAAGAGCTGTCCGAAGACATCGCAATAATGGCTTCTACGGCCCCTGCATCTAATTCCTGACCTTGGATAATGCGATTATAAATACTGGTTAGAACTTCACGGGCTTGGGCCGCATGGGTAGCTTCCCCCTCTATCTGCAAACGATTCCCGCGGGCGGCGATGTAAACACCAAGACGATTTTCAATGGTTACCAGATTTTGATCATATTCGCCAAAAAGTCGGCCTAACAACTGTGGCTTATCAAAGATAATCTCAAGCCGAGCAAGATCTCCGGCCTGCGCCTGTACCATTTTGCGCGCCATTCTATTTCCCTGTATCGTCGCCCCTTCGAAGGCATGGCTGCTTTGACGCTAGACCATTTCCTGTCGCAAGGGAACTGTTGCTCTGCACCTCAATTAATATTATTGCCGTTACCTTCTTTGGTTCCAGTCGTAAGATAAAATTATCAAGCCATAACAGATTCTGTCTGGCGTCCTCTTATACTATTGGGGCCGGCTTCACTTAATTCAACTGTTACCATATCCCCTATTTTTACGGGTGCCTCAATAATCACTGATTGTAACCAAGGGGATTTACCAATCATTTGGCCCAATTTTTTACCCGCACGCTCGATCAAAATATCAGTTTTCCGGCCTATAGTTTGCTGATTGAATTCTAATTGATGGGTATTCAACAATGCCTGTAATCGCTGCAAACGTTCTTTACTGACGCCCTGATCAATTTGATTATCCATATCAGCCGCCGGTGTCCCCGGACGCGGACTATAGGCAAAGCTGAAAGCCATGGCATAACGTACTTCAGAAATTAAATCTAAGGTCTCCTGAAAATCCTGCTCGGTTTCTCCTGGAAAACCGACGATAAAATCACCGGATAAAGCAATATCGGGGCGGACTTCCCGCAGTCGTTGCAACAGGGATAAATAACTTTCGGTTGTATGTGCGCGGTTCATCGCTTTTAAAATACGATTACTGCCTGACTGCACAGGTAAATGTAAAAAAGGCATCAGCTTTTTTATATCGCCATGCGCTTCTATCAGCCCTTCACTCATGTCATTGGGATGGCTGGTCATATATCGAATACGTTCCAGACCGCTGATTTTATCCAAAGCGCGGATTAATCCCTCTAACCCTTGAGGCCTTCCCGCATCATCTTCACCCGACCATGCATTGACATTTTGCCCAAGCAGAGTGATTTCGCGTGCCCCTTTATCGACAAGGGCATGGGCTTCGTTAATAATCCGTGAAAAAGGCCGAGAAATCTCGGCGCCGCGCGTATAAGGAACCACACAATAGGTGCAAAATTTATCGCAGCCCTCTTGCACTGTCAAAAAGGCCGTCGGGCCTACCTTTTTGCGTGCGGGGAGCTTATCAAATTTTGATTCCACAGGCATATCAATATCAACGACTTTACCCGAAGCCGCTTGGCGGATTAATTCAGGTAAATGATGATAAGCCTGTGGGCCGACAACAATATCGACCATTTTTGTGCGGGCTAAAACTTCGGCCCCTTCGGCCTGCGCCACACAACCCGCCAAAGTAATCATGGGCGAAGTGCCATCGGCCCGTTTCAAACGGCCAATCTCGGAATAGACTTTCTCGGCTGCTTTTTCACGAATATGACAGGTATTAAGCACGACAAGATCAGCTGTCGCTGCATCTTCTGCAGCAATCATGCCTTCGGCTTCTAAAAGTTCTGACATTCTTTCGCCATCATAGCCATTCATCTGACAGCCGAAAGATTTAACGTAAAAGCGCTTTAAAGGGGGTCGGTTCATAAAAAAAGCTATAGCCAAATTGATAAAAAGCGGAAAGAGGGCTCATAACAATTCAGCCTCCCTCTTTTCACCTTTTAGCCCCCAAACCGACTTTCAATCGCTTATTCTGGTGGTTGCTCTTGTAAATGAAGATTATTTTCCCGCAAACGATCCAGCGCCAACACCATAATCATACGATCATCAATGGTGACTAGGCCTTCTAAAAAGCGTGCCGCTGATGATTCGCCAACATCCGGTACCGGCTGCATATTCTCGTTACGCGCCGTTACAATATCATTCACGGCATCAACAATCAGGCCTTGCAATTGATCGCCAATATTAACCACAATGATGACATGGCGTGCCGTGGGTTCAGTCATACCCCATCCCAGACGTTGCCGAAGGTCAAAAACAGGTAACACTACGCCGCGTAAATTAACAACCCCCCGCACATAATTCGGGACATTCGGTAAATTCGTTGCCGGTGACCATGCGCGTATTTCGCGGATAGCCATAATATCGACCCCAAAAAACTGTTCACCGATATGAAAAGTGATCAGTTGACGGGCATTCGAGGCATTCTGCCAATCATGGATTTGGTTTTGTAAGGCGGTATTACCCGACTTACCTGATGCCAGCAGCTCATTTTTATTGTCGCCCATAAATAAAGAGCCTCCTTTTTGGCTGTCTGAAAAATACTTAAAAAATTTTCCTAAAAAACGGCCTCGAAAAGTCCTTTATCACCATGCTAGGGATGAAAAACTTTTCCTTAATATTTTTGCCAACCTCTTAAAGGAACGACTAAAAATCTGAAAATGTTAATGGAGTACGCGTCGGATCGCCGCGGCCAACTTTTCAGGGCTAAAAGGCTTCACGATCCAGCCCGTAGCCCCAGCTACACGGGCACGTTGCTTCTTTTCGTCTGATGTCTCAGTCGTCAGAACTAAGATAGGCATATTGCGCCATCCATTGTCCTGCCTTACATTTTCAATCAAACCAAAACCGTCCATACGCGGCATATTAATATCGGTAATTAACAAATCAGGTTTTGTGTTACCCAGCTTTTCCATAGCATCTACGCCGTCTTCTGCTTCAACAACAGAATAGCCCATTTTCCCTAAAGCGGCACGTAAAAGCATACGCATGCTAGGGGAGTCATCGACAGTCATTATTATCTGCGCCATTTTATTTCCCTGAAAGCTAACACTCACCTAAAATTTTTAATAAAATATAGGGGATATTCTTCTACAAAGCGGCATCAACAGAATAAACAGATTCTTCTTTTTTCCGGTTTTAAACGCATTGTTTTAAAAAAAGGTAACGTTTTAAAAAAAGGTGACATCCCCAGAATCCGTCGGAACAACTTCCAATCTTTCAACTGGACGTTGATTTTCAACATGACGACATCGGGCAAGGCCTAACCCCGGACAAAAATCAACCCTTCTTGCCGTAACACCGCCAATATCTTCAGCGGTTAAGGCAATATGTTCATCTTTTAAGAAACGGCGTGCGAATTCAGCATTTTTATAACCAATATCCCCAAAACCGCTCCGCATAGTAGCACCACCATAAAGACGGGCTCGTAACCGATTCCGATGAGCGCCCCGTTCCAACATAGCGTTAATCAACACTTCCATCGCATAAACGCCATAGCGTTTTAACGACTGTGGATCGTGATCGCGGCTGGTAGGTTCGGCTAATAAAAAATGATTCATACCACCAATTTTTGTTAAAGGATCAAAAAGGCAGGCTGAAATACAACTGCCCAAGACAGTCGAAAAAAGTACATCCGGCTGATCCGAAACCTGTTTGTCGCCTTGCAACACATCAATACGTCTGAAATCCGCAATATTAACCTTCATCGCCCCCTACCGCTTTTCGCTATCTCCTTATCAGGCACAGGCTTCCAAAGCACGGGCTGCAATCTTAGATAAAGATAACTGAACCTCAACAGCGCCTTGCTTAAAAGCCGCCGCAGGCATTCCATAAACCACACAACTTTCTTCATCCTGACCAATCGTAAAAGAACCTGTATCACGCATAGCTTTTAAACCTATTGCGCCATCTTGTCCCATACCGGTCAAAATAACACCGACAGCCCGTCGCCCGCAATTCTTTGCAACAGATAAAAACATACGATCCACAGAAGGCCGATGACCACTCATCGGCTCATCGGCGACCAGAATACAACGCGGCCCATGGGCGGCATTTTGAAACTCAAGATGACGATCACCCCCGGGGGCTACATATACATGCCCGGGAATCAAAGGGTCGCCTGTTTTAGCTTCCGAGACCGTAGGCGGGCACATCCGGTTCAAACGATTAGCAAAACTAGTCGTAAATAAAGGAGGCATATGCTGCACAATCAAGGTCGGCGGACAATTCTCGGGAAAATCTTTCAATAATGCCAGTAAAGTTTCAACGCCGCCGGTGGAAGCACCGATTGCGATGATACTGCCCGGCTTTGGACGATAGCCAGAGGACGACACAGAGGAAGATTTTACCTGTGTAGCATTAGAAGAATGCCGCCGGAAAATAGGACGATGTCCGCCAGATTTGGCCGCTGCCTTAATCATCTCAATCAAAGCAAGACTCTGAGATCTATCCGATGCAAAGCCTAAGGCCGGTTTAGCAAAACAATCGAAAGCCCCTAGTTCCATGGCTTTCAAGGTCGCCTCAGCACCGGCAGCCGTTAAAGCCGATACCATAATAACCGGCATCGGGCGCAGACGCATCACTTTTTCTAGAAAATCAAGACCGTCCATACCCGGCATTTCAATATCTAAAGTCATGACGTCAGGATTAAGTTCTTTAATCATTTGTCGGGCTGTAGAGGGACAATCGGCCTTACCAACCACTTCAATTTCTGGGTCTAATGAAATCATCATCGATAGGATAGCTCGCATCGTTGGCGAGTCATCCACAATAAGTACTCTGACCGTCACATTGCCCTCTTTTGATATATTGTTTGACCCTTGGAAACAAAATCAGAGGCTGCCTTACCAATCAAACGTTCAGAATGACCAATATAAAGCATTCCCCCTCCTAATAATTTCTTAGAAAAGTTCTGAAAAAGTGTATTTTTTGTTGTATCGTCGAAATATATCATAACATTTCGACAAAAGATAACATCAAATTGATGACGCATTGGCCAATTACCCAAAAGGTTTAATTCCCGAAAGGCAATTAATTCCTTTAAAAGGGGATGAACGACCATCTGATCTCCATCGGATTCCATCCAAATATTACGTAAGTTGGGGGGAATAGATTGGGCAATAGTCATTGCATACATCCCCTCTCTAGCCGTCGCTAAAACATGCGGGGCCAGATCAGAGGCTAAAATGCGAAAATCATGTTTCAATAGCCAATTGGGCAGGTTACGATCCGTGCCAGCAAGCGCCATAGCGATACTGTAAGGCTCTTCTCCACTCGAACATCCGGCTGACCATATGCGCACCCGATCTCCGGCTTCTAATTTAGCTTTTAATTGCGGCCAAACATGCGCGGTAAAATGATCGAAATGATGTTTTTCTCGAAAAAAACTCGTGTGGTTTGTGGTAAGCGCCGTTACGGCACGGGTGCGTTCTTCGTCATCTTTTTTCAAGAGAGCGAGATAATCGCTAAAACGCTGCAAACCACAAGCACGCAATCGCTTGGATAGACGTGAATAAACTAGATTAGTTTTACTCGCTTGTAATGTAATACCTGCATTTTGGTAAACGAGATGCTTTACCTGTTCAAAATCACTCTGGGTATATTCAAATTCACGCCGGTCTTGTCTTACATCATCACGCATATCTAAACTGTTCATGCGGCCATCCCGATAGAAGAGGAATGCGTATCATGCCGCCAACGGGCAACCAGACTATCCACATCTAAAATCAAAGCGACGCGCCCATCCCCAAGGATGGTGGCCCCAGCCAAGCCAGCAATAGCTTGATAGTTAGCTTCCAAACTTTTTACCACGACCTGCCGCTGATCTAAAATCTGATCAACCATCAACACCGCTTGACCACCATCCGATTCAACAACAATTAAAACGGATTTAAAGGGATCTGTTTCAGCGTCTTTTACGGCTAGCTCTCGACCAATTGACTGGATCGGAACATAAGAGCCACGCACGTTTAATAGCTTTTCTTGCGTACCAATGCCGCTGATTTCGCCTTCATTGGGTTGCAAGCTTTCAACAATATGACCAAGGGGAATGACATACGTCTGATCGCCGACTTGGACGATCATTCCATCCAACACAGCCAAAGTTAAAGGTAAACTTAATGTAAAGGTCGATCCTAAACCGGGTCGCGAATAAATGCCGATACGGCCACCTAAGGCTTGCACATTTTTGCGGACAACATCCATACCGACACCGCGGCCGGAAACATTCGTTACCTTGGCTGCGGTTGAAAAACCGGGCGCAAAAATCAAATTATCAATTTCATCATCTGACAAGCTTTGATCGGGCGCAACAATCCCTTTTTCAATCGCTTTTTCTAAAATCCGGTCGCGGTTCATACCCCGACCATCATCCGAAATACGAATAATAATACGACCTGAGCGATGCTCAGCAGCCAGAGTGACCACGCCTTCTTCTGGCTTTCCGGCAGCGATCCTTTCTTTGGGCGTTTCCAGACCATGATCAACGGCATTTCGGATAAGATGGGTCAACGGTTCACCAATACGTTCGACAACCGTTTTATCGACTTCCGTCATTTCCCCTTCGACATCCAATCGTACGCGTTTGCCCGTTTCACCTTCCAATTCCCGAATAATACGAGGCACGCGACTGAAAACTGTTTTCATCGGCTGCGCACGGATAGACATGGCACTATCTTGCAGTTCGCGGGTCAAATGATCGAGATCGGTCAATTCTGAAGATCCCGATAAACCCTGATCATTCAAGCGTTGGGCAAGCATAGCCTGTGTAATCACCAATTCACCGACCAGATTTACCAACCGATCAAGCTTATCAAGATCGACGCGGATTGTTTGCGCAAGGGCAGGTGCCGCCTGTCTTTGGGGCGCATTCGGAGCCGTATTGCTTGAAGAGGAAGGGGAAGAAGAAGGATTAGGTTCGTTTTTTTTAACAGCTGTCGCCTGCTTTGACGGCGCAGCCTTAGATACAGAAGGGGAAGCCTGCCCCCGTGATGCGGCGGCAGCTTCTATAGATTGCGCCTTAGAAGCTGTTTTGGGTGCTGATAGCTGAGGCTTCGACCGAGATTTTTCTGAATTATCCGCAGAGATATTCTTATCTGAATCCACTTTTTTTAAAGCAGCCAACGCCTTTTCGGCCGCCTCAGCTGTAATCGGCGTCAGGCTCTGCTTTTCAGGTATCGGCGGCATGGCCTCATTCTTTTGACCTGCGCGAATGAGAACCACTTCTGAAATATCACCGACAAATTCAAAAACGGCACGGATGTCTTCTTCTTCCACGTCAGCGGGTAACGACATCCACCAGCCCAGGTAAGACTGTTCTGGGTCTAATTTATCCAAAGGCGGTAGCGTACTATAATCTACCGCCAAAATATCCGCCCCCATGGAATCAAGTTCCCGCAATAACAGCAGCGGGTCACTTCCGTTTTCCAAGGCATGACGATCAGGTTTAAACCACAATCGCCAAGACATATCCTCTGGATCGTCCTTTTCAGCCTCTTCGCTTACGGCGTCTGAAGGTGCATCAAGAGAGGTAAGAAGATCGTCAAAATCAAAATCACTATTTTCAATCGAGGAAGAGGCTTCTTCTTCAACTTTTTCGGGCTCAGCGGGCGCTTCTTTTGCCTTTTCCTGAGTGGACTCGTCAGGATGGGCTCCGTCTTCCTCCATGGCTTCGGTTAAACGCGCCATTATTTGGGAATCATCCGGCGTATCGCGTTCACCACTTGCCGCAGCGACATGATCACTCAACATGTCAAAAGCCGCCATCAAGGTAGCCAGCAGCTCAGGAGTCAGGGATAGCGCACCATTTCTTAGCTTATCAAGCAGGGTCTCATAGTGATGAGCAAAGCCGCGCAATTGTTCAAAACCAAAAGCACCGGCACCGCCTTTGATAGAATGAACGGCTCGAAAGATCGTATTGATCGTTTCGTCATCTTGTACGCCATCCCGACAAAGTGAAAAACACGCCTCCATATTCGAGAGGCCTTCTTCACATTCCTGAAAGAAAATATTCTGAATTTCGTCGAAACTCACAGCCTTATCCTCACTCAGCTTGTCGGTGCAAAAAGCAGCGTTTCAAGGCCTAAAATCCGAGCGCCATAGCGAAAATTCTCGCTAGGCTGCTCGATTATAAAATTAAGCCCTGCATTTTCAGCACTCAAACGTGCACTTAAAAGAACTTGCAGACAAGCTTGTCCTACCAGCTCTACTGATTCTCCGGTCAAATGAATTGACCGGTTTTGCTCCAGATCGGCCCTAACCCCTGTTGCTAGGGTAAGAGACTGTGCGGTATCAAGCTTTGTAGGCAATGCCTGCATTTTTTCTTCCTTGAACTTTCGGTCTATCCGAAAAAGATAGAAGACAGAATGTTCATTATATAACGACTACATTAGGTTAAATTTTATTTAAAAAGCATAAGGAATTAACAATAAGTCATATTGAATAAACCATAAGCCAGACATTACCCCAAAAGTAATGAAGGTACAGGTTACGCTGTTATTAACTGATGTGCAGCTATATGTTGTGACGGTGTTTTACCTGAACCAAGGTCGAAGCGGGCCACCTGATTAGAGAGATTATCAGATTCTTCCGCAAGACTACGGGCAGCAGCCGTAGCTTCTTCGACCATGGCCGCATTTTGTTGGGTGACAGAATCCATTTCGCCAATAGCGATATTAATCTGTTGAAGGCGTTCGGATTGGGCATGGGCCGATTCCGAAATGTTACGGATAGCTTGGGTAATTTCCGCAATACGGGCAATAATGCGTCCCAAGACATCACCCGCCTGTGTGACCAGATGTACCCCATCGGCAATCTGTTTGGCATTGGCCGTAATAAGGCCTTTGACGTTGCTGGCAGCATCGGCAGAACGCTGCGCTAAAGCGCGCACTTCTGCGGCGACGACAGAGAATCCCTTACCGGCATCGCCTGCACGGGCAGCCTCAACACCAGCATTCAAAGCCAAAAGATTGGTCTGAAAAGAAATACCGTCAATCAATCCGATAATAGACGCAATTTCATGTGATGCTTTTTCGATTCCACCCATAGCTTCCGTCGTATTTTTGATAACGACTTCACCTTGCTCGGCCTCATGATTAATTTCACCCATCACTTGGTTAACATGGGCAGCATTATTAGCCGTTTCGTTTACCCCTTTAGTAACATCGTCCATCGTGCGGGATGTTTCTTCGATACTGGCAGCATGTTGTTCGGTGCGCTGTGCCAAGTCATGCGATGCATCACTTATTTCACGGGCACCCGTATTAATACTGTTGCTGGATTCTGCCACCGTTTGGGTCATTTCAGCCAAAGAATTCATGGCCGCGTTATAATTTTTCCGCAAGGATTCATAAAGATCTGGGAAGGGCGACGTAATACGGCTGGCTAAATCGCCTTGCGCCAATTTATTAAGGCGTTCTGCCAAGGTATCCGTGACAATACGCTGACCTTTGGTGACGGCTTCCAAATTAAGGGCATTATTACGGAAAACGTCCATGGCGCGTGTCATGCGTCCTACGCAGTCTTTATGATCCCGATAGGCAATAGGACTATCAAGATCACCCGCAGCCAGCTGTTCCATACGGATAACTGTATTGACATAGGGACCACTTATCACCTTTCCGGTCAAATAAGAAAAAACAGTGGTCACAAAAACACCCGCCACGCCAGAAGCGATGGCTAGAAGATAGCTTCCGGTAAAAGTAAGGCTGCTAAAAATGGCAAGAACCATCAATAAAGAAATTAACAGCTGCCCTAATAAAATGGCTTTAAATTTTACCTTAATAGGGGCTTGGGTAGAAAACCAATGCAGCATGGTATTTATCCTAACCTTTTTTGTAAGATCGATTCCGTTTTTTGAGAAATATCAGCAGAAATTACAGCCAAACTAAAACCGAACCACTAAAGTTGTCTCTTCTATTTTAACGACTAGATTATTTAAAAATTCACTAATCGCTTAAAATAAAAATTTTTATAATTTTATATTACTACACCTATTATAAAATATAATTTATTTTAAAAAATCAATATTTATACTATTATATAATATATTAAATTTCATTAAATTCTTTAAAGAAATAAAAATTACATTTTATTGTAACCCCAAGTTTTTTTTAATAAAACTTTTAAATCTTCATTACATAAATTGATATTTTGATTTTAAAAAAAATCTTAAAAAATAATGGCTTGGAAAAAATTTTCGGGGCTGCTGATAAAAAAGATAAGGAAAAAAATGAGGCCCAAAAAAAGGATAAAGCCCGTTAAGACTTTATCCTTCCTGTATTCTTTATTTAATGTAAAATCAGTCTTAGGCTTCTAGCAACAATTGCTCTCTTTCCGCCTGAACAACCACATCGGCAGCGCGTAAGGCTGCCAAGATTCGCATTAAATGCTGAAGATCTCTTACTTCAAGGGTAACATTAAACGTGTGAAAATTCTCATCACGATCTGCCAGCACCAGATTAATAATATTGGCCTTATGGGCACCGAAAATAGTGGCCATAACGCCCAAGGCACCCGCTTCATTCTTGACAACAACACGCAGACGAACAGTTGCGCCCTCGGCTTTATCACCCCACCGTAAATCTACCCAGTCATAAGGATCAGTTTCTGCCAAATGGGGACAATCAATAACATGCACTTCAATAGAAGCATGGGGACGTCTTAACCCTACAATGCGATCACCCGGTACCGGATGACAACAAGTAGCTAATTCATAGGCAGCACCAGGAGTCAGACCTCGAATAGAGATCGCTTGATTCATTAAACGCGGTAACGGCTCGCTGGCATCATGTAAGGCCATACCCGGCATTAAAGCTTCGATAACCGCATCATCTGTTATGTTGCGAAGGGCGATAGCCTCAAACAAATCATCGGCTTCTTTTAGGCCTAAACGCGGTAACGCCGCCTCTAGTGCATTCTCTGATAAAGGCGCTGGCAAGCGTTTAATAATCGTTTCGTAAAGCTGCCGACCCAGGGTTAAGGTATCGCTCCGCTCTTTATTCCGCACATAACGACGAATAGCCGCCCGTGCTTTACCCGTGGTAATGAAATTGAGCCATGAAATCTGCGGTATCTGAGCTGCCGAGCGCAGAATATCTACCTGATCACCATTTTCAATTCGGGTACCCAAAGGCACCACACGACCATTAATTTTTGCCCCGACGGTCTGATTACCTAAATCCGTATGCACGGCATAGGCAAAATCCACCGGCGTTGCCCCTTGCGGCAACTGAATAAGTTCTCCTGTGGGCGTAAAAGCAAAGATACGGTCTTTGTACATTGCCATCTTGGTATGTTCGAGCAACTCTTCGGGGCTCTCAGCATTATCAAGAATTTCAACCAGATCACGAATCCAGCCACTTTGCTGAAATTTATCCGGTGCTGTTTTCTGCTTATAAGCCCAATGCGCGGCCAGTCCATATTCAGCTTGCTCATGCATCGCCTGAGAACGGATTTGAATTTCAATACGCAGATTTTCGTTGTGAATGACCGCTGTATGAAGCGAACGATAGCCGTTTCGACGAGGCGTCGAGATATAATCTTTAAACCGCCCCGGCACCATCGGCCATTTACCATGCAAAATACCCAAAGCCCGATAACAATCTTCGGTATTATCGACGATAACGCGGAAAGCCATAACATCCGATAATTGATCAAAACTGATATGGCGTTCTTCCAGTTTTTTCCAAATCGAATAGGGGTGCTTCTGACGGCCCGAGACCTTGGCTTTGATACCGGCTTTTTCTAATACCTCGCCAATCCCCGTTATGATCCGCTTAATCTGCCCCGTATCGCCTTTATTAAGCTGCTCCAGCCGCCTTGTAATCGAGGCATAGGCTTCGGGTTCCAAAAACTGAAAAGATAACGTCTGCATTTCACGCATGAATTCATACATGCCGATCCGCTCAGCCAGCGGGGCATAAATATCCATGGTTTCCCGCGCGATACGGCGTCTTTTTTCTTCTTTGGGAATGAAATGCAATGTCCGCATATTATGAAGCCGGTCAGCCAGTTTCACCAACAGAACACGAATATCATCGGACATTGCCAGCAAAAATTTTCGCAAATTCTCGGCAGCCCGTTCGGTAACGGATTGTGCTTCAATACGCGATAATTTGGTAACCCCCTCTACCAATCGCAAAACAGAGGCGCCGAACAGCTTTTCCAACTGTTCCCTGGTCGCAACCGTGTCTTCAATGGTATCATGCAGAATAGCGGTTACGATTGTCTCTGCATCCATATGAATATCGGTTAAGATGCCCGCCACTTCCAAGGGATGACTGAAGTAAGGGTCACCACTGGCGCGTTTCTGGTTGCCATGCGCTTTCATAGAAAAGACATAGGCACGGTTTATCAGCGCTTCATCAGCGTTGGGATCGTAGCTTAAAACCCGATCGACTAATTCATATTGTCTCAACACAAGGATAAAATTGCGAAGGATTGAAAGAGATGCAACCCCTCATTCGCAAAGGAACGCATAATTTTAGAGTCCCTATAAAATAATTTTAGAGTCCCTATAAAAATGACAACGAGATTGATCAAATATCGCCTATCCTTAAGCTAAAATTACCCTCAATGTTTAATAATAAAGGACGAGTTGAAGTATAAAAACACACTAAAAATTTAACCAATATATTATAATTATTTATCAAAATAATTTAATATCTGGATTATTTTAGATAGGCTTAAAAAGCATAAATTTTCATTTTATTTAATTTATTTGCTTCAAAAAAAAACAATTTTATAAGAAATTTTTATAAAAAAGGCAGTCTTTCCCTATTAAAAGACCGCCATTTATTATTTATTAGTTAATATAGTAAACTTTAATATGTCGGCAATATTTCAAATAATACCTACTCTTACAAATAATTGAGGATACCGCCTTCAACCCGTAAGGAAGCGCCCGTTGTAGCAGAGGCAAAAGGTGAAGCCGCATAAAGCACCATATTAGCCACCTCTTCAACACTGGCAGCGCGTTGAATAATGGACGAAGAACGCGCGGTCTTGGTGAATTCAGCGGCAACATCTTCATAAGATCGGCCGGTTTTCTTAACCGTTGGCTCTAAAAGTTTTTTCATACCTTCGGACAAAGTCGGTCCCGGTAATACGGAATTAACCGTGACACCGCTACCAGCTAAACTTTTCGCTAATCCGCGCGCAATCGCTACTTGAGCGGTTTTACTAAAACCATAATGCACCATCTCAACGGGAATATTGAAGGCAGATTCAGAGGCAATAAAGATAACGCGCCCCCATCCCCGTTTAGCCATGTCTTTTGCATAAGCGCGAGAAAGACGAACGCCCGACATCACGTTAATATCAAAGAAATTCTGCCAACATGCGTCATCCGTATCGAAAAAATCGCTTTGCGGATTAAAGATACCAACATTATTCACTAAAATATCACAAGAAGGATGCGCTTTTATCAAAGCATCGCAGCCTTCAGCATTTCCTAAATCTCCGACAAATCCGACAACTTCCGATTCAGGAGCTGCTTTTTTCACCTCAGTAATGGCTTTATCAAGCTTTTCTTGATGACGGCCATTAACGATAACTTTGGCACCTGCTTCTGCAAGGCGTATCGCAATACCTAAACCAATACCTTCGGATGAACCACTGACGAGCGCCGTTTTACCAGAGAGGTCTATCGCGATCATATTATCGTTCCCTATTTATAAAAGAAATTTCGGAAATCAGGACATAAAACACGGGGACAGTACGTTCAAAAGAGAGCAAGCACCACAATGGCTTCACTTCTAACACTATAAAAAATTCAAACCTTATAGTTATAAAAACGAAATTTATCGCAACAGTTTCCCTTATTCTTTGCGATTATTCCCGATGAAATAACCGTTAAATATTGATTATATCAATAAAAAATCAAATCTTGATCCTATCCCTTTCTCGCTCCGTAGAAAGGATACAATCTATATCAAAACTTGAATTGCTTAAAATCGGTGTTTTTAAAATACTTGAAAAAAAGCCTTTCTCTAAGGGATATTTTTCAAAGGTTATTTGTTTTTATGGTTAGAGCCAGACACTGAATCCGGCCATTTCTGAAAATATAAATAATTACCGCAGGGTATTCAAAAGGATGCCCTCACTCCCCTTTTTACAGTGTTAGGAAAAATCATGGAACAGCGTCTTTTAGGCAAAACAGGTTTCAAGATTGCCCCCGTTGTATTGGGTGGCAATGTCTTTGGTTGGACTATTGACGAAAAACGCAGCTTTGAAATTCTTGATGCATGGGTCGATGCAGGATTCAATGCCGTTGATACCGCGGATATATATTCTGCATGGGTCAATGGTAATAAAGGGGGAGAATCCGAAACTATCATTGGACATTGGTTGCAAACACGACCGGATAAACGGGATAAAATTCTAATCTTTACAAAAGGCGGCGGCGATTTTGGCGATAATAAACGCAAGGGTTTAGCCGCTGGTTATATCCGTTTAGCGGTAGAAGCCTCTCTAAAACGATTAAATATCGAAGCTATTGATCTTTATCAATCTCACTTTCCTGATGAAAGTGTTTCGGATGAAGAAACCTTGGGTGCTTATAAAGATTTAATGAAAGAAGGGAAAATCAAGGCTATTGGGGCTTCCAATTTTAATGCCGAACAATTGGCCCACGCCTTAAAAATTTCGGAAGAGAAGGGGCTACCTGCCTATCAGACCTTACAACCCGAATATAACCTTTATGATCGAGATAGTTATGACGGTGCCCTACGCGAATTATGCATAAAAAAAGGCCTCGGTGTCATCACCTATTTCAGCCTCGCTTCCGGCTTTCTTTCCGGTAAATATCACTCGAAAGCCGATCTCGATAAAAGCCCACGCGGAAAAGGTATTGAAAAATATTTAACTGAACGGGGTATGCATATTATCGCTGCCTTAGAAAAAACTGCCCAAAAACATAATGCAAAACCTGCCGAGGTTGCCCTTGCATGGTTGATTGCAAGAGATGGCGTAACGGCCCCGATTGCCAGTGCAACCAATCTCCAACAATTACAAAGCCTTCAAAAAGCCGCGACTTTGAAGCTGAACGCTTCAGATATTATGTTGTTAGATAAAGCGAGCGCGCCTGCACGAGAAGAAGCGACTACGATGGCTTAAAACCTAGATACCAGACTACTAGATACTATAATAAAGGCTGCTTTTGATTCGAGATACAAAAGCAGCCTTTATTAATATTAATAAAAATTTTTAAGGTCAAAAAATCAGTCTTTGCCTTTTGATCAAAAGAGATCACCCTTTAACAAATAAAAAAATTGGCTTAAACAGCGGCGTATTCTTTCAAATACGCAGATATGAATTGTGGAAAATCAAAAAATCTCATCCTCTTTTTCTCGTGAACGCTTTAGTTTTTTGCCGATAAAACGACTGAAATTCATAAAGACCCGGAAAAAGGCACCTGTATCAGATTTTAATAATGAGACCGATTTTCAGACTATTAAAAGGGTGCTTCCGCTTCTCCTTATCGGTCATATTCTCTTATTAGCCGCAACGCCTGTCCTCTTATCTCTTATGCATTATAAAAGCAGTATTATCGAGATAACCTGCCATTGGGACTGCCATTGGTATGCAGCTATTGCCAAGGGGGGCTATATAACGCCGCTTATAGAGCAAAGAGACCCTGGACAGGATACATGGGCGTTTTTTCCGCTTTTTCCGTTAGCCGTACGTTTTCTTTCAAAAATAACCCATCTTGATATAGAAACTAGCGCCTTATGGCTCAATGCCTGCCTACTCCCCTTGTTAATCCTTGCAACTATGCTTTATGCCAAAGCTAAAAATATTCTTTATTCCGCGCCTCTTTTCTGTCTGTTTTTTCTTATTTTCCCCTTGGGTATATGGTATCGAATACAATATAGTGAATGCCTTTATGGCTTATTATTGATGATGACGCTCTATTTCATGCAAAAGGGCTCTATTCAATTAGCCTCTATACCCGCTTTTTTACTTACTGCCTGTCGTCCAACAGGTATGATTATTAGTGCAGTTATAGCTTTTTTTCACTTCATTTCTGCCTTTACAGAACCGGATTACTCAGGCTCTACATTCCATTCTGACAAAAAGAAAAAAATCTCTTTTTACCATTGCCTATGCACATCTCAAAAAATCAAGGCTTTGATAGAAAGTAGTAGTTTTTTTATTATCAGTGCCAGCGGTCTGGCGTTTTATATGATTTATCTTCACCAAATAACGGGTGATGCGATGGCTTTTTCTCATGTGCAAATCGGCTGGCACAGGTATTTTGCTAATCCTATTCACCATTTAATCCATGACATCCATGCCCATCATCATGGCTTTGCACTTGATGTTTTTGCCTTAGCAGGTGTCGCACTTATTATTTGGGGATTTTTCAAAGGACAATGGTTAGAAAGCCTTTTATTAACCGCGACCGCGATTCTCTCGCTTTCAACTGGGATTAACTCCATTCACCGGATTATTTTTGCTAATCCGCTTGCTATTATTTTATGTTGGCAAATGATTACCCCGTTATCCCGCCCTATCAGAAATACTCTTTTTTCGATTATGCTTCTATCAGACGTCATCTTAACAATCGTATGGCTTCATGGGAGTGCCTTTCTTGCCTGAATTACAAAACCAGATTCCACAGTCCTCTAAAAAGTTTGGTCGCATAGCATGGCTACTGGTGGCTTGGCTGATCACGCTCCCTATTGATCTTCTCGCTTTTTATGATGTCATGACGCCAAAAGTCAGCCCACTCTATCGTAGATACTATATTGATCACAGTATAAGCGCCCAAGACTATCAAAATCGTTCCAAAGCACCCCCTATCCATCATCCTATTGATTGGAGCACACAATAAATCGAATAAGACAAACTTATATCAAATTTAAGGGGTATTTGAGACCCTCTTTAAGGAATATTTAAGAGCATCCTCTTTTATTTTATAAAATCTGTTCTGTATTTTCAATTTTTAAGGTCTAAACAGCTTTCCAAAAAAGGATTTTTGAATGTTAACGGGCTGGCCGGGACTAATTATTGCTGTCTTTTTTGAAGTAGCTGCCACCACAGCTTTACGATTAGCCAATGGCATTGATAAACCGTTATGGTTGGTGATGGCCTGCATCGGTTATTTCATCTGTTTTACGATTATTTCTTTCGTTTTCAAAACCTTACCTATGGGCATTGTCTATGCAGTTTGGGCAGGCGGCGGCCTTGCGATTATGACGATCATCAGTCAATGGGTCTTCAAAGAAACGCTCGACATCCGACAAATCGCCTGTATTCTTCTTATCCTAGTCGGGGTCATTGGTCTTAATCTCCTATCGCCAGCATAAAGGGCGAAGGGATAGATCCTCCCCTTAAAAAAGACGAATAATTTCTATCTTTTTAAAAAGCCTAGAGACAACCCTTAAAATTGTCTTTGCAAGACTCGTTTCCGCTTCTATCTCGAACCTCATGAATATTCGGCTGGAAAAGAGATAAGATGACCCAGCAGTTATGGACAGCGTTAATTCTGGCAGGTCAACGTCCGGGGATAGACCCCTTGGCGGCCCAATTTAATCAGCAATGGAAAGCCTTGATACCGATTGCCGGTGAATCGATGCTTTCGCGGGTAGCCAAAAGTCTGCTCGCGCTCTCTGAAAGCAGTCGAAAGGGTGACAGCATCAAGCGCCCTCCAATCGGGCGCATTATTATTATGGCACAAGAGCCAGAGGCTTTATTAACGGGCGATTGTGCATGGCTGGCCAAAGATTCCCGAATAACAACGGCGATATCAGGACAAGGCATCGCCACCAGTATTATGACCTTAATTGATCAAAAAAAGATCACATGGCCACTCTTGGTAACAACGGCGGATCATCCGCTACTGACACCCGAAATTATAACCGAATTCTTAATGAAAACCCCTGATAAAGATCTTAGTGTGGGGGTCGTAAACCGGACAACTATTTTAAAACATTATCCAGAAAATCGCCGTACATGGCTCAAATTTTCGGATGAGGCCTATAGTGGCGCGAATCTTTTTGGGATGAGAAATGAGAAAGTAAAAAGCGCGCTTCACCAATGGTCAATGATAGAACAAGATCGCAAAAAAGCATGGCAACTTATCCGCCATTTCGGGCTTTGCCTTGCTATCCGTGCCGTTACACGCACCATCAGCTTTGAAAAAGCCTTAACCCAAGTCGGTCATACGCTTGGCCTTACTATTCAACCTGTTGTTTTAGCGCAGGCAGAAGCGGGTATCGATGTCGATAAATTATCGGATTATAAACTAGCGGAACAAATTTTAAAAAGCCGATCCCGACCATAATCCCCGCCTCAGCAGGGAACACTGCCGAACATGACAGAAACCCGCTTCCCCCAACGGTTCATTCCCGCGTGGGCGGGGAACACGCCACGTGGCAGGGGTGCAGATCATGGGTTCGCGGTTCATCCCCGCGTGAGCGGGGAACACTATTGTTCGCGATGTGATGAAATGAGCCAAGACGGTTCATCCCCGCGTGAGCGGGGAACACTTTCATCATTTTGGATTTAAAGAATGTCCACGCGGTTCATCCCCGCGTGGGCGGGGAACACACGTCCGGATCAAAAGCAACAACCGCCATTTTTGGTTCATCCCCGCGTGGGCGGGGAACACTCCTGCCAGCGCTGAACAATGGCACGACGAAGCGGTTCATCCCCGCGTGGGCGGGGAACACCTGTTCCGGTATCAATTAGCCCAGACATAACCCGGTTCATCCCCGCGTGGGCGGGGAACACAGATGGTCTTTGATATGAATTCGATGCTTGATCGGTTCATCCCCGCGTGGGCGGGGAACACATATCGAGCAACGCCGAAATTCATTCAAACGGCGGTTCATCCCCGCGTGGGCGGGGAACACATCCTGCCCATCAGAGCGAGATAAGGTAATTCCGGTTCATCCCCGCGTGGGCGGGGAACACCGGCATCCATAATCCCTTCTTTTTTCGCGTGGCGGTTCATCCCCGCGTGGGCGGGGAACACGTCATAATTTGGAATTAATCTATCTATTTTTTCGGTTCATCCCCGCGTGGGCGGGGAACACGTCATAATTTGGAATTAATCTATCTATTTTTTCGGTTCATCCCCGCGTGGGCGGGGAACACGATTGATAATAACACCGTCAGGATTGCGTAGCCGGTTCATCCCCGCGTGGGCGGGGAACACCTTTCTGCTGAAATCGGCAAAGTCTCGGAAGCCGGTTCATCCCCGCGTGGGCGGGGAACACATTGATAGTCCGAGCGATTAGTGCTGCGGGGGCGGTTCATCCCCGCGTGGGCGGGGAACACAGCGCCAGTCGGTGCATTGAAATCGAGATTTCCGGTTCATCCCCGCGTGGGCGGGGAACACTCATCCCGATAAGGGATTGATATTAAACAATATTCACGATGTCAAAAAATCTACCAACTTTTTATAGATTATTCAGGGCAAAAAAACAGCCCGCAAAAACGGGCTGTTCATCAAAAAATAGACAGAATACATCCGAAGAAATTTTAAACCCAAGGCCGATCAGAGGCTAACACATCTTCATAGCGGCTAATCTTATCTTGTTCTTTCAAGGTAAGACCAATTTCATCCAAGCCTTCCAGCAAACAACGCTTACGGAAAGGATCAATATCAAAATGAAAACGATCTTGGAACCGCGTGGTGACAACCTGATTTTCAAGATCAATCGTAATAGGATCTGTTTTGGCAACTTCTAACAAACGCTCAACTGTTTCTTCGGGTAAAACTACCGTTAATAGGCCATTTTTAAAAGCATTACCCGAAAAAATATCAGAAAAGCGCGGTGCAATAACCGCTTCTATTCCCATTTCACTGATAGCCCAAGCCGCATGTTCCCGACTGGAACCGCAACCAAAGTTGTCACCAGCAATAAGAATGGGGGCGCCTTTATATTCGGGATTATCAAAGACATTCCCGTCTTTGGCGCGAATGGTTTCAAAAGCGCCTTGGGCTAAACCTTTACGGTTAGTCGTTTTCAAATAATGCGCCGGAATAATAATATCCGTATCGATATTACTTTCCCCCAAAGGATAGGCTCGGCCTTCGACTATTTTAACAGCTTTCATGCCGTTTCTCCCTGTTTGACCGATGCAAGCGGCACCATATTGCGGACATCTGTCAAATACCCCGTCACAGCTGCCGCGGCAGCCATAGCAGGCGAAACGAGATGCGTTCTTGATCCTGGCCCCTGCCGTCCAACAAAATTACGATTTGAAGTAGAGGCACAACGCTCACCGGCAGGCACTTTATCCGGATTCATCGCAAGACACATAGAGCATCCCGGTTCACGCCATTCAAAACCGGCAGCCTTGAATATCTGATCCAAGCCTTCGGCTTCAGCCTGACGTTTTACCAAACCGGAACCCGGTACGACCAAGGCCTGCTTGATAGTATCAGCAACATGCCGTCCCCATACAACAGAGGCCGCCGCCCTTAAATCTTCAATCCGGCTGTTGGTGCAGCTTCCAATAAAGACATTTTCAATCGCAAGCCCTTCCATTTTCTGGCCGGGTTTCAAATCCATATATTCAAGCGACCGCCGCGCGGCAGCTTGCTTGGCTGGATCAGCAAAAGAAGCCGGATCGGGTACAACGCCAGTGATGGGTAAAACATCTTCAGGGCTAGTTCCCCAAGTCACTGAAGGCTGGACATCAGCCGCTTTAATAACAACCGTTTTATCGTAAATCGCGCCTTCATCGGTTGCTAATGACCGCCACCACTGAACTGCTTTGTCCCAATCTTTACCCTTAGGGGCCATAGGCCGTCCCATAAGATAGGCAAAGGTTTTCTCATCCGGTGCAATCAAACCGGTGCGCGCCCCTGCTTCAATGGACATATTGGAAACGGTCAAACGCTCTTCAATCGACAGATTGCGGATAGCCTCGCCTGTATATTCGATAGCATAGCCCGTGCCCCCCGCAGTCCCCAGCACATGAATAATATGCAAGATTAAATCTTTTGCTGAAACATCAGGCGACAAAGCCCCCTCAACGCGCACTTCCATCGTTTTGGAAGGCGATAAGATCAAAGTCTGGGTTGCCATGACATGTTCGACTTCGGATGTTCCGATACCAAAAGCCAAAGCACCCAAGGCACCATGGGCAGCCGTATGGCTATCCCCACAAACCAAAGTTGTGCCGGGTAACGTAAAACCTTGTTCCGGCCCGACAACATGCACAATCCCCTGTTCAGGGTCAGTAGCGCTGATATAACGCACGCCGAATTCAGGCGCATTTTTCGCCAAAGCCGCTAACTGTGCAGCCGATTGAGGATCGGCAATCGCCAAAGGCTTGCCGTCTTGATCAAGCCGCGCCGTCGTCGGCACATTGTGATCGGGCACCGCCAAGGTGCGATCAGCTCTGCGCATTGTGCGACCTGTTTGACGGAGGCTTTCAAAAGCTTGCGGACTAGTCACTTCATGCACAAGATGCCGGTCAATATAAACAAGTGCAGATCCATCTTCACGACGCTCAATAACATGAGCGTCCCATATTTTTTCGTAAAGCGTGCGGGGGTTTTTCGTCATAATTATTCCTTTGGCGGCGCTTTTTAACGCTATCTATTATAATTGCAATGCGCCGCCCTGGTTATTCCTAGACCTGACCTCCTATAAACAAGGCTTTTTTTGCCTGTATTACAGGTTATTTTTTGTGAGTGGGGTTGACCTTTTTAGCAGTCACCTTTTTCGTAACCGTCACGGTTTTCTTTACCTTTACGCTATGCTCTGTTTTATGGAGAGAAGCGTTATGGGGTAAAGATGCCTTATGGCTGGTGCTCTTTTCAACCTTATGGCTATGCTCAACCAGACCGCCGTGGTGAAGGGTATGACTGGTTCGGGCATTCTGCCCTTTTCTTAAAGGAGCAGCCTCCAGATGTTTTTCTCTGGTATGCACAAGATGGGCAGGTTGATCAGGAACGTCAAGTTCCATCCAGTCATGAAAAGGTTGATGATAAAGCATATCCATCACCTCTAGCTGCACGCCTGTCGGGCGCGGGCTTTCGCTATTCCATAAAGCCGCTACACCCGATTTAAGCTTTGGATCAAACAAGATCAAGGAACGATAACCGCTGACCGCGCCGCGATGCCCGACCATCAGATGACCCCGATAGTGATACACACGAAAAGCCATCGCATAGGCGGCATCATCCATAGCATGATCGACGGGACCGCCTTTCCAGGTTCCGGTATTAATCTGGGGTTGGTGAAGCCGATTGAGAAGGGCAGGCGGTAACGTTTCAGGATCCATTCCCATTTGTGCCCGCATCCAGCGTCCTAAATCCAAAATCGAGCTATTGACGCCACCCGCCGCCGGAATACGATAATAATTCTCGTTGACGACCTTTACATGCTGACCGGTATGGGGTTCGGCCCAATCAAGCGAGTTGACGAGCGCTTCACGACCAATCGAAGCGGAATACATACCAAGGGGTAAAAAAAGATACCGTCTTACCGCTTGGGCATAACTCTGCCCCGTGACCCGTTCAACGATTTCATGCGCGGTATCAAAAGCGATATTCTGATAACCATAACACTGGCCGACGGCACAACTTAAATGCAGACGGTCAAGCGTTTGACGTAGGTTAGCTGGATCCTCGCCTTGTTCTAATC
Source organism: Zymomonas mobilis subsp. pomaceae ATCC 29192 (assembly GCF_000218875.1). NCBI lineage: Bacteria > Pseudomonadati > Pseudomonadota > Alphaproteobacteria > Sphingomonadales > Zymomonadaceae > Zymomonas > Zymomonas mobilis. The sequence continues at coordinate 1,315,323 of NC_015709.1, forward strand.
TATCATCATAGGCGTTATGAACCAATCCCAAACGCTGGGATAATAACATCCGAATAGTAGCCCGCTGTTCTGCATGATCAGGCAAATGTAAACTGGTGCCATAACGGGCAATCATATCATCTAAGGATAAACGACGCTTATCCGCCAAGACATTGACCAGCGTTGCGGCTACCCCCTTGGACAGGGAAGCCCAGCGGAATAAAGTGTTCGGGGATACAATTTCATGTCCGCCCGCTTTTCTGACACCATATCCCCGAACAAAACGGATCTGGCCATTCTCGACGATGACCACACCCAATCCGACCATAGTCTTAGAGTTCATAAGCCGATTTAAACGCTGATCGATCTGCTGATAATTTATAGCACTCGTCCCCTCTTCTGGGGGCGATAAACTCTGAACAATAGTATTCTGATTGTCACCAGCAGCCAGCAAAGCAGAGGGCATTATACTGCACGCTGCCATCAAAACGGTACCTATCTTGAAAACCGTTTTTTGAAGAGAGGCGACCTTACTTTTAAAATCGGCTACAGGTTTTTTTTTCTTCTGATTGATAGCCGTGATGATCGTCCGACACTTCATGCCCTACCCTTTTGTTACCTGTCCGGAAATCGCTGGACAGCCAATAAAATAAAACTGTCATTTTGTGGTGTGATGCAAAAAAGCGAATCAAGTCACCTTAGTTTCTTCGATAACGTTTTTTCACAAAATGATAGGTTATTTTAGACGAAATAGGATGGTTTCTCAGATAGAAAAGATAACGACAAAAACAAACCCAAGAATTAAAAGAGATAAAAAGCGCAGAAGACATTAATCACAACTGCAATGAAGCCGCCAAGATAACCAAGCAGCAATACAGCACATAGCCGCAACACCCCATAAAATCTGTGAAGTAGAGGCCCCAAGGCTATTAGCAAGGGCCGCAGAAAAACCCCCAAAAACCATAGCGCCCGAGGTCATAATATTATTGGCGGCAACTGTCCTTGCTGTATGATCTTTGGCGACAGTCGTCGTTAAAAAAGCATAAAGGGGTACCACAAACATACCGCCAGTAACCGCAATCGCTAGTAAGGCGACAAAAACCATCCAAATATCGGGTTGATGAATAAAGGCTGAGACAGTGAAGAAACGGCCCGTTGGCAAATTATGCCAATTATGAATAACACGATCAAAGCCCAAAACTGAAACACCCATTGCTAAAACCGAGGCAGGCGCATAGCGCGCAGAGACATTCCCCGACAGTAAACGGTTAATCAGCAACGAACCAATCGCAACACCAATAGAAAAAATTGCCAGAAATAAACTCGCGACTTGTCTGTCCGCATAAAAAAGATTTTTTACCACTGGCGGAAACTGGATAATCAACACCGAACCAATGGCCCAAAAAAAACTGATCGAGCAAATCGCTAAAAATAAGCGTGGAATATGCATAGTGCCGGAAACCAGCCGATAAGAAGCGCGAACAATATTTCGATCAAGCGGGGGGCCATCATGTTCGGCTTTCGCATCTGGAATACTTCTTGAGGCATAACATCCCAAGACTGCAATGATCAGAACAATGATACCCGCTTGGCGGCTAGTTATAAAACCGGCCAAAATAGTGCCGGATAATATAGCAAGATAACTACCCGCCTCGACCAGCCCCGTGCCGCCCAGCACTTCATCCTTTTGCAAATGTTGTGGTAAAATAGCGTATTTGATAGGGCCAAAAAAAGTCGAATGAATGCCCATCGCAAACACACCCACCAACATTAAAGGCACTGAATAAACCCATAATCCGATAGCGCCTGCCAACATGATACCGATTTCCACTATTTTGACGATACGGATAATCTTGGCCTTATCATGGGTATCGGCCAACTGCCCTGCCAAAGCAGAAAATAGGAAAAAAGGTATAATAAAAATACCGGTGGCCACCGCAGAAAAACGGGTCTCGATCTGAGGATCAGAATAAATCCCATAAGTGGCTACCAGAACTATCACCGTCCTGAACAGATTATCGTTAAACGCCCCTAAAGTCTGGGTAACGAAAAGCGGCAGGAACCGGCGTTTAGTCAGAAGCCGGATAGAAGCTTTCATGCCGGAAAAGAACTCATGTTGCCTTAAATGAAGCTGCCTTTCATAACGAAAGCTTCAAGCTACGCCAAGGGCAAGCATAATCGATAGAGGGTAAAAATGCCGTTTGCTCCTTTTTTTCCATTTTGACGTTAAAAAATATGAGTTTCCCCTTGGTTATTGATAAGTGTTATCCTACTAACTGAAATAAATCGGGGAAAATTTTAACGCCTTAAGATAAAATCATTTCCCTTAAAATTGTTATAAGTACAGCTGATACTTTCTGAGCCGGAAAGCGTGTTTCTGCTTTTAAAGGATATCCGCTTCACTATTTCAGGAACTGATCGTGACATGCTGACCCTGCCAAATGTCTTGACCCTTTCCCGTATTTTTGCGGTTCCGGTGTTAGTCGCCTTATTATGGAATCCGGGCTGTCTTGGCTATATTTGCGCCTTTTTACTTTATTGCCTGATGGCGATTACTGATTATTTTGATGGTTATCTGGCACGGGCGCAGGGTACCGTTTCCAAGCTTGGTATCTTCCTTGATCCGATTGCGGATAAAATCATGGTCGCTTCGGTCATCGTCTTGCTGATTTCTCGCCACCCGCTCATTACCGATTTCAACATTCTGGCAGCCTTTATCATTCTTTTGCGCGAAATTGCGGTTTCTGGATTGCGAGAATTTCTGGCGGAATTACATGTATCCCTTCCTGTCAGCCGATTGGCTAAATGGAAAACAACTTTTCAGTTGGTCGCTTTTGGTGCCATTATCTTAAGCGGTGCTACGCCGCAAACGCCGGCGATAGCTGAAGCCGGTCTTGTTTCCTTATGGATAGCCGCCATTCTAACGCTGATTACAGGCTGGGATTACTTACGTATCGGCATCAAACATATGGATTAAATTTCACAATTCAGGGATGGCAACCCTAGCAATCAACAAACGTATAATATGGCTAACTTAATAGCATTTCTGATTTTTAAAAATAATATTATTATATATATCACTATAATATTATAATTAATAGCTATAATATGCGCAATAGAGTGTCCTATTTTTGGAACACAGTCCTTAATTGATATTGTTTATCATTATTACTATCAGCTTTCCTCTCGTTATTGATCGCACGCTATCAATCAACAGGAGGACAAATGAAGATCCCATTAAAAAAGCTTATTTCTTTTAAAGACGGTTATAAGTGGAGCACTTTTCTTACAGCCTTAGCTTTATCCTCACCTCTGTTGGCAGAAGAAAATAACAAAAAATATGATCCGTCCGAACTTATAATTACGGCTAAAAAAGATAAAGATAATTACGGACAAAACCGAAATACAGCTGCAAAAATTGCTCTTGCTGCACGCGATCTTCCCCAAACAGTAAATGTCGTCTCGCACCGCTTAATGCAGGATCAGATGGTGCTATCACAACAAGATGCGCTTAAAAATGTTCCGGGCGTTTCTTTTTCAACCGGCGACGGACAACGCGATCAGGTCTTCATTCGTGGATTTAACGCTTTTGGCGATGAATTCGTGGATGGTTTTCGGGATGATGCGCTTTATTTTCGTGACATGTCCAATATCGAGAATATCGAAGTCCTAAAAGGCCCCTCTGCGGCCTTATTTGGACGGGGTTCAGCGGGAGGTATTGTCAACCGCGTCCGAAAACAAGCAGATACCAATATTACAAACCTCACTTTTACCGGCGGATCATGGAATGACTATCGCGGGCAATGGGATTTCGGGCGGACAAGTAAATATAATGGGAATGGTTTTCGCCTGACAGGTGCCATTGAAAGCGGGGACAGCTATCGAGAACAGCAATTTGTCCATCGCTTCGCGATTGCGCCTTCTTTCATGTATGGAAAAGGTACGGACACAGTTATTTCGGTACAGGCCGATTATCTAAAAGATCGCAGAATTGCCGATTTAGGGAACCCTTCTCTTAATGGTCGCACGGTCAATATCGATCACCCCGAAGTTTATTACGGTTCAGCCGATGCCGCTAAATATGATTACACACAGTCCACTGTATTTTCCCAAACGGTAAATGCCGTTCATCATTTTTCAGATAATTTGTCCTTACGAGACGGTTTTCGCCATTATGATTATAAGATGTTTCGAGGAAACACGAGTCCGGCAAGTGGGGTCGTCAACGGATTAGTTCAACTTTCGCACCATCCGGCGGCCCGTAATGAAAATGGATGGGATAACCAACTGGAATTAACGCAAAAAATTGCAACAGGAAAAATCCATCAAACCTTGCTTTATGGTTTTGAAGTTTCACGTCAAAGTAAATTATCAACGACCTATGCAACCTATCCCGGTAAATCGACATCCCAAGAGATTAAAGACAGTTTTTATGTTGATCCGTTCGATCCAGTATTACCCAATATTACAGGAGATGATCTCAGCAGTATTACAAATAAAAATCGTGGCATTTTTTATGATTATGGGCTTTACCTCCAAGATGCCATCGACTTCACGCATGGTTTTAAGCTGTTAGCTGGCATCCGCTGGGATTCCTTTAGCCAAACAACCTTGCCGATTTCGGGATCAGCAACCTATGCCCATCGTCTTGATCACACATGGAGTCCCCGTCTCGGTCTGACCTATGAACCTGATGATCATCAATCCTATTATGTTTCATGGAGTAAAAGTTACCAGCCCTCTGGCGAGACCCTGAATATTGTGGCTAAGCAGGCCGATCTGGTGCCTTCAGAGACCACCTCTAAAGAAATCGGTGCTAAATATACCTTATTACACAATCGGCTGATGATTCAGATCGCAGGCTTCATCATCAAAAAAACGCATATTCAGGCTACTAATCCCCTTGATAACACCACTATGGCTATCGGAACTCAGCGCAATGAAGGCGCGGAATTTTCAGCAACCCTTGATGTCGGACGCGATATTCATTTGATTGCGGGCTATGCTTATATCACCACCAAAAATCTGGCTTCCGCAACCCCCGCCTATGTTGGAAAGGAAGGCACGTTGACGCCTCATAATCAGGGCAATTTTTATATAACCAAAGCTTTCGGTAAACATTTCGGTATCGGAGGCGGCATGAATTATGTGGGCAACCGTTGGGCAGATCCCAGCAATACAGTCATTTTACCCCATTATGTAACGGGCGATGCCATGGGATGGGCACAATTTGGCCGCTATAGATTTCAGCTCAATGCCTATAATATTTCGAATGCACGTTATATTGTTTCTGGTCATGGGACCAATGCTAATTTGAATATGCCGGGGGCACCCTTGAATTTCCGCGGCACTGTCAGTGTCTCTTTGTAGAAATCCTTTATTTTTATAAAAAGAATAAAAGAACAAAAGTAACATACAGAAAAAGCTAGCTTTATTCTTTTTTTATTAAAAAAACTATTTTATATATTTCAATTAACTTCAGTTGTGTTATTTTATTTCTCCTACCCCATACAAAGAAAGGGAGAAATAATGTTACATATTCATATGTTTCCTCTGGTCGCGTTGCTACCGTTTATTATTATTTCATCAGCGGTATTAACAACTATTTTGTATGTCGAAAATCAAAAGGATAGCTATTATAATAAATTCCCAATTTTCGGAATCGGGTTTAGTTCTTTTATTTATTTTTCAGTATTCGCAATTATGATCAGTAATATTGGTGAATTTATTTATGATAGAATACTGTAAATTTGAATTTTTTAAAAAATAGCCTCAATTCGAGTACAGATTGAGGCTATTTTTATTTTATCAAACGTTAGCGCTCAACGCCTCTAATAAAGCATCATCCGCTTGAACATCCGCATTCGGCGTCGTCAGCAAAACATTTCCATAAAAAATCGAATTAGCGCCTGCTAACAAACAAAGAATCTGCGTTTCACGACTAAGCGAAGAACGACCGGCTGATAAACGCACCATAGATTGGGGCATCATCAGACGGGCAGTTGCAATCATCCGAACAATATCTAATGAATCCACAGGTTCAGCCTGTGCAAGAGGCGTGCCCTCTATCGGAACTAACATATTGACGGGCACGCTTTCTGGATGAGGGGCCATAGAGGCTAAAACCCGCAATAAAGCGACCCGATCACGTGGGGTTTCGCCAAGACCGATAATGCCCCCTGTGCAAAGGGCAATACCTGCTTCTCTTACACATTTCAGTGTCTCTAGCCGATCCTGATAACTATGGGTTGTTACAATTTTTGGATAGTAATCAGGGCCGGTATCAAGATTATGATTATAAGCGGTAAGACCGACTTCGGCTAAACGTTTTGCCTGATCTTTATTAACCATGCCCAAGGTAACACAGGCTTCCATATTCAAAGCCCGCACCCCTCGGATCATGGCTAAAACCGCATCAAATTCTTTACCATCGCGGATTTTTCGCCAAGCGGCCCCCATACAAAAACGTTCAGCCCCAGCTTGCTTTGCCTTGGCCGCTAACGCAATCACAGCATCAGGGTCCATTAATTTTTCGCGGGTCAACTCTACATCGTGATGAGCAGATTGCGAACAATAGCCACAATCTTCAGGACAGCCGCCCGTTTTAATACTCAGCAAACTAGCCTTTTGCAGCCGCCCTGCCTCATGATAGCGTCGATGGACGGCATTCGCTTGTCCTACCAATTCCAATAATGGCAGATTATAAAGGGCGAGCGCTTCCTCTTCTTGCCAATCGTAACGAATATCTTCCGTCAATTGCGGTATAACGGTTGTGCCATCGCGTTCTGTAGGCTGCGTCTCGACCGGTATCATGCGTCAAAAAACCCTTATTGTTTACGGCTTTATATGGCTTTACGAATTTAAAGCATCAATTATGCTTTAAAAGCTTAAAATTTTTTATAACCAATTTTTAATTAAAGTAATTTTTTAAAAACAAAATTTAAAAAACCATGAAAAAAATAATAAATATTGAAATTTATTATAATTATAAAATATATACAAAAACTACAATAATTTGAATTTAATTTCATTAAGTATTATTGAGGCTATAGCCAACAATATTTGATTAATATTACGAGTTTTTATTTCTAAAATTACCTCTTCCATTTCATTTTTATAATAATGATCTATAGAATACGTCTTATTAATAAATATTGACTTATCAAAGACTGATGGAAAACGATCAATATCACGCGCGAAAACAGCTATTTTATCAAAACCGTAAGAACGGTTCTCTATTAAAATCAACAAAGTATTCTTAAGGTCTTTATTAAAAATACTACCTATATCCTCAATAAATTGAGCATTACGGCTACGATCAATATACTCAATCGCCAGTAATAAGAGCACGAAAAATATCTTATCCCGATAAGCATTCTCTAATAATAACTCAAAAGTGAATAGATATTTTACTTTCTTTTTAAATTTCTGTTTCAAAGCAATAAGCAGCTTAATCCGTTCTAAGGTTTGAGCATTCTGATCAGCCTTATTGATGACCCAACTATAGGCATCTAACGACTGCGTTATAATACCTTGCTCAATCAATCCATTAAACAGACGATCAAAATCTTTATCGCTCGGTCTTTTGGGATGTAACAACAAAATACCGGCATTATCAGGCAGTAAAGCCGTTGTCAGAAAATCGCGAAAATAGGTTTTGAATTCGTTGATACGAGAAACGGTATAAATAAAATCCGTTGCTGTTTTTTCACCATAAAAGAAGCTAGCCGCATGGGCAATCAAAGCGGCAAAACTATCGTCACGGATGGGAGCTAAAGCATGGAGTGCATTCATACCCCTGCTATAAGGCAACCACCCCCCATCAGGCAAATTAAAGACTAGGTTCTGTTGACAAAAGAGGGCAATCCCAACTTGACGGTAGCAAGATATGGGAAGGTAAGAAAAGATTCTTTCATTTTATCATATCGGATAGCGGGTAGCGATACGATGGAACCGCTTAAGTTTGTTAAGCATCCGCTCAATGCGATTACGATCTCGCAAGAACATCGAACATCATAGGGGATTGCTCTGTCAGGTTTAGGCGCGGGGGAATTACGGGAATCGCCTTGTGGAAAAACAGCTTTTTATGCAACCTTATCAGCCAGAAGTAGATAGGATGTTGCGACGGGCAGGGACATCAAGACCTCGAAGCCGGAATAATCGGAGACTTCTCCGCCGGTTACTTCAATGCCAAAAGGGTGTCCCTGATCCTCAGCACGGGCATGGATCTTGCTCGTAAAGCTTCTGGGGCTTCGACCAAAGCCTTCCTTATAGGTTCTCCTTCTGCGCCAGCTGACCGAATATGACATCGAACAACCCGACTATTTATCATGTGTTCCAGTCATCCGTCAGTCTGCATTTACCAGCGTTTCCAAAAGTGCATCCCATACGCCTTGTTCGGCCCAGCAACGAAAACGGACATAGACCGAGTTCCACTCCCCATAGCGTTTATCCATATCTCGCTAGGGGCAGCCCATAAAGAATCCCGTTCAGAAACTGGCGATTATCCTTGGCTGGACGTGACCAACACGGCAATAGCGCGCCCCCATCATCTTCCTTTCAGCGTCTGTCAGGTCTCCGCGTACCTTTTCATATCTAAAAAGATCGACCTTAATTCATCTCAGGGCTAGATTAAAATTACCTTTTGTCAACAGAACCTAGGAGGCTTCGCCAAAGAAGATTTTATTTTCACAAATGCCTTCATCAAAAGACAAACCAGCCTTGCGTTCTTAAATCTATACTTATTTTACTGGGATGCCTCCACCTGCTCGGCTAATTCTAACCAACGCATTTCTGCATCCTCTTTCTTATCCCGCAATGCGGCAACTTTATCGGTTAAAGCCGAAAATTGTGCGGGATCGCGAGTGTAAAGCTCAGGATCAGCTAAAGCGGCTTCATGGCTAGCAATTTCGGCTTCCATTTTTTCAATCTGTTCAGGCAACAAGTCATAATCGCGCTGATCTTTATAAGATAATTTGAAGCGGGTAGGTTTTTGCACTGCAGCTGTCGTTGCGGTCGCATCCCCTTTTTCAAGGTTTTTTGCCGAAGCACGCGATTGTGACAAGGCCAACCGATCAGCACGCTGTTTTTGCCAGTCGCTATAGCCCCCTGCGACAACATCAATGACACCGGAACCATCCATTCCCAAAGTGGTCGTCGCGACATTATCGAGAAAATCGCGATCATGGCTAACTAACAAGACCGTGCCGCTATAATTGCTGATTACTTCTTGCAAAAGATCAATGGTTTCCAAGTCGAGATCATTCGTAGGCTCATCCAAAATCAACAGATTAGAACGTCTGGCAAATTCTCGCGCCATCAACAAACGGGAACGTTCACCGCCCGATAACGTGCTAACCTTGGCATCCAACAAAGCCGGATCAAATAGAAAATCTTTTAAATAGCCGACGACATGCTTCTTTTGATCGCCGATTTCGATCCAATCACCGCCATGGGCAATAATATCCCGCAAGGTTTTATCAGGGAGCAAAGCCGCTCGTTGCTGGTCAATAACGACAGCTTCCAAATTTTCAGCCCGTTTAATGCTGCCTTGATCCGGTTCGATCTCGCCCATTAATAACTTTAGTAAGGTCGTCTTACCCGCACCATTTGCGCCAACAATACCAATGCGATCACCCCGACGCACTCTTAAGGAGAAATCTTTAATAATTTCACGATCACCAAAGCTTTTGCTTATATGCTTGGCCTCAATGACGATTTTAGTACGAACATCATTGGTATCAATGGCCAGCTTGGCCGTACCTTCCGGCCCTGTCATAGATTTTCGTTCGGCGCGCATTTCATAAAGTTTGGTCAGACGTCCCTGATTACGCTTTCGTCTGGCCGTGACGCCACGGATTAACCAATGCTCTTCTAACTTTAATTTAGCATCCAACTTTTCAGCAGCACGCACTTCTTCTGCCTGAATTTTTTCCATCCAGGCTTCAAACCCACCAAAGCCGATTTCAGCCCGCCGAACCTGTCCCCGATCAAGCCATAAACATTGTCTGGTTAAACGCGTTAAAAAGGTACGATCATGGCTGATAACAATAAAGGCGCCTCGAAAACGGTTAAGCCACCCTTCCAAAAACTCGATCGCGGCCAGATCAAGATGGTTGGTAGGTTCATCCATTAACAGTAAATCAGGCTCCATCGCCAACGCGCGAGCAATAGCCGCACGACGTTGTTCACCGCCAGAAGCCGACTGAGCCGATCGAGAAAGATCGACTCCTAATTGGTCTGCAATAGCTTCCACCTGATAGCGGGGTGGGGCGTCAGCTCCGGCCAAGGCATAATCAGCCAGAGTTTCACAGCCTTCAAAAGAAGGGGCCTGTTCTAATAAAACCAGTTTCAAGCCGGGTTGAATACTACGTCGCCCCTCGTCAGGCTCAATCACACCCGCCAAAAGCTTTAACAAGGTGGTCTTACCTGCACCATTGCGCCCGATCAGGGCTAAACGATCACGGGGTTGGATGTTAATATCCAGATGTCGGAACAAATATCCCGCGCCTTGAATAACGCCAAGATTTTCAAAAGATAATAAAGGAGGAGCCATAGGCCGCTATATAAGGATAAAAACGGCATTCGTCATCCTCTATAACAAAGGCCGCTATCCGATTAGGAAAATGGAGAATTCTTAACCGATTTATTAAAATAAATGCTTTCAGGTAACCTATATTTTACCTTCTTATGTTCATTCCTTATTCAAAGGCATAGCCTTACTAAGGAAGAATGCTCAAAATGAAATCTGCCACGGTTTTTTGTCTGTGTGCCGTTTTTGCCCATGCTGTATTAATAGCATCGCCACTAAGGGCCCAGCAAAGACGAGATCGGGATGTTGCGCTTGCGGCGATCCGAAGCGGTCAGATATTGCCTTTGCGCCAGATCGAAGGAAAAATACTCCCTCAAATGAGCGGATGCCGTTATCTTGGGCCGGAACTGCATGATAACACCATTTATCGTCTGAAATTTATTCGTAACAATACGGTTATCTGGATTGATGTTGATGGCCAAAGCGGGGATGTCATTAGCCGGACAGATGCAACAGGTAATTTCAGCGAATCCTCCAGTGAAACCGAATTAATTTCAGGAACTAGGGAATAATTAATAATATATTTCTATATAAGGCTTATTTTAATTCTAATACAACAAAATAAACCTAAAACCTTATTTCATATCCCCTTAAGCCTCCAACGCTTTTCAAAGCCATAAAATTTACGGATTGATCTATCCTTTACCGCTTTCATCATTTAAACAGAAAAATCGATAAATAACCTGATACTATAGGAATATCTGAGGCAGAGATGTGGCAGCGGAAACTCAATTGGATGAATCCACTGACGGCTGCTGATCGTCTGTCATCCCTCAAAGGCTTTGTTTTTCTTGATAGTGCCCTATCCCAAGCCGAATTGGGGCGCTATTCCTATATTGCCGTTGATCCTTTTGCTTTATTTACAGTCATTAAAGGAACAGCTTACTGGAATGGGAAAGCCTTAGAAGGGGATCCTTTACACGCTCTAAAAACGCAGCTTTCGACTTACAAACTGGACGTTCAAGAAAAAAAATTTCCGTTTCAAGGGGGCTGTATTGGCTATATCGGCTATGATTACGCCCAATATCTCGAAAAAATTAAAGACTATCCTCAATCTAGCGAAAATCTTGTTGAAATTACTTTCGGCTTCTATGACGCCATTGTCGCTTTCGATAATCTTACTCAAGAGAGTTATCTTCTTGCCTCGGGCTTCCCCGAGACAGAGCCTGAAAAACGGGCAGAACGGGCGACCCAACGTCTTGATCAATTGACAAAATGGCTCAACGAAAAGCTCGGAGCTCCTAGAGAAGAAGCCTCAATAACGCTTTCAAATTGGCACTCCAACTTTACGCAAACCCGCTACATCGCTGCTATTGAACAAGTGAAAGAATACATCAGGCAAGGCGATATTTATCAAGCCAATATTGCCCAGAAATTTACAGCGAAATTACCTGATAATTTTAATCCTTGGCGGCTTTATACCAAGCTCCGCACGATAAATCCGGCTCCCTTTGCCGCTTTTTTATCCTTTACCGATCTCGCCATTGCGTCCGCCTCACCTGAACGGTTCATTCGTTTACAAGGCACTCAGGTTGAAGTGCGCCCTATCAAAGGTACAGCCGCCCGCGCAAACGATAGTCAAACAGACAAAGCTTTGGCTGACATTTTACTTCATTCTGAAAAAGACCGTGCTGAAAATATTATGATCGTCGATCTGCTGCGCAATGATTTATCACGTAGCTGTATCGCCGATTCAGTAGAAGTTACAGCCCTTTGTCAGCTTGAAAGCTATACAGGGGTGCATCATTTGGTTTCAGTGGTAACCGGCATCTTAAAACCGGAACTTGATGGCTTGGATTTGTTAAAAGGTTGTTTCCCCGGCGGTTCGATTACCGGGGCACCTAAAATTCGAGCGATGGAAATTATCGCGGAAACTGAAAAAGCCTGTCGCGGTGTTTATTGTGGTGCTATCGGCTATATTGATTTCGACGGGGATTTTGATTTTAACATTGCTATTCGAACCATCACTTTTTCAGAAAAAGAAGCTGTGTTTCAGGCGGGCGGCGGTATTACGCTGTTATCAGATCCAGAAGCCGAATATTCAGAAACACTGACGAAAGTAGACAAAATTTTTGAAAGCTTCGGTAACCCCCTGACGGCAGGGCGCTGATCTTCGGAGAAAGCTGATGCTTTTAATCATCGATAATTATGACTCATTCGTCTTTAACCTTGCCCGCTATTTTGAAAGGCTCGGCAAAAAAACGATGATTATCCGTCGCGATGAAGTGACGATGAAAGACATCAGGCATTTAAACCCAAAAGCTATTATTATTTCACCGGGGCCTTGTTCCCCTAAAGAAGCCGATATTTCTGTAGAGGTAGTCCGCGTTTTCTCGGGCAAAATTCCTATTCTCGGCGTTTGCCTCGGGCATCAATGTATCGGTAGCGCTTTTGGCGGAATCATTACCCGTGCAAAAAATCCAATGCATGGTCGTGCTACAGAAATAAGACATCAGGGTAAAAGCTTATTTAAAAACCTTCCGATGCCTCTTAAAGCAGGCCGTTATCACTCTCTTATCGTGCAACCGACCTTGGCCATGAATAGCCATCTCATCACAGAAGCACTTTCTCCAGATGGAGAGATCATGGCGCTATCTCATGTTGCTCATCCAACTTATGGCGTGCAATTTCACCCTGAATCTATTCTGACAGAATACGGATATGAAATTTTAAAAAATTTCTTTGCTTTAGAGGAGGCCTTCCATGCCAACATGGCTAAACGGGGTACGGGCGGATAATGACATCACCGAATTTAACCTTACAGATAAAGGCCTATTATTAGGCTATGGCGTTTTTGATACCGCCCTTATCGTAGAAAATAGGGTTATCTATCGGGAAGCGCATCTAGAAAGACTCATAACAAGTTGTGCGGCCTTGTCTTTACCTGTCAGCGCTTTTGAACTTGGTAAGGCGATGGATATAGGCAATGCCGATATAGCCCTTGGATCGGTACGGGTTACGGTAACGGCTGGAAAAGGGCCTAGGGGTCTTTCGCTTCCCACGGAAATAAAACCTAATATTATAGTGTCGAAAGCGATGATTACGCCTGAAATATTTTGTCCCGAATTACGCCTTCTACCCAGTGAAACACGGCGGAATGAAACCTCTCCTACCGCCAGAATAAAGACTTTGAATTATCTCGATGCTGTTTTAGCCGTGCGTCATGCCCGTTATAAAGGCTATGATGATGTGTTGTTTTTAAATACCAAAGACCGCGTCGCCTGTAGCAGCATGGCTAATCTCTTTATGATCCGTGAAGGAAGATTGATTACGCCGCCGGTAAGCGAAGGTGTATTGCCCGGCATTATGCGGGCCACTGTTTTACGGTTAGCCGCGGCCAATAATATCCCGACAGAAGAGCGTCCGATTTTATTTTCTGAATTATTGAAGGCGGATGATGTCTTTTTGACGAACAGCCTACGGATGATCTGTCAGGTCACACAAATCGGTGACATTCTTATGCCGCGTCGTTTTCAAGCCTTACTCGCGCTGATAATAACAAAATTATATGAAGATATGCATTACACCCGATAAAGACCGCAATTTTTGGTTCCTCACACCCTAAAGACCTTAAAAAAGGAAAAGCCTACCTAATCAAAAGGCTTTTTTAAAAACAGGACGCTTGATGTTATTTTTTAATAAAAACTTTCTCCCGATAGGAAGCCAATCTTAGCCTTATTATTATTTTTTTAAATATTACCTAATGGTAAAATTTAAACTTTACCTAATTATCCACTTTTGATATTACCCTTCATAGATTAAGGAATCCGTGCTCTATGCTCTCTCTTTCGCAATCAGCCGGTTATGCTGTTCTTGCGTTGTCTGCTCTTTATACAGACAGCGGAAAACTTACCATGGCACGCGAAATTGCGGAAAAAGCGAACATTCCACGCCCTTATCTGAATAAGATTTTAGGTCGCTTACAAGAAGCTGGACTGATTACCGCAAAACGGGGCCAAAATGGCGGGTTGAAACTGACTCGTCCATCCGAATCTATATCCGTTTTAGAGGTAGTTAAGGCTATTGATGGGATAAATTGGGCTAATCGCTGTTTTTTAGGGTTACCGGGTTGTTCTGATAAACATCCCTGTCCGATGCACAGTTTTTGGCTAAAAGCCCGTCCGGCTATTGAACAGCAGCTACAGGAAATGACCTTGGACAAAGTCAGACCTTTTGCTGAGGCAGGTTGGAAATTCCGCTCAAAAAAGCCTGATGGGTCTTTTCCTGTGACTTAAAATCCTTCTGCATTTTGAATGGACTGTCAAAAGGATTATAATGTCATGTTATGCTTTCAGTGTGAACAAACCCAAAAAGGTACGGGTTGCACAGTCAAAGGCGTATGCAGTAAAACGCCCGAAGTAGCCGCTATTCAGGATTTATTGCTTCTTGCCTCTTCGGGATTGGCTTATGTGGCAAAAAAATTGCCTGCCGATTACGAACAAGAACAAAAAGAGGCAACGGCCTTAGTCACCCAAGCATTATTTTCTACGGTTACAAACGTCAATTTTGACGCCGATGTTTTATGTGCCTCCCTTTATAAATTGGCTGATCTCCGCGACCGTCTCAAAGGTAAGCTCCCTGAAAATATTGATCTTCCGCTAGCGGCCACCTTGCATTTTTCTCAGGATCGTGAGGCGTTAATCAAACAGGGGGAGTTATATGGCATTGAGAGCCGTGAGAAAACACTGGGTAAAGACATCACCGGCTTACAGGAATTATTGACCTACGGCATTAAAGGTATGGCCGCTTATGCCCATCATGCTGCGGTGCTGGATTTCCATGACAATGATGTGGATGCCTTTATCCTTGAGGGTATGGCCGCGCTCACCGATCACAGTTTAGGGGCTGATGCCTTATTGGCACTGGTAATGCGTTGCGGTGAAGCCTCTTATAAAACCCTTGGACTTTTAGACAAAGCCAACACCTCCAGCTTTGGTCATCCAGAACCTACCGCTGTCAAAATGGGACCCTCACAAGGCAAGGCTATTTTGGTTTCTGGGCATGATTTGCTGGACATCAAAGCGCTTCTAGAACAGACAGCCAATACGGGCATCAAAATCTATACCCATGGCGAAATGTTGCCCGCACACAGTTATCCTGAACTCAAAAAATATCCGCATCTGGCTGGACATTATGGTGGCGCATGGATGCGTCAGCGCCAGGAATTTATTAATTTCCCGGGGCCGATTGTCATGACGACCAATTGCCTGATGGAACCGAGATCAGAATATGCGGGACGCGTTTTCACCCGTGATTTGGTAGGTTGGCCGGGCTTATCCCATCTGCCTGATCGCGATTTTTCCAAGGTGATAGAAGCCGCTCAGGCGATGGACGGCTTTACAGAAGATGACAAAGATATCCGTCTCCATAATACCGGATTTGGCCATAACACGGTGCTGAATGCTGCCGATGCGGTTATTTCAGCTGTGAAAAAAGGCGACATCAAACATTTCATGCTGGTGGGTGGCTGTGATGGCGCGAAATTAGGGCGTAACTACTTCACTGACATTGCAGAAAAAGCGCCCAAAGACTGGATTATTCTAACATTAGGCTGCGGAAAATTCCGCTTAACCGACCTTGATTTAGGCGAAATCGGCGGTTTACCGCGTCTGCTCGATATGGGGCAGTGCAATGATAGCTATTCGGCTATCAAGGTAGCCTTAGCCTTAGCGGAAGCCTTTGAAACCGACGTTAACAGCCTTCCCCTTTCTCTTATTCTGTCATGGTATGAGCAAAAGGCAGTTTGCGTTCTGTTAGCGCTTCTTTACTTAGGGGTTAAGGGAATCCGCATTGGGCCTTCTCTGCCCGCCTTTATTACCCCCAACATGCTCAAAATTCTGGTCGATAATTTCGATATTAAAGCGATCGGAACATCAGCCGAAAGCGATTTACAGGCTATCATCACGGCCAAAGCGGCCTGATTATTCACGCTTCAAAATATAAAAGGGAAGGGTGCTTAGGCTCCCTTTTCTTTTATAATTTTCAATTTTACTATTAAATTACATCATTATCATATAATTTTATTTTAAAAAATTTATATTAAAATAATTTCGATTCCCTTAAAATTAATCATATCTTATAAAAATTGAAACCTAAAAAATTTTAAAAACCCTTAAAAATCAATTTGTTATTCAGAAAATATTTCATTCTTGAATGCATAAGGCTGTTCTATACTGTTCTTTATCTGAAGAAGGCTGCTCGTCAACCGCCTTCAGTAAGCTGAAATAACAGGAAGAAGGCTGATGAAAAATTATACCAAGCGGACGTATATTTCATCTCTACTATTCATGTTTGGCGCTATCTCTACCGTCTTTCCAGCCTATGCTGAGGAAAATACAGGCCATGCAGGCCAAAGTAAGACTCTCCTTCGTGCAGATACGGCTTGGGACGGCATACCCTATAAAGCCTATCCCCAAGGTTCTCCTGAATTAGTAGTGATGCAAATTACGGTACCGGCCCATAGTGAACTTGACTGGCACAGGCATCCTGTACCCAATGCCGTTTATATCCTTAAAGGGAATGTGACGATTGAGGATAAAGCGACCGGAAAGAAAAAACTTTTCCCAGAAGGCACCGCTTTTCCCGAAATGTTTAATAAAATGCACCGAGGTATAAGCGGGGATGAACCCGTCACCATGATTGCTTTTTATGCCAGTACCAAAGGGATGCCCGTCACGCTCTATACGCCCTTAAAACCTTAAAAAGAATAGCCCGCTACGATCAAGGGAGGGAGATCGGCGGCTATTAAATAGTTTTTCATGAAAAGCACAAAACCCAAAATTTTTCTAACGCAGAATCTCTCGGGTGATAGCATCTGTTAACAAAACGGACTCCCGATTGACTTTTAAACGGGTGCCTTCACGCATTATAACCGCTTGATCTATTAACTGATCGAGCGCCTTTTCATTGAGATAGTCAGTCGATTTCAACCCTGTTTTAGCCGCTATAAAGCTTAAATCGACCCCCTCAGCTAACCGCAAGCCCATTAACACGGCTTCTACCGCTTGATCTTTTGGCTTTAACAGGATCTCTTCCTGAACAGCACATCCTTTATTTTCGATCGCTTTCAACCAATTTTCAGGCTTTTTATACCGCATAGTCGCCTTATGAAGCCGCCGTCCATGAGCACCGGCACCGACCCCGATGTAGTCGCCATAACGCCAATAGGTCATATTATGACGGCTCTCTGATCCTAAACGCGCATGATTAGATATTTCATAAGCCGGAAGACCCACCTTTTCTGTTATATCGCGGGTCAATTCAAATAGATCAGCCGCATTATCCCCATCCATCGGCTGCCACTTATTCTGACGCACAAGGGTAGAAAAGCGCGTGCCCTCTTCAATAGTCAATTGATAAAGCGATAAATGATCGGTGCCAAAAGATAAGGCTTGATTTAATTCTTTACCCCAATCAGCAAACGATTGATGCGGGCGTCCATAAATCAGATCAAAGCTAACACGAGGGAAATGATGTTGGGCTATATTCAGCGCTTTCAGCGCTTCTTCTACCGTGTGAATACGGCCTAAAAAACCCAGTACGTCATCATCTAAAGCCTGAATTCCCAAAGAAAGCCGATTAACGCCCGCCTGAGCCAGAGCTTCAAAGCGGGCAGCCTCAACCGAAGACGGATTAGCTTCAAGGGTAATTTCAATATTCGGCAACGGCGGCCAATAATGGCAAGCCGCTTCGATCAACGAAGCAACGGTTTCGGGGGGCATTAAAGAAGGCGTACCACCCCCGAAAAAAATTGACCCCAAAGGTCTGCCACGGGTGAAAGACGCCTCATAGGCCATATCCGCTAACAAAGCTGTCCGCCAGATAGTCTGATCCAGATTCTCGCGGACATGACTGTTAAAGTCACAATAAGGACATTTAGACAGACAAAACGGCCAGTGGATATAAAGCGCCAAAGGCGTCTTTTCCGCCGATTTTACAAATGCTATTTGTCCGGACAAAGGCACGCTTATGCTAAGCACCCTTCAATCAGTTGGCGAAAAGCAGCTGTGCGATGGCTAATCGCTCTTTTGGCATCGGCGGCCATCTCGGCAAAACTCTGATTTTGTCCTTCGGCGACGAAGATAGGATCGTAACCAAATCCGCGTGCGCCACGGGGTGGCCAGACCAAATTACCCCAGACATGGCCTTCAAAATTTTCGACATGTCCGTCCGGCCAGCATAAAGACATAGCACAGACGAAATGCGCTTTTTTAGAAGCATCAGAGCCTTTTTCTTCAACCAAATCGTGAATACGGGCCATAGCCTTATCAAAATCGCGGGGTTCACCTGCCCAACGGGCCGAGTATATCCCGGGCGCTTGATCCAAGGCGTCAACACATAAACCGCTGTCATCGGCCAAAGCTACCAAACCCGTTTCCTGCGCAACAAAGCGCGCCTTGATCTCGGCATTGGCGATGAAGCTATCGCCATCTTCTTCAGGTTCGGGCAACCCTAAATCAGCGGCAGAAACCGTTTCAAGGCCATAAGGTTGTAATAACGTGCTTATTTCTGCTAATTTGCCTTTGTTATGGCTCGCCAGAACCAAACGACCTGGGGCAAGCTTACGTCGCGAAGAGGCGCCGCTCATTTTATGCTACCGCTTTTTTTTGAGCAGCGATGATCTGTTGGCTGCCAAGACGCGCCAACCGCAACAGACGAAGCAATCCTTCTTCATCATAAGGGGCGCCTTCTGCACTCGCCTGCACTTCAATTAATCGACCGTCCCCCATCATAACAAAATTAGCATCGGCCTCGGCGGTAGAATCCTCGGCGTAATCAAGATCCAATACCGGCACCCCATTGGAAATACCGCAAGAAACAGCGGCCACTTCTGAAATAATAGGATCTTCGGTTAATTGGCCGGACTGAAGCAATTTATTGACCGCTAAACGAAGCGCAACCCAACCACCGGAAATAGAAGCCGTGCGAGTGCCGCCGTCAGCCTGCAAAACATCACAGTCCACGGTAATTTGACGCTCGCCTAGCTTCTTCATATCGATACCAGCCCGCAAGGCACGCCCAATCAGACGTTGAATTTCCTGGGTTCTACCCGTCTGCTTACCCCGTGCGGCTTCGCGATTGGTACGGCTATGGGTCGAACGTGGCAGCATCCCATATTCAGCCGTTACCCAACCTTGTCCTTTACCCCGCAGCCAAGGCGGCAAACGCTCTTCTAAAGAAGCGGTGACCAACACACGGGTTTCACCAAAACTAATCAGACAAGATCCTTCGGCATGACGGGTAAAACCCGTTTCAATGGTAAGGCTCCGCAACTGGTCTGGCGCACGACCTGAAGGACGCATCGATTAACCTTTCTTCGGGTAAAAACCCGATCAATAACCATCCTATCAAGGCACCACATCCCCGCCATTTACCTGACGGAACATAGCCGATAGAAAAACAATCCAATAGATAGCGCCCCTCCTGCCACGACCCTTGCCGTCATTCAATCAAAACCGACGCGCCCAATCAGCAATTTTTCTTTTTAAATTACTTTTAAGGGCTTATTTATTACGTATTTAGGGGGTGACGAACAGCATTTGGATGCTTACCTATAAGGCATGTCATCCATACCGGTCATAGAATTATCATCGCGGGCGCGCGATATTTTCCAACTGGTAGTGGAAAGCTATCTTGGAAGTGGATTGCCCGTCGGATCAAAAACACTGGCGAAACAGGGGATAAATCTTTCGCCTGCTTCCATTCGCCATGTGCTGCAAGAGCTGGAAGAAAGAGGCTTGTTATTAAGCCCTCATATTTCGGCAGGGCGCATGCCCACTGAATTAGGCCTTCGCCTGTTCGTCAATGGCATGATGCAGCTTTCCGAACCTAGTGAGGAAGAAAGGACGACGATTGAATCCGATCTTTTTCGGGCTGGTTCTGCCAAAGAAAGGCTCGTTACTGCAACAACGACTTTATCGGGTCTTTCGGCCTGTGCTGGTCTTGTGTTGATACCGAAACAAGAACTGGTTCTAAAACAACTCGGTTTTGTCATGCTGGACAATAATCGTGCTTTGGCCGTTATTGTCGGTGCCGATGGATCGGTTGAAAATCGGGTCATTGAATTACCTTCAGGAACTTCGGCCTCGACACTGATCGAAGCGGGTAATTATATCAGCGCGCATCTCACCGGATGTAGTTTTTCAGAAGCTAAAAAACGACTGTTTCACGAAATCGATCTTGAGCGGACGGAACTGGATTCTGCCGCTTCTGATCTGGTTCAGCGAGGTCTTGTGGTTTGGTCGGAAGATAGCCGAAAAAGACCCGTATTGATTGTTCGGGGACAGTCTAATCTGCTTCAGGATGCCAGTGATGATCTGGAACGGGCAAAACAATTGTTAGAAGAGCTAGAAGATAAAGAGGAAATCGCCCGATTGTTAGAAAAAGTCTCAGTCAGCGATGCTGCTCAAATTTTTATCGGCTCTGAAAATAAGCTGTTTTCGCTTTCCGGTTCTTCCGTTATCGCCTCTCCCTATCACGGAGAAGGCGGGCATATGGTGGGGGTAGTTGCGGTGATCGGCCCTACAAGGTTGAACTATGGCCGTATCGTCCCCATGGTTGACTTCACAGCAAAAACCTTATCGAGAATAATCGCATGACCGAAGAACAAAAAAAATACGAAGAAACTGAACAGGCGGGTGCTCAGGCCGATGCTGCCGTCGAAGAAAAAACGACGACCGATAACGGGGAAGCGCTCAAGACTGAAAATGAAAAATTAAAGCAGGATTTGCTTTATATTCAGGCCGAAGCTCAGAATACGCGCCGTCGCTTGGAAAAAGAAAAAAAGGACGCCGTCGCTTATTCCGTTACAGGTTTTGCACGGGATCTTTTATCCGTTGCTGACAATATGGAACGGGCACTTGCGGCTATCCCTGAAGAAATTAAAAAAGACGAAAAAATTCAAAGCCTCGTTACCGGCATTGAAATGACAGGCAAAGAACTTGCCAATGTCCTTCAGCGTCATGGCGTAAAGCGGGTAGAAGCAATCGGTGCCAAACTTGATCCCAATCTGCATCAAGCTATGGTTGAAATCGAAAGCGATGAACCAGAAGGTACCGTAGTTCAACAAATGCAAGCAGGCTATACGCTGCATGACCGCTTACTCCGTCCGGCTATGGTTGCCGTTGCCAAGGCGAAATCCGGTGAGACGAAACCGGCGTGAGCAGACAACTTTTCGGTAAACAGTCAGTTTCTTTGACTTTATGGGCAGGGATTTTATGAGCGAGATTCACCATCCCCGTCCCAAACGAAAAGATAAACAGACCCAAGCGCGATCTCAAGGAGGTCGCGCTTCCTCTGCTTCTCAAAAGCGTAATCCTCAAAGAAAAGACGCTAATCCTATTGGCTTACCCGTAAGACAAGCAGCCTTACAGCTATTAGAAGCTATTTTACGGCAAGGTTTACCCCTTGAACAGGTCATCGGGCGGATTACACAAGGCTTGAAGCAACCTGCGGATCGCTCTTTGGTGCATGCCATTGTGGCCAGTGTGCTTCGCTGGCGAACCGATATTGATGCGCTTATTGACAGCGCCACCGCAAAACCCCTTGCGGACGATGTCAAAGCGCGGATGGTTTTACGGATCGCGCTTGCTCAAAAACTGGTTTTAAAACAACCGGCACATGTGGCCATAGCCACAGTTCTTCCTTTGGTGGACGGTGGCCCCAGACGTTTAGTGCACGGTGTTTATGGTACGCTTGACCGTCGCGAAGATGTTGCCTTACCAGAATATCCAACGCTGCCAGAAGAAACGGCTTGGCGGTGGAAAGCCGCATGGGGCGGTATCATGGTAGAAAAGGCAGAGCAGGCCCTTGCGGAACAACCTCCGGTTGATCTTACTTTGCAGGACCCAGAAAAAACGGATCATTGGGCAAAAACCTTAGAAGGAAGCAGCCTAATCGCGGGACATGTACGCCTCCCTTCCGAGCATAAAATGATTAGTGAACTGGCGGGTTACCAAGAAGGCGCATGGTGGGTTCAGGATATTTCCGCATCTTTACCGGCAAGATTGCTGGGTAAAGGGGAAGGGCAACAGGTCTTGGATCTTTGTGCGGCACCGGGTGGCAAGACCATGCAGTTGGCCTCACAAGGCTGGCAAGTGACAGCAGTGGATATTGCCGCCAAACGCTTGGAAAGACTATCTGAAAATCTCAAGCGCCTCCATCTGGAAGCTAAAATTGTTACCGCTAATCTAGCGGATTACACGCCCAAGGATAAAGTGGACGCGGTGCTTTTGGATGCACCCTGTTCAGCCAGTGGTATTTTCAGACGTCATCCCGATGTGCTTTATCGTGTCGATACGACAATTATCAAACAGATGGCCGAACAGCAGAAAAAACTGCTGGAACGGGCAGCCGATTGGGTAAAAATCGGCGGCAAGTTGATCTATGCCGTCTGTTCCTTGGAACCCGAAGAAGGGGAAGAGGTTGTTCAGGCATTTCTAAAAAATCACCCTGATTATCGCCTCAATATGCTCGATCCAGCCTTACTGCCCCCAGGGATTATTCCGACAAAGGACAGATGGTTACGCATATTACCGCAATCCATCACCGAAAAAGGCGGAAATGACGGCTTTTTTATAGCATATTTTACACGGTATAGCGAAAAAGAGGCGCATTAGGCTGAATTAGACTATTTTTAAAAATGGGTTGATAATAGTCTGATTTTTACTAGCTCACTGTCTCAAGTCACGATAAACGCTAATACATTCCAATAAAGACCGCCTTTCCCATAAAAGGCGGCCTTTCAGTTTTTTTTATTTCTGTCTGGCTGTTGATTTATGAATAAAATGCCCTTGATTGCCCCGTCTATTCTTTCTGCGGATTTTGCCCGTCTTGGAGAAGAAGTGAGGGCTATCGATAAAGCGGGGGCCGACTGGATTCATATCGATGTCATGGACGGTCATTTCGTTCCCAATATTACGATCGGGCCGATGGTTGTAAAGGCTTTACGGCCTTGTACAGACAAGCCTTTTGATGTTCATCTGATGATCTCCCCCGTTGATAATTATATTGAGGCTTTTGCGGCGGCCGGTGCCGATCTTATCAGCTTTCATCCCGAAGCGGGGGCGCATCCGCATCGCACTATCCAACATATCAAATCACTGGGTAAAAAAGCCGGTTTAGTCTTCAATCCGGCTACCCCCTTAAGCGGGTTGGATTATCTAATGGATGATCTGGATCTTATTATGGTGATGAGTGTTAATCCCGGTTTTGGGGGACAGAAATTTATCAAAGAACAATTGGCGAAAATAAGCGATATTAGAAATAAAATCACTACTTCAGGGCGGAATATCCGGTTAGAAGTCGATGGTGGAATCGATAAAGAAACAGCAGCGCTTGCCGTTCAGGCCGGGGCCGATGTGCTGGTAGCGGGAACAGCCAGTTTTAAAGGGGGTTCCCAATTTTATGCCAATAATATCAGGATGCTACGCAAGTCATGAGTGAAAAGGAAGAACCGGATTTCACCGGCGAAGACACTTCAGACGACAACAGCAGGCCGGGTAAATGGCTAATACGGGTAAACAACGAAAAACAACCGTCGTTAACCGAAAGAATTGTTAATCGCCTTAGTCGTCTGTCATGGCATACGCCTTTTTATGCCCTTAGGCTTAGGGGACGACCGCCTTTAAGATTGATGGCGGTACCCAAAGACCCGTTTTCCGGCAGTGAAGAAGCGGGTACTTTAATCCGCAATGGAGAAATCCACTTCTTTCATGAAAAGATAAAGCTGGATCAACCGCTTTTTCCCGTGGCTGGCGTATCGCCTGAATTTACAGATTATTTACACAGCTTTATGTGGCTACGCGATCTTGCAGCGGCAGGTAATCGCCAAGAAGTAACGCGCGTTGCTGAAAGATTGACGCGCGACTGGTTAGATGCCCATGCCGAACAGATTGACGATAAAGCATGGCAGCCTGACATTTGGGGAAAGCGCATCTTATTTTGGGGGGCTTATGCGCCCCTCATTCTTTCCTCAACTGACTTGGTTTACCGATCTAAACTCTTAAACAGTTTGGCTCGGGGGGGTCGCCATCTGACCAGAAGCGCGGATAAGGTGCCTAACGGCCTTAGTCGGGTAATAGCATGGATGGGATTAGTCGCAGCAACCCTTCTGTTACCTGATGAAAAAACCTATCTTCAACGTCAGGAACAAGGCTTATTAAAAGCCTTAAACCGCAGCTTGTTTGAAGATGGCGGCATCATCAGCCGAACCCCTTATGATCAACTTGAATTGATCGAATACAGCGCGATGTTACTGGCGGTTTATCATGCCCGTGATATGCAGCCGAATACAATGATAACCCGTATAATGGCACGCGCAGTCAGGGCTTTGCTCGGGGTCACTCTGGGTGATGGTGGACTGGTTAGTTTCCAAGGCGGGGTTCCGGTCGATCACGCCCGTGTCAATGCAGCAATTTACGCGGCAGGTATTCGCAGTCGGCCTTTAAGTCGGGCGCGGGAATGGGGCTATCAGCGGTTAAGCCATGGCCAGACTACCCTTGTTATCGACACTGCACCGCCACCCGTAACCCATCGCGCCGGTATGGCCAGCGCGTCAACGCTTGCTTTTGAAATGTCCGATGGCCCCGATCGCTTAATCGTGAATTGTGGGGGTTTATTGGGCAGCGACCTTGATCAAGGTAATAATAACGAAGCGCTTCCCCCAGAGTTGAGCACACTCCTTCGGGCAACCGCCGCCCATTCTACCTTGGTGCTACAAGATAGTAACTCCACCGCAATTATGGAAGATGGTTCGCTGGGTCGAGGGGTTAGTGAAGTCGAACTAGATCGCCATGAAGGCCAAACAGGTAGTTTATTAGAAGCTAGCCATGATGGCTATATGCGCCGTTTTGGTTTCATCCATCGCCGTAAATTAACTTTATCAGCCAATGGCTGGGAATTACGGGGCGAAGATATTTTACTACCTGCTGGACGGCGGCGAGCTTCAGAAATGCCCTTCACCTTGCGTTTTCATCTAGCACCTTGGGTTGAAGTGACCAACACGGCCGATGGATTAGGGGCCTTACTGCGTATTGAACGCGGCGCTTTATGGCAATTCCGCTGCCGTGGTGGGAAACTGGGCTGTGAACCCAGCCTGTGGATTGATCCAACCGGATGGCCAAGGCTGACTAATCAAATCACGATTTCGGGGATGACGCCCGCTGGTGGGTGCAATATTGCTTGGGTTTTAAAAAGGGCGGGTTAATCCCGTCTTTTTTAAAAGATTCATACAGAAATATGTTTGCATAAAATCTTGTTCTCTTGACACCCGCCAAGCGGTTTTTTTATCCAGACCTATTCCGAAATATCGAAAAAATCTAACGGGTCAGATAAGCCTCTAAATTACTTTCCTTCGCTCTTTTTCTGAAGACGCGGCTGTAAAATTACCGACAACGACCGTACCCCTTGGGCGCCGTGGATTAAAATACCTTCAATATCGGCGGTAGCGGATGGCCCAGTGTGAAAGGCCATATAGGCATGTTTTTTGCCTTCGGAACGACGATAAGCATGATGAAGGTTATAGACAATATCTTCGGGATCAACCAAAACGATCAAATGCTGCGGTAAATATCCCAAACTATTAATACCAAAATCGGCATCCGTAAGGCAAACCGATCCCGTTTCCGCCACCGCAAAAGAAGCCCGAACAATGCCGACATCGACATCGGCAAGATCGGTTGGTTGGGTATCGCCCGTTATTTCAAGATTACCTTTAATTTCAGGCACATGAGAACAGATGACTTTAGCTTCATCGGTATATTTTTTAAGGGCGGCATCTAATCCTTGCGCTTGAACATGGATAATCTCACCGCCCATACTGACAACAGCTTCTTTAAATTTTGCTACCCTGTCAACAGGAACAGGCGTATCAAAAAGGGGAATATCCGGCAGCATGGGTTCTGTCTTTGGCCGATTAACACATAAATTTTCGAGAATAAGCTGGCGACTATTCATGCTTTTTCCCCTCTATTTTCCTGATACCATTGGTAAAAAGTTTGCCGTTCAACCTGTGGCATATCGCGCCCTGTCGTCCATGTATTAAGGCGATTATAAACGGCAAAATGCGGCAAATGTCGTAGAACACTGTTCGTTATAGGAAGGGCTTTGCGATATAATTTCGGGCTGGATAATAATAGACCGGCTGATTTCATCATGGCCTTTTTGACAAAAGGCATTTCATGATGTTCCGAGATGACCTTCCGCCATGCCGCAATTTGCTCATGAATGTTGATTTTTACCGGACAAACATTGGCACAGCTACCATTCAAGGTAGAAGAAAAAGGCAGCAATCTATATTTGTGAAGGTTAAAACTGGGGTCGATAATCAACCCGATTGGGCCTGCATAGGTTGCACCATAGCTTAACCCTCCAGAACGCCGGAAAACGGGACAGGTGTTCATACAGGCACCACAGCGAATGCACTTCAGGGAAGGCCAAAATATTTCGCTTTTCAAGCGTTCAGAACGGCCATTATCCACTAGAACAATATGCATTTCTCCGCCTTTACGCGGCCCTTTGAAATGCGAGGTATATTGCGTAATCGGCGTTCCCAAAGCACTGCGTGATAACAATCTGACAAAGACAGCAAGATCATCAAAACGGGGGATAACTTTTTCTATACCGATAGAGGCAATATGTAATGGTGGAAGATTAGCGGAAAGATCAGCATTCCCTTCATTGGTACAAACAACGAAGCTTCCTGTCTCGGCAATCGCATAGTTACAGCCGGTCATCCCCGCATCCGCAGACAAAATAAGGGGACGGGTAGCTTCACGCTGACATTCGGCTAAATAATGCGCATCCGCATTATGGGCATCTGAGCCAAAATTTTTATGAAAAACCTCAGCCACATCTTCGCATAATTTATGAACCGCAGGCACCACGACATGGCTAGGGTCTTCATTGTCTAATTGCTGAATCCGTTCTCCAAGATCGGTTTCAATAACTTCAATTCCGGCTTTTTTCATAAAAGCCCGCAAACCACATTCTTCCGTTAACATGGATTTGCTTTTAATTAAGCTTTTGGCCTCGTGCTGATTCAGAATTTCTAAAACGATGCGGTTATGTTCCTCTGCATCTTTTGCCCAATGCACGTGAACACCATTGGCCAAAGCCTGCTTTTCAAACTGAAGCAAATATTCATCAAGATGTGAAAGAGTATGCTCCTTTATAGTAGAGGCTAAATGACGCAGTTCCTCCCATTCTTCAACAGCGTGCATAGCGCGGTCGCGTCTCTGTCGCAGTTCCCATAAACGCTTATCATGCGACTTTTCATGCCGTTTTGCCGCAATAAACCGATCAGCCGCCTCGGATTGATCTACAGGGGCATTGCCCTTGATAATGGCCCCCCTTGGTTGTGGCTCAACCACAGCTTCTTTATCGGTGTTATCCATTATTCACGTGCTCCGTTCAGAATTTGGGCAATATGGATATATTTTAAAGGCAGTTTTAAGCGCTCGGCACAGCCTTGCTGATGCATCATACAAGAACTATCCGAAGAGGTGACATATTCTGCTCCGGAACGATATTGATCCTGCACCTTGTCATAACCCATCGCCGTTGACACCCCTTCTTCAAAAACAGAAAAAGTGCCGCCAAAGCCGCAACATTCGTCCGGTCTTTCCAATTCAGTAAATTCGATACCACGGACTTTATTCAATAGATCACGGGGCTTAGAAAAAGCAGGCATCCTTAATTCAGACATGCTTGCAATATTTAAACCCCGTAGCGCATTACAGTTATTATGAAGCGCTACTTTGTGAGGGAATTCGGCCCAAGGAAAAGCCTCTACTTTTAGAATATCATGGAGAAATTCCACTAATTCAAAAGTCCGGCTTCTGACTGCCTTGACCGCCTCACTCTGTTCGACCGCATCCATATCGGCACGCACATGATGGGTGCAGCTTCCTGAAGGGCTGACGATATAATCATAGTCTTTAAAATTACGGACAAAATTGGCTTCGGTTGCCGCTGATTCCTCATGGCATCCCGAATTTGTCATCGGTTGACCACAACAGGTTTGTTCTAACGGATATTCAACCTTGATCCCTAACTTCTCTAACAATTCCAAAGTTGCGATACCGACTTCAGGATGAAATTCATCAACATAACAGGGAATAAACAAGCCCACACGCATAATATTATTCCAATAATATGATATTTTAAAAATATATTTTGAGTATCTATCACTAAATTTTCTTTAAAGAAGAAGAAATTTTTCCATTATACTTAATATAAAATGGCATTTTACCCTTCAATAGCTCTAAATTTTATATAAAAAATTATGCTAATACCTTTAATAAAGGTATATAATCATCGATATTTTTGGGTATATTTTACGTTTTTCGGATAATATTATATGCATAGTGGATGCATTTCCCTAGATTATGCTTGCGCTATACTTTTTTGAAAGCCTTCTTTGGAGGAAAGCGATAAAACCCCATACCGCGCGCCCCAATTTTTCTTCAAGCACTCCCCTGTTGACAAAAACAGAGTGCAAAGGCTGACTTCGGATATTTTTAGTATGATGAATCTAAAACGCTTATCCGTGCCCTTAAGCGCTGTATTTACGCGCTCTTAAGTTTAAAAATTAATATTGAACGAAAAAGATATTTTTTGTCAAAAATGCTCCGATGCGACCTCTCCAGAAGAGGAACACGCCTATAATAATATCACACCACTGGAACCTGACCGCCAAATCACCTATGTCGCCCCAGAGACAAGAGTCGGGAAAACTGACAGGATAAGGCATCTATGACCGAGACAGCGATCAAAACCGCGCTACTTTCTGTTTCTGATAAAACGGGACTGATAGAATTGGGACAGGCATTGGCTGCCCATAACATCAAACTCGTTTCGACGGGCGGAACCGCTAAATTATTACGGGACGCCGGTTTAACGGTAACCGATATTAGTGATTTTACCGGATTTCCTGAAATAATGGATGGCCGTGTTAAAACACTTCACCCCAAAGTGCATGGCGGTTTGTTAGCAGTCCGCGATAATCCCGATCACATCGCGGCAATGAACGCCCATGAGATCAAGGCGATTGATCTGGTCGTCGTCAATCTTTATCCTTTCCGAGAGACGGTCGCAAAAGGCGCAGATCGGCCTGAAGTTATTGAAAATATTGATATTGGTGGCCCTTCTATGGTGCGCTCAGCTGCCAAAAATCATGAGCATGTGACCATTGTTACCGATCCTGAAGATTATCCCGCTCTGATTGCAGAACTCAACGATAACGGGGGTACCACGACCTTAAAGACTCGCCGTCGTCTCGCAGGAAAAGCCTATGCGGCTACCGCGCAATATGATGCTGCCATTTCGGCATGGTTCGCGGCAGATTTAGGGGAAGACTTGCCGGAACTACTTACCTTGCCGCTCAAAAAAGCGTCTGCTTTACGTTATGGGGAAAATCCTCATCAAAAAGCAGCCCTTTACATTCCGACCTTACCGAATTTACCGGAATGGCCTCTTGTTAATGGCATTGCACAGGCTAAACAGCTTCAAGGCAAAGCGCTCAGCTATAATAATTATGGCGATGCCGATGCGGCATTAGAACTGATCAGTGAATTCCGCGATGGCCCGCCTACAGCGGTTATTCTAAAACACGCCAATCCTTGCGGTGTGGCTTCCGCAGATAGCCTCTTGGAAGCGTATAAAGCAGCGCTTTCCTGTGACAGTGTTTCGGCTTTTGGAGGTATCATTGCCTTCAATCGTCCATTAGATGGCCCCACCGCTGAAGCTATCACTGAAATCTTTACAGAAGTTGTTGTTGCCCCTGAGGCAGATGATGCGGCCAAGGCTGTTTTCACAAAGAAGAAAAATCTCCGTTTATTGATCACGGGGCCGTTACCAGACCCGAAACGGCATGGTCTTAATGCCCGTTCGATTGCTGGCGGCGTGCTACTCCAATCTCGCGATGCTGAATTACTCGATCAGGCGGCTCTACAGGTTGTGACCGAAATTAAACCGACTGACCAACAGATGAAGGATGCTTTATTTGCATGGACAGTAGCCAAACATGTCAAATCCAATGCTATTGTCTATGCGCGTGACAATGCGACCGTCGGTATCGGTGCGGGTCAGATGAACCGATTGGAATCGGCACGGATTGCCGCCTGGAAAGCCGAAGATGCAGCCAAGAAGGCAGGCTGGGCAGAAGTACATACCAAAGGTTCAGCGGTCGCCTCTGATGCCTTTTTCCCTTTTGCTGATGGTTTAATAACCGCTACCGAAGCCGGCGCGACAACGGTTATTCAGCCGGGTGGTTCAATCCGTGACCAAGAAGTAATTGATGCTGCGAACAAGGCTGGTATCGCCATGATTTTCACGGGAACCCGTCATTTCCGCCATTAATAGACAATCTTATCGTAAAAAATCGGTCAGCGATCAGGCTGGCCGATTTTTTTGCGCGTGTTTTTACGCCGGTTTTTTTTAGGCAAAACAGCCTCTAATACTGATTTAGGCAGCAAAGAATCCGGTATAAATCGGAATAAAATGAAATTATAAAAACTGGCGAGCAAAAAAGCGCCCATGCCTAACGCCATAAGCAACCCTAACAACATGGGTTGAGATCCCCAAAGCGCTATTTTAAAATGATAAAAAACAGGTATAGCCAGCAGACAAAGACCAAAAAAACTATATAATAGAAAGCATATCGGTCTTTTTACCCATAAAAGAAGAGCAAATAATCCATATCGCACCCCTAAAAAAAGAAAATTCAGGATATTTTTTCTTGGTATTTTCGTTGTAAAATTTTTGATAAAAGGCATAAAACACGCTAAAATCCAAGGAATAAAGAGAATAAAATACGATAATCTTCTAATTTATTTGGGATTAATCTGCTCTTTTTCAAATAGGCTGACACTGTAACAATATCCAAAACTCAAAATACGACCGATTTAATCTCTATTTTTTCAAAGAGGCCCTCTGGGCGTCATCATATTTTTGTAATGCAATCGGATACAGCTCAGTCAGATATTTTGAGGTAATATATTTAAGTCATGATAGGCTACCCTAGCCTATACCTTCTCCTCTGAAGGAAGATTAAGCCTGCTAGGCGTGGATAAAAACCAATGCCAAAGCTCTTTTTAAGGGGCGAGACCGTGCCTCTATAGGCTTCTACTAAAGAAGGTAATCCTTTAAAAAGAACCACTCACTCGGACCCCCCATGTCGCAGGCATCCCGGCCAAAGCAACATGATCACCACTGATAAAGAAATTTCGGGTCACATCATATCGTTTGTTGAAAATATTCTTTCCAAAAACGGCCACAGTCCAACGCGCATCTTTAGGGGTAAGCGTAATATCAGCCCCCCATAAAGTATAGGCTGGGACATTATAAAAACTACCAAATAACGAATGATAGGGACTTCTGCGGCTGTAATTCATCCCTGTAGTCAGGTAAAAATCTCCAATAGTCCAACGATAGCTAGCCGATCCATTCAATGTAAATTTGGGAAAGGGGAGCGTGTCGCCTTTACGGTTTACATAGATACCCGCATAGGCATTATCCGCTAGTTTCTGGACACCCCCCAAAGAAGAAAAACGATCAAATGCACCGACCGCCCATCCTGCTGACTGGGAAAGCGTAAAGTTGGGGATCGGTGTCCATGTCGCTTCTACTTCCCCCCCATAAAGATGGGAGCGAGGTGCATTAACAATTTGTCCAATCATGCCTCCATTCATAGTATTAAAAGTTGCTGATTGGATCTGTTGATTACGATAATCATAATAAAAGCCCGAAATATTTAATTTTAGGTGGGCTTCAGGTAAAGATAATTTGTTGCCGATTTCATAGGCTAACAAGGATTCCGGCTTAAAAGGTTCAGCGGAAAGCGCATCATTCTGGGAATTATAGGTCGTAAAACCGCCAGATTTCACCCCTCTTGTAAAAGAGACATAAATCATGTCATTCGACACAGGATTATACTGTATCTCAAATTTGCCGGTCGGTTTCGTAAAACTGGTATTGCGATGTGCGACACCGTTTTCGGGATTGGTGATGACACCATTCGTAATATAATGCGAAGTCAAATTAAGAAGATCACGAGATTCGTGCTCAATACGCACCCCACCTGTTACCCGTAATTGAGGCGTTATATGATAGGTGGCCTGACCAAAACCGCTAATAGTATTGACCCGTTGATCATAATTGACATCGCCATCCGTGCCATAAATCGGAGAATCCGTAAAACCGGACTGATATTGATCGCTCAAGGACTGGTGCGCATAATAAATACCGCCTACCCATGTTAGACGGGATGTATCATTCGAAGTCAGCCGAATTTCATTGGCGAAAACCTGCGCATTGGTTTTAAAGGCAACATCGGCCAGACCTTGGTTGAAAGCATCAAAATTATCATATTCCCAACGGTGCATCCTGTCATAGCTGAAAATATCGGTAAGGGTAGCAAAGGAAAATTCTTGCTCGCTTCGTAAACTCACCCCACCGGTATCAATATGGCTAAAAGGCTTGGTATTAGGATGGATACCCACTTCTCTTGCAAAAGCAGAAGACGTGCCCCAATGGGTCATATAACGGCTTTGATCGGCGGGATAGGTCTGTCCGGGTAAGGCCGTCATGGGGGCATAAAGATGAAGCCCGTTGGCATCTGAACGATCATGGCTACCATGGATATTTAATTCAAGTTTTAAGGTATCATTGGCATCATAATCCAATAAAAAACGCGCGGCGCTACGATTAGTTCGCCCCAAAGAAGCGCCCTGTTCATTATGTTGCCATGCGCCGCCTTGTTCGGTTTGTCCCGATAAACGAAAACGTAGCCGATCATTGATCGGCCCCGACACATATCCGTCAATTTTGGTGGCATTAAACCGCCCATACTGAACAGATAATCCCCCCTTATAGGTATCGGTTGGTTTATTCAGAATATAGTTGATTGCCCCACCGGTCGTATTCCGACCATAAAGGGTGCCTTGCGGGCCTCTTAATACTTCCACCCGCTGAATATCAAACATCATACCATTCGTCGCAAAAGGCACCGGATTGGCGACTTCATCTATATAAATACCCACAGTGGGCGCATTATTACTGGAATAATCGTTAAAGCCCACACCCCGAATAGCAAAAGCAGGCTGGCCGCTGCCGAACTGAGGCGTTACCTGTAAAGAAGGGGTTTGATATTGAAGATCAAAGACGTTGTTAACGTTACGGGTTGTCAGGGTATCCCCAGAAAGAACACTGATAGAACTACCAATATTCTGGACATTCTCCGACCGTCTTTCAGCGGTCACAATCAAATCACTATTTTCAGCAGAAGGCGCCGCTTTAGAGTCCAATGGCAGTTGATTTGTGGCGACTTCCAGAGAAAGCATAGCCGCATTTTTCGACGTATCAACCGTATCCCTTCCCCTTGTCTCAGGCAATTGTCCTGCCTGTAAGAGGGGATTGGTATTTTTCGATTTGGGAGGCATTAAAGGTAGAGCCTGAGCTTCAAGACAGGAAGACATAAGTGTAAGATAGATACTGACACATAATGGCGACAAAAGAAGGCTGTTATTTTTCCAGCACGAACCCATAAGCTTATCCTGTGTGAAAGCGGTACCCAATGGAAAAGGATGCCCAAATAACCCAATGCAACCCAATGAAAGAGTATTACGCGCGGACGCTATTTAAAGAAACAATAGTGGTCAATAGACTCATTGAACGAAATGATGCCTTTATAAGGTGTTAAGATGCCTTTAAAAATTCTTTTTGAATATCCTATAATTTTAGACAAAAGGATCAAACATCATGCTCAACAATATGATTTTCAAGATCACCGGCAAACTCTTCCGAGATCGTCCATCCGCGCACCGATTTTCCGGCTTTATGAACGCTTTCCCGATCACCTGAAATCAGATAATGCCATTCGGGTAAAGACTTACCTTCATAGATCAAACGATAGGCACAGCTTTCAGGTAGCCAAGGAATAGTACCCAACATCGAAGCACTTAACCGTACACATTCTGGAACGGATAAACGGCGATGCCGATAGTCTCGGCACTGACCACTAGTGCAATCCAATAGGCGGCAAGCTACATTAGTATAAAGCACTTCACCGGTATCATCATCTTCCAGTTTGAATAAACAGCATTTACCACAGCCATCACACAAAGATTCCCATTCTTCCCGTTTCAAAGCATCGAGTGGAATTTTTTCCCAAAACCGATCATTCATTCAAAAACCCTTGCTATAACGCTTATAAAAAGAGACATTTTATTCTTTTAAAAAATATTTATCGAAAAGACCTGCGTTAACAGGCTATTCAAAGGAAAATTTGCTGCTTAATCTGTTATTATTATTCGCCTGACAGATACCAATAAAAAATAATACCGTAAAATGAAGATAACTGCCTGTTACAGCCCTTTATGGATGGTTCGGAGATAGAAATGTGCTCTAAAAAGTTTTTCGGTTTATTGCTGGCCGGAATGGTTCTCACCGTACCAATATCCGCTTTTGCTCAAAACGAAGATTATAGCTTTTTAAGAGCTGTCCGAGACCGCGACACGAATAAAATTACCAGCAGTATTGATCAACAGCAAAGTCTGATTAACACAAAAGACTATAGCAGTGGCGATACAGCCCTTCACATTGTTACCCGAGCCCACGATATACAATGGCTAGCTTATTTTATCTATAAAAAAGCTAAAATTGATCTTAAAAACAAGGCAGGCGAAACCCCTCTTATGTTAGCCGCAGAAATCGGCTGGACAGATGGGGCACAACTTCTGTTAGAAGGCGGCGCCGATCCCAATATAACCGATAATAGCGGCCAAACACCGCTTATTATGGCGGTTCAAAATCACAATCTACCCATGGTAAGGGTGCTGATAGATAATCACGCTGACCCTAAGATAACCGATCATATTGCGGGCCGATCTGCACGGGACTATGCAGAACAGGATAATCGATCAAACGCTATTCTGAAAGTGCTTGACGAGGCTAAACCAACACAAAAGAAAATCATGATGGGGCCAAGACCACGCTAAAAAGGGTCTCAATATCTTTTAAGAAAATAAGGTGACGGCAAGGGCTTCACTTTGCCGTCCTTCTAATTCAACTAACCAAATATCGGGATCGAAACGCTGTCGCTTCTCCAGATATTGGCGAAAGGCCTCAGGTTCCGCACCTTCCTTGGGGCCTACACGCCCCCATCCATACTGCCCATTTTCTAATAAAATACGTTCTAACAGAAAAAGGGGAATACCTTTTTCAACGACCATCAAAATAAGACCGCCGGCTTCTTGATCCCCCTTTTTTAAAATCATCATTGACTGTCCCGCTGCATCCATTTGCCGTAGCAAAGCCTTAATCAGCATATGCGTTGCTAAACGCGGTTCAGACATCACTTGGTCTCATTTTCATCAATTAATAAAGCATAAAGGGCATCGCCAGACGAAGCCCCTCGCAATTTTGCCCGCAAATCGCCATCCCGCAAACGACGGCTGACACAAGCAAGACTCCGCAGGTGATCAATGCCTGCGTCTGTTGGTGAAAAAAGGAAGAATAACAGATCAACAGGCAGTTTATCGACAGCATCAAATTCAATAGGTTCTTTTAAACGTACAAAGAATCCTGAAACATGCTTCAGACCATCCAGCTTACCATGGGGGATAGCAATACCATGACCAAAACCGGTTGATCCTAAATGTTCTCTTTCATGCAGACGCTCAACAATCTGTTTAGGATTAATCAAAAATTTTTGGCCAGCCCATTGACCAACCTGCTGAAATAAACTCTTTTTATTAGAGGGATTAAAAGCCGTTTCAATCCTGTCCGGCCCGATAATCTCGGCCAGTTTATTCATCTATTTTCGCCTTTATATGCCCACGATTTCAAAGATCGCAGCATCGGATCAGAAAAGATGCTGTATTAAGAAAACACCAAAATCTGAAAAGATAAAATCAAGCCTTCCAAGGCGGTAAAGCGCTTCTGCTTTCAATTAAGCGATACGCTTTACCCCTCTATGGAAATAAATTCTCTACCCCATTTATCAATTATGGCGGCTTGGTTTAATTGGGTTCAACCCAACCGATCGTACCATCAGAACGACGATAGACCATATTATAAAGGCCTGTTTTACTGTTTAAAAACAATAAAGCTGTCGTATTACGAAGATCAAGCATCAATACCGCATCAGATACCGAGGTTTCTGGTATATCCACCTGCATTTCTGCAATAATAGGAGGATGTTCGCCGCTTTCAACGGCATCATCAACCTCGAAAACAGTATAATGCGCGTTATCCAGTATTTCTTCTTCAGGGGTAAGCGCAGCTGTTTTCAAAGCAGGCGCCGGTGTGCTTGACTGCATTTTACTTTGTAAACGACTACGATGGCGACGAAGCTGTTTTTCTATTTTACCTAAGGCCTGATCAAAGGCCAAATGGGCATCCTTACCAGTACCAGAAGCTTTTAGAATGATACCGCGCATCACATGGACAATAATGTCGCAAGAAATAACCGCCTGTCTTCGGCTGCCAAATGTTACGGTTGAGCTTAGGCATTTAGGGAAATATTTACCAATAACATCTTCAAGATGATCGGTAGTATAACGCCTTAGAGCAGTACCAGTATCAATCTGATGGCCAGAAATACGAATATCCATCTTAGCCTTCCTCCATACGCTCCTAAATAAACCCTGCTTTATTTATAATCAAAAAAATTGCTAAATAACAGGATTTTATCCCGTAATATTCGATCATTCTATTATTGCAATCTCGATCTCTCTATCCTAAGCTTGACGCCAAACGGGATCGGAAATTTTATCAATAAAAGCGCCATGACGCAGCAACTCTTGCGGGCTGGCCTGATGGGGGCGGGGATTCCGTCTTGGTTTCCGGTTTTTCGACTGAGAGGCTGTATTATAGCCGTCCTTACGTCCCCCCGAAGCAGAATCATCGCCCAAGGCCATACCAATCTGACGCCCCCCCGTCAGTTCAACATAAAGTTGGGCTAACAACTGAGCATCCAGCAAAGCGCCATGCTTGACGCGATGGCTACGATCAATGCCATAGCGGGTGCAAAGCGCATCCAAAGTATGTTTGGCCCCCGGATGCTTACTACGGGCAATCGCCAAGGTATCCACCATTCGGGTCATACAGATGGCTGAATAGCCACATCGGCCTAATTCATGATTCAAAAAACCAAAATCGAAAGCCGCGTTATGGGCAACCAACGGTGAAAAACCGATAAAATCCAAAAAGGATTTCGCCTTTTCTGCAAAAAGAGGTTTATCTGCTAAAAACTTATCCGACAGTCCATGAATGGATTCTGCGACCGCATTCATAGGACGTTCTGGATTAAAATAGCAATGGAAGCTACGGCCGGTTTCAACTTTATTGATCAGCTCGACGCAACCGATCTCGACCAGCCGATCGCCATCAATCGGACTAAGGCCAGTAGTTTCGGTATCAAATACAATTTCGCGCATAGCATTAGTATCGGCTACCTTGCCCCACAAGGCAACCGGCGATCTTTCTCGTCTGAGCCGCTGTTTGGGCAATATTGCCCCCATTCCTAATAATAAAATCGGCTAATTGTCTTTTTTTCCGATCTGGCCACTGTCGTGACAGCAAGCCGTAAAAACGTGATTCGGTCATATTTGGCCTTTTCAAAGCGCGACGACGCTGGATCCAACTGGGTGCAGAAACAACGGCAATATAATCGGTCAGGCGATCAAATCCGGCTTCAAATAATAAGGGTATATCAATAATAACAAGCGGACGGCTACGATGCTGCCGCAAGAAATGCCTTAATTCCTGAACAACAGCCGGATGAATAATAGCCTCTAAACGCGAAAAACCGGCTGGATTAGCAAGCAACATAGATCCCAATTTTTGCCGGTTAACGCCATTAGCATCAATAACACCCGGAAAGGCCTGACCAATCGCTGGTAACAATTTTCCTTGGGGGCCTTGTAGCTGATGAACGACCTTATCTGCATCGAAAACAGGTAATTTCATGGCCGAAAAAAGAGTAGCTACCGTCGATTTACCCATCGCAATAGAGCCGGTCAGGCCTAAAATAATCATAACTTTCGCCTATTTCCGAGAAGTCAATAAAGCCCTTAACGCCTGATCTTGATCCCTTGGGGGTTTACAGCCGTAAAAAATTTCAAAAGCAACAGCGCCCTGTCCGATCAACATCGACATCCCGTCAATTGTTTTAAGACCCCGTGCTTTAGCCGCTTTTAGCAAGGGTGTTTCCAAAGGTGCATACACCACATCATAAACAAGCGTGCGGGAATCTACTTTGGCAAGACTAATATCAAGCGGCGGCTGCCCCGTCATGCCCAAGGTCGTAGCATTAACGATCAACCCTAATTCACCATCTTGTAAAAGAAATTCCGGTTCACGATTATCTTCAAGACTATGAAAATCCAAATCTCCCCGCAACGCGCCAATATCCCGCGCTAACGCGCGCGCTTTTTCAGGATTACGATTGACAATCTGGCACGTAAAACCTGCCGCTGTTAATCCCAGAGCCACAGCGCGGGCGGCACCACCGGCACCAATAATAAAGGCCTTTCGTAAACCTTCCCCTTGGTGCTGCATCGGGGTTTGTAAGGCTTCCATAAAACCCGGAATATCGCTGTTATACCCTTTTAAATGCCCGTCTTCTTCAACGCTTACAATATTTACAGCACCGGCTTTTTCGGCCAAAGGATCAATGCTGTCTAAAAAAGGTATCACAGCTTGTTTATGAGGAACGGTGACATTAACCCCTCTAAATCCCAAAGCGGGCAAAGCCTTAATACTCTGCTCCAGATGGGACGGATGAACCGGAAAACGGCTATAGTCACCGTTAATTTGACAAGCCTCTAACCAAAAACGATGCAACATCGGGGACTGGCTGTGGGCGATAGGCCAACCGATAACCCCTGCAACGGCAGGGTTCGGGCGATAAAGAGTATTCTGAGTCATATCTTTACTATTGAGCGTTTTCGCAAATAGGCAAGTAAAGCGAGCAGGGGCAGCCCCATAATGGTGAAATGATCCCCTTCAATCTTATCAAAAAGTTGAATACCCAGCCCTTCAAGACGGTACCCGCCGACACAATAGCTAATTTCTGGCCATTCCTGATCGAGATAACTTTCCAAAAAATCTTCAGAAAAAAGGCGCATCGTTAACAGCGCTTGATCTTGATAATGAAAAACACAGCGCCCTTGCTCGATCACGGCAAAGGCACTGGTCAGGATGTGGGGTTTTCCGGCTAAACCCCGCAAATGCTGGGCAGCCTCATCACGGTCTTTCGGCTTGCTCAATAAATCCCCTTCGGTTGTAATAACCGTTGAATCGCAGCCCACGACTAAATCATCAGGGCAATATTCAGCGACGGCCAACGCTTTGGCTTCTGCCAAGGCAAGCGCCAAACGAGCATTATCTTTTTTATTGGCCTGCCATTGATGCTTGAGAGCGGTTTCGTCCACTTCTGCGGTTTTAATAGAAAAAGATACACCTGCCGACCTTAAAAGTGTGGCTCTGATTTTAGAGGATGACGCAAGAACAAAGGCCATAAATTTTTCCAAAAAAATTTCTAATATAGAGAATAATAGCAGTAATTCCCAAAGATCCTGTCTTAATTTTTTACTGTCTTATCTGATATTATTTTTAAACAAAATTATATATAACCGTTAAAACATCTCATTTTTTAAAATATGTTACTTATAGAAAATAATAAATAACATTTTTTATAAAAAAATTATTTTCATTATTTTTGTTAAAAAATTTAATAACAAAACCGTCATAATAAACAATGTTTAATAAAGGGGAGGGTCATGACAGCTATATCTACATCAACATCCAGCACAGTTCGCTATTGGCAAGATCCTAATTCTGACGCCACTGATCCCTCATCTACCCATGAAGACACCCTATAGTTGTTACCGCAGCAAATACGAACAGCAAATACGAATACGCCTACCTCTTGTAACGGCTCTAGCACCGTACAAATTTCTAATAATGATAATAACATTGACATAATAGGTAGTAGTGATGGGTCAAATACTCATTCTTTAATAGGAAATATTTGTTTTCCGCCAACAACACAAAATATTAATTTTAATGATAAAGATGAAAAATCAGAAAATGATTTCAAATCTCTCAATGATAATAAAAATCTTACATTTAATGTAATTAGCTTTACGCTTTACTCTTATTTTGGGGCAATAAAAATAGAAGTAGATAAACAGCTTTCTGTGACCGATCAGCAAAAAGCAATCAACAGGGCTGTGGAAACGGTTAATCTTATCAATAGTAAAAAAGATGCCATAGAACAGCCTTGTTCACAATCAAATCGAGTTATAGCAGCCTACTCTGCTGTAAAAAATACTTTTTACAAACTAAGCCCAAATATACTTCAGTAATGATGATACATTTTTAATGAAATCATCTGAATTATTAAACAATAATCAAAGTGATGCTATAGCTGTTTTCGCCGATCAAACAGCACATGATGGTTGGCACATGGTTCAATATAAAAATAACAGACAAAATTTTTCTGTCAGGAAAGAAAAAGAAGCCGGTGATGTTCAAATATCTCTCTGCGATATTTTGGGGATTAGTAAAAGTAGTAAGCAATATTTTGAATCATATTTCAGTAATCCACTCGCTATTGCAGAAAGAATGTTAGCGGGAATAACGGATCCCGCTACCCGCAACGCTATCATGCAAGAAGCACAAAAGATGATTGAAGAAGAAAATGAGCAAAAAAAAGAAAGCTCTTATAAATCTCAACATAAATCTAAAGATTAAGAACACAATTTATATTAAATTATTTTAATAAAATAATAAGGTGGGGGCACTATGAAAAATACATATAATTTTATGATAAAAACAACAACAATACTCACGTTAATTTTATGTCATGTTCCTCCTGTTTTAGCTAAAGAAGATCAAGAAATCACATCGCCGACCCAAGCCGAAGATCAATTTCATCTAGCGATGCACTATAAAAAAAATGACGACAATAAACAGGATTTAGAGAAAGCTTTTCGTTGGATGGAAGAGGCTGCTGATCAAGGCCATGCCGAGGCCCAACATCAGTTAGGACTTATGTATGATCGTGGTAAAGGCGTTGCTAAAAATGAAAAGAAATCCTTCTATTGGATGCAAAAGGCCGCTGATCAAGGCATCGCAGCCGCCCAATTTGATATGAGCCTCATATATCAAGAAGGCATAATTTTCCCCAAAAATCCTGAAAAGGCCTTCGAGTGGTGCCAAAAAGCAGCCGATCAAGGTTATCCAAATGCAGAAGCTGTTCTTGGAGATATGTATTATGATGGAGAAGGAACGCCCAAAAATTCTGAAAAAGCCTTCTATTGGTATCAAAAGGCCGCCGATCAAGATTACCCAGATGCAAAAGTCTCTCTTGGCTATATGTATAATAAGGGAGAAGGAACGCCTAAAAATTCTGAAAAAGCCTTCTATTGGTATCAAAAGGCCGCTGATAAAGGCATTCCCGAGGCCCAGTCCAATCTGGGAAATATGTATTTTATAGGGGAAGGTACCCCTAAAAATCCTGAAAAAGCCCTCTATTGGCTTAAAAAAGCGGCTGACCAAGGGAATATTATAGCGACTTATCTTCTTGGAAAACAATACATGGCTATTTCAAATGAGAAGGAAGCGGTTCATTGGTATCAAAAAGCCGCTGATAAAGGCCTTGCGTCAGCGGCATTCTATCTCGCTTTGATGTATAATAATGGTAGAGGCGTCGCTCAAAATCCTGAAAAAGCATTTTATTGGTATCAGAAGGCGGCTGATCACAATATTCCTGAAGCAGAATTCAATTTGGGGTTGATGTATAATTTGGGAAGGGCAGTTCCAAAAGACCTCAAAAAAGCTTATTTTTGGTACCAAAAGGCGGCAGAACATGGATATGTCTCAGCACAGGTCAATGTCGGGCTTCAATATCTTTTAGGAATAGAAACCAATCGAAATTTGGAAAAAGCCTTCTATTGGTATCAAAAGGCCGCTGATCAGGGCAACGAAGATGCCGAAACCCGATTCGGGTATATGTATCAACTGGGATATGGCACCCCCAAAGATTTGGAAAAAGCCAAATACTGGTATCAAAAAGCCGCCGATCAAGATTATGCCTCCGGCAAATATGCACTGGGACAGTTGATCTATGATACAGGAAAAACGAACCCGAAAAATTTGGCTGAAGCGATTAAATGGATAAAACAAGCCGCTTATCAAGGGAATGAAGCGGCTGAATGTTTCTTGGGCGCCTTATATGAAAGAGGCGAAGGCGTCCCCAAAAATTTAGAACAAGCGATTTATTGGCTTCAAAGATCAGCACAACAAGGCAACGCTCTTGCAGCCTGTAATCTTGGGCTGATCTATTATCAAGGCGAAGGCGTCCCAAAAAATTTGGAGCAGGCAGCCTATTGGTTCAAAAAATCAGCGGAACAAAATTTCGCTGGAGCGGATTTTTGTCTTGGAATGATGACAGCGCATGATGACATTCCCTCTTATCCCCATACCATGGATGAATCGCTTCGGTGGTATCAAAAAGCCCAACTTCATGTTCACATTTCCATGACGGAAGTCACGCCGCCTTCTCCCAGTATGATTCCCTTTCTTCAGGAAATTTATCAGAGTCTTGATGATTTGCCGCCGCTAAAATTCACAGAATAACATTTATTCATTCTGTAAAATTATTCTAAAATTAAATAAACGAAAAACACATACACAAACTCATACCAAAACATATTTCATATAAAATTATAAAACTTCAGGGGATGAAATGTCTTAATACAAGGAAACGCGAGGAAGCCCTTCTTTTGCATTAGGAAAACCACAGCTTTGGTCATCTTTCTAGAATATATCATGCCGCTCTAGGCATAAGGCGACGAAAGAAACATCCATCCAACCAATGCCGAAAATCAGTTTCTTTCAAACATCACCTAAAATAGGATACAAAAAAGAACTTTTTATCGCCGGAAAAAGCGGTTGATCAATCAAGGCTATACCAAGGTAAGCGCCAAACGAGCATTATCTTTTTCACCGGCCAGTCGGATATTTTTATCAACCTGTCAGCGCCTCCCCATCTGGCTCTGATATGATCGTGGTAAAGGCGTTGCTAAAAATAAAAACTAAGTCTTCTATGAGTTTCAGAAAGCAGCCGATCAGATGGATACGGCAGCGGCTTATTCTCTCGGGAAGCAATACACAATAATCCCCAATAATGAGAATGAGAAAGCGACTTTTTGGTATCAAAAGGCCGCTTATAGTTATCTAAAATCGGCTAAAAAAGGCAGGGATCAGCGGCTTTCATGCTTACTTGGATGTATGAAGGGTATCAGGATATCGCTTAAAATACTAAAAAGCATTTTATTAGTATCAATAAGATGACTGATAATTTTTTATACAGAAAGCGCTTAGTACTAAAAAAAATTCGATGATGTATATTCTGACAAGTCGTCACTCAAAATTTAGCAAACGCCTTTTCTGGGTATAATAAGGGCGGTCATCCCCTTAAGAACCTGCCAAAACCAAACTATCCTATTTGTAGGGAAAAGGGATAGACATTGCGACAGCCCAAAAACAAGCCGTCTATAAGTCATAGGAAAATCTTCGATAAAGATTTCGCCGTAATTAGCGACTATTTAGATAACTGTTTGACCATGCAAATAATGGCCATAGCATAAGCAAAAAAAGATACTTCGCCATCTATGACCCAGACGACTGCTCCTCGTCAGAAGCAAAAAGATACTGAAGAATTTAAAGTACCCCAACAAGTTTCATTTTTAGGATAAGACACGCTTTAATATCCCCTCACTCGACCCTAACCAAGTTTCTATCCCCAAAGGCG
This sequence comes from Zymomonas mobilis subsp. pomaceae ATCC 29192, assembly GCF_000218875.1. Taxonomy (NCBI): domain Bacteria; kingdom Pseudomonadati; phylum Pseudomonadota; class Alphaproteobacteria; order Sphingomonadales; family Zymomonadaceae; genus Zymomonas; species Zymomonas mobilis. Next base: position 1,359,716 of record NC_015709.1, read on the forward strand.
TGATAATCCTACCTATCGGGCACGCTCTTTCAGATGTTGAAATTGGGGTTAGCCTAAAAAAATGGAAAAATTGGACAATACAACCCTTCCTTTGTGCACCGCTTTTCGTAGATGCCCCCATTGTTTTATCCGTCTATTTATCTGGCTTTACCTTGATCAAAAAAACTGTGGATAAGCCTGTGGATAAGTAGGGGATAAAATTGTGGATAACCCTTACATCCCTAGTTATCCACAGAGTTATCCCAACAATCCACAGAACATCCACAGAGTTATCCACAGGCTAAGCCGTTTTATTACAGGACAATAAAGAATGTGTATAACTCGAACGACTCCGTAAGAGTCAACGAGTCGTCTTGGAACAAACCTGTTGATAACTTGGTGGATAAAAAACTTATCCCCATTATCCACAGCCCCTACTACTTCAACAACATTTTATTAAATCTTAAGGATTGTTATGGGTGAACCGCGAAAAAAACCGAACGCACCGCTATTAAAGGTTCTCCATGGCCAAAAACAAACGAAGCCCCCGGTATGGTTAATGCGACAGGCAGGGCGCTATTTACCGGAGTACCGAGCCCTTCGCCAAAAGAAGGCAGGATTTCTTAATCTTGTTGAAGATTCCGAGGCAGCCGCCGAGGTAACTTTACAACCTGTCCGGCGTTTCGGTTTTGATGCAGCCATTCTCTTTTCAGATATTTTGGTTATTCCCTATGCGTTGGGTCAAAACTTAACTTTCGTCAAAGGAGAAGGACCAAAGCTTACCCCTCCCTTAGTGAATCATACGTTAAAGACCTTAGAAAGGGCCCCACAGCATCTAAAAGCTATTTATGCTACCGTGCGTCGGGTCGCTGACGTTTTGGCACCAGAAACCACCTTTTTAGGCTTTTGTGGTAGTCCATGGACAGTAGCTACCTACATGGTCGCAGGAGAAGGCAGTCGTGATCAGGCCGTGACCCGAGAAATGGCCTATCGTGATCCGCAAGCTTTTTCTGAAATTATTGATGCTATCATCGACAGCAGCGTCGATTATCTTAACGGTCAGATTGAAGCTGGCGTTGATGCAGTTCAACTTTTTGACAGTTGGGCAGGGCCTTTATCACCACAACAATTCGAACGTTGGGTCATTGCTCCTACCGCCAAACTCATCAGCCGATTACGAGAAAAACAGCCCCATATCCCGATTATCGGCTTTCCAAAAGGCGCAGGTAGCCGGATAAAAGCCTATGTGTGCGATACACAGGTCAACGCCATTGGCTTGGATGAAACCGTTGATCCTTTATGGGCGCATCAATACCTACCTTCGGATTTGCCTATCCAAGGCAATCTCGACCCTCTAGCCTTATTGGTAGGTGGAGACGCCTTAGATCAGGCTATTAAAACCATTCTTGATGCTTTTTCAGAAAGGCCTCATATTTTTAATCTGGGACATGGTATTCTTCCCCAAACGCCGCTCAATCATGTTAGCCGCCTTTTAGAGATTCTTCGTGCTTAATTCTAAAATTGCGAACGAATATATTAATGAATATAGAAACTGTGAATGAAGGTCGCTACCACTTGAACAAAAATTACATAAATAACCACAATAGAAGGAATGCTCTGTGATCGAATGGATGGGTTTTCTCGGTAATCTCTACCCTTGGGTCAAATCAGCCCATATTATTTTTGTGATTTTCTGGATGGCTGGTCTTTTTACGCTACCGCGTTATTGCATTTATCACAGTCAAACCATACCCGGTTCAGTCGAGGATCTTAAATGGCAAAATCGTGAGACGCGATTGCGCCATATCATCTTAACCCCTTCTATTATTTTGTCTTGGATATTCGGGGTTTTATTAGCTTTACATGTCGGCGCTTTGGTCGTCGGATATTGGTTTCATGTTAAGCTGACGGCCGTTATTCTTCTTTCTATTTATCACGGCTGGTCGGTCGCCTATGCTAAAAAATTAGGACGCGGCTTCCGACCGTCCAGCGAACGCGGCCTTCGCCTTATGAATGAAGTTCCGGGTATTATTGCAGCCATTGTCGTTATTTTAGTCATTGTTAAGCCTTTTTAAGAGCGATTTTTACTGTTATAAGATTAGAAATACTCTAATCCCATTATTCTTTTTCTTGACTCTCCATTTCCAACAGTTTAAGCGGGTTCCCCTACGGTGCCCGCTTTTCTATTAAAGGGTAATCTTTCCTTTATCTTATCCTCACTCTCATTCATTTTTCAGGCAATAAAGCCTATCTTGCCCCTACGGGATTCCCCGACATGCATTTAAAAGATCTCAAACAAAAATCACCTTCCGAACTCGTCAAAATGGCAGAAGAACTCGGTATCGAAGGCGCTTCCACCTTACGTAAGCAAGACCTTCTTTTTGCTATTCTTAAAGTCCAGGCCGAGATGGGTGACCAAATTATGGGGCTTGGAACGATCGAAGTCCTCCCTGATGGTTTTGGTTTCTTACGTAGCCCAGAAGCGAACTATCTGGCTGGTCCTGATGACATCTATGTTTCTCCAAATCAGGTGCGTAAATTTGGTCTCAGAACCGGCGATACGGTAGAAGGTGAAATTCGGGGACCAAAAGACAGTGAACGTTATTTTGCGCTTACAAAGCTGATCTCCGTTAATTTTGATAATCCGGACAATGTCCGTCATCGTGTTAATTTCGACAATCTGACGCCGCTTTATCCTTCCGAAAGATTAAATCTCGACACCAACGATCCAACGAACAAAGATAAATCCGCGCGGGTTATCGACATTGTCGCTCCGCAAGGTAAAGGTCAGCGTTCCTTGATTGTTGCGCCGCCTCGGGTGGGTAAAACGGTCTTGTTGCAAAATATCGCACGGGCTATTTCTGAAAATCATCCCGAAGTTTTCTTGATCGTACTTCTGATTGATGAACGACCGGAAGAAGTGACGGATATGCAGCGCTCCGTCAAAGGTGAGGTGATTTCTTCGACCTTCGATGAACCTGCACAGCGGCATGTTCAGGTCGCCGAAATGGTCATTGAGAAAGCCAAAAGACTGGTCGAACATAAAAAAGATGTGGTGATCCTATTGGATTCCGTCACGCGTCTTGGCCGTGCCTACAATACGGTTGTTCCCTCTTCGGGCAAGGTCTTAACCGGCGGTGTTGATGCTAACGCGTTACAACGTCCCAAACGCTTCTTTGGTGCGGCACGCAATATCGAAGAAGGGGGCTCTCTCTCTATTATCGCGACTGCCTTAATCGATACCGGTAGCCGTATGGATGAGGTGATCTTTGAAGAATTCAAAGGCACCGGCAACTCCGAAGTCGTGTTGGATCGCAAGGTCGCCGACAAGCGTATTTTCCCGGCTATGGATGTAGGTAAATCCGGCACCCGTAAAGAAGAATTATTGGTGGATAAAAGCACTCTCTCAAAAATGTGGGTATTGCGCCGTATTCTGATGCAGATGGGTACCGTCGATGCGATGGAATTCTTACTTGATAAGATGAAAGATTCAAAAACGAACGAAGATTTCTTCGCTTCGATGAATCATTAATATTAAGGGAATATGATTACTTTTTCATGACAAAAAAAGATAAGAGGCATGAAAAAGATTTATGGTTTCTTGATAACACAAGAAAGCTTCTCTTTTTTTCTTCTTTTCTAGTAAGAAAAATGATCAATTGGGGTAAGGATGACTTTTGGTATTTCATTTAATCCACAAAGTTATCCACAGATATATCCCCATATTTTAGATGACCTTTTTGTCCTAAAAGAAAACCGGCTGATTTTGATAAAAGATCAGCCGGTATCCTCTAATAAATAGCCTGTCAGGACTAGAAAAATCGGTCATATCAGGGGATAAGTATCGTTGATCCCGTGGTTTTTCGGCTTTCTATCAAGGCATGGGCTTTTGCCGCCTCTGTCAGAGGAAAACGCTGATTTATTTCCGCTTTCAGGATATTTTTTCGTAATAAATAGAATAATTTTTGGCTCGCCGTCATTAAATCCACAGAGTTATCCACATAATCTTTCAGACGGGGACGGCTCATATAAAGAGAACCTGCCGCCGCTAACGCCAAAGGCGATAAAGGCGGCACTGGCCCGCTGGCATTACCATAGCTGACCCATAATCCTCGCTTGCCCAAGGAAGCGAGTGAACTTTTCCAACTGGCTGCACCAACACTATCCAGCACCGCATGGACAGCTTCCCCTTGATTTTGTTTTTTGATCCAGTCAGGCAATTCTGAATAGGGTAGGGTGGTAATATAGTCTGCGCCGTTTGCCTTTACTTTTTCGGCTTTTTCTGCGGTGCTGGTATGGGCAAAAACGGTAACTCCTAAATGTTTCAACCAAGGCACTAACAGACTACCAACCCCCCCAGCAGCGGCTAAGACTAACACACGGGGCGCTTCTCCCTGTATCAGCGCATGGGCTAAGCATTTTTCAGCCAGCATCCAACTAGTCATGCCTTTTAATAAAACAGCCGCTGCCGTTTCCGCACTTATATCATCCGGTAAAGCGACTAATCCATGGGCATCGACAATCCGATGGGTTGCATAGGCGCCAGATTTTGACGTAAAAATGGCGACACGATCCCCCACTTTAAAGCCTTTGACATCGGGGCCTGTCGCTTCAATAACGCCCGCAGCTTCACATCCCAAAGGCGAAGGAAAATGCTGTCCATACAAGCCGGAACGATGATAAATATCAATAAAATTGACACCTATTGCCTGATGTCGCAACAAAACTTGGCCAGCCTGCGGCTTCAAGCTGGTAAGATCGAGCGGCTTTTTTACTAATACTTCTGGGCCACCGGCCTTTTCTGCAAGGATAGAATAGGCTTCACTCATGACAATGCCTTTTCAATAAAGTTAAAACTACGCTTATCGGCCAATTCTGCGGCTAATTCGGCTCTTCGTTTTCCTTTTTCAGTCGCAAAACCGTGACCAGCTTCTGGATAAACATAAACGAGGCTATTTTGTTGGTCAGCAAAGGCCTTCTCTATTTTTTCAATGGCCTGTTTTGAGATGAAAGGATCGCTACCCCCAAAATGCAGCATTAAAGCTGCCTTTATCGAAGGCAGTTTATCAAGATGCTGATCAATCGAAACGCCATAATAACCGATAGCGGCCTCTACTTTATTTTCACTGGCCATTAAAAAAGATAAAAAACCACCCAGACAATAGCCAACAGTCGCCACTTTAAGCGTCGGAGCTAAATGCTTCGCCTCGATAAGCGCGGCTTCAACGGTTTCCAGGCCTTCTTTTAAGGTCAATTGATTATAATAGGCCATTGCTTGTTGCATTTCTTCGGGAATATCAGGGTCCAGCTCTACATTCGGCGCGATATTCCAGAATAAATCAGGGGCAAGCGCGACATATCCCGCCTTGGCCCAACGATCGACCCTGATACGGATGCCTTCATTTATCCCGAAAATTTCAGGAATAATAAGGATAACACCCTTTGCTTTACCCACAGGACGCGCATAATAAGCTGATATTTCATGGCTTTTATCAATGGTCTTAAAGGTAATTTTTTCGCCCATAGCTAATCCTTGAAAGCCTTTTATCTTTCAGAAGATAAGCGTTTAGCGCTCAATGATAAGGTATTATCCGCGTTTATTCTGTATTACCTATTTTCTTTCAGCCTAAAAATTATGCGGGCCGATAACGCTTTTCATGATCCAGAAGCCAGCATTTTGTTGAAACGCCATTGCCGCTCGAATATTGCCCTAAAGAGCCATCCGCCTTCACTACGCGATGACAGGGCACAATTAAAGTAAAGGGATTGCGGGCACAGCTTTGGCCTATCGCCCTTGCCCCTGAATCTATCCCCATCGCCACTTGCCGATAACTAGCCGTTGAACCATAGGCTATGTTCATAATAGCCTGACGCATAGCTTCCCCTTTCGGAGTAGACGCAGGCTTCAAGGGAAGATCAAAATGATATAATTTTCCTTGAAAATAAGCGTCCAGTTGCTGCGTCGTTTCTTTTAAAATAGCTGATTGGCCCAATATTTCTTGTAAATCAGCTTTTTCTGTCACGCTTTGGCGGGTTTCTTGGGGCTCAATCGAAAGCCTTTCAAGATAATGGTCAGCGGCTTCCAGAAAAAACAGACCAATGGGGCTCGGATAATATAGTCGCTGCATAAATGCACCTTTACTTAAACGACATTGTAACCACTAAAAACAGCTTTGCGCGCTGCCTTAAATTACGACGATACATTTATTTCTGTGGATATTCTGAAAGGCTGTTGAAAGCCTAAAGAGAGGATATTCAAAAAATACCCCCGATATAATTCTTTAATTTATAGAAAGTGCTTTTCAAACTTATCCGCTTCTTTGTTTTCTATGATTTTAATAGTCTTCAAAAGAGGCCTTTAATGATGATAAAAGCGCGATAAGAAGAACCCTTTAAGAAAGAATGCGGAGTAGTAGAGCGGTATGGAGACGATTTTTGCTTTATCAAGCGGCCGTCCTCCAGCGGGAATAGGGGTCATTCGGATAAGTGGCCCTTCTGCGCAACAGGCCGTTTTAACCCTCACACAAAAACCGCTTCCTTCTCCGCGACAGGCTAGTTTACGCTCAATTTATGCGGTTGATAGCGGCGAAAAACTTGATCAAGCGCTTGTTCTTTGGTTTCCCGGTCCCAAAACGGCCACGGGTGAGGATCTCGCGGAACTGCATGTTCATGGGGGGCGTGCTGTCATTGATGACGTCTTGGCCGCTTTAAATCAATTTTCTGACCTTCGACCGGCACAAGCCGGTGAATTTACCCGTCGCGCTTTTTTAAATGGCGTTATTGATCTTCACGAAGCCGAGGGACTAGGCGATCTTTTGACGGCGGAAACAAGCAGTCAGAGAAAGGCTGCTTTATTGATGAGTGGAGGGGCTTTGGGGCGACAGATTGCAACATGGCAAGACAGCCTGTTGACGATTGCAGGTCAGATTGAAGCTGATTTCGATTTTTCCGATGATATCGAGGCCAATGCTGACGATAACAGGCATAAATCCTTACGAGAACAGATTGCCGCTCTTATCCATTCCCATCGCGAATTTCAAAACAGACCGACCGTAGAAAGATTACGGGATGGCATACGCGTGGTCTTAGCGGGGCCGCCTAATGCAGGGAAATCTACCCTCATCAATGTCCTTTCCGAACAGGATGTGGCGATTACGGCCCCTATTGCAGGGACTACACGGGATGTCATAGAAATTTTAATTGCCCTTAAGGGTATTCCCATGCGGCTTTCGGATACCGCTGGTCTCCATGAATCGGATGATAGCCTTGAACAAATCGGGATAGCACGCGCCCGAAAAGCTATGGAAGAGGCTGATATTCTGTTGTGGCTTGGGCTACCGGAAGAGGCTCCGCAAGGGGATTGGAAACTTATTATTCTACATCCACGTATTGATCAGCCCGAAAGGGCAATCCTGCCCAAAGGTGCCCATATCGGCATCTCTGCAAAAAGTGGAGCCGGAATAGCGGATTTACGGGAAAGGCTTATCGTGGAAGCGCAGCAGCTTTTGCCCAAGGAAAATGAAATCGCGCTCAATCGACGTCAGCGCCAATTAGTAAAAGAGGCTGCGGATAGCCTAGAAATGACTTTTCAGGCTGAAGATATGTTGATTGTTGCCGAGGGTGTTCGGCAAGCCTGCCGCTGTTATGATCAACTGACCGGAAAGGCGGGGGTAGAAAACATGCTTGATAGTTTATTTAGTCATTTTTGTATCGGAAAATAAGACATTTTATTTTAAAAAAATATAATTACCTGTATTTTTTGAATCTATTTTTTGATTATCTTATATTATGGATACTATTATAGTAATTATTTTTTTATTTAAAATAATAAAATAATTTTTTGTTAATAAAAATAAATATTATTTAATATTTTAAATTTTTATCGACAAGTAGGAAATAAATTTTTTTATAAAGGCCAATTATAGATAAATGAGGCTTTAAAAATAAAACAAAATGTATCTTTTTAATAAAAATTTTAATAAAAATATTTTTCATTTAAATACCGTACCCGGTTTTATGAATGACATTCAAAGTATCTTTTATAAGAATGCCTTGTATCATCTTTATTATCTTTGGAATGGCGATGCCTCTTGGGGCGGCAATGGTACCGAATGGCGGCATCTTACAACAGATGATTTTATCCATTTTGCAGATCACGGCGTTGCTATCCCAAAATATTGTGTGGGTCAGCAGGGTGATGTCGCTACGGGCTCTATCCTTTTTGATAAAGATAATATCGCAGGCTACGGCACCGAAGCTATTCTAGGTTATGCAACCGCTTTTGGTGATAAGCAGAGGACTAATCTTTGGGTATCTCTGGATGGGGGGTATTCTTATATACCCTCGGAATATAACCCTGTTCAGGATAATGCTTTGAATCTTGATCCTTTTCGGGATCCTTTCGTTATGCAGGATAATCAAAATATCCTGATCTATCTTGCTGAAAGCAATAAAATAGGCATCTACCGATCCCCTAACGGTAAAAATTTTACCTATGTTGGGGGTATAATGTTGGATGGATATGGGCTTATTGAATGTCCTTGTCTTTGTCAGATAGCCATAGAAAACAACCCCCTTCAAAAGAAAACCGTTTTATTTTTTGATGCCAATGGCGATGCCATAGATCAGCTTAGTACAGGGGCTTATTATTGTGTCGGTCATCTTGATGCTGGTATTTTTAAACAGGAATCAGAGATAAAGCGGTTGGATAAAGGCCCCGATTTTTACGGTAGTCGGGTTTATTTTCCGATGAAGGCAGACGATATTGATCAACGCTTGATTTTGGGTTGGGTCAATAATTGGAATTATGCTCAAAATATCGCCTATTCCGAAAGTGCCGGTACAATGAGCCTATGTCGTCAGTTAACGCTAACGGCTGATAACAATATTCTTATGACGCCTTTTTTTCCAAAAGGAATAACGACTTCCAGTATAGAAAAAAACAGCATTACCGCTACCGCAAAGGCTGCGGCTGAGATTACTATAGCCGCCGACAGTTATAAACTTGAATGGGATATTGACGATGCCCATCCACAAGCAGGTTATAGCTTTACGGTTCAAGGCAATGGATGGCTTGTGGCCTTTCATTATTGGGGGGCCGACAAGACTATCCATGTGGAAAGAAAATGTACTGATTATAGCGGTAATGAAGAATTTGAAAAAATTCGGGTTTTTTCCTTAAATGGAGAGGATGCTTTTCACGTCAGTCTATTTGTCGATACCCATACGATAGAGGTATTTTTCGGGCAAGGGGCTTCTGTTTATACCGCCTATAAAGTCAATGGCAGTACAGGGGATAAAGTCGTTTTCAGCACCGATCACGATATAACAATCCATTATACAAAACAGATTATTACGGCTTGATACCCCTAGCTTTCAGAATACCCTTATTCTGTTTTTATAGTTCTGCCTTTCAAGTATTTTACCCTAATCATCTTTCCTTCCAAGCTGTAGCATGCTTTCAGTCAGAAAAGCCTATCCCATAGAAGCCGCCTTTCCACGTGAAACAAAAAGGCCTCAACTTCACAGGATAAGCTAAAATTCTATGATTTCGCACCGTTGGTCATTGTTTTTTACCCTGAAAACTGTTTCATGGGTTTTTATGATTTTTTCGTCTGGATTGTTCCTATCCCTGCTATGAAAGAGTTTTTTGACATTGTCGTAATCGGCGGTGGTCATGCCGGTTGTGAAGCTGCCGCTGTTTCCGCTCGAACAGGGGCTAAAACGGCCCTTGTTACGATGGATATTCAAAAAATCGGTGCGATGTCCTGTAATCCTGCCATTGGAGGATTAGGAAAAGGTCATCTCGTCCGTGAAATTGATGCTTGGGACGGGCTGATGGCGCGTGCCGCTGACTACGCCGCTATTCACTATAGGATGCTGAACCGCAGCAAGGGCAGTGCGGTGCAAGGCCCACGTGTGCAAGCTGATCGCCGTCGTTATCAAGAAGCCATTCAAAACGCTCTAAAAACACAAGAAAACCTATCTCTTGTCGAAGGCACGGCGGACTCTTTCAAGCTGGATAAGGACAAGGTAATCGGTCTTTATCTGGAAGATGGTCGTTTTCTGGAAACGAAAGCAATCATTTTGGCGACGGGCACATTTCTGGATGCCTGGCTATTTTGTGGTGAAAAAAAATGGCGCGGGGGCAGGATTGGAGAACAACCCTCTATTTCTCTGGCACAGCAATTAAGAGCGCTTGATCTTCCTCTGGGTCGCCTAAAAACGGGCACGCCTGCGCGGCTCGATGGTCGGACCATTGACTGGTCACGCCTTCAAAGACAACCTTCCGATGAAGACTATTGGACGATGGCAAGCTATGGCTCTGGTCGTATCGCGCCACAGATTGCTTGCGCCTTGACGCGCAGCAATCAAAAAACCCATGATATTATTCGTGCCGGTCTTGATCGCTCTCCTTTGTTTAGCGGGGCGATTGAGGGGCGGGGGCCACGCTATTGTCCTTCTATCGAGGATAAAATTATTAAATTTGGTGATCGGGATGGCCATCAGATTTTTCTGGAACCGGAAGGTCTTGATACGCCGTTAATTTATCCCAACGGCATATCTACTTCTCTCCCAGAAGATGTGCAGCAAGCCTTTATCAACAGCATTGAAGGCTTGGAAAAGACAGAGATTGTCCAATCCGGTTATGCCGTGGAATATGAATTTATTGATCCGCGTAGCCTGACTTCTTCGCTCGCTTTGAAAAAGATAAAAGGCTTATTCTGTGCCGGACAAATTAACGGCACCACGGGCTATGAAGAAGCCGCCGCTCAAGGCTTGGTCGCTGGTATCAGCGCCGCTTGTTATGCTGCTGAAAAATCACCCCCCGTTTTCAGCCGCCGTAACAGCTATATCGGGGTGATGATTGACGATCTGGTCTTACAAGGCGTTACCGAGCCTTATCGAATGCTGACAGCAAGAGCTGAATATCGCCTTGGTTTGCGGGCCGATAATGCGGTAACAAGATTATCCGATCAGGCCGAGGCTTTTGGGGCTTTAGGCGCTGAAATGACGGCTTTTGTTACAAAAAGGCGTGAAGAACGGCAGCAAGGCCAAAAGTTGATGCAACAAGTAGTCAGTAGTCGGGTGATGCAATCTGTCGGTGCCAACGTAGCAGAAGGCGCTTCTCGCAGTTTATTTGAATGGTTGCGCTTTCCCGCTGTCACGCGGGAACATCTTGAAAAAATCATTCCTGATTTGACAAAACTTTCTGATGCTGTGGTTACCGAAATGATCGATGATGGTCGCTATGCCCCTTATCTGGAAAGACAGGATGCCGAGCTTGCCCGCCTTGCTGGCGGTGAAAATACGCCACTACCCGACCATTTGAATTATGCTGATATAGCGGGTCTTTCTAATGAAATGGTCGAACGTTTTTCTACAGCACGCCCCGCCGACATGGCCGCTGCCTCACGCGTTCGGGGGGTAACCCCTGCGGCTTTGGCCGCTATTTGGATTCATGCAAAAAAAGTGACCCTATGACCCGCGATGAAGCTTTACTCTGGCTCGATCACCATATCGGCATTTCACGTGAAACAGTTGAAAAACTAGATGCTTTTGTTGCCTGTTTACTAACAGAAATGGCACATCAAAATCTTATCGCACGTTCTACTGTCGATAGTTTATGGGGACGCCATATTGTTGATTCAGCGCAGTTATTACCGCTGGCTAAAGCCGAAATATCTGGGAAACCGCCTTATCCCAAAAATTGGCTGGATTTAGGATCAGGGGCAGGTTTTCCCGGAATTGTGATTGCTATTCTTTCCGACATCGCTGTAACTTTGGTTGAATCCCGTCGGAAAAGGGTCGAATTTTTACAAAAAGCATCCGAAGCGGCGAGGACGCCCGTCACAATTTTGGGTCAGCGATTGGAAAATATCGAACCACAAGCCTTTGATATTATTACAGCGCGCGCTTTTGCACCGCTTGATAAATTATGGCGTATAGCCACCCCGTTTGCGCATAAAAATACATTGTGGCTTCTCCCCAAAGGCCAAAATGCTACGGCAGAGCTAGAAGAGACCCGCAAATTATGGCAAGGTGCTATCCGAATAGTGCCCAGTGCTACCGATCCGCAATCGGCGGTTATTGTGGCCAAAAATATTCACCCCCAACGCCATAAAGCGGGGAGAAAACCTTGATCAGAATTGCCATTGCCAATCAAAAAGGGGGCGTGGGCAAGACAACCTCTGCTATTAATTTGTCCACCGCCTTGGCGGCAATCGGCTGGCGGGTATTGGTCATTGATTTTGACCCGCAAGGGAACGCATCAACCGGTCTTGGTATTAAACAGGATCAACGAAGAATTTCAGCCTATCATGTTCTGACAGGGGAAGCTTCCTTATCAGAAGGGGTCGTTAAAACAGCGGTGCCCGGTTTAGAAATTATTCCGGCGACAGTAGATCTTTCAGGTGCTGAAATTGATTTGTTAAGTCTGGGAGAACGCACGCATCGGCTGGCCCATGTGCTTAATGCAGCGCCTGTTGATCGCTGGGACGCCTGTCTTATAGACTGTCCCCCCTCCCTTGGATTGTTGACCGTCAATGCTCTTGTGGCTGCGCATAAATTATTGGTGCCGCTGCAATGTGAATTTTTTGCCCTTGAAGGGCTAAGCCAACTCCTCACTACGATTGAGCGGGTGCGCTCACGCTTTAACCCGACTCTTTCTATCTTGGGGGTCGCTCTTACCATGTATGATCGGCGTAATCGGCTTTCCGATCAGGTTGCCGAGGATGTTCGGGCGGTATTGGGGCGGGTGGTCTTTGACACTATGATCCCCCGTAATGTCCGGCTTTCCGAAGCGCCTAGTCATGGTATTCCCGCTTTAATCTACGATCATCGTTGTGCAGGTTCCGAAGCGTATATGGCCCTAGCCCGCGAAGTGATCGACCGTCTTGCTGCTAAAAAACCACTCTACCAGTCACAGGTATCTGCATGAGCTTGGGTAAAAAAAATCGTCCCCGTAAAGGGGGCCTTGGTCGCGGCCTTTCCGCTTTATTAGGCGAAATCGCTGACGAAAATTCAGGTGAAATCAATAATAATGAGGCCAGTACTCAAAATTCAGGCATGGTTCGCTATTTGCCGGTTGCCTCTATTTTTCCGCATCCCGATCAACCCCGCCGAATATTTGATGAAGCCGCCCTCAATGAATTGACAGAATCCATTACCGAACGCGGGGTGCTGCAACCGATTGTCGTCCGCCCCCATGGCAGCGGATGGCAAATTGTGGCGGGCGAACGCCGCTGGCGGGCAGCTCAACGGGCAAGGCTACATGACGTTCCGGTTATCGTGCGTGATTTTGACGAATCCGAAACCTTAGAAATCGCCTTGATTGAAAATATTCAGCGCGCAGAACTGAATGCCCTTGAAGAAGCCAAGGCCTATCAAAGACTGATGGATCAATTCGGCCACAGCGCCGAAATCCTAGCGAAATTGGTTAAAAAATCGCGCAGTCATGTCACGAACCTGCTGCGCTTATTGGATTTACCGGAAACGGTACAGGATGCGCTTATAAACCGTCAATTGACGATGGGACATGCACGCGCCCTCATCACTGTGCCAGACCCGCAAAAACTGGCTGATAAAGTGATCGAGCGAGGCCTTTCGGTGCGAGACACTGAAAAGCTGGTACAACAGATTAAAAATGGTCAACAGCCCAAGGAAAAACCAAGTAAAGCGAAAAGAGGGCAAACGCTGGCAAGCGATGGTGACGACGCCGATATTTTAGCGTTGCAGCAATTACTGACCGAAACCCTCGGCCTTCCGGTCACAATTGCCTATAGCGAAGAAGGCGGTACGATCAGCCTAGATTATAATTCGCTAGAACAGCTTGATTTTCTGTTTCAGCGTTTATCAGGCGAAAATTTTTAACGCGCGCCACCTGTTTTATTAAGCGGTTTTTTCTTTTGGCTGTAAAGGCTTCTTTCGCAACAGATTCCCCGCCATAGGGCTCAGTTTAACGGTATCGATCAACGCTAAGCAAGAAATCAGGGTCACAATAAAAAGCGCGATCCGAAAGGGCAAATCCGGCTCATTGCCCAGATGGAACCAATTCACCAATCCATGACTAAAGCGTAAGGAAATCGCGCCGACGGTTACGCCTAAACCCAAAGAAATCTGAATAAGCGTACTGAATAAAGTATTGGCTGTACTCATAAGTTTTTTGGGCACTTCAGAATAAGCCAGTGTAATCAGCGAAGTAAACTGTAACGATCGTAAGATACCACTAGCGAATAAGACGATAATAATCATCCATTGCGAATGGGGGGATAAAAAGACACTCGCTAGAATAGTTAAACTGCAAAGCACATTATTCCATATCAAAATACGACGAAAACCAAATCTCTGGATAAAAAAGGTAGTGAACGGCTTCATCAAGAGGTTACCCGCAAAAATAGCGGCTAACAAAGCCCCTGAAAGAAATGGGCTAAAGCCAAAGCCAATTTGAAACATCAAAGGCAATAAAAACGGCGTCGCACTAACCGTAATACGGAAAATGCTGCCGCCTAGAATGCTGACCGAAAAACTCTGGATTTTCAGAGTTTCAAGATTAATCATTGGATAGGCTGTACGGCCTAAATGACGATAACCGGCTATTAAAAGGCCAATGCCTGCTACAACCAACAACCCGATAAAGGAAAAATGGGGATCAGGTTGTGCCGCCATTTCAATCGCCGCCATCAGAAAGAACAAAGCAAAGCTTGTTAGCAGGAAGCCCGGCCAATCAAAGGGCGGGGCATCTGCTTCGCTAGATTTTGGGGCGAGCAGCAAGGCGGCCACAATCGCTATCAATCCCAAGGGCAGATTAAGATAAAAAATCCAGCGCCATGAGGCATGGGTGACAATGAGCCCTCCTAAGGCTGGACCTAACAAAGGGGCCGCTAACGCTGGCCAAATCAAGGTAGCCATCGTTTTAATTAATTTTTCTTTGGGCAGATTGCGCAAGACAGCCAGCCTTCCGACTGGAATCATCATCGCCCCGCCAATACCCTGCATAATCCGCAGTAAAACGAATTCGACTAATCCGTTGGACAGACCACACAGACCGGAACCTAGCGTAAAAATTGCAATGGCAAGGGTGAATACACGCCTTATCCCAAAACGATCCGCAATCCAGCCGCTGACCGGAATAAAAATGCCCAAAGTCATTAAATAAGCGGATACCCCGATATTTAAATCAATAGGGGGGACATGAAAACTGTGACTCATCGCTGGCAGCGCTGTCACAATAATACTGCCGTCCAGATTTTCCATGAAAGACGTGCCTGCTACCACCAAGGATAACAGTGTCAAATATTGATCAGGGGTTAAAAAACGCCTTTTTGCAGAATCCAGCGCGGTCATGAAAAATCCGTTTTTTGTCTTAAGGCCGTGGCCTTTTATGCAGGCCTATATAGGCTGTCTATCCAAAGGGTAACAGCCATTATAAAGTCAATTATTTTTAGTAATATATATTCATAAAATGAATATATTATTATTCTTCTCTTCTGGAAAATATTTATAAAACACAGACTTAGACTATAATAAAATGATGGCTATCTTTTTTATAAAATTATTAAAATAGCTAATAAAAGCTATAAAGAGACACTCTTTTCTTTGATGCTATTTTAAATCCAAAGCCAAATTTCAAGCAATAATTGTGCTCTCCTAGATTAATAACAAGGCTTTTTAATAAAAAACGATAAGCCATAATCCGGTAAAAAGACGAAAACCAGATCACCCTTAACGCGAGGGAAGAAGAAAAAGGAACCCAAAAATTATAGACTGATGTCATCCTTTTTCTCCTTATTTTTTAGGCATCAGTCTTTATCAGCTGAAAGGTTTTTTACAGAAAAATCAAAGATACGGCCACTTAAAGCACCGCGTGGGCCATTACTGGTAATGGCATAAAGAAACCCATATTCACCAGAAGCAAGGCTATATTTGGGGCTGACTTTATAAACACCGGGACGAATAAGTTGCGCTTCAAAAGGAATTTGATCCTTATCCATAACGCCACTTTTGGCCCCCCCCAGATTAACACTCCCAACGCGGACTTCACGATGACCATTTTTGCTTTTCATCTTAATCAGCGTAAATTCACTAGGCGACGTAACGGTAGCCGTGGTTCCCGCATTCCAAGCACTTCCCTGATTTTGCTCATCAAAGAAGAAGTAAAATACCGGCTGATCCTCATCCGTCTGGTTTTTTGCCGTTTCATTCTGGATGGAAGCCTTAATGCTCATCGAAGCAATGCCGCTTGTCAAAGCATAGCCCCAGGTTCCCCCCGTCTTTGATTGGTTGGTTACCGTTGGATCTATGTGCTTCATTTTGGGGGGCACAGCTTGATCATCTAACAGATAAACACCCGGCGCATGGGGCACCATCGGATCGGGGGAATCCATAGAAAGCTTTTGGGATTTCTGCTGCGCGGTTTCCAGCATGGCCGCTAAAACAGGGCTAGAAACCCCCTTTTGACGAAGGGCAATTAATTGGTTCGTGGAAAGATCAAAATCCGCATCTGAATTCTTGATCTTGGCAATGATAGCTTCATCGCCCAAACCTGTTGCCGTCAGCGCCAAAACAGAATTATTATTCAATGTTTCTGCTAAAACGGGCGTCGATAAAGCCAAGGCTATCACTGCTACAAGACGCTTTATTTTCAACAATGCCCCCTATTTCCTATAATTATACAATATCGTTAATAATAACTAAATTTATTGTCAATTATCATGTCCTAGGGAAGGCTATTATTGAGAGTATATTTATTATTTACTTACAAACTATTGTTCTATTTAACTATAGATTGTAATGTTATAAATCAAACTTGTGATTTTTTAATATCTAATGCTAATAAAGGATTCCACATGGCACCCGTTGCACTCATAACGGCATTCGCACCCGCCTTGATATAGGCTTTGTAATGGTCTGGATGGTTGACGCCGCCTACACCAACAATCACAAAGTCAGCCCCCATCTCCTGCCTAAAATGCGCTAAACGGCTGACCATTTCTAAACCGGCCCAACGAATGGCATCCCCACATACGCCGCCTTCTGGGCGGTTTTCTGATAAAGCAGGGTGATTATTCTTATCCACAGGGCGCGCACTCAGTGTATTAATCGTGCTAAAACCTTGAACAAGATGACCGACCTTATCCAATAATTTTTTCAAATGGACATCGTCTTTAAAATAAGCTGTTTTTAACAGCAAAGGCCGATCTGGCACCGTCGATTTTATTTTTTCAACAATGCGATACACCGCCTCGGTATCGAAACATAAAAGATTATTGACCCCTTCATTGGGGCAACTGAGGTTGGTTTCTATAACCGGCGCGCCGGTTTCGGCTACAAGGCGCGCGGCTAAGGCGTAATCGTCTTCGATCTTTCCTTTGCCTTGGGTGCCCTGAAAACTGCCAATCATAATCTGCTTGTTTGACGCTGCCTTGACGGCTTCTGCCATGTCAGGTTGCCATATATCGGGGCTGAAGGAAGGGACGCCGAAAGAATTGGTAATAGATAACGGCTGACTATAATTTTTATCAGCTAATACCGTATCACAATCAGCGGTCAGATGGCCGTTTGGATGAATAGCCAATACATTCGGCAAGGGATGACAAGCCTGCGCTTGGGTTCTCACCGTTTTATAAACGCAAAGATCAAAACCAAAGCGAAAAGCCGCCTTAATATATCGACTATTGAGCAAAGGGCCTGCTGGAATACCAAAAGGTATATCAACCTCTAATCCTAAAAAATTAGGGTTTTTCTTACCTGAAATTTCAGAATATCCAGATTCTGGAATGTTTTTTTCAGCAAAAAGGCCAAAAGGTCCTTCTTTATAGTTATCTTCATAACTTAAATCTGGATCATAAAATGGAACTTCATTTTTCATTTTCGGGCCTCACAGATAATATTCTGAAAAATCATAAAATGAGAATGGGTAAGCATAAAAAAACCGAACTGGTCGCAGTCCGGCGCAAGGTCTATTCTTTTGATACAAGCCGCATCGACTGCTATCATTTTAATGCCCCAATAGAGACGACTTTGAAGAAGAGAACCCTCTGCCAGCTCTCGCTTTTTCGCCTCTTTTCGCGCCTCAGTCTCATTCCGTAAACGACTGATAGCGATATTAAAAGGCCTGACAACGGTTTTCACGGCGATTTTGAAATGATAGCCCGCATCATGATAAAACCGGAATAGGATATTTTCTATTTTTAACTTTTATAGGGCTATTTCAAGCTCACCACAGAAAAATTGTTCGTTGGCTAGCCTTACGATCGACAGGCCACCGGTAAAATAGACTTTATCCATGGATGTTGATCATGCCCCGATTGAGTCGTAATAATTTGGGGAAAACCCTGCTTTTTGGGAGACCAATAAAGCGCCATTCCTCCTGTTTTTATCAACATACATGGGTCAATCTTGGCTATTTTGGGATGACAACTTTCTGGTAAAATCTGGTCGCTGATAACCAGATCACTCGTTTCACATAGGGAAATAAGGGGGCTTTTTGCCTTTCCTCTTATCACTAATAAGGCGTGCCGTTGGTCATCTGTTTTGACTATGCAGGGGCTTTTTTGACAAGCACTCTCGTGAAAAGGGGGGCTTTGTTGTGCCTTTTCAAAACCGAGTATAGTAGCCGCCTGATCTTGATTATACGGATTATTCTTAGCCCATATAAAACGATAAGAAAGAGGACGCGGATTTGTTTTAAAGACGATAGTTTCGCCATCGCGGTTAATCAATACATCTGGTCTAGGGGTAAAAATAACTATCATCAGCCCCAATAATAATAAGGCTATACCCCATAGCCGCCAACGACTTTTCCAAAGCCCCAACCATAACCACCCCATCATCAATAATAGGCATGTGCTCGCTTGCATCATAGGCAGCATGATGCCTGCCATCGGTAAAGCGGCTACATAGTGGGCAATTACCAATAAGAAATGAATACCATAAGCGGTTATCCACCAAAAAGGAGCGGAACAACCGATGACATCCGTTGCCAAGGCTGCGGCTTCTGCCGGTATGATGATGAAGGTTGTCAGGGGAATGGCAAGGATATTGGCAATTGCTCCATAAAGGCCAGATTGGTGAAAATGATAAATCGTAATAGGCGCAACTACGGCTTCAACAACAGCCCCACTTAATAAAATTTCACCCGCTATCAGGGCTATTTTTTTTAACCAACCGACTTCGTAATGCTCGAATAATCTTTTAACCTCGGGTGCTTCTGCAAAGGCAATAACGGTGGTAACCGCCGCAAAGCTTAATTGAAAACTAGGGGATAAAACACTTTCAGGGCGAAAAATCATAATAATCATGGCGGCGGCCGCGACTAAACGTAACGAAAACGCCCTTCTGCCAAGGGCAATTCCCCATAAAATAAGGGCTGCCGTCAACATGGAACGTACGGTGGGAATCTCACATCCGGCAATAAAGGTATAAATTAATCCTATGAAGGCGCCGTTGATGGCAGCTATCAACCGTAAAGGATAATGTAAGGCCAGATAAGGGAACAGCGCTAACAAGCGAATAGAAATAAAGATTACCGCGCCGATAACGACTGCAATATGCATACCGCCCACTGATAACAGATGAGTCAGCCCTGCTTTTCGCATCGCTATATTGTCGCTATCGCTGATAGATCCGACATCATTGGTCACAAAGGCCGCGGCAATCGGGCCAGATTCTGCGCCTGTTTTTTGAATAATATGGCGGGTTAATTGTTGGTGGATTGCCGCCATTTTTAGAAAAAAAGAAGACGGATCAGCTGTCTTTACAAGGCGGGGTTGCTCTAAAGCATGGCCTGTCGCCACAATATTTTGAAAATAGGCCACTTCAGCATAATCATATCCCGAAGGCAAGGATGCCGGCATCGGGCGTTCTAATTTGGCCTTTACGCTTATAAAGGCTCCTGCTTCCAATCCAGCTCCATTATAACGGTCGCTAACTGATAATCGTATTAATAAAGGATGGGCTGGTTTCTGAATACGTGATTTTTTACTGTCTGTTTCTAATTTTTCATCGCCTAATTCTAAATTATCCTTATCCTGTTGCTTATCCTGTTGCTCAAAATTTTCGAATGCGGTGTCTGACTTTCGATGAGTTTTCCTGTGATTTTGACAGTGATTTTCTATTTCATCGCGATCTACCGCCATCAACAATCGTAATCGGTTTCTTGCCGGTTGTTGTTGGCTTTGTTGGATTTGTCCGTAAATCACGCAAACGCCCCAATTTAGGGGACTCTCCCGTGGGACATCATAGGCGCGAAACCCGATATTTATGAGACCCCCTATAGCCGCTATTGCTGCTATCATAAGCGCGTTGGCAACTCTCGCTTTTTCCCTAAAAGGCAGCATCGCGAGGATCAAAGCACCCAATAAGCATCCGCTTGCCAACCAGCCATCAAGAGAGGGTATCGTAAACCACAAAAGGATGCCTGCACCAAAAGCAATGGGCAGCCATAACGCGATTTGATCCCGTTCTTTTTCTAATTGTTCTTCTAACCAATTTAAGGGTGCACGCACAAAAACAGCATATCCCTCGGCATCTTTTTTGATTTTCCATTTTTCAAAATCGGAAAACAGATGCCTAAAAAAATTCATTGCTTTTGATATCCACCGTCAAAATGCCTATAGGAACGCATTATGTGAAAAGAAAGATTGATGCCGATATTGCCGTTAATGCTCTAAATGCTTTAGGCACAATCGATATTTAAACTTTCTTCTTTTATTAGACCCGCTATTCAAAAGCTGATTTTTCAGTTCAGGAGTAAGGCGCATGAGCGCAAGCCCAGCCAAGAACCCGTCCTTTGTTACCCGCTTTGCACCGTCCCCAACCGGCTTTCTACATATCGGTGGCGCTCGGACTGCCCTTTTTAACTGGCTCTTTGCGCGTCACAATGGCGGCCAGTTTCAGCTAAGAATTGAAGATACTGATCGCGTTCGTTCCACCAAAGAAGCCATTGACGCTATTATCGACGGAATGCGCTGGCTTGGCCTCGATTGGGATGGTGAAATTACCTATCAATTCGAGCGTGCGGCGCGTCATGCAGAAGTCGCACAGGCTTTGTTAGCCGCCGGTAAAGCCTATAAGTGCTTTGCGACCGCAGAAGAACTGGAGGCGATGCGCGCCGAACAGCGGGCCAAAAAGCAGCCACAACGCTATGATGGCCGCTGGCGTGACCGAGACCCATCCGAAGCACCCGCAGGAACGCCTTATGTCGTGCGTTTGAAAGCCGAGCAGGAAGGCGAAACAACCTTGCATGATTTGGTGCAAGGCACGGTGACGGTTAAAAATGCCGAACTCGACGACATGGTCCTTTTACGTTCAGACGGCACGCCTACTTATATGTTAGCGGTTGTGGTTGATGACCATGATATGGGGGTCAATCACGTCATCCGTGGTGATGATCATCTTAATAATACTTTCCGGCAATTGGGTATTATTCGAGCTATGAACTGGGATGCGCCTAAATATGCGCATATTCCGCTGATTCATGGTCCCGATGGTGCCAAGCTTTCCAAACGTCATGGCGCTTTAGGGGTAGAAGCCTATCGAGATGATTTCGGTTATCTTCCAGAAGCCATTGATAATTATCTGCTCCGATTAGGCTGGGGGCATGGTGATGATGAAATAATCAGCCGCGAACAGGCCATTGAATGGTTTGATCTTAGTGCCGTTGGCCGTTCGCCTTCCCGTTTTGACTTTAAAAAACTGGAAAATATCAACGGTCATTATATCCGCGAGGCGGATGATAAGCGTTTAACGGAGCTGGTTATCCCTCGGGTCGAAAAATCTATTGGCCATGCACTTTCAGCAGATCAAAAAGCTCTGATTTTACAGGCAATGCCTTTCTTAAAACCGCGCGCCAAAAATCTGAACGAATTGGCCGAAGGCACGCTCTTTTTGTTTGAACAGCGTCCTTTAACACTGGAAGAAAAGGCAGCCAAACAACTGGCTAGTACCAGTGGCAGTTTATTAGCGATCTTACGTAAAAATTTGGGTGATCTGAAAGATTGGGATGTAGAGAGTCTGGAAAAGGCTTTGCATGAAGTTGCTGAACAGGCTGATCTTAAAATGGGTAAAGTGGCCCAGCCTTTGCGGGCGGCTTTGACAGGAAGAACGGTTTCTCCGGGCATCTTCGATGTTATGAGCTTATTAGGGCGCGAGGAAAGCCTTGCCCGTCTGGATGATCAACTTTCTTTATCACCAGCGCATAGTTAAAAAATGCACCCATAGAGGGGTAATCTCTTCCTGTAATAATTTAACAGGAGGAGATTGCTTTGACGGTATTTAGTAAATCTGTTTCTCTGGTTCTGTTTTTGAAGTTAATCAGAAGAAGGAAAGAGGAATAGAGAACAGGATAAATTAAGTATGGATAACGAGATAAAGGGTCAGCTTGATGAAGCCATTTTCGGTTTAAACAGTAAAGATTATCGCTTTCCGATTCGACATAGTACAGCAGGCGCTTGCGGCATTGATGTCCGTAAACTGCATAGCGAAAGTGGTGTTCTGAACTATGACCCTGGCTTTCTTTCTACGGCTAGCTGTCAGTCAAAAATTACCTATGTCGATGGCGAAAATGGCCTTTTGCTTTATCGCGGTTATCCTATTGAACAACTCGCTGAAAAATCCAGCTTCTCAGAAGTAGCCTATCTGCTTCTTCATGGTGAATTACCTAAACCAGAAGAATTTCGGTCTTTTTCGGATATTATTACCCATCACACGATGGTGAATGAACAGCTTTCTGCCTTTTTTCGTGGTTTTCGTCGTGATGCTCATCCCATGGCCGTGCTTTGTGGCGTAGTCGGAGCGTTATCTGCTTTTTATCCTGATGCTATCCATATCCACGATCCACAGGAAAGAATGAACTCCTGTCATCGCTTGTTAGCAAAATTACCCACGATTGCGGCCATGGCTTATAAATATTCTGTCGGCCAGCCCTTCGTTTATCCTGATAATTCGTTAAGTTATGTCGGTAATTTTCTCCGAATGACTTTTAGTATTCCGGCAGAACCTTATATTGTTGACCCTCTCGTTGAATCGGCTCTCAATAAAATTTTTATTTTGCATGCCGATCACGAACAAAATGCCTCAACTTCTACGGTTCGTCTTGCTGGATCTTCGGGCGCTAATCCTTATGCCTGTATTGCTGCGGGTATTGCCTGTTTATGGGGGCCAGCCCATGGGGGCGCTAATGAAGCAACCCTAGCTATGCTTAAGGAAATCGGTACACCTAAAAATATTCCGCATTTTATTGAACGGGCTAAAAATCGCGATGATCCTTTTCGTCTTATGGGATTTGGTCATCGTGTTTATAAAAATTATGATCCGCGTGCCCGTGTTTTAGCGAAAACTGCCGCCGCTATTATCGAAAGAACGGGAGCTGATGATCCTATTTTCGAGACAGCCCGCGAATTAGAGCAAATTGCCCGTAATGACTCTTATTTTATTGAGCGGCAGCTTTATCCTAATGTCGATTTTTATTCAGGTTTGATTCTTTCAGCAATTGGTTTTCCAACCTCGATGTTTACAGCCTTATTTGCCTTAGCGCGTACGGCTGGATGGATTGCCCAGTGGAATGAAATGATTACTGATCCTGAACAGAAAATCGGTCGTCCTCGTCAAATTTATACCGGAACAACGCAGCGGGACTATGTGGATTTAGATCAACGATAAAAATTATAAAGCCGGTAACATTAAGGTAAATCGCGCGCCCTGTCCGGGCGCGCTGTCAACCGTAATATCCCCTTGCATTGAATGCGCTAACTGTCTGGAAATGAAAAGACCAAGACCGGTTCCGCTGCCCTCGTCTGGATTAACCCGCTCGAATTTATTAAAAATACGCTGCTGATTTTCGGGGGCAATACCTCTGCCTTGATCCGCAATAATGAGATAAGCTTGTTTCTGATCTTGTTCGACCCTTATCCAGACACTCGCGCCTTCAGGTGAATAGCGTAAAGCATTACTAATAAGATTAAGCAAAATTTGCATTACCCGCTGCGGATCGGCATAGGCCATAACTTTTTCCCCAGATTTAGGGGCATCCATTTTTACATTCTGAGCATGGATTTTCCAACCTTGGAGTGCGATAGCTTGTTGTGCGATTTCTGCAAGATCAACCGGTTGACTATCAATACGAAAACCTGAACTTTCTATTTCTTGAAGATCTGCCAAATCGTCAATAAGCATCATTAAATGCTGGCCAGCTGCTGCAATATCCATCGCGTAATGGACATAATCTTTTCGTAAGGGGCCTTCTATGCGAGAAGATATATGTTCTGCATTTTCAATAATTCGATGTAAGGGGGGCTTGAAACTACGATCAATTCTATCCGGCAAGGCAAGGGATATACGCTGAGAAGAAATGTCATTCTTTTTATTATTATCCTCAGCGAGTGTTATAATACCCTCAAAACCGATAAATTTTTCAGAAGCATCAAAAACTGGCTGTCCAGAAAGCCATATTTTAGGTTTTTTACCATTAACAAGAGAGGGCTGGGCACAAAAATTGTGATGTTCTGCCAAGGCTTCCATAATAGGAAATCGGCCTTCAGCATCCGTTTCTAAAGTAAATAGCCGAGCAAATGGACGATGCAGGTAAAGATCGGGATCAAGGCCCGTCATAGCTTCTAAGGCAGGCGGAAAATAAGTCAGGTTTAAATGGGCATCCGCCTGCCATTGCCAGCGAGCGGTTTCATCATCAAAATTTTCTGAATTGTCCCTATCCAATAAAGGTTCTTTACTCTCTACTGGAACGTCTTCTTGCCTCACTGAAATAGGTTTTTTAGCTAAACTTATGGCGTGATCAATTCTATTATCAGCTATTTTTGAATCTTCTGTTGAAGATATTTCCTGAGCCCATCCCGTTATTTCTAATAGAATACTCCCATCCGCTTTGGGTATAGCTTCTACCCATAAATCTTGTTTTTTATTGATATCGACCAAAAGAATGCGGCGAGAAATCCTAGTTTGTAATCTTCTCGCTAAATGTATAATTCTATTTAAAGGTGCGCAGGCTAAGGGTGCATTTTTTTCACCGCCATTATGAGCATGCAACGCTGCAATCAGATTATCTGCTTTGATTAAGTGGTCTTCACTGTCCAGGATAGCGACTGCTTTTTGTTTATCTGAAGAGACGGAAGGGTTGAGCGTTGCATTTATTTTCATGAAAGATAATCCTGCTCAAAAAATTCTGTTTCTTCACATTTATCCATATTTTTTTTTCGCATATTGCTAACGCTATGCCCAATATCGCTGATAGCACAGCGATAATATTCATCTAAACGCCATAAGGTTAGTGCTTTATCGGCTTCTGGCTGAGTTAAGGTATCAAAGGCATCAATACGATTAGTAAGCTGATAATCATTCAGATTGTGGTTCGTAAGCTGAAGTGCCAGGGTAATCGCTTCATGACGTGCCATCCCAATTGCTCGTAATAATAATAAAAGGGGACTACCATCACCATCTAAAACCATATCCCACGCACAGGATTGATTGATACCCGCTCGGACAGCAAGGGCCGCTACCATTAAGGCGATATGGCCATCAAAAGCCGCTTTAACAATGAAACCATCAGTAAGACGTCGATAGTCCCAAAGCGAACGTGCCAATTTTATAGCGCGGGAATCAAGCGTATCACCTTCATCATAACAGGATAAAGCTTGATTAACGGCCAATGCTAGCACCTCATCAGCCTTATTTTCGGAAATTCGATAATCTAAAAGTGTAGAGCGTAGGCACGCAGCGACCCACCATAGCAAACGATATTGTAGTTCAGCGGGTAAATCAGTACGAGCAAACACCGGATCTTCCAAGTGATCCAACCGACGACTTTCTGCGATAAGTAAAGCCATCGCTGAAAGAGCAATATCTGGTGTAGTCTGACTGATTAAATCATCTACAATATCTTTTTCAGAGGAGTCTGATTTTTTATGACTGATAAATTCGTTTCTTAAACGACTTTCGCTTATGCGACGTATGAGAACAGCAGCAAAATGCTGATCTCGCAATAGAGCACTTTTAAAAATACAATTTAAAGACAGTTGATTAGTAGGATCATTAAGAAGCAAAATAAGCGAAATAGGGGCAAAATCTTCAATTAACGGTGTAAGGCGTAGACGAATTTCATTTTCAGTCGCCATAACCAAACGTTCAAGAAGAAGAATAGCGCGATTACGTTCAGTCTCAGTCAAACGCAGCGAACTCGGTATAAATAAATCTATACAAAGCTGTTCTTTTCTCTCTTCATCCTGTTTTAGGGCTTCTTTGACATACTCTATAAGGGATGTCTTAGAATTATTAGAATATGCTTTTGCTGCCATAATGCCAACCATAAAGGATGGCCGTTAACGATAGGTAATCATCGCCAGCCAAAAATGAAATATTCTTTCTGCATAGTTTGTCAGAAAGCTTTGAATCACTAAAAATAGTTTTAGGGCCGAATACCTAAAATTCAGTTAAGGCATTTTTTTTGAAAAAAGATGGGCTTTTTGTAAAGTTTTCTGAAAGCGTTGAAGCGCGGCTGCATAATTCAAAATGGAAAGACCTGTCAGAAAAGACAAACCACCAAGCCAGAAAGATAAAGAATAATGCGACATCAAGGCAAAAGGAAACATAATCCATATCATATAATCAAAATGAAGATAATAACGTCCTTTATAGCCGGTTGCAAAGCGTCGACTATGCTTTGCTTCCTGATCGGCTGCAATTGTAGTAATAATAATAAGAGTTCCTAAGGGGAAAATACCCCATCCCATTTCTTTGCTGACAGGATAGCTACTTAAAATTAGCGCAAATGCGGCTAAAATTATACGCGTATGGCAAATTTGTTTTTTCTGTTTTCTTCTTCCAGCTCTCAATTGAATTTCATTCAAACGATTACCCGCATGTTCTGCAAGACCCGCTAGCATCATTAAAAAGACTGTAAAAGAAAGCCATCCTAAAAAAGCCGTTGGTAAGGAGAGACCCGCTAAAATAAAAACGGATAAAGATAGCCATAAACCGGCTTTTTTATAGCGAGCTAGTCTAGGTAGACTAAGCTTTTCTAATAAAGGAA
Organism: Zymomonas mobilis subsp. pomaceae ATCC 29192; assembly: GCF_000218875.1. Taxonomy (NCBI): domain Bacteria; kingdom Pseudomonadati; phylum Pseudomonadota; class Alphaproteobacteria; order Sphingomonadales; family Zymomonadaceae; genus Zymomonas; species Zymomonas mobilis. Next base: position 1,386,735 of record NC_015709.1, read on the forward strand.
AGAGATAAATATTAAAGATATTCTGGTTTTTTTTAGGGGCTGTCCCCAACAAAAGCATATAGCTTATTTGGTCAGGTACGGCCTTATCCGTAATTTTCAGAACAAATGTTTGGGCATCATTTTTTGTTATGACCTCTTTTACCGAGGTTTCGCCTAGAATACGGTTGCAATCAGTTTGTACGGATTGACGCATAAGCGTCGAAATAAGATCCCAGTCATCGGGAATTGTATTAACTTTAGTCAGGTTTTCTCCATCAATTAAAGCTAAACCACCCCATTTTTCAGAAGCAGCTATGCGTTCAAAACCCTGAGCCGAGGGTTCATCTTTGACTGACAGAATAGCTGGTGGAGACGCTAGCAACATCGATTTTATTAAAGCTGCGGAAGGAAGGCAGCCTTCTTCAATTAATAAGACATGTTGATGGGTAGAAAAAGTAGTTGCGACTTCTTGATGACTATGTGCCAGTGTTAAGTGAATGCCGTTTCGACGAAGTTGATCGACAATCGACATAAAACGAAAATTAAAACCATTCTGATTTTCTAAAACAGAATTATTGTTTTCATCAAAATTGAAGAAAGAATCTTCTATCCAGAGGATGATATGATCCACACCGGCTTCTCTTACTAGATGAATCTGATATTCTACCAAAGTCATACCGGCAACGGGAAACAGCGCTAAATTTGTCTCATCAGACTGCTGTGTCTGACGACCGACTCCGATCAACACACCGGGGGCTAAAGCTTTATTATCCTGGTCTTGATATTGTTGCGTCGTTTGCTTTTTACTAAGGCTCACTATTTTATCACCAGGACTAAGTATATTAATCTAAAATTTAAGAAATAAATCTCAAACCGCAACGCTTGAAAATAGTTTTCTCTTCATAAATGAATGAATCTATTTCAAAAAAAACGTTTTTCATCCTTTAAGCACTAATCATAGAGACATAAGGGGCTATTCGCCCCAATTTAAAATTGATAATGTCTGGTCTATGGCAATAGGGGTTGATGGCGCAGCAAGACTGCGGGAAATTTATCGGCGGCAGCAACAGCTAGCTGAATTAGCTGGTATTGAAACACAAGAAACAAATACACCAGAAAGCGAGGGCGGAAAAGAAAAACCGAGACCGCAAGTGCCACCTCCATCGCCTTCACTATCCTCATCAGCGGCGACTCCACCCTTACAGCAAACGGCACTTACCGTAACAAAGGCAAAGAGTCTGGTGCCTACCTTAGTTCTGGCTGCTTTAGGTCTTATTATAGCGGCTGGTGTATTTACAGCTATTGAAATGGGTAGTGTTACCTTAGCCAATGCCCAATATTTTTTACCTCTTATTAGTGGTCCCTTATCCTTTATTGGTATTCTTTATCTTATTCTACGTCCTCTTAGTCAGCGAGAAGCTCATCGTTTCAGTCGGGCTGTAGCTTCTATCCGTAAAGAAACCCTCGCATTGGATGAAATTGTTACACAGCTGAGTGCTCGGGTAGAAAGTAATCAGCAAGCTTTAGCGTTACAAGCTGACCAGCTTTTAAAGGTAGGAGAGCAATCTTCAGAACGCTTGGCTGATATTGGCATGAATATGCGCGCTGAAGCCGTTGGCTTACAAAGACATACTGATCGTCTTACTGAAGCAACGGAAACAGCCCGTGAAAGTCTGGGGCCGCTTCTAGATGCTTTACCGGAAGCCCGTAAGCAAACAGAAGAACTGACCGCTATCTTGAATAAAGCCAATAATGAAGCCGAGCATCAATCAGCTGTTTTGGCTACACATTTGCAAACGCTTTCTGAGCTGGGACAAAAAACAGAAAATACGACTCTTGCCGCTGCGGAACGCTTGACTAAGGAAATTGAGCATCTTGATCAAATTCAAAAAGAGATTGATGCGCGCTTAGAAACAAGTGCCTCTGCTGTTGCTCAGTTCGGGGATAAAGTTGCTAATCTGATAGCTGATAAGATGCAGATTGCGGATACCCATATTGCTAAAATGGCCGATCATTTGGATGAACGGATAAGAGTTAGTCGGACAGCCCTTGATGAATTAGCGGGCCATCTTTCTTTTAATATGACAGCGCGTTTAGGGGAGGTAAATGAATATGCTACCCGTATAGCCGATAACCTTGAAACGCATCTTCAAACAAGTCAGACTGCTATTGTAAGTTTTAATACCCAGATATCTCATGATTTTCATCAAACACTGCAAGCCATTGAACGGCAGACAAAACAGTTATCAGAGCACCTAAAATCTTCTATAGATAATAGTGAGCAGAATTTTAGACATTTAAGCGAGCAGGTTTCTACAGATTTTGAAACCAAACTAGAAAAGGTAAATGGCCGCACTATAGAAATCAGCCAAGTACTTGAAAAAGCAGTGGATTCCCACCATCAAGCTTTTGATCTTTTGGGAAGTTCAATTAATTCTGATCTTACACAGCGTTTAGCTTCAGTTCGTAACCAGAGTAAAGAAATTGTAGATTTCTTTGAAAATCATCTAAAAAGCAGTCAGGAAAATCTGACTAATTTAGGGGATAACTTTGCTGAACAATTGACGGGTCAATTTAATATTATTCAAAATGATCTATCGCATCTCTCTGGAACTATGCAAGCGCAACAGTTAAATGCTCAATCGTTAATTCAGAATTGGAAAAAAGAGTTTACTGAAGCCCTTTCTGATCAACAAACAGATGTCACTGAGCATCTCAATACTGTCTATGCGCATCTGGCTGAACGCCATCAGCAGGTTGAATCTCTCTTTACTCATATCAACGCATTAGCTGATCAAGCTGATACCCGTTTTATCTCCCTTAGGGAGGATACAGATACACGCCTTAAGACACTTGATGAAGGTCTTGGTCATTTATCAGATCAGATAAAAGAAACAGGTGCAATGTTGATGAATAGCGACTGGGGGCTTTCAAAACTGGCCGAAAGAGCGCGTGGTTTTTCCGAACATATTACTGTAGCAGTGCAAGATATCGATGTTCGTTTACCAGCGGCTTTAACCCGCATTACCGAACAATTCGGAGAAAACAATCACGCCGCTGATACACTTTTCCCTAAAATCACAGGTATGGAAAATCAAGCAGCCAAGATGGAGGACATCCTAGCCCAAGCAAGCAAAGGACTTACTCATCAAAGAGATATTTTGAACCAGTTAACCGAAAAAACCGACAGGGGGTTTGAGCAGAAACAACAGCAAATCCGTGAATTCATAAAGGAAGTTGATGCTAGCAATGCCCTTCATCATGAGGCTTTCGATAAGTTAGTAAGCGATGCTAATGCTCAACTGGGTGGATTTATTCAAAAATTAGGCCAATTGAGCGATCTGATGGCGAATATTCAGACGCAAAATCATAGCTTGGTCAGTAAAGCGACGCCGGCACTTAAGGCCGAAATAGAAAATGTTCAAAATTTAATCACGCAAACGCGTCAAGAAGAAAAAACGCTGCTTGCTTCGCTCGGCACAGAATTGGGTGAATCGCTTCAGAAACAGGTTACCGGTGCGGTGGATAAGGCTCTAGTTGAAAAGATTAGAAGTAGCCTATCTTCTGTTGATGAAGTCGCTGAGAAAAGCGTTGAATCGGCCCGTAAAGCAACTGAGCGTTTAATGCAGCAGATGTTGACTATTACTAATATTACAGCGGGTATTGAAAAACGTATTACCGAAGCGAAAGAAAAAATCGAAAACCATGACGAACGGCATTTTACACGACATGTTGCGTGGTTAATTGATGCGCTTCGATCAAAGGCTATCGATATTACACGTATTATGTCAGCTGATGTAAGCGATGCCGCTTGGGCTTCTTACCTAAAAGGGGATCGGGGCGTCTTTTCTCGTCGTGCTGTTCGTCTGCTAGATAGCGGCGAAACAAAAATTATTGCCCGTGAGTATGAAAAAAATGATTCCTTTCGAGAGCATGTAAATCGCTATATTCATGATTTTGAAGCCATGTTGCGGCGCGTTATCAATAATCGGGATGGTACCTCATTTAGTGTGGCTTTGATGTCTTCTGATGTTGGTAAACTTTACACAGCTTTGTCCCAGGCCGTAGAAAAATACCGCCAATAATAAAAATGGAAGCAGAAATCGATGCGTAAAGTAAAGATTTTGATAGCAACGGCTACAATGACATCTTGGCTTTTTATCGCTGTGCCTTTGTCTCAACTTAAGGCTACGCCTGTACCCGCATCGCTTGCCTATAGCCAACGCTTGCAACAGCTGCCGGAGATACAAAGATACGCTGTTTTACGGGGGGCTTTAAATGATTCTGGATTTTTATGTCGTCGGGTTAACTATGCCTCTCCAACGGAAGGCGGTTACGATAATTTAGCTATGTGGAGTGTGCGCTGTCAAAATGAGAAAGACTTTCAGGATTATGCGGTATTTCTTGGGCCTGATGGATCGGCACAAGTCCGTTCCTGTAAAGATACGGCCAGCCTAAAACTACCGATCTGTCATCTTCCCGCCTTACTGCCAAAGGAAAAATCTAGTATTCCACAACCTGTAAAAAAAACTTTATCTAAAAGCGCTTCATAATTCATGAGCTCGTCTATTGCTCTGCTACTTCTCTGATAAAAATTACCACAGTGATCAAAATTGCAATAGGTTCACTATAAAGCAGGCAATCATGGGATTGTGACAGGTCTGATTCCTGCTATAGGCCATAATAAACCTAATCTATTTGGATAATTCCGATTTTTTGCTGAGATATTATTTGTCCAGTGATAAAATTGCTTATGTAAGGACATATTACTTGCATAAAATCTCTAAAATTAGCGCCTTTTGCGCACAGTTTTTCTAAAGCCGTCTATGGATATCCGTAATTTACGCCTAGCCTTATTTACAGGTAATTATAACTATGTCCGCGACGGGGCTAATCAGGCTCTCAATCGTCTTGTTCGCTATTTGATGCAACAAGGCGCCTCGGTTCGTATTTATTCTCCACGCAGTGAGACACCTGCTTTTCCCGCTGTTGGGAAAGTGATTGCCGTTCCGGCTATTCCTTTTCCCGGACGGAGTGAATACTGTATACCTATTGCCTTAACATCTCGTGTTAGACGCGATATTAAAGACTTTGCACCTAATATTATCCATATTGCGAGTCCGGAATATCTGGGGCATCGCGCTGTTTCATTGGCTAGAAAGTGGAATTTGCCCGCAGTTGCCTCGGTGCATACCCGCTTTGAAACTTATCCTCGTTACTATGGTATGCCTTTTTTAGAGCCCGTCATAGAAGCTATTCTTCGGCGACTTTACCGGCGTTGCGATGCTATTTTTGCGCCTTCAGAATCTATGGCACAGGTACTTCGAGATCAACGTATGAGCTATGATGTCAGAATTTGGTCTCGAGGTGTTGATCGTCAACTCTTTTCACCCAAAGCACGAGATATGAATTTTCGTCGGGATTTTGGGATAAATGATCATGAAGTCGTTATAGGTTTTGTTGGTCGGTTGGTGATGGAAAAAGGCTTGGATGTTTTTTCCGATACAATTGACGAATTGATCCGAAGACAGATAGCCCATCGCGTAATGATTATTGGTGATGGCCCTGCACGGGGATGGTTCGAGCGTCGATTACCTCAGGCTATTTTTGCTGGTTTTCATACAGGTAAAGCGCTTGCGCGCGCCGTGGCTTCAACCGACCTTCTCTTTAATCCTTCGGTGACTGAAACCTTTGGTAATGTAACCTTGGAAGCGATGGCAACCGGTCGGCCTGTGGTCGCCGCTCAGGCAACTGGAAGTGAAAGTTTAATCGAAGATCCCCTGATGGGGCGTCTTATCCGTCCCGGTGCGATTAAAGATTTTGCCGATGCTCTACAGGATTATTGCGAAAATAAAAATTTACGTGAAGAAACAGGTTACCGAGGGTATGAAATGAGTGACCGTTACGGCTGGGATAATGTTAACCAAGTGCTTGCAGATAGTTATCTCAGTATTATTCAGGCGAGAATGCAAAGTGGTTATCCACCTCGATTGCGACCGCGTTCATAATAAGTTTTCTGTTCGGGATGCATCGAACAGAAAAATACTTTAGATGAAGATGCTATGCTAATTTCGCTCAGCATTCGTGATATTGTGCTCATTGATGCACTCGACCTTGATTTCCATGCTGGTCTTGGTGTTCTCACTGGCGAAACAGGGGCTGGTAAGTCGATTCTGCTCGATGCTTTAGGGTTAGCTCTAGGCGTTCGTGCTGATAGTAGTTTGGTTCGGCCAGAAGCAGCGCAGGGTATCGTCAGTACCTGTTTTTCACTTTCTAAAGGGCATCCTCTTTATGCCTATCTGCAAGAAAGTGGTCTTAGAATAGAAACAGATGAAATTCTGATTATTCGACGAGTTATTAAAGCCGATGGGGGAAGCCGTGCTTTTCTTAATGATCAGCCTATCTCTGTTACCTTATTGCGGGAAATTGCTGGCTATTTGATTGAAGTCCACGGTCAACATGATGAAAGAGGCCTACTGAATCCACGCAGTCATCGCCTTTTATTGGATGAGTTTGGCCATATTGATAGTATGCCGACGTCACAAGCCTATATTTACTGGAGAGCAACGGAAAAGGCATTAGCTACTGCTCAAAAACTAAAAGAAGAACGCGAACAGGATCGTGACTGGCTAGAACATGCTGTTCATGAACTTTTAGCTTTTGCTCCCCAGAATGGGGAAGAAGCTGCTCTTGCCGAGGAGCGTACTACCTTACAAAAAGGGGCAAGGCTTATTGAAGATATGGAGGCGATTGGCCAATGGCTTGATAGCACAGAGGGGGCTATCGCTTTGTTACGTCAGGCAGGACGCCGTCTAGGCCGGATTGCTTTTGAACATCCTGTCTTGGGGGAAGCGCTTGAGTCTATCGATAAAGCTTTGAATGAAGCCGGAGAGGCCAGTGAAAAGCTTGGTCATACGGCTATGATGCTCGATGGCGATCCTTTAAGATTAGACGGGATTGAAACACGCTTGTTTGATTTAAGGGCTTTAGCGCGAAAGCATCGCGTCGCACCGGATGAATTATCCTCCTTTACGATAGAATTAAAAGATAAACTCGATCAGATAGAAGCCGGTGAACAAGGCGTTCTTGCTTTATCAGCAGAAAATGATGCTGCCCGTCTAGCCTATGAACAATCAGCTGAAGCTTTGTCTCAGGCACGCTTATCCGCCGCAAAACGTTTCGATCAAGCGGTAATGGCTGAATTACCACCGCTTAAAATGGAAGCTGCACGATTCAAGACAAAAATTGAAAAATTGGAATCTTCTCAATGGAGCGCAGAGGGTTTTGATCGTGTGGAGTTTACTATTTCTACTAATCCCGGTGCTGATTTTTCTCCTTTAATGAAAATTGCAAGCGGGGGAGAGTTATCCCGTTTTATGCTGGCTTTAAAAGTAGTCTTAGCTGGAGAAGAAGGAACGACTACGATTATTTTTGATGAAATAGATCAGGGTGTTGGTGGGGCCGTCGCCAGTGCTATTGGAGAAAGACTAGCGCGTTTATCTAAAAAGGCACAATTGCTGGTTATTACCCATAGCCCGCAAGTAGCTGCACGGGCAGATCAACATTGGCTTATTCGTAAACATCACGGTCGTCCTTCTAAAACAAAAGTTTTCGCTACGCGTACAGAAGTAAAACCCCTCGATAAGGATGAACGCCTCGAAGAAATTGCCCGCATGCTTTCAGGCACTGAAGTGACAGATGAAGCGCGCGCACAAGCCAGCCGATTATTAGGCCCCTAGCATTTCTATATTTTGTTGAGCATCGCTATTCGGTTAATTTTGAAAAAGATTAACTCGAACAGCTTATATCAGTTCGGCGATCAATTTTATTTTTTTATAAAAGAGCAGGTTATGTCATTAAAAAATAATACGCCGTTATCGGTTAAAGATAGAAGTATAACGCTTCTTCATAATCCCCTTTTAAATAAGGGAACGGCTTTCTCCCAAGAAGAAAGAAATATCTTTCAATTAAATGCTTTGCTTCCGCATACTGTTGAAACCATAGAACAGCAGAGCAAGCGCTGTTACCAGCAATATAAAGAACAAAAAACTGACATAGAGCGTTATCTTTTTTTACGCGCTTTACAGGATGAAAACGAGACGTTGTTTTTTCATCTTGCTGCTGCTCATATTACTGAAATGATGCCCATTCTTTATACGCCAACAGTGGGCAGCGCCTGTCAAAATTATTCTCATCTTTACCGTGCAGATCGGGGCTTATTTATAGCTTATCCTGATCGTGATAAAATGGACGATCTTCTAACGCAAACTACCCAAAAAAATATAAAGATTATTGTCGTTACGGATGGCGAACGGATTCTTGGGTTAGGCGATCTAGGGATCGGAGGAATGGGTATCCCTATCGGAAAGCTGGCGCTTTACACAGCTTGTGGCGGTATTGATCCTGCTACCGTATTGCCGGTCGTATTAGATGTGGGCACTAATAATAAAGAACTCTTAAATGATCCGCTTTATATGGGGTGGCATCATGAACGTATAACAGGTGATGCCTATTATGATTTTGTAGATCAGTTTGTTCAATCTGTTATGCGGCAATGGCCAGAAGTTTTTCTACATTTTGAAGATTTCACGCAAAAAAATGCACTTCCATTGCTTAGTAAATATCGAGATCAATATTGCTGTTTTAACGATGATATTCAAGGAACGGCAGCAGTCGCTTTAGGCACACTTTATTCAGCCTGCAAAGTGCGTAATACCCATATCAAAGATCAGCATATTGTTTTTCTGGGCGCGGGCTCTGCTGGCTGTGGTATCGCCGAGCAAATTGTGGCCGCTATGAAGGCGGAAGGGTTAGAGGATAGAACCGCTCGTGGCCAGATTTATATGGTCGATCGGAACGGTCTTGTAACCGATGATATGGAAGACCTTCCTGATTTCCAGAAAAAATTAGCACAGCCGCATGACAAGCTAGGTAACTGGAAAAAATCTGAAAAAGGTTTTTCTCTGTTAGAGGTTATTAATCACAGTAAGGCCACTATCCTTATAGGGGTTTCTGGACAAAAAGGTCTTTTTACAGAAGAGGTTATTAAGACTCTCGGGGCACATTGCGATACGCCTTTGGTTATGCCTTTATCCAATCCGACTTCTCATGTCGAAGCCGTCCCAGAAGATATTCTTAAATGGACAGAGGGAAAGGCGTTAGTCGCAACCGGCAGTCCTTTTAAGCCGGTAGATATAAATGGTACCATCATTCCCATTGCTCAGTGCAACAACGCGTATATTTTTCCAGGTATCGGTCTTGGTGTATTAGCGGCAAAAGCTACCCGCGTTACCGATAGCATGATGATGGCGGCTGCCCATGCCTTAGCTGATTGCTCTCCTGCGGCTGACAATGGGAAGGGCGCTATTTTACCTTCTTTTGATGACATCGAATCCGTTAGCCTTAAAATTGCTATGGCTGTTGCGAAAACTGCAATTCAAGACAAGGTTGCTCCAGATGAAAGCGACGCTGCCCTTTTAGAACGAATTAAAGATTATTATTGGCGGCCAGAATACCTGCCTTATAAAGCTGACTGATAGGTTACTGCTTACAGTTCGATCATAAAAAAGTCCCCGTTATAACTATAACGGGGACTTTTGGGGTGGGTAGTCGGTAAGAGCCGACCACCAGAGTGAAAAAAGCGTAAGACTTAGAAGTCCATACCGCCCATGCCACCCATACCGCCCATGCCACCCATACCGCCTGGCATGGCTGGGGCTGCGGATTTATCTTCTGGTAAATCACCCACTGCGGCTTCAGTGGTGATAAGAAGACCGGCTACAGAAGCTGCATCCTGAAGAGCCGTACGGACGACCTTGGTAGGATCGATCACGCCAGCAGCAGCCAGATCTTCATAGGTTTCAGTCTGAGCATTGAAACCGATTTTGTCATTGTTGCCATCAATAAGCTTACCGGCAACAACGGCACCATCAAACCCTGCATTCTGTGCAATCTGACGAACCGGTGCTTGCAAAGCGCGACGAACGATATCAATACCGCGTTGCTGATCGTCATTAATGCCGTTCAAGCCATCAAGCGCTTTGGTCGAGTAAAGAAGAGCCGTTCCACCACCGGGAACAATACCTTCCTGAACGGCGGCACGCGTTGCATGTAAAGCATCATCAACACGGTCTTTACGTTCTTTAACTTCAATTTCAGTTGCACCACCCACTTTAATGACGGCCACACCGCCAGCAAGTTTAGCAACACGTTCTTGAAGTTTTTCACGATCATAATCGGAAGAGGTGGCTTCGATCTGGGCACGGATCGCTTCGACACGATCTTTAATAGCAGACTGATCACCAGCGCCATCAACGATAGTGGTATTTTCTTTGGTAATGGACACGCGCTTGGCAGAACCCAGCATATTCAGCGTGACATTTTCAAGCTTGATACCCAAATCTTCAGAAATCAGCTCACCCTTGGTCAGGATGGCAATATCTTCCAGCATGGCTTTACGACGATCACCAAAGCCCGGAGCCTTAACCGCTGCGACCTTCAGACCACCGCGTAATTTGTTAACAACGAGGGTTGCCAAAGCTTCACCTTCGATGTCTTCAGCAATGATCAAAAGCGGACGACCAGACTGAACGACGGCTTCTAAAATCGGCAGGATAGACTGAAGATTAGAAAGCTTCTTCTCGTAGATCAGGATGTAAGGATCAGCGAGTTCCGTCACCATTTTTTCTGGATTGGTGATGAAATAAGGGGATAGGTATCCACGATCGAACTGCATGCCTTCAACGACATCCAATTCAAAATCGAGACCCTTGGCTTCTTCAACGGTGATGACGCCTTCTTTACCGACCTTTTCCATCGCTTCAGCGATTTTACGGCCGACTTCTTCGTCACCATTGGCTGAAATAATACCAACCTGAGCAACTTCATTAGAATCAGCAACCGGCTTGGAACGAGCGCGGAGACTTTCAACAATTTTAGACGCTGCGAGATCAATACCGCGCTTCAAATCCATAGGATTCATACCAGCTGCGACAGATTTCATGCCTTCGCGGACAATGGCCTGAGCTAGAACCGTTGCTGTGGTTGTACCGTCACCAGCAAGGTCATTCGTTTTAGAAGCGACTTCGCGTAGCATCTGGGCGCCCATATTTTCGAACTTATCTTTCAGTTCGATTTCTTTTGCGACCGAAACACCATCTTTGGTAATACGGGGTGCACCAAAGGCTTTATCGAGAACGACATTACGACCCTTTGGGCCAAGCGTTACCTTAACTGCATCAGCAAGGATATCGACACCGCGCATAATACGTTCACGTGCATCACGTGAAAATTTGACATCTTTTGCAGCCATTGAAATTTCTCCAGCTTTTTGAGTGTCTTCTTTTTAAAGCAGATTTTTCAAATTAAATTTTGGAAATCTACCTCATTGAGAAGACTATTTTTCATCAGACTACTTTTAGTCTGATAGCTTCGATTTTAAGGGCTTTAATTCTTAGCTAACGATACCAAGAATATCGCTTTCTTTCATGATCAAAAGGTCTTCACCATCGACACGGACTTCTGTGCCTGACCATTTGCCAAAAAGAATGCGATCACCGGGTTTAACATCCAGCGGAAGCAATTTGCCTTCTTCACTGTGCGTACCGGTTCCAGCCGCAATGACTTCGCCTTCTTGTGGCTTTTCCTGTGCGGTATCTGGAATGATAATACCACCAGCTGTTTTTTCTTCTGCCTTAACGCGACGGACTAAAACACGATCATGTAGCGGACGAAAATTCATATCTTCACCTTTTCCCTTCCCTAAAGTAGGGGAAATTCTTTCTGGCACTCTCCCCTATGAAGTGCCAATGCTCACCATATGGGGTAGTTTTTTTTAGCGTCAAGCAGCCCAGAAAAAAATTTTGAAAAAATTATTACTCTTGCCCATCTATCTCGGGATTTTAGTCTATACTAAACGAATGTCCGTTTCATTTCAGTTTCTGAAATGTAGATATTCCTTCTCTACAAAACTAGCACATAAGGCTTAATTTCTGGGGCTTATAAGGAAAAGCAAAGTCTTTGCCTTGATTTCCTATCTTTTGTCAAAAATAGTTAAAGCTTTCTTTTGCTTTATAATATGGCATCTATAGTCTCATTATCAAGCTTGACTCTTTTAAGACCCTCAGGCTGAACATAGCGTGCAAGGCTGAATTTAAGGATCCCCGACATTGAAATTATTGCGGCTATTTTGGAAAATTATGGTTGGCATCAAAGACGTTCTAGTCTTGATGTTGCTGCTTCTATTCTTCGGGGCTCTTTTTATCGGGCTAAGTTTATCCAGCAAGAATGCAGGCTTATCAAATAATCTAAGCGGTACAGCCTCGGGGGATGGGGGCGCCTTGTTAGTCGATATGTCTGGCACACTTGTCGAAAAATCGGATGGCGCAAGCCTTCTTGATATGGTTCAAAGCAGCGATGATCAAGGCGACATCCTTTTGAGAGATATTGTCTATGGTTTAGAACAAGCTTCAAAAAATGCTAAAATAAAAGCGGTTGTGCTTGATCTTTCCAATTTTTCAGGGGGAGGACGGGCTGCTTTAGCAAATGTTAGCGCGGCCCTTGATAAAGTAAGGGCTTCTGGAAAACCTGTTTTAGCCTTTGCTGGTTTCTATAACGATGCCCGTTATCGATTGGCCGCTCATAGCAGTGAAATCTGGCTTCCTGCCTTAGGAGAAGTCGCTCTATTAGGGCCGGGTGGTAATCAGCTTTATTATAAAAATCTGCTGGATAAATTAGGGATTGAAACTAAAATTTATCGTGTAGGACGTTTTAAATCCTTTGTTGAACCTTTTACCCGCACAGATCAGTCCCCTGATGCCAAGGCCGCTAATCAATCTTTAGTTGATTCTCTGTGGCAGACGACACTTCAAGATATTACGCATGCACGCCCTAAAGCCCACATAACGGAATGGGCTAATAATCCGACCAGCTTTTTAAAACCCAATCACAGCTATGCGGAGTTGGCGCAATCAGCGGGTCTTATTGATCATGTCGGTAATGCGATTGAATTTGGTAATCATGTCGCTGACCTTGTTGGAAAGGATAAATTGCCGGGTAGCTTTAAAGCGATTTCCCTTTCTTCCTTTGTTGATGCCAATCCCCCTTCTTCGGCGGGAAGTTCTATAGGTATAGTAACGGTTGCTGGCGAGATTGTAGATAATGCTACCCGTTCAGGTCAAGTCAGCGGTGCCACTATTTCCTCTCTTATTTTGAAAGCCTTGGCTAAGGGTGATTTAAAAGCCCTTGTTGTACGGGTAGATTCTCCCGGGGGATCTGTCTCTGCCGCAGAGCAGATGCGTTCGGCTATTCTTACGGCTAAGACAAGAGGGCTTCCTGTTGTTATCTCTATGGGGTCAGTGGCTGCTTCTGGAGGTTATTGGATATCAACACCAGGTGATATAATTTTCGCTGATCCTTCAACTGTCACAGGGTCAATCGGCGTTTTTTCGCTTATTCCGACTTTCCAACATACTCTTACTAAAATTGGTCTTTCTGCGGATGGTGTAAAAACCACACCTCTATCTGGTCAGCCAGATGTCTTTCACGGCACGGCGCCCGCCTTCGATCAGCTTATGCAATTTGGTGTAGATACGGTTTATGACCGCTTTACAAAAATTGTTGCCGCTTCTCGTCATCTTTCTTTAGAGCGGGTTCACGAAATTGCTGAAGGCCGCGTATGGTCAGGCGTGGACGCTAAACGTATTGGTCTTATTGATCGTTACGGTTCCCTGCAAGATGCGGTTTTAGAAGCCGCCAAACGGGCCCATCTGGATCCGGCACGCACCCATATGCAATTTATTGATGAAGAGCCTTCTTTTGTCGAAATGCTATTCCGCAATGTTTTTCAACATAAATCTTCAGATGCACAGATGATGGCTCAAAATCCTGATATGGATGCACTTAGCCATCTAGCTGGTAACACTGAAGATAAGATTGCCTTGGCTATTACGGGTTTAAGAAGTATTTCTAAGGCTTCTACAATGCAGGCGCGTTGTCTTGAATGTAGTATAGAGGCTAAACCGACATTAGAAGATCGCAAAATAGCTAATAATTTGATTACGAAGGCAGCTTTATTGCCTTAAACATTGAATAATATAAAAATTTTTAAAAGGTAGGATACTATATCCTACCTTTTTTATTAGGGTAATCTTTATATTATAAAATTTTACTATGGGATGGAAAATGTTATCCATAAAAATGGTATTTGAATTTTTGAAAAATTAATTTTTCAAATCTATGACAGGGTGAAGAAAGTCACATAAATGAGTCAATGCGCTATAAACGCTCAATTCCAACAATTTATTGTTGCACTGTCTTGCCTAAAAGCGTTTTTCATAGAATAGATAGTTTATATTTTTTAAGGCTGAATTCGCATCTATGAGTGCCCCCTCTTTGCTTTTTCGATCCCCGGTATCTTCCGCGTCTTCTTCACCCTTTGGGGCTATGTCAGCTGAACGTCAGGATTTATTTTTCTCTTTGGCTTTGACAGCATTACCCCGTCCTATGATTAATCCTTTATGCCAGATCGTTATTGCAAGGCTGGAAAGGCGTGTCCCGGGGCTCAAACAACGTCTTCAGCCTCTCGATGGTAAAAAACTTTTCGTTCAACCGGAAGAACTAGACGTTGGATTTCTCCTTAGTTTCAGAAATGGACATCCAGAATTAAATGCATTGGCAGTGGGTTCTCCTGTAAAAGTAGATGCCAAATTAGCGGCTTCTCTTGATACCTTTTTTGATCTGCTTCACGGAAAAAGTGATGGGGACGCTTTGTTCTTTTCTCGTGATTTAAAAGTTGACGGTGATATGGCGGTTGTCGTTGCGCTTCGAAACGCGATGGATGGTCTTGGGGAAGACTTGCTAAGTGATATTTTTTCGCCTCCTGCACCCTTCAATCATCTACTTAATCGGGTAAGTAGTGTTGCTAATCGTTGTGTAGATCGTGTCGTAGCGCCATTCCTGCAAAAAACAGCAAGGCTTGAGTCCGATATTGGCTCTATGCGAGCAGAAATCGACCAATTACGACGGCATCAATATCAGAAAGCTCAGCCCCCCTTCTCCAAGGTAGAGGTTGTGTCCTCTGTAGAAAAAAATAACCGTACTTCACCTAAAGTTGACCAAAAACCTATAGAATTATTAGCACCAGCAGGCACACCCGCTGCACTTCGTTCGGCCATTGATGCCGGTGCTAATGCTGTTTATCTTGGATTTCGTGATGAAACGAATGCTCGGAATTATCCGGGGCTCAATTTTTCCCGTGATGATCTGAAAGAAGGTCTCGCCTATGCGCATGAGCGGGGGCGACGGGTACATGTTGCCATCAATACATATGCGGCAGCGGGTAATATGCAACCTTGGTATAAAGCTATTGATACTGCTGCTGAATTAGGCGTTGATGCTCTTATTATGGCGGATATCGGTTTATTATCCTATGCTAGTAAGCGGTATCCTGACCTTTCGCGCCATTTATCTGTACAGGCAGGTGCTTCTACGCCGGCGGCTATTCAATTTTATTATGAAATGTTTGGTATTAACCGGATGGTTTTACCACGGATGTTCACTTTAGATGAAATCGCGATTCTGAAAGAAAAAGTGCCTATTGAAATTGAAACCTTCATATTTGGTAGCTTGTCACCGATGTCTGAAGGTCGTTGTGCTCTTTCTGCTTATGCAACAGGTCGTTCTCCTAATCTTTGTGGAGTTTGTTCTCCTGCCGAGCATGTCCGCTATGAGAATCGCGAAGGTGTATTGGTGTCTCAGTTAGGTGATTTTGTGATCAACCGGTTTGAAGAAGGGGAGGCCGCTGGCTATCCTACACTTTGCAAAGGGCGCTATATTCCCGAAGGTGGAGACGCCTGTTACCTCTTTGAGAAACCAGAATGTCTTAATGCTGCAGAGTATATTGCTAGTTTGCGTGCCGCCGGCGTGACCTCATTTAAAATTGAAGGTCGGCAGCGTAGCCGTTTTTATACGACAGAAGTAGTTTCCTGTTTTCGAGCCTTATTGGATGCAGAAGCTGCTGGTGAAGCTATCGAAACTTTGCCAGATGTCTTAGAAAGATTGCATAAGTTAGCAGAGGGCGGAGAGGAAACTCGGGGTGCCTATCGGAAAGGATGGCGATGAACACACCTATAAATGATCGTTTAACATTAGGGCCAGTGATGTTCTCATGGGCGGCTCGCTCTTTACGTGATTTTTATTTCCGTATCGCAGATGAAGCTGACATCGATACTGTTTATTTAGGTGAAGTAATCTGTTCTAAACGTTTTCCTTTTTTAAAACGTCATCTACCTGAAATTATTGAAAGATTGCAGCAAGGGGGTAAAAAATTAGTATTTTCCTCTTTGGCCCTTGTCGGTACTGTTGAAGAAGTGTCGGAGATGGAAGATATGGTCAGAACGGCCAAGGGCACCATCGAAGCTAATGATGTTAGTTTGGTGCGTCTTTTACAAGGAAAAGACCATCATCTTGGGCCTTTTGTTAATGTTTATAATGAAGGAGCCCTTGATTTTCTTATCCGGCTAGGGGCTAAAAAAATATGCCTTAATCCCGAACTTCCTGCTTCTGTTATTAAAGAATTGGCTGCACGAAGTAGTGTGCCTTTGGAAGTTATTGCTTTTGGGCGGTTTCCTATTTCCATTTCAGCCCGTTGCTTTGATGCGCGTGCTAAAGGACGCAGTAAGGATGACTGTCGGTTTGCTTGCCTTAACCATGTAGATGGTTTGACAATTCAGACATTAGACAAACAACCTTTTTTAACGGTTAATGGAATGCAAACATTAACCTATGGCTGTGGCAATTTATTGCATGCAATGCCTGATTTACAACAGGCGGGTATTCATGACTTCCGGCTTTCTCCGCAGTCTGGAGATATGGTGGCTACAGCCTCCTTATTCCGTCAACGCTTAAAGGGCGAAATTGATGGGGATACGGCTAGTGCCTTGTTAGCTGAACTGCATCCTGAAATGCCCGGGTTTTCTAATGGATTTCTTTATTCAAAACCTGGGCATCAATTTATTACAGATGGGCCCGTACTGAATCCGATGCCGCTTTAAATGCTTCTTTTGTCGATTGGGGTTGATCTGCAGTCGTGGATCGACCCTCAGGCATCGCTTTACTATATTGATAGATCATTCGATATAAATCGGCAGGGGTCATATCCTCTTCATGATGATTAGGGCGTATGATGATGCCTTTTTCATTAAAACATAAAAAGACGTAAGGTGTGTGACGGTCTTTGCAAGGGACACTGATTGTAGGAATGCTTGGACGATGGTCGCCGAAGAACACCAATATAGCTGATTTTTTAGCCTTAGCAAAATAATCAATTAAGTCACCTAGCATGCGATCACTATTCTCGGCATGATGTACATAGGAATGTAGCAAACCTTCAGGGGTCGCTTCACCATCTGCATCCCATGGTCCATGATTTTCCATAGTGACAGTATAAATAAAAGTGGGTTTTTGGCATGAATCCATGAAGTTTATCAATTTTTGCCCTAAAGTAACGTCATCAACATAACGTTGTCCTTTTTGGGGCGGTGAAAAATAATCCAGACCTATTAAGCGGGAAAAACCGGCCAAAGGCATGATATCATCACGATTATAGAAGCGCATATCATGAGGGTGAACAAAAAGGGTATCATAACTATAAGCTTGCAAACGGGCAGATAAAGCATAGGTGATTTCGCGTTTGGCCGTCATAAAAGGATCGAACTGTCTAAATCCTAAATCCGTATCATCGCGGCCAAATAATACCCCATATTCTGTCCGCATAGTATAAGCGCCAAAACCATTGACATGAAGTTTTCCACTTTGCCAAGCGTGTTCACGGGCTTTTTTTAGTGTCGGCAGGGGGGGGCGATTCTTAAGCGTAGGCAACTCAGCTGGATCCATGAACGATTCACATTGGATAACCAGAATAATTTCTGGTTTTTGACCTAATGAGACATCTTTTTTTTCTATATTATCGGCTTTCAAGGGTAAAGGATCAGGGCTGTTCCACCAACGCTGCCAATATAAAAAGAGTGTCGCTAGCAATCCGAGACTTTTGGAATCTTCTTCCAAATCAGGCGTTAACGCTAAATTTTTAAACGGTGGTATTTTTAGTAACAAAAAAAGAACAAAGAGATCAACACAAAGAAGAAAAAGACCTCTTATATGAGGCATAGCCTGTCTTTTATTGAGGATTATAAAAAATATAATCAGAATAGGCGTAACTGTGGATAGCAACCAGCATGTTAAGGATGATAAGGCGGTCAAATAAAAACGAGGATGGCGTGCCACAGAAATAAGAACTAAAAAGTCAGAAAATATCAGCGGCTCCCCCAGCATTTTATATTTGGTATTTGATATAGCTACCAAAGCTGCATGGAGTGCAATTGTTATCACCATTGATAACGGAGCATTGCCAGATAAAAGCAAGAAGAAGCTAAAAACGGCTGTAACGACAGTATTCTGAAGAACAAGACCGTTAAGAGTCCGTCGATGGTAAGGAACAGTACGACGGTCAAGGATCGAGCTTAAAAAAAGGGTCACTGCGATAAACAGCAGATCATTTGTCACTTTGATTAATGCCCTATTTTTGTCAAAATTGAAGTTCCTCGGCTGAGCGAAACTCTTCTATGAGCCGCTATGGCTATTCTGTCTATGGGATAACAAAATTCATAGATATAGTGGCTATTGCAGTGATGTCGCATTCTATAATAATTCTTTTCAATTACTGGTATAATGTCAAAATATTGGCATAAAGCGTATGAACAGATTGGAAACATGTTCTTATATGTTTAATTTGTTCTAACTATCGTTACATATTCTGATACCTCTAAAAGGTGTCTGAATCACTTTTTTGTATAAAAACAAAACTCTGTTTTGTTCTGCGTAGAGTAAAATGAAAGGGGCCGTATGGCCAAGCTTGTCGTTCGAAGCTTAGAAATAAGTAATTATTTCATCATGGATATTCGGAGTTATCGAAACCATGTATGAATATCGAAAGACAATCCTTAGCGATGATAATGCACCGCTCGTTGCGGCACCTGGTGCTACCCCGGTTCCCCTTCCAAACCGTAATTTGCTTTTACTTCAAGGCTTGATGGGGCCTTTATTCCGTCGACTTGGACAGGCTTTAATGAAGCAAGGCTATACGGTTTATAAAGTCAATTTTAATGGAGGAGATCGCTTTTTTTGGCGACTTCCGAATGGGATTGATTATTGTGGGGATGAATCTGGGTGGCCTGATTTTTTTGAAGCCCTTATCAACAGATTTAATATTACAGATGTTATTTTATTTGGAGATTGCCGCGCGCTTCATCGGGGGGCTATTCGGGTCTGCCATAAATTACATATCCCCGTACATGTATTTGAAGAAGGTTATATCCGGCCAGATTGGGTGACGCTAGAATTAGGGGGCGTTAATGGCCATTCTTCTCTCCCGAAGGATCCTGAATGGTATAAAACCGAGGCGGCGAAACTACCTGTTCTTCCAGAACATAAACCCGTGCCTTCCTCTTTTGTCCGGCGTGCCTATGAAGGCATCTCTTATAGTCTCGCTACAGCCGCTTTAAAGTGGCATTACCCTTATTGGAAAGATTACCGTCCATGGCCCCCTTTGGTCGAAGGGGTGGGCTGGTTGCGACGGTTGTGCCGTCGAAAAAAAGCTCAAGCACGGACGGATCTTTTGTTGGCTCGGCTTGAGCGAGAACAGACACCTTATGTGCTTTTTCCATTACAACTTGATGCTGATTCTCAAGTCAGATTGCATTCACCTTTTAATGGAATGTTAGAAGCTATTGAGTTGGTATTAGGTTCTTTTGCACATTACGCACCCAAAAATTTAAGATTAGTAATAAAAGAACATCCTCTTGATAATGGAGTACGCGATTGGTGCTCTGAATCCTTTGCTATTGCTAAACGATTGGGGATTGCTGATCGGATTGACTATATGGAGCGAGGCGATATCGCTCTTGTTACCCAAAAAGCGCAAGCCTTAGTCACGATCAATAGCACCTGTGGCACGCTAGCATTAAATTGTAATGTTCCCGTAATTACCTTGGGACAGGCAGTCTATGATATTATAGGTGTGACATATCAGGGAGAACTGGACAATTTTTGGGAAAATCCCGGTAAACCAGATCAGGAAATTTTTTCAGCTTTTAAACGTGTTCTGATTGAACGCTGTCTTGTCCCGGGTGGATTTTTTTCGGAAGAAGCGTTAGCTAAAGTGATGAAGGGGGTTCTGACACGATTACAGGCGGCTTGCCCAATAGAGCCCAGTCTTGTCCGATCTATAAGCAGGTCTTCTTCCTCTTCTTTAGTTTCTTCTCCTCCAAGGTTAGTTGCTTCCGCAGGCCATGCTCCAAATCTATCTCTGCCACCCCAATAAAACTTATATTTTTTAAGAAATTAGAAAAAATTATACGGATCAACATCTATGGTGATCCGTATAGAGGAAGGAATGTCTACTGTACTTAACCACTTCCGAATAATTTTTTGTACTGCCACTGTTCTTTTGGCTTGTACCAATAAGCGATAACGGTAGCGACCGCGTAATTGCATCATGGGAGCAGGGGCAGGACCGAAAATTTCCATATCGGTTCTTATAGGCGCCGTGTGTCCTAACCTGTGAGCTATAGCTTCTGCCACGTCCTGTTTTTCAGACGAGATAATTAAGGCAACATACCTTCCAAAGGGTGGTGCCTCGGTTATTTCTCTTACGTCCATTTCTGCCTGATAAAATTGTTCGCGATTTCCTGAGATCAAGGCTTGAATCACGGGGACATCTGGCTCGTAGGTCTGAATAAAAACATGACCCATTAAATCGCTTCGTCCTGCCCGTCCAGCGACCTGAGCAATTTGTTGAAAACTATGTTCTGAAGCGCGCAGATCACCGCCTTGTAACCCTAAATCAGCGTCCACTACCCCTACTACAGTTAATCGGGGGAAATGGTATCCTTTGGTAACAAGTTGTGTTCCTACAATAATATCAATGGCCCCTTGTTCCATCTGATCAATGAATGCCGCGGCTTGTATCGGGGTCGTCAAAGTATCTGACGTCACTGTTGCAATACGCGCTTCAGGAAAAAGGATTGAGGCTTCTTCCGTAATTCTTTCTACGCCGGGACCACAGGCAACAAGGGCATCTTTTTCATGACATTCTGGACAATGATCTGGAATGGTTGTTGTGAACCCACAATGGTGACAGATCATTTGCCCTTGTTGTCTATGTTCAACCATCCATGCGGTACAATGTGGACATTGAATACGATAGCCACAGTGGCGACATAGCGTTAGAGGAGCATAACCCCGCCTATTTAAAAAAAGCAGGCCCTGTTCGTGACGGACTAAGGCCTCTTTTAGCGATTTTACCAAAGGTTCTGCTAACCAGCGACCACGGGGTAGAGGATGTTCTAATAGATTAATGGCGTGGATATTGGGTAATCCAGCTGAACCATGCCTTTTGGGTAATTTGATCTCTTTATAATGCCCTAATTTTACTTGCAGGACAGTTTCGAGGGCTGGTGTTGCAGAGGCCAAAATAGCCGGAATTTCTTCAAATTTGGCACGCATGACAGCGACATCACGTGCCTGATAACATACGCCGTCTTCTTGTTTAAAACTGGTCTCGTGGGCTTCATCAACAATAATGAGTCCCATATTTTTGAAGGGTAGAAATAAGGCTGATCTGGCTCCAATAACAACCTTGGCTTTTCCTGATACGATGGCACGCCATGCCTGTCGTCGTCGAGATTGAGAAAGATCGGAATGCCATGCAACAGGTTTGCAGCCAAAACGGCTAGAAAATCGGGTTAAAAAAGGCTCGGTTAACGCAATCTCAGGTAATAAAATAAGGGCTTGTTTCTGATCCTTTATAGCCTGTGCTACAGCTTCGAAATAAACTTCGGTTTTACCCGATCCTGTGACACCATCTAAGAGAAAAGGTCTAAATTTACTTTCTTCTACAGCGGATCGCAGTTGATCTGCTGCTTCTTGTTGTTGTCGTGACAAAACGGGTAATTTGAAATTGGGATCGGGTATGGCTATTATTTCATCTGCCTTAACCTCTAGAGCCGCTAAGGCGCCCTCCTTAATTAGCCCTCGGATAACAGCGACTGAGACATGAGCAAATGTTGCTAATTCATTTATTTGACCTTTTTTTCCTGACAGCCTTTCCAAGGCTTGCTTTCGTAAAACCGTCAGACGTGTGGGAATATTTCCGGTAGGATAATATTCGTGGGTAATTTTCGTATTCATCAATGGTGGCGGTAACGGTAATCCCATGCGTAAAATCGCACTTTCTGAGGCCATATAATAAGCAGCAACCCAACTTATTAGGCGTCGATAAGAGCGTTTGGCAGGAGGCAAATCGTAAATTTCACTGATAGATCTCAACCTTGATTCTGGGATAATATCATTTTTTAAAGGAAGCGTATCCCAAACCATACCTGAAATCTGGCGGGGCCCTAAAGGGATACGTACGATGCTACCCGGGACGATATCCTTTCCCACCGGCAAGGTATAAGTGAGAATCCCCAAAGAAGGATTTGTCGTCAAAACAGGAATACGAAGCTTCACAAAAGCCTTATCTCATTAAAAAACCTTATTATTGATAAGGTTTGTTTATATTTGCTTTATTTTCTTATTTTAAAGCACTCAATTAATAAAATTATAGGCAGCTTAAAAGAAGATTATAGAAACTTACTCTTTAGATTTCTGTCCAACATACAAAATGAGCGAGCGGGTAAAGAAATTTACCCGCTCGTAAAATAATATTGATTTTAAATTTAGTAGCAAAATCTCATAGGGACATAATCGCCAATATATGGATCCCATTGCATGCGTGTACCACAACCTCCATAATATCCGTAGCCCCCATAGCCATAGGCACCATTAGCAATAAGTGCACCTGTCATAACGCCTAATGCGCCCATACCAAAAGCCGCTCCAGGTCCCCAGCCGCCACGATAGCCATGGTAATAACCACCACCGCCCCAGCCACCGCCACGGAAGCCTCTATCACCCCGAAAACCGCCACCCGGACCACCACCAGGTCCGCCACGGAAGCCACCACCACCAGGCCCACCGCCGCGCCCGCCACCGGGGCCGCCGCCGGGGCCGCCGCCACGACCAGGTTGCGCTAAGGCCGGAGAAAGACTCACTACACCAAGCGAAGAAGCCACTACGACTGCCACACCTAAACGCCATAATTTTTTTATCATCATTGCCTCTCTTCTCGATATAGCATGAGTGCTTGAACAAAGACCGAGATGATAGAATCGCGAACTTTGCCCCCATAACGAAAACAACTTATAATATAATATGTGAATGAGTTTAGAATGTTCCATTCATTTCTAATTCAACTAAGAAACACATTTTTTGAAATAGGGTTTTGTATCCGTTTGCTTTTTTATTTTTTCGACAAAATCGATACAGTTTTATATTTATACGTTTAAAAAGAACAATAATATTACCTTCTTTTGAAAAGGTCTTAACCCATGTCTCGTATAGCTGGTGTTCTTGCTCTCATAATGATCAGTGTTTCTCCTGCTATGGCTGTTCCTGCGCCTAAAATTGCTATTACCAATTTTGATCAGCTCGCTCATCCCTTACCTATGCCTTATGATGAACAAGCGAACGCAGATAAAGCCGTATCAAAGGCTAATGCCAAGGCTAAAAAAGCCCATAAATTATTGATTATTGATTTGGGTGGTAATTGGTGTCCAGATTGCAGAATATTAGGGGCTATGTTTGATCAGTCGGATTTAAAAGGTTTTGTTGATGCACATTATGAGATTGTTACAGTAGATGTCGGTCGGTTTGATAAAAATCTTCAGATTCCAGCCCGTTATGGAATAAAAGATCGTTTAAAAGGCGCTCCTACTATTCTTATTATTGATCCCAAAAAAGATGAATTATTAAATAAAGGCCATATTAATGCGCTTTCCGATGCGCGTGCTATGACGCCTCAGGCTATCGCAGATTGGCTAGCGCAATGGATACATTGAGGCTGTAGCTTTCCTTTACTCCTCACTCAGGACATTATAAATAGCATAAGTTAGCCTGTGTAATTCTTCTGATGTAATAGTAAAAGCAGGCGTAAGATAAATAATATTTCGAAATGGACGTACCCATACATCTTCTTGCAGTAATTTATTTTTTAAATGGTTAATGTCATTTATTTTATCTAGCTCAACAACGCCGATTGCGCCCATTATCCGAACATCTTTTACTTTGGGAAGTTCTCTACATAGTTCTAATTCAGTTTTCATTTGGGCAGAAATCGCAGCAATTTGATGCAGTCGAGGCTCTTGCTCGAATAAATCTAGAGAAGCATGTGCGCAAGCACAGGCGAGGGGATTCGCCATAAAGGTAGGACCATGCATTAAAGCATGGATGGGGTTGTCTGAAAGAAATCCTTCAAATATTTGAGGTGTTGCTACTGTTGCAGCTAATGCCATAGTCCCGCCGGTCAAGGCTTTCGATAGTGTTATAATATCAGGCACAATATCCGCTTGCTCACAAGCAAACATGGTTCCAGTGCGACCAAATCCGGTAAAAATTTCATCTAGAATCAGGAGCAATCCGTATTTATCGGCCAAGCGTCGAAGCCGTTTTAAAACCTCAGGATTATGAAAAATCATGCCACCTGCTCCTTGAACAAGAGGCTCAGTAATAATGGCAGCTATAGAGGACGCATATTTCTGCAAGAATTGGTCAAGAATGGACTCACTTTCTTCATCAATAGGTAGATCGCCAATATAATGTTCGGGTAAAATGCCTTTAAACAAACTGTGCATGCCTTCTTCAGGGTCACAAATAGCCATCGTTGCCATCGTGTCACCGTGATAACCGCCCCTAAAAGCCAGTAATTTTTGACGTTGGCTTTGCCCTTTATTAAGCCAATACTGCATAGCCATTTTTAAAGCGACTTCGACAGCGACCGAGCCGGAATCTGTAAAGAAAACGCGTTCAAGATTACCCGGTAAAAGATCGGCTAATCTTGTTGCTAAGCGTAACGCCGGTTCGTGCACTATCCCCCCAAACATAACATGGGGCATGGTGCGAAGCTGTTTTTCAGCCTGATGATAAATATAAGGATGGTTATAACCGTGACAGGCTGTCCACCACGAAGCAATACCATCAATCAAGCTGCGTCCATCAGCCAAGTAAATTTTACTTTTATCTGTTGCGACCGCTGCTATGGGGGTGACCATCGTCTGCATCTGGGTATAAGGTAGCCAGATATGGGTAAGACCTTGAGATAACCAATCGGGATTATGCATATCATTGCCTCATCAAGAGATACGGCCAGAAGCAAGATTGACGGCCAGTAAAAATTTTATCAGAAATACCCCTTCATGACGCGTTTTGATGATCATTTCCAGCAGGCCTTATCTGACTTATCCCAAAAAGGGCTACGACGGATAACGCAAATCATGCAGCCTCAACAAGGGCCTATGGTTATCAGAATGATTGATAATCGTTTACTTTGTGACTTCTCTTCTAATGATTACCTCGGTTTGTCGCACCATCCTCTTTTGAAAGAACGAGCGCAGATATGGACTGAACAAGTGGGGGTAGGCGCTCGCGCTTCTAGATTGGTTTCAGGTAGCCTGATTTTTCATCAACAAGTCGAAGAAAAAGTTGCACGTTTTAAACGGAAAGAAGCTGCCTTATTATTCCCGTCAGGATGGCAAGCAAATGCTTCGGTTTTACCGGCTTTATTTCGATTATCTCAAGAACAAACGGGGCATAAAGCGCTTGTTTTTACCGATAGGCTTAATCATGCCAGTTTGCATCACGGTTGTGCTGCTGCGGGTGCGGGACAGATACGTTTTCGTCATAATGATCTTGTTCATCTGACCGCTTTATTAGAAAAATACCAATCTGAAAAAGGTTTACGCTTTATAATCACAGAGAGCGTTTTCAGCATGGATGGTGATCAAGCGAATATTATCGGATTGCGCAAGATTGCTGACCAATTCAATGCTTTCCTTTATCTGGATGAAGCACATGCTACCGGCATCCTAGGGGTAGAGGGGCGTGGGCTTTCTGCCGATCAGCTGGGTGCTGATTTGGTAATGGGGACATTTAGTAAGGCTTTGGGATGTTTTGGCGCTTATATAGCGGGTTCGCGTGCTGTTTGTGACTGGCTTATTAATAGTTGTTCAGGCTTTATATACAGTACCGCGCTTCCACCTTCCATGCTTGGCGCTATGGATGCAGCCTTGGATATTGTTCCGACAATGGATATAGAGCGGCATCGCCTTTTAGAAAAGGCAACGTGGTTAAGACAACAATTACAGCAAGTCGGACTCGATACAGGATTATCCTCGACACCGATCATTCCTATTATTATCGGTGAGAATAGCAAAACCTTACAAGCTGCTAAATTTTTGGAAGAAAACGATATTCTTACAATCGCTATTCGACCTCCTACCGTTCCCTCTCATTCAAGCCGTTTACGGATAGCCTTAACCGCTATACATGATGATAGAATGTTAGAACAACTATGCTCTAGTCTTGTAAAATTAGCATCCTTCTTAACAAGGCAAGTATAATGCAGCCTCCTCGTTTTCTGTTTGTGCATGGCTGGGGCTTTGATAAAAATTTTTGGAATGCTGTCCGACAAAATTTAGGTGAACATCTCGGATCCAGTCTTGATTTTGGCTATTTTGATAAGGCAAATTTGGACTATGATTGGTCTCAACCTTTTATTGCTATCGGTCATTCGCTTGGTTTTTTGTGGCTTTTACAACAACCGCTTTTCGCCTGCAGCGGTCTTATTTCAATCAATGGTTTTACACGTTTTTCGGCTTCAGATGATTGGCCCTTGGGCATTCCTAAGAGAATAACGGAACGCATGTTGATAGGCATAAGCCGGAATCCAGCGATAGTGATTCAGCAGTTCAGGCATCGTCTCAATTATGAGGCTTCTTTGCCGGATGCTTTTAATCTATCTGCTTTAGAAGGCGGCTTACGCCTATTATTAGAACAAAATAACCATAGGGTATGTCAGACTTGGTCTGAAAAAATTGCAGCTCTATCGGGCGATGCCGATCCTATCTTACCCGCCGCACTCACAAAAGCGTGCTTTGCCAAGCCGATAGCGCTTCAATGGCAGAAAGACGGTGGTCATTTATTACCTTTAACGAATCCTAAAATTTGTGCCAATTTTATCCAGCAACAAACCCAACGCTTTTTATCATGATATTAACCCGTAAAGAAAAAATCGCGGCCTGTTTTGGGAAGGCTTCTGACTATGATCAGGCCGCCCACATTCAAAAAGAGGTCGCAAGAAGACTAGCCGGAAAAATTAAAGCTGCTTTTCGCCAGAAGTCTCTCCCCCGTCAAATATTAGAATTTGGTTGTGGCACTGGTTTTTTAACTGAGCAATTGGTTAAACTTTTCCCAGAGGCGCATATCAGAGTAACTGATCTTTCCTCAGACATGCTTGATCGAACGAAGGGCCGATTACAGCAATCTGATAGGCGTAATTATCTTGATTTTCAGGTCATGGATGGAGAAAATCCACCTAAAGATCAGTTTTACGATCTCATTTGTTCTAGTCTAAGTCTACAATGGTTTACGGATCGGCGGTCTGCAATGGCAGCGCTTATCCAACAGCTTAATCCTGATGGCCAGTTGATAGTTTCAACTTTATGCCAGAATAGTTTTCAGGAATGGCGCGATCTTTACGCAGAAGCAGGATTAATCTGTCCACTCCTTGATAATGCGCCGATAGAGGTTTTGGAAACTGACTGGCCCCTATCAGGACAAGGATCATGGCAGAGCGAAGATATTATTGACTATCCTGAAAGCGGTTTTTCTTTTCTCAAGAATCTTAAGAAAATTGGGGCTTCTTTACCTAAAGAAGGCTCATCGCCCCTTTCGTTTCACCAATTAAGTCAGCTGTTGAAGCGTTTTGACGAGGAGAAGCCAAAGATAACTTATCAAATAGGATATGGTCTATTCCGTAAAAAAAATCGGTTGGGGGTTTTTGTTACGGGTACCGATACGGGTATCGGAAAGACTTTTACAGCCGCTTGTCTTGTCAAAGCATGGCAGGCGCGTTACTGGAAACCCATACAAACAGGGCTGGCTGAGGAGGCAGGAGACAGCGCCACTGTTGCCCAATTGGCCGATTTACCCACAGATCACATCCTACCGCCGGCAGTTGCTTTGTCCGCTCCCTTGTCGCCGGCTGCCGCCGCCCATTTAGAAAATTACAGTATCAGTAACGATGATTTACGGTTACCAAAAATGGATAACGAGCCTTTGGTTATTGAAGGCGCAGGCGGATTGATGGTTCCCATCACAGCCGATAAAATGATGATTGATGTGATAAAAGAATATGGCTTTCCCGCTATTTTAGTCGCCAGAAGCGGTTTAGGTACTATCAATCATACTCTTCTAAGTTTGGAAGCCCTGCGAAATCGGGATATTCCTATCGCGGGGGTCATTATGTGTGGCGTCCTTGATAAGGCGAATAAACAGGCTATTGAATTTTATGGAAAGGTGAAAGTAATCGCCGAAATTCCTTTCTTGAATATCATTAATGATCATCAGGTTTCTTTAGTGGCTCAGAAGATACCCACCCTTGAAAGTCTGTTGCCGAAGAATAGCTGAGGATAATTTTTATATCCTGCATAAAAGGATAGAACATGGCCGATAATGAAGAGGGTATCTCTGTCCCATATAGTTTTGCTAAGGCTAATCAACTCCAAGAAGAGGATGGCATAGGCAGTGAAGAAGAGCAGGGGCATCCTGTTCGTTTATTTATCATGGAATGGGAACATCATCTGCGTTTTTCGCTGCGTCGTTCACCCCACAGTATTCGTGCCTATATTGCTACTGCCCATAGGCTAGTCACTTTTCTAGCTCAGCATCGCGGCGAAATAATTGATAAAGCGGCATTACATACGCTTAATTTAGCAGAAATGCGGGCTTATTTGGCTGAACGGAGACAGAGCGGGCTGGCTAATAATTCGGCATCCCGCGAAATATCGGCTATTCGCGCTTTTTTAACTTTTGCTGGTGTTGATCCACTTCCTGCTCTCAAAGGGCCTCGTCTTAAAAAAGGGGTGCCTCGCCCTTTATCACCGCAAGATGCAGTTTCGTTAGCCAAAGAGGTTAGTGAAGACGCCGCCCAACCGTGGATAGAGGCGCGTGATCTGGCTTTATTATTATTACTTTATGGATCAGGACTTCGCATCGGAGAGGCTTTAAGCCTTAAGGGGGATCAATTTCCCTTCGGGGCTATTCTCCGAGTAACTGGTAAGCGCTCGAAAACAAGATTAGTGCCTTTATTAGAAAAAGTAAGAGCGGCGCTTGAACATTATGTCCAGCTTTGCCCTTTCCCCTTAGCCGCTGAAACACCTTTTTTCTTTGGGGCTAAAGGAGGTCCTCTATCGGCTGATGTTATCAGAAGAAACGTTAGAAAAGCACGTTACCAACTAGGGTTTGATAATAAGGTAACACCCCATGCTTTACGCCATAGTTTCGCTTCACATCTATTAGGGCGGGGTGCCGATCTTCGTAGTTTGCAAGAGCTATTAGGCCATGCCAGTCTATCTTCCACCCAGATATATACCGCAGTCGATGCGGCACGTTTACTTGATGTATATCGCGCCGCACATCCGCGAGCGGAAAGAGAGCCCTAACCTAAATAGGCATTGTCTATTTTTTGTCTGTTATGACTATCTCTTTTTGTAAAAATTTATCGTTATTTGTTTTTATTGGCTAATTTAGCTTTTAATTTGGCTTCTATCCGATCCCAAATTAGGCTGGCGACGTCGCTACCATTAAATCGATCCATAGCAACGATACCTGTCGGGGATGTAACGTTAATTTCGGTCAGATAGCCTGCAATTATATCAATACCGACAAATAACAGACCATTCTTTGCTAATTCAGGCCCTAATATTCGACAAATTTCTTTTTCTCTCTGGGTAAGCACAGACGGTTCTGCTGTACCCCCTACGCCTAAATTAGAGCGAATTTCACCAGCGCTTGGTACACGATTGATCGCCCCTACAACTTCGCCATCAATCAGAACAATGCGCTTATCGCCCTTAACAACGTCGGGGATAAAGGCTTGCACCATATAAGGCTCGCGCCAGACTTCTCCAAATAGTTCTGATAAAGCGGCGATATTTTTCCCATCTGGACCAATATAAAAAACAGCTGAACCTGCATTACCATAAAGAGGTTTTACCACTACTTCATGATGTCGTTCATGAAACAGCCGTAATTGCTTTACATCGCGGGTAATCATTGTCGGCGGCATAAATTGGGCGAAATCGAGAACATAAAGTTTTTCCGGGGCATTCCTGACAGCGGCCGGATCGTTGACCACCAAGGTCTGTTTAACAATCCGCTCTAGCAAATGCGTCGCTGTAATATAGGCGAGATCAAAGGGAGGGTCTTGGCGCATTAAAACGACATCGACATCTTTGCCTAAATCAATTTCTTCTTCTGGCCCTGCTTCAAAATGCATGCCTTGTACGGCTTTCACCACGACAGATCTTGCTTTTGCGACAACGCGGCCTTCGATATAGCTGAGATCAGAAGCCAGATAATGCCATAATTTGAAACCACGTTTCTGAGCCGCAAGCATCATGGCAAACGAGGAATCTCCGGCAATCTTAACCGTTTCCAACGGATCCATCTGAATCGCAATTCTAAGATTCACCGCACACTCC
This sequence comes from Zymomonas mobilis subsp. pomaceae ATCC 29192, assembly GCF_000218875.1. Taxonomy (NCBI): domain Bacteria; kingdom Pseudomonadati; phylum Pseudomonadota; class Alphaproteobacteria; order Sphingomonadales; family Zymomonadaceae; genus Zymomonas; species Zymomonas mobilis. Next base: position 1,417,409 of record NC_015709.1, read on the forward strand.
TAAATGAAATTATTATAAAACTTTAAGGTAAAGAGTTGCCTCTCCCTTTCTATTATTTCAAGCTATTAAATGGAAAACCTACAGTTGGTATTGTCTTGGCAAAGTTAACTATTACGATAATATCTCGCGGGGCGCTTTCATTGTACGATGTTTTTGAAAAAGGTGGAAAGTGAACAGGGAATATCCAACAGTATGTATGATCACAAAAGAAATAATTCTCTTAAAAAGTTAGCGATAAATTTTTTAAAAGATAATCCCGAAAAAAAATTTACTGCTGAAGAAATTGCCTATGGGATTTTTAAAAACTTTCCAGATCTCGCTCAAAAAAAGAAGCAGCGAAGCGCTGTCATTCGTACCGATGAGGCCCTCGTTCGACAATGGAGACGCGAAATATACTCTAGACGACTTAACGATCCAAAAATAAAGACTATCGAAGAGCGTCCCCGAAAATATTATTATTCCCTAAAATCAGATAGCGCAGAAGTTGAAGCTGCCGAATATCAAGATAAAAATATTGTATCTTTCAATAAAATTTCTCAAAATAAAATAAGTGAACAAGATCTTTACCCCAAAATATCATCTTTTCTTAAAGATGAACTTAAAGTTTTCTCTAAAAGAATAGATGAAAAACGTTCTTCCAATAAATATGGAATAAAAGGAAATCACTGGCTGCATCCCGATATTGTAGGTTTGGAAGATCTTGGGGCTGATTGGGATCAGGAGGTTAGAGATTGTGTAAAAGGATATGCGGATAAAAGAACTAAATTATGGTCTTTAGAAGTAAAACTTCTTATAAATCGTTCGAATGTCCGAGAAAGCTTTTTTCAGGCAGTTTCTAATTCTTCTTGGGCCAATTGGGGATATTTGGTTGCCGCTGAAATTAATGGGCAGGATACAGAAAAAGAATTACGGATATTATCCTCTGCCCATGGCATTGGCTTTATATGGCTTAATGTGGAAAACCCTTTAGAAAGTGAAATTCGTGTTCCCGCTCGGGAGAAGATCGAGATTGATTGGGACACAGCTAACCGGCTTGCAACTGAAAATAAAGATTTCTGGGAATATATCAAACAGATTAGGCAGTTTTATCAAACTGGCGAAGTGCATGATTCTGATTGGGAGGGATAAGCTGAATAGTAAAAAGAGCCGCATTTATACGGCTCTTTCATTAAAACTCTATGGCTTGTAATTATGTATTAAGTCTAATTAGACATTAAACCTAAACAGCATAATATCGCCGTCATTGACAATATATTCTTTACCTTCTTGCCGTAATTTACCTGCATCTCTTGCCCCTGCTTCGCCTTCACAGGCAACATAATCATCAAAGGCGATAGTTTCTGCGCGGATAAATCCTCGTTCAAAATCGGTATGAATAACACCCGCTGCTTGTGGTGCTTTCGATCCTTTAGTCACTGTCCATGCTCTGGCCTCTTTCGGGCCAACCGTAAAGAAGGTGATCAAATCAAGTAATTCATAACCAGCACGAATAATTCGGCCTAAACCGGTTTCTTTCAATCCCAAATCTGACAAAAATGCCGTGCGTTCTTCTGGTTCCATTGTCGCGATTTCAGCCTCAATCGCGGCTGATACCGTAACTGCGCGTGAGCCTTCAGCTTTAGCTCGTTCGAAAATTTTAGCTGAGAATTCATTACCTTCCGCCGCCGATCCTTCATCTACATTACAGACATATAAAATCGGTTTTGCCGTAATTAGCTGTGCTTGAGCAAAATGACGCTCTTCATCAACATCTTTGGGCTTTGTTAATCTCGCTGGCTTTCCGTCGCGGAGTAATTCTAAAGCTTGCCCTAAAACACTCGCTGCAGCCTTGGCTTCTTTATCGCCCCCTTGGGCTTTTTTTTGAAGGTTAGGAACACGCTTTTCCAGACTTTCAAGATCTGCCAGTAATAATTCAGTCTCAATGATTTCGGCATCAGCTAACGGGTCAACCTTACCTTCAACATGGGTAATATCATCATCTTCAAAGCAACGAAGAACGTGGACAATTGCATCGACTTCACGGATATGACCTAAAAATTGATTACCCAAGCCTTCTCCCTTGGAGGCACCCCGTACTAGACCTGCAATATCGACAAAGCCCAACTGTGTTTCGACAATACGTTGAGAATGTGCAATTTTGGCAATTTGATCTAAACGGGGATCTGGAACCGCCACTTGGCCAACATTGGGTTCAATTGTACAGAAAGGATAATTCGCGGCCTGAGCCGCAGCGGTTTCTGTCAGCGCATTGAACAGGGTTGATTTACCGACATTTGGTAAACCCACAATACCGCAGCGAAAACCCATGTTTTTATCCTCTTTTCTTTTAGATCCCGCTTAAATTAGCAGAAATAATATAGATTAGGCGCGTGCTTGCTGCCTATATAATGCGATTTCACTCATAAAACGGGAATTATCGCCTGCTGCCAACCAGGGTGCTGCCCGACTGATGAACGCCAGCATCAAAGATAGGTCATCCATTTCACATTTGGCGTAATTACCTAAAACGTAACCATGAACACGTGATTTTTCTCCGGGGTGGCCAATACCCAGACGGACACGCCGGAAAGTTTCACCGATATGAGCGATTGTGGAACGAAGACCATTATGTCCCGCTGCACCGCCCCCTTTTTTAACTCTTACCTGCATGGGAGCAAGATCTAATTCATCGTGGAAGACGGTTATGTCTTCAGGGGCGAGTTTGTAAAAACGCATGGCTTCGCCAATGGCTCGTCCACTTTCATTCATAAAAGTGGCAGGCTTTAAGAGAAGGATGCGTTCGCTACCCATTCTTCCTAAAGCCGCTTCGCCTTGAAAAGCTTTTTTCCAAGGATCGAAATGAGCTTCTTCTGCGATTAAATCGACCGCCATAAAGCCAACATTATGCCGATTAAGTGCATATTGTGTCCCGGGATTACCAAGACCTGCCCAAATCTGCATGTCGCTTTATCCTATGATCCTTAGCCTACAGTAAAAATACCGCCTGCTCGGAATAGAGCAGGCGGATAACGCTTATTCAGCAGTTTTTTCTTCTGCGGTTGCTTCAGCCTCTTCGGCTTCTTCATTCTCGCTGCTCTTCATACCTGAAGGCGCAATAATGGTTGCAACAGTGGGCTCATGCTCATCATGTGCTAATTCAACACCAGCTGGCAATTTCAGCTGATTGATATGAATAGAGTCGCCGACTTCAAGACCTTCAACCGAAACTTCGATCTGTTCTGGAATATCGGTAGCTTTAACTTTCAGCTTCAACTCATGATGAATAATATTGAGAACACCACCGCGTTTGATGCCAGGTGATTTTTCTTCATCAACATAAGAAACCGGAATTGCGACCTCGATCATGCTGGTAGCACTGACGCGAAGGAAGTCCACATGTAAAGCCCGATCCGTTACCGGATGAAACTGAACATCTTTTGGTAAAGTCGGGATTTTCTTACCATCAACGGTAAGGGTCACAACCGAGTTCATAAAATGACCCGTGTTCAACATCTTGAACAGGGCAATTTCTTCTACCGTGATAGCAACAGCTGGTGTTTTATCGCCATAAATAACAGCCGGAACAAGACCTTCGCGACGAATAGCACGGGAGGCTCCCTTGCCAGCCCGGTCGCGTTTTTTAGCCAACAGGTTGAGCGTTTCGCTCATCTTATTCTCCAAAGTTAGTTTTAAAGTGGGGCCGCCTCCAGGGATGACTGGCCTACTGAGGAGCGCTCATAAAGGAGGAGATAGCTTCCGACAAGCCGCTATCCGATAAAACCAGCTATTTTAGTCATATATTTAGGTATTTTTTCTTTATAAATAACGGTTTTAATGTTTTTATAAAATTCTAATAAAATCATTGGATTTTTCTGTATTTTTAAATGTTTTTAGAGAATTAATATTAAGTAAATTTATTTATTGAAATAAATTTTTCCTTTAAAGATAGTAATGCGTTTATAATTTATTAATTTTAAGATGTTATTTTTTAAAAAAATTACTTATTTTGTATTTTATAATATTTATAATATATTGAACTACTTTTGTTATTGAAAAAATTATTTGTTAGCGATTTTTTGTTTTAATATTTTTAAAGCCGAAAAAGGCCCAATATCTTCTTCTGAAACCACGCCTGCTTTTTGTAAAAGTTGATCGGCTTGTGGATGGCGGGGAAAAGCTGGCAGCGATAAGATTAGAGTTTCAGCAACAGCTTCTCCAAGATCAAGCCGATTATGCGTATAAAAGAGCACATCACAATCTTCCGAAGATAATTCTATTTCCTCTTCAGAAGAGACAGAAGACGTCTCGGGTATAAATTTTAAAGAGAAACCTTCTCGAACAGAAGTCGGCAGAGGAAGTCCCGTGGCAGAACAATTCTGGCATACTTCAGCTTTAAGCTTTCCCGTTGCCAGAACTGTTTTTCCTTCACGATGTAAATCGATTGAGGCTTCCAATGTTTTTATCGCTTCAAGAGAAAATCTCTTAGCTAAAGCGGCTTTTTCTTCTTCATTTGCGGTCAAAGTTATCGTGTGAACTTGTTCACCGATATGGTCTAGGGTAACGATACGTGAAAATTCTGGAGATACAGATGTGTTCATCGGGCGTCTCCCGAAAGAATGAATGGACATAGGCTATCAGATTAAACGTTTTTTCAGTTTGTCCAAATTGAAAAAAACCTCTAATCAGATAAAAAACAGCGGTTTTCAGAAAATATAGTTCAATATAGCCCCCGTTAAGGGGATTAACCAGATTTAGACGATAAAAATTTCAAGGGTGGCCTTTGCCCAAAGCAGAGGAAGACGGAGTATATATCTCAATATGACCATCAACCGGTTGGGAATAAAAGGTAAAGCGGGCCTATTACTTATGTTGGCCAGCTTATCCACAGGCTGTACCCGAATACGAGATCATCGTGGATATATGGTCGATAAAGTTATGGTACAATCTGTTTCACCCGGTGTGGATAACCGACAATCCGTTGAAAAAACTTTGGGCCGTCCGACCTTGGCAGGCGAATTTGACCCTAATGTCTGGTATTATATGAGTATCGACACCAAACAGCTCGTTTTTTCATTACCTAAAGCGTACAAACAAAATGTATTAGCTGTATATTTTGATCGTAGAGGAACGGTTTCAAGAGTTGAAACCATGGGGCTTGAACATACTGTTCATATTCATCCTATCCGTGACCAAACACCTACTCTTAGTATCCATCGGGGCTTTTTGGCAGAATTGTTTAACAATGTTGCCGCCGTGGGGGGTATGGCAGGTATGACACCTGTTGGTGCTGGACCGGGTGGAACAACGCCTTAAATTTAGGAGAGATACTTCTAGATTTTTCGTTATTCTTTTATGGTTGATTTGATTTCTGTGGCTACAAAAAACAAGATATCTGAAAAAGGCGCGTCTACAAAATCCGGTAGTACAACGCCGATGATGGAACAATATTACGAATTAAAAAGGCAGGTTCAAGACTGCCTCCTGTTCTATCGTATGGGCGATTTTTTTGAGCTGTTTTTTGAAGATGCCAAGCGCGCTTCTGCTATTTTAGATATCGCGCTTACTAGCCGAGGCGCCCATATCGGGGAAGCTATACCTATGTGCGGGGTACCCGCTCATTCGGTTGAAAGTTATTTAGCCCGATTAATCAAGGCTGGTTGCCGGGTAGCTATTGCTGATCAAATAGAAACGCCCGCGCAAGCAAAAAAACGGGGCGGCTCTAAAGCGTTAGTAAAGCGTGCTATTATTCGCGTTGTTACGGCCGGAACCTTAACAGAAGAGGCTCTCCTTGATGCCCGATCAGCTAATTGGCTAGTCGCTATTGCAAAAACGGGTGATGAGATAGGGTTAGCCGCTGCCGATATTTCAACAGGTCGTTTTGAAACGCTATCAATCAGTGAATCCCGTCTTGATTCAGAATTAGCGCGCTTGGCCGCGGCTGAAATTATTGCCCCTGAAGGTCTTCTCAATGAAGACGCTTTTAGTAAACGTTTATCAAATGCTGTTTCCCTTGATGACCATAATTTTAATAGTCATCACGGTGAAAAATGCCTGCTTAATATTTTTAAAGTCTCTACATTAGAAAGCTTTGGTTTATTCACTCATGCTGAATTGGCCGCGGCTGATGGGTTAATTGCGTGGCTAGACCGTGCAGGCCAAGGTAAGTTACCTTTTTTGCAGCGACCCGTTCGGCATGCCCACGCCGATCATATGTTGATTGATGCGGCGACCCGTACCAGCTTGGAATTAACTGAGGCAACAGGGGGAGGGCGCGTCGGTAGTTTAGCCGCTTCTGTTGATTACTTGGTAACAGGGGCCGGGACCCGTTTGCTGACGGCTGATATTAGCGCGCCTTTAATGGATATTGATCGTATCCATCAAAGGCTGGATTTGGTCGAACTTTTTTTCAAGAATAGTCTATTACGTGAGGAAATACGCGAGCGGTTAAAAGGCTCCCCCGATATTGCCCGCGTTTTAGGACGATTGGTTGCTGATCGGGGCACACCCCGCGATTTAAGTTTATTACGGGATGGATTGAAGGGCGCTTTTTCCCTTTATGAGAGTCTTATCAAGTTAGATGATCGGCCTTCTCTACTCGAACAGCTATTACCTTCTTTCCGAGGTCATGGTGCGCTGGTTGATCTCTTGGAACGTGCCTTGGTTGAACAGCCGCCTATCGACGCCTCGCAAGGCAATTTTATTGCCAAGGGTTATGATACGGCTTTAGATGAATTACGGGAAATGGGCGGCGAAAGTCGTCGCGCGATTGCAGGATTAGAAGCCACTTATCGCGAAAAAACCGGTATTAATGCCTTAAAAATTCGTCATAATAATGTGCTTGGTTATCATATAGAAGTGCCTGCTCGGCATGCTGATACGTTGATGCAGGCTGATTCCGGCTTTACACATCGTCAGACTTTATCTGGGGTTGTTCGTTTCAATGCAGCTGAACTTCATGAGCAGGCCATACGAGCAACACAGGCCGGCGTTCAAGCGATCGCCACAGAAACAAAACATCTCGAAACATTAATTACACAGGCTTTGGAACAACGTGATTCGATAGCAGCCTGTGCCGATGCCTTGGCGCGTCTTGATGTCGCTACTGGTTTGGCTGAATGTGCAGTACAAGGAAACTGGATACGACCTGATGTCGATAATTCCGTTAATTTTGATATTGTAAAGGGACGTCATCCGGTTGTTGAAGCCGCGCTTTCTAAATCTGGAGAGCGTTTTGTTGCTAATGACATAGATCTTAATCCTGCTAATCGATTGTGGCTTGTAACTGGCCCGAATATGGGGGGAAAATCTACTTTTCTAAGACAAAATGCATTACTGGCGGTTTTGGCGCAGGCAGGTAGTTTTGTTCCTGCTGAAAAAGCACGAATAGGATTGGTTGATCGTTTGTTTAGTCGTGTGGGTGCCTCTGACAATCTGGCGCGCGGACGTTCGACCTTTATGGTTGAAATGGTCGAAACGGCTGCCATATTGGCGCAAGCCACGAAAAAAAGTTTTGTTATTTTGGATGAGGTCGGACGTGGTACCTCTACCTATGATGGCCTTGCCATTGCATGGGCTGTTGTCGAAGCTATCCATGATATGAATGAATGTCGCTGCTTGTTTGCGACTCACTATCACGAATTGACACAATTAGCGTCGCGTCTTCCCACTTTGTCGCTTCATCATGTGCGGGCAAAAGAGTGGAAAGGGGACCTTATTTTACTCCATGAGATGGCAGAAGGGGCTGCTGATCGAAGTTATGGCATCGAAGTTGCCCGCCTAGCCGGATTACCCCCTGTAGTTTTAAGTCGTGCGCGTGAGGTCTTGCAGCGTTTAGAGAGTGAAGGTGATAAAAAGGGGGCTTTTGCTGCACCTTTTTCGGATATGCCGCTGTTTGAAAAAGAGGACGCTGCACCCCAATTATTAGAAAAAGATGCCCTTCATGAAGCAGTCATTACTTTGGATGCGGACGCTTTGACACCCCGTCAAGCCTTAGAAATGATCTATAAGCTGAAAGAACTGGTAGCGAAGGATAAGGTGATGTAAAAGAAAAATATATTCTCTCACTTTTTCTTCATGTCTTTTTAGCCTAAGTGAGGGATGTTTGACGCTTAATGCATCATAAATAATTACAGGAGAATCCGCTATACGTCCGCCGATGATGAGGCGCCCTCATGGTCAGGCAGCTATGCCGATGAGTGGCCCACGCTATAATGAGTTCATACAAAGTCCCCGTGTACGTGTGATTGATGAGAATGGTGAAAATCTTGGCGTCATGTACACACGTCAGGCGATGGAACAGGCGATGGAGGTAGGCCTTGATCTGGTCGAGGTTTCTCCCAATGCTGATCCGCCTGTTGCCAAATTTCTGGATGTTGGCAAATACAAGTATGAAGCCCAGAAAAAGGCTAATCTTGCCCGTAAAACCCAGAAAACACAGGAAATCAAGGAAATCAAGCTGCGTCCTAATATCGACCAGCATGATTATGAAACCAAGATGAAAAAGGTCTTCCAGTTTTTGGAAGAAGGCGACAAGGTAAAGATAACCTTACGTTTCCGTGGCCGTGAAATGGCGCATGGCCAGCTTGGTATGCAGGTCATGCAGCGTGTTCAGGTCGATACGCAGGAAGTCGCTAAAGTTGAGCAGCATCCCCGTATGGAAGGCCGTCAGATGTTGATGGTCGTAGCGCCTAAGTAAAAAATTTAACCTAGCAATGACGCGGCTTGAAAGCCGCGTCATGTGCTTTTAAGCGATAGCGTAATATTCGTCTTGTAAAGGACGATTTAGTACTGCATCGACAACTGATTTTAAAGATTCTCCCCTGATTAAGGCGCAAATCGCTGAAATAAGGGGCATCTCTACTTTGAGTCGGGCGGCAAGCCGCTCTAAAACAGGTGCTGTAAAAACACCTTCTGTGGTTACAGCTTTAATTTTTTGTTGTTCTTCAAAACTGTATCCCTGTCCTAATTTTTTACCGAATGTAAAATTGCGAGACAAATCAGAAGAACAGGTCAAAACCAAATCCCCCAAACCTGATAGGCCTGTCAGAGTTTCTTGTTTTGCCCCTAAGGCTATCCCAAGCCGAGTCATCTCGGCGAAACCACGGCTAATAATAGCGGCACGGGCATTATGGCCCAGTTCTGCGCCCGCAACTACCCCGCAGGCTATCGCTAATACATTCTTGATAGCACCGCCAACGTCAGCGCCAATGACGTCACATGACGCATAGGGCCTGAAGGTTGGGATTGCTAAACGCTCCATTAAACCATACCGAATCGAGGCTTCTTTTGCGGCTAAAGTAACCGCTGTCGGTAGATTACGCGCTACTTCACTGGCAAAAGTAGGGCCCGATAACAAACCGATAGGTCTATTGGGGAAAATTTCTGCCGCTAACTGTGACATTAATAGCCCTGAATGCGCTTCAATTCCTTTCGCACACAGAATTAAAGGGCGATCATCGTCAGGTAATAAATTCAGTACAGAACGCATTTTCTGTGCTGGAATAGCCACTAAAAAAGCCGAAACATTTTTGAGATCTTCAAGTTTATCGGTCGCATGAAGCGATTTTGGTAAGGAAATATCGGGTAAATAATCGGGATTTATGTGTCTTTCATTGATAGCACAGACAACATTGTGGCGTCTTCCCCATAAGGTTGCAGGTCCATTATGGCTTGCTACCATTGCCAAAGCCGTTCCCCATGCGCCCGTACCAAGGATACCGATATGAGGAAATATTTTGGCTTCTTCTCGTTTTTTTTCAGAAGACATTTTACGCTTTTACTCCAGCACCACGAGCTTTTTCTGCATAAGGATCCAAAGGCCAACGGGCTTTTGCTGGAATATCCAGACCGTCTATCATTCCTAAACGAAAGCGTTCAAGACCGGCCCATGCAATCATAGCGCCATTATCCGTGCATAACCAAGGCGGGGGGGCGACAAGCGGTAAATGATGCTCTTCTGCTAATTTTATAAGCGCTGGTCTAATCGCTGTATTCGCCGCCATACCTCCCGCAATGACAAACGCATTAACCGAGATGCCTTCACCTTCGATTTTTTTGAGTGCTTTTTGGCTACGATTAACGAGACAATCGATAACAGCCTGCTGAAAAGAGGCCGCTATATCAGCGCGTTTATATTGACCGGATTGATGTGCACGTAAGACAGCCGTTTTCAAACCTGCAAAAGAAAAATGAGGCTCCTGACTATGAATCAAAGGACGAGGTAAGGGTACTGCATGGGGATCGCCTTTAAGCGCTTCCTGTTCAACAGCTGGCCCACCCGGAAACCCAAGCCCTAAAATTTTGGCAGTTTTGTCAAAGGCTTCCCCACCCGCATCATCAATAGTTGTCGCGAGGCGACGATAGACACCCACATTTTGCACTAACAAAATTTGACAATGACCACCAGAAATCAGCAACAGGAGATAGGGAAAATTGAGTGATTGGTTTGCTAATCTAGGCGTTAAAGCGTGACCTTCAAGATGATTTACGGCGATTAAAGGTTTGTTACAAGCCAGCGATAGCGCTTTTCCCGTTACTAACCCCACCATCACACCACCGATAAGACCCGGGCCTGCAGTAGCAGCAATCGCATCTATATCTGTCAGATTTTTATCTGATTCGTTTAAAACCTTTCTTATAAGGGGCTCCAGGCGTTCAACATGGGCCCGCGCTGCAATTTCAGGAACGACGCCGCCATAAGGGCGATGCAATATTTCTTGGGTTGCCAAATGATGGGAAATAATATTACCATTATTATCAACCAAAGCGACTGCTGTTTCGTCGCAACTCGACTCAAGACCTAAAACTAATGCCATAGGGGGCTTTTCTGCCATCATAAGGGACGGTAGAGCAACTATCATGCAATTTCCTTTTCGTCTCGGATCTCGTGGTTCTCCTTTGGCTCTTATTCAAGCCCGAATAGTGGCGACTGCTTTATGCAGTGCACATGGCTGGTCAGAGGAAGCTGTTATTATCGTGCCTATTCGTACATCGGGCGATAAAAACCGTCATCAGGCTTTAGCCGATATAGGGGGCAAATCGCTTTGGACGAAGGAACTGGATACGGCTTTGACCGCGGGTGAGATTGATGCTGCGGTTCATTCGATGAAAGATGTCGAAACCTTTCGACCTGATCATATTTCAATTGCCGCGATGCTTGCCCGAGCCGATGTTCACGATCGACTGATCGGTGCGCCTTCTCTTGAAACCCTACCCTTAGGGGCTTGTGTCGGTACGGCTTCGCCTAGACGTGCGGCACAGATTAGACATCGTCGTTCTGATATTCAGATAAAATTATTAAGAGGCAATGTTGCGACCCGCCTCCAAAAGCTTGAAGATAAAGCCTTCGATGCCACCCTTCTAGCCGCTGCCGGTCTGATCCGACTCGGAAAAGGTGATATTGGTTACACGATTCCTTTAAGTGAAATGCTGCCTGCTGCTGGGCAAGGCGCTATTGGTATAGAAGCTTTGGCCAATTCGGCGGCATGGTCGATAATAGCTGCTATAGATCATCAGCCCACCCATAGGGCTGTGGATACCGAAAGACAATTACTGATGCGACTTAATGCGGATTGTCATTCACCGATTGCCGCTTTTGCTGAAGTAAAAGAAAATGGGATTCGTTTGCGAGCTTGTCTTTATACAGCCGATGGTCAGCTTTCGACTGCTATTGATAAATTTATTCTTCAGCCCTCTGATGCTTTTGATGTCGGGACCTTACTGTTAAATCAGGCGCCTCCTGAATTAAAATCGTTATTTAAGGTTGATGTTTCCTTTACGGGATAAGGTTCTGCCTTAGCGTCCATTTTAAGATTTATTTTTATGCCATTTACAAGGATAGATACGGATTATCAGGCATCTTCCCGCCATTTGTTGATTCTACGTCCGGAACCGGGTGCTAGTAGAACCGCAAAACAGGCGATTGCTGCTGGATGGCGTGTGACTAAAACACCTTTAGCGGAGGCCATTCCCCTTTCATGGGCATTACCCTCTCCGGCTTCTTATGAAGCTGTCATGGTCACGAGTGCTCAAGCTATTTATCATGGCGGCGCTGAATTACAAAAATTAGTCAATTATCCGCTTTACGCCGTAGGCAAAACGACGGCGCAAGCGGCTGTTGATGCCGGATTTTCTCATATTATTGTGGCCAATGGTAACGGAGAATCTTTGATTGAACGTTTAAAGCAAGATGGACGGACTCGGATATTGCGTCTTTGTGGTGAAATCCATAAAACTTATCTTGCGGAAAAGAGTGAATTTCAGGAAAATCAGACGTTTTTTTTACAAATCGTTTATAAAATGCAAGATATTGACTGTTTACCGATGGCTGCCTGTCAGGCATTAACACAACAGGCTATCGTTTTATTACATTCTTCACGATTTGCAGAACGCTTTCGTTTTTTATTAAAAAAAACGAATATCAATCCAGATAGGGTTCCGATTGCAGTTATCAGTCCAACTGTAGCGGAGCAGGTAGGAAAAACGTGGCAAGCCACTGCTGTTGCAGAATATCCAGATGATATTCATCTGTTAAAAGCCGCAGCAAGTTTAGAGTTATGAAACGTACAAAGAACTGGCGCTGATCAACAGCTAGGGGCGGGGACGGTTTCTATGAAATCAGGGGCTAAAAATCAGGAACAGACGCATGACAAATAACAGCGGTATAAATCATGCCGAGAATGTAGATCAAAATTTGAATGATAATTCAGCGAATACTTCCGCAACATTAAAAAAACGGTCATGGCAATCTAAACTGATTTTTTTGAGTGCAGCCTTTCTCGGCGGTGTCGGGGCGACGGTTTATTTATTCTCGCATTGGCAGCCTGCCATGCTGTGGATTTCACCTGCTCCAGCGACTACAGAGCAACCCACTGCGCAAAAGGCGGCGCAAATACCTACTATGCCGCCCTTATCTAATAGCAACCCTTCTCAGAATGATGCTCCACCTCCGGCTGTCGTTGACACCGCTACGTCTAATTTAATCTCGTCTGTAGAATCTTTGCGAATACGGGTAGATAAATTAGATGCACGTATTGAAGAGGTTAATAAACAAACGCAGGCGGCTATCGGCGATGCGGGAAGAGCCGAAAGCCTGCTAGTGGCGTTTGCAGCAAGACGTGCCCTTAATCGTGGCCAGTCTCTTGGATATATTGAGGGTCTGTTGCAATCCCGCTTTGGAACTACGCAACCTCAAGCGGTCACAGTTATTTTAAATGCAGCCCGCCAACCTATTACGCTTGAGCAGTTAGTGGGAAGCCTGAATACGTTGAAACCTGATCTTCTTAAATTAGATAATCAGCAAGGATGGATGAGTTATATCCGCCAATTTTTTTCTAATTTATTTGTTATGCATAGACGAGGTGAAGTCTCCACTATGCCATCTGATCAATTTGAAGAAGCCATGCGATTTTTGAATAACGGTAATGTTGACGGTGCTATTGCCGATGTTTCTAAATTACCTGGGCATCGTCATGCTCAAAACTGGCTGGTAGCTGCAAAGCGTTATGTTATCGCTAGAAACGCCTTGGATATTCTAGAAAATACGGCCCTGCTGTCCGCTGATCTTCCTGGAATCGCTGATAAAACGACAGAAAATACAGCTGATTCGACTCAAAATAGTGAAAGGCCATCTGTTCCCTCTCAGGATAATGCTCATAGTTAAAAAGCCTTACTCTTTAAGGGATGTTTCGGGCAAATTGATGCTTGGGGCTTGTAACTCAAGCGAAATTCGTTATACGCGCTTTGATGCGCGACGATTCTGGCTGCATAAATTGGCTGATGGGGGATGTATCTTCCCTGCCGATTCTATGACCAAGGCCTTATATCGTCGCTAAATTTTTTATCGCTCCATTTTTCAGATAATTTTAAGGTTCCGACATGGCTGTTCCTAAGAGAAAAACCTCCCCTTCACGACGGAATATGCGTCGCAGTCATCATGCTTTGACGGCAGAAGCTTATCAGGAATGCCCGAATTGCGGCGAATTAAAGCGTCCGCATCATCTGTGCCCAGCTTGTGGTCACTATAATGGGCGCGAGATCATCGCTATCGAAGCCTGATCCGTTTCAATTAATGATGAGTAAGGATCATGCTCTGATCGCTGTCGATGCCATGGGTGGTGACGGCGGTCCGAGGGTTGTCATTGCCGCTTTAGCACTTGCGCTTTCGACCGATCCGGCTTTGCGTTTTCGTGTGTATGGTGATGAGAAACTAGTGCGTCAGCAAATGGATTTGTTTCCTGAGCTGGCTCCGGTTTGTGAAGTTTGTCCTGCACCCGATACTATATCTGGTGAGGAAAAACCGTCACTTGCTCTTCGTCGGGCTCGTAACAGTTCGATGGGGATGGCTATTTTAGCTGTAAAAGCAGGCGAGGCTGATGCCGCCCTTTCGGCTGGTAATACGGGCGCTTTAATGGCCATTGCCAAATTATATTTGCGCATGATGCGTGGTATAGACCGACCAGCGCTTACAACCATTCTTCCCACTTTAGGAAAGAATGGGGTCGCTATGCTGGATCTTGGTGCTAATACTGAGTGTGATGCCCATAATTTAGTGCAGTTTGCCGTTATGGGCGCTGTTTATGCTCATCTTGTAATGGGTATTGAACGCCCACGCTTATCCTTACTCAATATTGGTACCGAAGAGATGAAAGGTACCGAAGATTTAAGATCAGCGGCAGCGATGTTGCGCCAAACAGATCGTTCAGCCTTTCGCTATACCGGTTTTATTGAATCGGACCGTATCGGACAAGGCGATGCAGATGTCATCGTCACCGATGGTTTTTCGGGTAATATCGCCTTAAAAACTATCGAGGGAACAGCACGTTTTATTACGCATCTTTTGCGTCGTGCTTTTTCTAGTTCATTCCGTTCCAAGATTGGCTTTTTACTTTCAAAACCGGCCTTACGACTATTTCGGATTTATCTTGATCCCAACAATCACAATGGGGCGATTTTTCTTGGTCTCAACGGTATTGTTGTTAAAAGCCACGGAAATGCGAATATATCCGGTGTCGCTCAAGCTATTCACTTAACGGCTAAACTGATCCGTGAGGATCTTGTTAATTGTATTGCTGCCGATCTAGATATCTTTTTCTCTCAGGCTGGCAATAAGGAATTACAGGCATGACTATCAAACGGTCAGCCATTATCGGAACTGGGTCGGTTTTACCCAAACAGCGGCTTTCTAATGAAGAATTAGCTGAAACCCATCATATCGACACCTCTGATTCATGGATTGTCGAACGCACTGGCATTCATTATCGGCATATTGCTGATTCTGATGAGACGACAGGGACACTTGCTACTGAAGCGGCCCGTCGTGCTCTTAAAAATGCTGGTGTCAAAGCTGAAGACGTCGGTTTAATCGTTCTTGCTACAACGACTCCTGATCAAACGCTTCCTGCAACAGCAATGACGGTTCAGGCGGCTTTAGGTATCAATGATTGTGTTGCCTTTGATGTTCAGGCCGTATGTTCTGGTTTCCTTTATGCCCTTTCTGTCGCGGATAGTATGCTTCGTACTGGTACTGCCGATATTGCAGTGGTTAT
This sequence comes from Zymomonas mobilis subsp. pomaceae ATCC 29192, assembly GCF_000218875.1. Lineage (NCBI taxonomy): Bacteria > Pseudomonadati > Pseudomonadota > Alphaproteobacteria > Sphingomonadales > Zymomonadaceae > Zymomonas > Zymomonas mobilis. Next base: position 1,432,933 of record NC_015709.1, read on the forward strand.
TGGGGCTGAAACTTTTACCCGCTTGTTGAACTGGGAAGATCGCACCACTTGCGTGCTTTTTGGAGATGGCGCAGGGGCGGTCGTCTTACGCCGGACAGAAGAGGAAGGTAAAGGTATTCAGACTGTCAAGCTTCATGCTGATGGTCGCTATAAAGATTTACTATGCAGTAGCGGAGGCCCTTCTTCAACGGGTACCGTTGGTACTTTATTGATGAAAGGACGTGAAGTTTTCCGTCATGCTGTAACGAATCTAGTTACGGTAACACAGGAAGCCCTTTTATCCAGCGGCTTTGATGCTTCACAGGTTGATTGGATTGTTCCTCATCAGGCGAATGCCCGTATTTTAGATGCGACAGCCCGCAAATTGGGGGTTCCCTCTGAACGTGTAGTTATGACCGTGGATATGCATGCCAATACAGCCGCTGCTTCGGTACCTCTAGCTTTAGATGCCGCCGTACAGGATGGCCGTATTAAATCCGGTGATCTCGTCGTGCTTGAAGCTATGGGCGGTGGTTTTACATGGGGCGCGGCGGTTATCCGTTTTTAATCTATCGTCGTATTTTTCAAATTAAAAACTGTTTTCAAAAGAATTATACTCTTTTATTGAAAGGGTATAATTTTTTGTGCTTGCACAATAGAAATACCCATTCACTTTATTAAAGTGAAAAATTAAGTTACCATTTTATGGATTGGCTCGTGAATAGGACAGCATTCACGAAATAAATCTTCTGTGCGTATTCACATGAAGATCAAAGGCTTTCATGCAGCCTTATTTAGAAAATCTGGTCGGGGCGACTGGATTCGAACCAGCGACCCCCACACCCCCAGTGTGATGCGCTACCAGGCTGCGCTACGCCCCGACCGAGGCTGCGAAATCTAGGTGAGTTATTCTGAATATGCAAGAAGAGATTGGCCTATTTTTTTAATTTTTTATCGTAGAATTAAAAAAACAGGATGAAAAGCGTCAGATGACAGGCTGAAAATAGAATGATCAGTTGCAGCAGGCGTTTTTATCGTGATAATCGCACGATAATTGCCTTATGTTTATTAAACACTATAACTCAGGTATTTATTTCCCTTTTCAGGATAAAGTCTTTCAATGTTTGCAACTCCTGCATTTGCCCAAACGGCTGGCACTTCTACTGGTCTGAACGGCCTTCTTGGTCAATTTTCTGGTATGCTGCCTTTTATTATTGTTTTTTTGATTATTTATTTGATGCTGATCCGGCCTCAGCAAAAGCGTTTTAAAGAACAGCGGAGCGCTATTGATGCTGTACAGAAAGGCGATACTGTCATCACTGCGGGGGGTATTGTCGGTAAAGTTTCAAAAGTAGATGAGCGCGAAGTTGAAGTCGAAATTGCAAAAGGTGTAAAAGTATCGGTTGTAAAAGCAACATTACAAAGTGTTCAGCCTCTTACGGCTGCTAATTCTAATACTGTTGAATAATCGATTATGCTTGATTTCCCGCGCTGGAAAGTTTGGTCAATTATTTCGGTTTTAGTATTGGGGGTTTTTTTGGCGATCCCAAGTCTACTACCTTCCGAAATAGATCAAAAATTGGGTCTGGGCTCTTTGCCTCGTATTAATTTTGGGCTCGATCTCTCTGGGGGAAGCCATATTCTATTGGAAGCGGATACGGCCGATGTCGCGCATCAACGTATCGTTACAATGGAAGAGATGGTGCGTTCTCAAATTAGTCAGACACAGCCCGCTATTCCTATCGGTGACATGTCTGCTGATAATGATCAGCTTAGCTTCATGGTACGGGATAACCACCAATTAGATAGGGCGGTCGAAACTGTCAGAACCTTGACGAATGGTATTGGTTCCACAGGACAGCGGGATTGGGATGTCAGGGTTGTTGATGGTAACCGCATTGTTATGCGTCCTAGCAAAGACGGTATTCAGGCATTCGTTAACCAAGCGATGGAGGGCGCAACCGAAGTCGTTCGTAAGCGCATCGACTCCCTTGGAACGCGCGAACCCATTATTATTCGTCAAGGCAATGATCGTATTGTCGTTCAAGTGCCCGGCCTGCAAAATCCTGCGGCACTAAAAGCGTTGATTGGTAAGACTGCTAAACTCGAATTCAAACTAGTTGATGATAACGCTAAAGCGCAAGATTTGGCCCAGGGGAAAGTTGCGGTAGGGAGTCAAATCCTTCCTTTCCAAAATGGCCAACCCGTTGCGGTACAGCGGCGGGCTATTGTCACAGGTGTTGATCTTGTTCATGCAGATCAGACTATGGACCAAAACAACCTGCCAGCTGTTTCAATTAGTTTTAACGCAGAAGGCGGACGACGTTTTGCCGAAGTTACCCAAAAAAATGCGGGACGACGTTTTGCTATTATCTTAGATAACGTAGTGCTTTCTGCCCCTTCAATTAATGAACCTATTCTTGGTGGCTCTGCTATTATTACAGGCAGCTTTACCGTTGATTCTGCCAATCAATTAGCCATCGCTTTACGTTCTGGTAGTCTACCTGTCGCCCTTCGCGTTGTGGAAGAAAGAACTGTGGGACCTGGGCTTGGTGCAGATTCCATTCGCGCAGGTGCTTTGGCCTGTAGTATTGCTATTGTCGCCATCGTCATTTTTATGATCAGTGTCTATGGCCGTTTTGGCATCTATGCTTCCAGTGCGGTCATTCTCAATCTGTTTTTGATCTTGGGAATTATGGCGATTTTAGGCGCAACTCTAACGCTGCCTGGTATTGCTGGACTGGTCTTGACTATTGGCGCTGCCGTTGATGCAAATGTTTTGATAAATGAGCGCATCCGTGAAGAGATAAGACGTGGGCGTACCCCCGTTCATTCAGTTGATATGGGATATAAGGAAGCTAGTCGCACTATTTTTGATGCGAATGTGACCCATGCTATTTCGGCTGTTATTATGATCTGTTTTGGTTCGGGGCCGATCAAAGGTTTCGCGGTGGTCTTACTAATCGGTATTATTACTTCTGTTTTTACGGCCGTCACCTTCACCCGTATGCTGGTTGCTCGCTATCTTAGACAGCGACCCACAAAACTGACGATCTAAGAAGGGGGCATCTTATTATGGCTTTGCTTCGTATTGTCCCAGACGACACGAATATCCGCTTTGTCCGTGTCCGCGGCATCGCATTTCTTTTTACTTTTATCCTGACTTTAGCTTCTGTCATTTTGTTGGGTGTAAAAGGGCTTAATCTTGGTGTCGATTTTGTGGGCGGCCTGATGGTCGAAGCGCATTTCGATAAACCCGTAGAATTAGATGCCCTAAGACGGGATATTAATCAGCTCAATATAGGAGAAGCTAGCCTCCAGCAAATAGGCAATAATCATAACGTTTCTATTCGGCTTCCTTTACCACCGGGTGACGAAACAGCCTCTCAGCGAGTAGTAAAAGTTGTTCAGACCGCTCTAAAAAGCCAATTTCCTGATGTTCGTTTTGAAAGAGTGGACACGGTTTCAGGTAAAGTATCCGGTGAACTGATGCGTAGCGGCATTATTGCCATTTTATTGGCTATTGCCGGCATCGTACTTTTTACATGGGTGCGTTTTGAATGGCAATTTGCACTATCGACTTTTGTATCTGTTGCGCATGATGTGCTCGTTATTTTGGGCTTTTTTGCGCTTACCCGTATGGAATTTGATCTTAATATTGTTGCGGCAATTCTGACTATTGCGGGGTATTCTATCAACGATAAGATTGTGATTGATGATCGTATCCGTGAAAATTTACGGAAATTCCGTAAAATGGATATTGCTTCTTTGATTGATCTTTCAGTCAACGAAACCCTACCACGTACGGTAATGACCAGCTTATCAATGATTTTAGTATTAGCTATTTTGCTGGTCTTTGGTGGGGATGCTGTCCGCAGCTTTACAGCCGCAATGCTATTAGGGGTTATAGTCGGAACCTATTCTTCTATTTATGTTTCTTCTTCTCTGCTGATTTTCTTGAAAATCCGTCCAAAAATTCAGAAATAGAGCGAATATTTATATCTTACCAAAAAAGGCCCTGAAAATGATTTCAGGGCCTTTTTTATCACTTTGATCAGGTTGCCTCTTTGCTTTGTAGTGCCACAAAGAGAACCTATTCTCTGCCTTAATTTAAGCTAACATTCAACGCTGATTCGATAACTTTTTTAATATCTCTCTCGGGACGAGCCCCATAGTGAGATATGATTTCAGCCGCTGCGATTGCACCCATTTCGAGGCTAGCCGCAATGGATAGGTCGCGTGCTTGCCCTGCCAAGAAACCTGCCGCAAAAAGATCACCTGCACCCGTTGTATCGACTACCCGTTCAACCTTTTTTGCTAGCGTTTCGGTTCGAATGTTATCTTTAATCGCAATAGCGCCATTTGGTCCTCGGGTAACCACCAGCAGCGGTAATTTTTCAGCAACTTCGGATACACCTCGATCAAAATCATCATGTTGAACCAAAGATTTTAGTTCAACTTCATTGGCGAAGAGAATGTCAATCAACCCATCATTGATGAGCTGCTTAAAATCATCCCGATGTCGTTCGATACAGAAGGCATCAGATAAAGTTAAAGCCACTTTTCTTCCAGCCTTGCGGGCAATTTTTATAGCTTCACGCATCGCCGCACGGGGTTGTTCTGGATCCCAAAGATAACCTTCCAAATAAAGGATAGCCGCCTTTTCGATCATTTCCGGCTGAATAGCTTCTGAATGTAAATATTGTGCTACACCCAAAAAGGTATTCATGGTGCGTTCGCCATCGGGCGATACTAGGATCAAACAACGACCGGTTGGAATTTCTGCATCACGTAAAGGTACCTTGAAATCAATATTCTGGGCACGAATGTCATGTTGAAAAACCTTGCCGAGGCAGTCTCAGCTACCTGGCCGATAAAGGCACAGCGGCCTCCTAACGCAGCGACGCCTACTAACGTATTCGCTGCGGAGCCACCACTAATCTCATGACCCGCATTCATTTTTGTATAAAGCATTTCAGCTCTATCGGCATCGATGAGTTGCATTGAGCCTTTATTGATATTTTCTTCGGCTAAAAAATCTTCGCTAGCGGCAGATAGAACATCGACAATAGCGTTGCCGATAGCGATAATATCATAGTGAGTATTCGGCATGAGGGCCTTTCTAAATTAGACATATTCGTTAGAGAGTAAAAGCGGCTTTTTCCTCGCAGAAAAAGCCATGGCAAGATATTCCGGCTATTAATTTAACGGCTGAAATCTTTGATTTAGAAAGCTTTAACTTAACAAATAAAAGCAAGAAACGGGTAATGCAGGTGGTTTTTACAAAAAACAAAGGATCTTTGCGGATAGGGAAAAATTATAACTGCGATCAATAGTGGCCAGTTTGCGTTTATTGGTAGCTAAAGCCCATAGACAGCGGGTCCTTTTAAGGAAATGAAGCTATCTGAATTTTAATCTTTTTGTCACACTACCCCTTATTCCTGTATCGTACGAAAGCAGTTTTTCTATGGATAAAAATGGCAATAGTCTGGAAGATAGCTCATCCATTGGCTTTTTTATCAAAGCACCCCTGCTTAAAAAAATTATAACTTTCAGTCTGTTCTCTGCAATAATGGTTTTATCCGGCTGTGGTGGGTCTGAGTCTGATCATCATCCGGTTGTTGCGCCTCCTCCACCAAAACGTCCGGTTATCGTGTCGCCAGCCTATCACGGGACGCCTAAATTGAAAGGTATGACAGCCCGAAATCTTTTTGATTTATTGGGTCGTCCTGATCAAGATATGGATGAAGCTTGGGCTCGACGGCTACAATTTTTAGCCCCAAGTTGTGTTTTGGACGTCTATCTTTACCCCCCCCATCAGGGAGAAGAAATGGTTGTGCGTCATGTGGATGCTCGCGATCTCCATGGCAATGATTTTAATCAAGATACCTGTATTGCTGCGTTGATGCAGCAACCTCATACAGTCCATCATTAAAAAATAGGGATACTATTTTTGAGAGATGAGAATGAAATAAAATATCGTAAAATTCGAAAATCGTCGGTATTTTTATTATGTCTCTTTTTATTTTAATGACATACTGATTGCCGAACGCGTCTGACCCCGTTAGAAAAGCCGCCAAGTCTTTAGCTTTTTTGCGAAAAGATATGTCGTAGATTTTAAAATTGAGCGGGCATCATGCGCTATATCAGTACAAGAGGCGCGGCAGCCGCGCAGGATTTCAAAGGCGTTACTCTAACCGGTCTTGCCTCTGATGGTGGTCTTTATGTGCCGGAAAGCTGGCCGCAATTCAGCCGTGAAGAGATCGCTGCTCTGGCTGGTTTATCCTATGTGGATACTGCGGTTGCAGTTATGCGGCCGTTCGTCGCCGGTGTGCTTGACGATCAGGCTTTAAAAAATCTGTGCGAAGCCGCTTATAGTCAATTTAATCATGCAGCCGTTACACCGCTTGTTCAACTGGATGAACGGCATTTTCTGCTTGAATTATTCCATGGGCCGACTTTGGCTTTTAAAGATGTCGCTTTACAACTGCTGGGTCATTTGTTTGAAAAATTTTTGGCCGGTAGCGAAGGACAGGATCTGACGATTGTTGGTGCTACTTCAGGCGATACGGGGTCGGCGGCTATTTCTGCTGTAGCAGGCCGTGCCGGTGTCCGAATCATTATGCTCCATCCTAATGGTCGTGTTTCTGAAGTGCAGCGTCGTCAAATGACGACGGTTCTTGATGATAATGTCTTTAATGTCGCCATTGATGGCAGCTTTGATGATGCGCAAGCTATCGTTAAAGCCATGTTTAATGATACCGAATTCAGAAAACGCCATCGTTTAGGGGCGGTAAACTCGATCAACTGGGCGCGCCTTATGGCGCAAATTGTTTACTATTTTTATTCAGCTGTTCGTCTTGGCGCACCTGATCGCAAAGTTGCTTTCTCGGTACCTACGGGTAATTTCGGGGATGTCTTTGCGGGTTATGTTGCCAGCCAGATGGGCTTACCTATTGAACGCTTGATCGTTGCAACTAACATCAATGATATTCTTTATCGCGCGTTGTCAGCGGGGGATTATTCTGTAGGCAGTGTCACCCCAACAGATGCACCCTCAATGGATATTCAGATCAGCTCTAATTTTGAAAGATTGCTTTTTGATCTTCATGGCCGCGATGCACATGCGCTAGCAGATACTATGAAAACCTTTGAGCAGAGCCGTGCTATCCGTCTTTCGGAGGCTATGCGCCAGCAAGCGGCTGCGTTATTCAGCAGCAGCCGGATAGATCCTGATGGTATGGCAGCGGCCATGCGTTGGGCTTCTGAAAAAGCAGGACAGGTTATAGATCCCCATACAGCGATTGGTCTGGCGGCTGCACGGACGACAGAACTTCCTGATGACGTCTCTGTCGTAACGCTGGCAACTGCGCATCCTGCTAAATTTCCGGATGCTGTGGCTCGTATTACGGGTAAAAATGCGCCCTTGCCGCATCGGTTAGCTGATCTTTACAGCCGTGAAGAACGGTATGTTGAATTACCTGCCTCACGTCAGACTATTCAGGCTTATATCGATGGTGGGTGCAAACTTTGAGTCCTCGACTTCACCGATTAGGTAATGGGTTGGCTGTCGCCGTCGAGCCGATGAGCGGCGTAGAAACGATGGCGGTTGGCCTTTATGCCGATGTCGGTGCACGTTCGGAGCCCGCTCCTTATAGCGGCCTTGCTCATATGGTTGAACATATGGTGTTCAAGGGGGCTGGGCACCGTGATGCCCGTATGATTGCGGAAGCTGCCGAAAATTGTGGTGGACAGCTTAATGCATGGACGGCGCGGGATCATACGGTATATCAGGCCCGAATGCTGGCAGAAGATTGGGCACTAGGACTAGAATTAGTGTCCGATCTTGTGCGCGCTCCTATTCTGGATGCCGAAGAGTTGGTCCGTGAAAAAGGCGTGGTGCTGTCAGAATTGGGTGAATCTCATGATACACCCGATGATATTATTCATGATCACTTACAATCGGTTGCTTTTAAAAACCAAGCCTTGGGTCGCCCTGTATTAGGGGATGAAAAAAGCATCGCTGCCATTGATCGTGCTGCGCTTTGCCACTGGGTAGAAGATTATTACCATCCGGAAGGATGTGTCTTGGCTGCCGCCGGTAAAATTGATGAAGATGCCTTTTTAAAAATGGCCGAATCCCGTTTCGGGGACTGGAATAAAGGCCATCCTTTAAAAATAGAGAAAGCCCATTTTATCGGTGGTCGCTATAATGATCAGCGTGACAGCGAGCAAACGCATATAGCTTTAGGCTTTGGCGGTTTTGCATATCATGATCCTCGTTCCCATGCGCTGGCTTTATATGCCTCTATTCTCGGGGGCGGTATGTCTTCCCGATTGTTCCAGCGGGTACGGGAAGAACAAGGTCTGGTTTATTCCATTTACAGTTGGACGCAGGCATGGGTAGAAACCGGCTTACTCGGTATTTACTGTGCTACCGATAAAGAAGACGCGGATAAAGCGCTTACACTGATTAGAGAAATAATTAATCACAGTCTTAAAACTGTGACCGAAGAAGAGTTACAGCGCGCGAAGGCGCAAGCCCGCGCCGGTCTTTTGATGGGATTAGAAGGCGTAGGGCCTCGCTGTGATCATTTGGCACGACAAATTCAGATTCATGACCGAATTGTTGAACCTATAGAGGTAGCAAGCTGGATCAATTCTGTAAGCTTGGAAGACATTCTTAAAGTCAGTCAGCAGGCTCTTGCCGGAGGAGAGGCCTTAGCCAGTGTGGGTGATGGTCTTACGCTTTAGAATCACAATAGATATGAAGGCAGAATTACAATGGCGATCGATTCCCTGATCACCCTGACAGGCGAAGCATGGGATGATTATGGGCTGATAGATAGTGGTCATGGGCGTAAGCTTGAGCGCTATGGCCGCTATCGTTTTATTCGTCCCGAACCACAGGCAATGTGGAAGCCGGCGCTTTCAGACTGGCAGGCTGATGGAGAATTTATTGGCGCATCCGATGAAGAGGGCGGTGGCCGGTGGCATTTAGAACGGCATGTGCCCAATGAAGGTTGGCCGCTTCAATGGGAAGAAGTCTGTTTTATCGCCCGTAATACCGCTTTTCGTCATTTGGCTTTCTTTCCCGATATGGCTCCGCAATGGGCATGGATGCGAGAACGTACAACTAAAGATAACGCGATACTCAATCTTTTTGGATATACTGGGGTAGGTAGCCTCGCTTTGGCTGCCAAGGGGGCTCAAGTCACGCATGTTGATGCGTCTAAAAAATCGGTCGCAGCGGCCAAAGAAAATGCGGAAGCTTCGGGTATGTCGAATTATCCCATTCGTTGGATAATTGATGATGCGGTGAAATTCACTGCACGTGAAGTCCGTCGTCAACGGCGTTATGATGGTATTTTAATGGATCCGCCGAAATTCGGACGCGGGCCTACTAATGAAGTTTGGCGACTAGAGGAAAATTTACCGGATCTGATTACGGAAGCTGTTAAGTTATTAGATAAAGATTCTCGTTTTTTGGTTTTGACAGTTTATGCTGTTAGAATGTCCGCACTTGCCATTGGAGAGCTTTTATCACAGGCAACGCAGCATCTTGGTGGTACAGTGGAAGTCGGAGAAATGGCTATTAAAGAAGAATCGCGTGGCCTCAATTTACCGACTGCTATCTTCGCCCGTTGGCGAAATGATTAAAAATTACTTTGTTTTTAAAATTGAGGTGTTTCTTCTCTGAAGAGAAATCCCTGTTTCTCGGTGTTATGGGTCATTTTTTGAACGAAGATGAAAAAAAATTTACATTTTTATGAAATAGCACTTGCTGAAATAAAAAAGCGATGCTAGTCACCCTCCCACGGCACCGGAAACGGTTAAACCGAAATGCCAGAGCGGGCATAGCTCAGGGGTAGAGCACAACCTTGCCAAGGTTGGGGTCGAGGGTTCGAATCCCTTTGCCCGCTCCAGTTTTTATAGTAGAGTTAGCATAAAGCACCTTTGGGGTGCTTTTTTTGTGCCTAAATTAAAAGGCTTACTCTCATTAGATTAGTTTGAGACGCGATTATAATTTTAGAATTCGATATATTGCTTATCGTTTAAAGCGATTCTTATTCCCTTAAGAAAATACGTCTAAAATTTGTTAAAAATACTTTTTGATAAGATAAATTTTAATATTAATTTTTCTATTTTATAGGGTAATCTGCTTTCAAATTCGTATTTGAATAGGCGTTTTTGTCTTCTGAAAGCACCCTCATGACAAATCGTAATGATGATTTTACTGCGTATCATTATACACCAAGAGCGACTGATTATGTGCTCAGTTCCGTTCATAGTGAAGGTGCTGATCTTGATGAAGTTGAGCAAAGTATAAAAGGTAAAGGTTACCGTCGCGTATTAGATCTTGGATGTGGCGGTGGTCATGTGAGTTATCGTATTGCGCCCTATGTAGATCAGGTGGTTGCCTGTGATATAACAGCTTCCATGCTGAATGCTGTTGCATCGCAGGCTATTGAACGTAAATTACCCAATATTATGGTAAAGCAGGCTTCAGCTGAGAAGTTACCCTTTGATAGCGCCTTTTTTGATGCCATTGTATGCCGTTTTAGCGCGCATCACTGGGGTAATATGGAAGCCGGCCTCCGTGAGGCTAGACGCGTTTTGCATTTAGAAGGAATAGCCTTGTTTATAGACAGCGTTGCGCCTTCTTATCCGTTATACAATACCTATCTGCAAGCTATAGAATTACTGCGCGATGTTTCGCATGTTCGCAACTATACACTTCCTGAATGGATTGCTGCTTTATCCCGTGCTGGATTTTCAGTTCAGAAATTAACCCCTCGTCGTCTTAGAATGGTTTTTCAGGACTGGGTTAACCGAACGCATTGTTTACCCGAGCATCAATTAGCGATTCGATCGTTGCAACTAACCGCGGCAGAGGATGTTCAGCGTTATTTTGCTCTTGAAAAAGAAGGCAGTTTCTTGCTCGATACCCTTACAATAAGCGCGACTGCCGCTTAAACTATAAAATTTTTATGAAAATATTTTGCGCTTTTCATTTTTTTTCGATGAAATAGGTTGCGCTAAAAAGGGCTATATTTACTAGATAGACACTAGCGATTTCATGATTTTGAGCCTCTACGCTTCTCGTCTTTGGGAGGGGCTCTCGTCAGACTCTTGTTCCACCTGATTTTTCTCTGTCATATATGATTTGTCTTCTGATAGGGCTGATTACCTTATAGAGAGATACTCTAATTTCTCTATTCCTTGTAGAATAAGGCTTTTGGCTATGACTCCAGCATCTACTATCAAAGCTTATTAAAGAGTCATAGATTTAGTAAGAAATTGATAGAGCCGCGATCCAGGGGCGTTATTAAACAGCAATGGAGTAATTAACGCAAAATTGTTAGGGTAAAGTCAGAGATTAAACGCCATGTTTCTTCTTTATATTTCTCTGTAATCGGCTTCATCGATTTTACCTTATTCTCGATCTATTCTAATAAGATATTCATGCCTCGACATCTCTCCAAATTATCCCGTCATTCATTTTCTGATTGCCATGTGGCTATCCAATGGACAATCCTTCTTATCTGTTCAGTAATGTTTATTACTTTTTTAGAAATAATACATCTTTCAGCCGCTTTACTGCTGGGTGCTATGTGTGCTGCTATTCTCGTGGCTGTTATGGAAGGTTCTATCCGCGTCCCGCGTTGGCCATTTATGTTAGCGCAGGGTGTCGTCGGTAGTATGATCGCGCGGAGTATGCCGCTTCCAATCATAAAAGAGATGATGCAGGAATGGCCTCTGTTTATATCAGGCGTATTTTCCGTGATTGTTGCCAGTTCATTTTTGGGTTGGTTACTTGTTCGATGGCGTGTTGTTCCGGGCACAACAGCTCTATGGGGATCTTCTCCTGGGGCTGCCTTGACTATGACCCTTATGGCTGAAGCCTATGGTGCTGATGTTCGTTTGGTCGCTTTCATGCAGTATTTGCGGGTTGTTTGTGTTGCCGTTGTCGCTTCTTTTGTTGCTCAGATATGGATCGGCGGCAATCATGCTCCGCCCGCCATCGTTTGGTTTCCTTCTCTCCGAATATTGCCTTTTTTAGAAACATTGATGCTTATTGGTATAACGACACCGCTTGCCCGTATATTGCGTATTCCTGCTGGTGCTATTTTGCTTCCCTTGGGGCTTGGCGTTCTGCTTCAAGATACAGGATGGCTTTCAATCGAGTTACCCCCTTGGTTACTGGCTATAAGTTATGCCTTCGTGGGATGGAGTATCGGTTTACGTTTCTCACGCGCCATTGTGCTTTATGCAGCACGTTCCTTTCCACGCATTTTAGGTTCTATTTTGACTTTGATCCTCTTATGCGGGGGACTCGCCATGATTTTGGTGAAAATCGCGCATGTGGATCCTTTAACCGCCTATTTAGCCGCTAGTCCCGGTGGTGTCGATTCCATCGCCATTATTGCGGCCTCCAGTCCTGTTAACATGCCCTTTGTAATGGGGATGCAAACCGTACGCTTTATTGTGGTATTGCTTACGGCACCTACGATTGCAAAATTTCTAAGCCAAAGAAAGTAATCTTTTCAATCCTCTATAGGATAGAAAAGATTGGATAAATTGTTCAAAGCCGCATGCACTGAAATGAAACTATCTCGCCCCCAGACAGTATAATATAAATCATAAACAGCAGATTTATTCTGATCTGATGACATATCGGGAGTTTGGTTATGCCTACCCTGTTCGATCCCATCCGTCTTGGTGCAGTTACCGCTAAAAATAGAATTTTAATGGCTCCTCTCACGCGCGGCCGTGCTACGCGTGATCATGTGCCAACCGATATTATGATTAAATATTATGCCCAGCGTGCGAGTGCCGGTCTGATTATTTCAGAGGCAACAGGCATTAGCCAAGAAGGGTTAGGTTGGCCTTATGCGCCGGGCATATGGAATGAAGCGCAAACCCAAGCATGGATTCCTATCACTCAGGCCGTGCATGATGCGGGCGGTCTTATCTTTGTTCAATTATGGCATATGGGGCGCTTGGTGCCTTCTAGTGTCAGCGGTATGCAACCTGTTTCAGCCTCGGCAACCAAGGCACCGGATTTGGCGCATACCTATGAAGGTAAAAAACCTTTTGATGTTGCTCGGCCACTAGAAATTGCTGAAATTCCACGCTTGCTTGATGATTATGAGCGCGCAACACGTAATGCACTATCCGCTGGATTTGATGGGGTTCAAATTCACGCGGCTAATGGCTATTTAATTGATGAATTCTTACGAGATGGTACTAATCTTCGTAAGGATGCTTATGGGGGTACTCCAGAACATCGTATCCGTTTATTACGTGAAGTGACCGAGCGTGTTATTAGTGTTATCGGTGCGGACCGTACCTCGGTTCGGCTTTCTCCTAATGGTGAAATTCAAGGTGCCTCGGATAGCCATCCTGAAAATATTTTTTTACCAGCCGCACGGATGCTTTCTGATCTGGGGATTGCTTTTCTTGGATTGCGGGAAGGAACGCCTGAAGGTACCTTTGGAAGGACAGACCAGCCTAAGCTTTCCCCAAAAATTCGTGAAGTCTTCAATCCACCGCTTATTCTTAATCAAGATTACAATCTTGAAACTGCGCAGGAGGCTCTTGATTCCGGTGTAGCCGATGCGATCAGTTTTGGACGTCTCTTTATCTCTAATCCAGATCTTCCAAGGCGCTTTTTTGAAGGCTCACCGCTTATTAAAGACAATATTGCTACATGGTATACCCAAGGTGCCGAAGGCTATACCGACTATCCCCTTATCGGTAATGAAATACCCGCATAACCTTTAATCTTTGTATAATAGTATAGAAGGATAGTTAACGAATAGCATTTTGTTTTTTGCCTTCAGGATAAAAGGTCAAAAGAGAGTATAGAATGATGTTCGTTAACTATTTTTAGCAAGTCAAGCGGAGAATCTGAGATACCTACTTGTTTCCAAAGAACCTCTAGACGAAATTCTACCATATTTTTTTCATCAAGACGTTTTTCACTAAGAAAATCGACTTTATATCCTAAGGGTTTTACTATCTTTCCAAGCCGTATGAGCGAAAAATCAGATAAACTTGCCCTAAGTATAAGAATGGCCCGATGACGACGCGGCATTTCTACTTCAACCCATCGGAAAAGCCACAAGGTAACTACGCCTAAGATGGTTGCAACGATACCCAGTAGGAGTTGTCCACCTCCAAAGCAGAGGCCTATAACAGTCATTATCCATAGGGTCGCTGCTGTTGTAACACCGGTGATTAGATCACCTCGTTTAAGAATAGCGCCCCCTCCAATAAAACCTACGCCTGTAAGAATACCCAGGGGAAGCCGCATGATGTCCATATTTATAAAGGAACCCGCCGTCTTACCGGTAACAGAAAGCATCATATTAGCCTGAATCATGGCTACTGCTGCTGCGAGGCTAACCAACATTATTGTTCTTAAACCCGCGGCATGTCCTCTGCTTCCACGGTCGAAACCGATTACGATACCGCAAATCATGGCCAAAGCGAGCCGAAGGGCAATATCATACCAAGTAAGATATAAAGACATGGGGTATCCACGAATAAGACCGTTGGTAAGGTCGATTTATAATCTATAATAAAATGATAGCTTTGTATTGAGAATATGCGCCTTCGTCTTTTTTATAGGAAAATTTTTTTTGCTTTAGGGCTTGATAATCATTCTATTTTTAGATCGATAGAGTTGATGGCTTCCCCAACTGATTATCAAAAATATAGGTAAGGCAGCTCCAACCATACATAGACCGACCCAGCCTTTGGTATCATAGAAATAACTGGCAAGAGCAGATCCTAAAGACATACCGATAAAACCAGCCGTTATAAAAATGGCGGTGATACGAGAACGGGCCTGGGGCGCTAATTTATAAATAACGGTTTGATTGGTGACTTGTAGCCCTTGGGCGCCTACATCGACAAAGAATATGCCTATATAGACAGCAAAAAGACTATATTGTCCAAAACTCATAATACACCATGCGGCAAGTAATATTGCAGACAGTGAAATGGTCATAAGCTGGGCATAGCCCCGATCACATATTCTGCCCGCTAAATTAGCGGAAAGGGCACCAGCAGCGCCTATTAATCCAAATAATCCAATGGTTTCTGCTGAAAAATGGTAAGGTGCTGCACTTAATAAGAAGGTTAACCCTGTCCAAAGCATACTGAAGCTACCTAAGCCTAATAAACCATACCAAGCGCGTAAGCGTAATTCGGGCTCTTCTTTCAAGAGATCCACTAAAGATCCCAATAAAACTCTGTAAGGCATTGATTTTTGTGGTTCATCAGCCAGCATAGTCAATCGCAAAGCAACCATCAGAAAGGTAACTGTGATAGCGGCAAGAATATAAATCCAGCGCCAGCCTGCCCAAGCCGATAACACACCAGAAACTGTTCTAGCTAATAAGATTCCTAGTAACAATCCTGTCATCACTTGCCCAACAAGACGACCTCTTATGGCATCCGGTGCCCGTGCTGCGACATAAGGCACAACGACTTGCGCCGCGCTTGAGGTAATACCCATCATTAAACTAGCGAAGGCAAAAAGAAAAAATTGAGTACTAAAGGCCGCTATAAGCAGACTGACAATATTACAAGCCAGCATCATCGTAATCATTTTCTTTTGATCTAAGCTATCACCCAAAGGAACAATGAATAAAACGCCTAGAGCATAGCCTAATTGCGTACATGTAACGAGATAGCCTGCTTCGGTAATCGTGTGGTGAAAAGAGGCCGAAACTTCGGCTAGGAGTGGCTGAATATAATAAAGATTAGCGACCATAATGCCTGTTGTTGCCGAAAAAAGCATCATACGGGCTGGACTAAGCGCTAATGTCGTATCGGTCAAAAGCGGCCTCCTTAGAAGATTTCTCGACGATAAAAGGCATCCGATACCACATCAAGCGAATCTGGGTTTATGTCCTTTTTTAAAAATATGGCGGCTTGTTCCAAGGCTTTTTTTGCCTCGGGAATAGGCATCCCCATCCAATCATGCATCATATCTGGATATTCAAAAAAACTGATTTTACCCCCAACCTTTTCAATCCGTGTTTTTAAACGATGGGCATCTACATTCAAAATATCTCTTGTCCCCGAAAAAACAGCAATCGGAGGCAAGTTTTTCATATTTCCAAAAAGAGGGCTAATTCTAGGATCATTAAGCGGTAAACCATCAGCATAAACCTTTCCTATAGCTAGCATACCCTCGCGATTAAGAAGCGGGTCACGGCTTTCAATTTCATTTTGTCGTGGATCTGATAAAGATATATCTAACCATGGGGAGAATAGTACCAATTTGTCAGGCATAACTATACCTTCTTTCTTGAAGGATTGAGTTAAGGCCAGAGAAAGTCCCCCACCGGCAGAATCGCCTACAATACTGATTTTTTCATGGGGATAACGATTTAGCATCCATAGATAAGTCATTTTTATCATGTGATGCATGGCATACCAGCTGTGTTCAGGTACCAAGGGATAAACAGGAATAGTAACAGACGCGCCTGTTTTTTCGATCAAGAAACTGATAATACGCCAATGTAAGGATAATAAATCCCAAATATATCCGCCGCCGTGAATAAACAGTATATGGTTTTTGCAATTTTGGGTGCTCGATTTCAGTCGAGGCTTAGCTTCAAATACTGGATAGCCTGCTACTAAAAATTCCTGAAAATCGAACTGACACCGCCAATATAAATTAGGTCTTGCAGGTCCTCTTTTTTGTACTTCAGGTAAACTAAGGGTTATCCCACCTATGTCGTTACAGACATATTTGATGTCGATTAGATCAAAAAACCAATGAAGCAGCTTAGCAGAGGCACTGGCCACTGATATTTTCCTTTTATCTTAATCGTGAAAAGAGCTGTTTTCTCTGGTTTATTATTACAAAAGCCTTAAAATTTTTTTTGATGCCTATGATAAGCGGAAAGGCGAGTAATAAGCGGGACAGAAAGCAGTACAGCAAGCAAACGAACGGTTTGCATAGCCATGATAAAGGCAAGATCTACTCTATTTGGTGAGGATGCTGCAATAATGGCAATAGAATCAGAACCGCCGGGGCTGGTCGCCAGATAAGCTGTCAAAGGGTCGATATGGGTAAAGTGGACTAATATAGTAGCCAAAATACCACATAAAACAATCATCAAGATAATAGACGCGAAAACATAAATAAAAGAATGGGCTACATAGCTAACGACTGAACGTGAAAAACGCATTCCTATACTC
This sequence comes from Zymomonas mobilis subsp. pomaceae ATCC 29192, assembly GCF_000218875.1. Taxonomy (NCBI): domain Bacteria; kingdom Pseudomonadati; phylum Pseudomonadota; class Alphaproteobacteria; order Sphingomonadales; family Zymomonadaceae; genus Zymomonas; species Zymomonas mobilis. The sequence goes on from NC_015709.1 coordinate 1,450,138, forward strand.
CACCCTAGCATGGCATAACTAAAAGCCAATAATAAAGGGGGCAGTGTCAGATCAAGATAGCCTGTATTTTGTAAAATTATACCCAAAAACATAGGCAATAACAGCCGTCCATTAGGTATATGAAGCATATAGGAAAGGGGTACAGAAATAAGAATCAATGCCAAGGTTTTTCCAAAATTCAGCCACGGTATATCAGGAAACCAGATAATGGAGGGAAGAGGATGACCGCCATTACCAGAAGACATCCATATTTGTGATACAAAAGAGGCTGTAATAGCAACGCAAATAACCCGAAAATACTGCATAAAGGCTACAAGCCGAATATCAGCTCCATAGGCTTCAGAAAGTAGCGTCATAATGGTTGCAGCGCCGGGGGCGGCCCCCCATAAGGCGGTAGTTCCGGGAAAAACCTTCCAATGCGTAAGTAACCATCCCATAAGATTACTCACGAGGATAACCGAAAAGACACCACTAAAAAAAATGGGCCAGTCTTTCATAATCTCCCCTAAAATTTTGAAGGAGAGGTTATGGGCGACCATGCAGCCAATAACACCCTGTGCGAGAGAAAATGGTTTTTTTGATAAGTGAACGTGACCATTTAAAACAGAAAATAAAATAGCAGCGGTCATGGGGCCTAATAATAAGGCTGCGGGTATATGAAGGGTATTCCACAGTAACGTTAAAATAATAGAAGCCAGAATCAGCCCCGTCCACTGCCATTTGGTCGAAAAATCCGCCAATGACCAGCGGGAAGGGGAGTACAGAAACTTCACCATTGATATCTCAATATAATTTGGTCATCGTCATTACTGGAAGACAAATATCCGAAAAAGTCGGTTTAGGAGGTTTTAAAACCGGTTCTTGTTAGGAAAGTTTGGGTATCAGGTCAAAATATTGACAACAAAGTAAAAATCAGAGCACGAATCACAAAAAAAATTATAATAGAGGCGGTTCTATAGCGTATAATTTTAACAAAAGATAATGATACTTTGTGATTAATACCTAGCGATAATTGTTGATTATTCTAAAAGGAAATTTAATTATTTAAAGATACAAATTTAATTTTTTTTATAATTATATTTTTTATTAGGCTTATCTTTTTAGAAATAAGCTCGATAAAGCTTCTAATTCTAGTAAAAAATATAGGTTCTGGTTGTTTTAAATAAAACAACTCTCAAAAAACAAATTTTTTGGAAAATGGTGCGCCCGGAACGATTCGAACGTCCGGCCCTCAGATTCGTAGTCTGATGCTCTATCCAGCTGAGCTACGGGCGCATCCTGATCACTTCTTTAAAAAGTGACTATAAAATGAGACAGTTTTCAAAGACTTATAAGCCTTTCATTTTGTCTGTGGCGGCAGATTTAGAGAGAGTTTCAGATTAATGCAAGCATTATTTTATAGCTTCTTGCATTTTATTAATTTGCTCTTTTTTTTTATCAAAAGTCCTTTGATCGTGGTAAAACTAAGGGAAATTAGAACATGGGATTTAAATAATATCAGACTGTTAAAGAAGTCGAAAAATTTTACCTCTAATTTTTGGAACCCCAATTAATAATTGTGTAATTGCTGACCGAGTCTGGTTATCGTTTCTTTTTCAGCATTATCAAGTTCTTGTAGTCTGTCTGACACCTGATTCAGTTTTTGGGGATTGATCGGCGGTTTGTGCTGAATTAAGGCGGCACGGGCTTCTTCAAGGGTATTGATCGCACTTAAAAGAGGATCTCTTCCTGACGAGGCCAAACTCGTTAGATTCTGCTCTGCTATGATCCAATTTTCATTTTGTGACTTCGCGACAAGGCAACTGACGCTATCTTGTTTACAAAGGGATACTCTCAGCTTTTCAATCTGCCCCCTAAGCTTTTGTGCTTGTTTTTCAAAATCTTGATGAGCCGTTTCTGCGGTTGTCAAAATTTTTTCCACACGATTATCAAAATTGGCATCAGGCGGTAAAATAGCCGTAGGCAGCGGCTTATTTTCGATAATCCGTGTTGGTAATGCCTCATGCTCTATGGGGCGAGAATTAAGTGAGGGAAAACGCTTATCCGGCGTACAGCCGGATAAAACGACAGATAGACCCCAACAGCTTCCCCATAAGAGTAAAGGGGAAAGCAAAAAAAGACGTTTTTTACCGCTATTTTGGTTTTTTAACGGACCTATGTTAACCATTCAGAAGCTTTGCAGCATGAACCGCGTGATAGGTTAAAACGCCCGCTGCTCCAGCACGTTTAAAGCAGATAAGCGTTTCCAAAACCGCGCGATCTTTATCCAACATACCCGCTGCAAAAGCAGCTTCCAACATGGCGTATTCACCAGATACCTGATAGGCAAAAACGGGCAATTTGAAGGTATCCTTCACCCGCCATAAAATATCAAGATAAGGCAAACCCGGTTTTACCATGACACTATCTGCGCCTTCGGCAATATCCATAGCGACTTCACGCAAAGCTTCTTCGCTATTGGCAGGATCCATCTGATAGGTTTTTTTATCAGCCTTGAATACACCTGCCGAACCTACTGCATCTCGGAAAGGATTATAAAAGACGCTCGCATATTTTGCTGCGTAAGACATAATTTGAACATTCCGGTGCCCTTCGCTTTCTAACATTTCACGAATAGCACTGACACGACCATCCATCATATCGGAAGGCGCAATAATATCTGCACCAGCTTCGGCCTGAACACGAGCCTGCTTAATGAGAAGATCTTTGGTTTCATCGTTCAGAACATAGCCTTGCTCATCAACAATGCCATCATGTCCATGACTGGTATAAGGATCTAAGGCTACATCAGTTAATAAACCAATTTCGGGTACGGCATCCTTAATAGCGCGAATAGCCTGACACATCAGATTATCAGAGTTCCAAGCCTCTTTTCCATCTTCACTGCGCTTTGACATATCCGTATTCGGGAACAAAGCGAGGCAGGGAATACCTAAACTATAGGCTAGTTTTGCCTGTTCAACGATCAGATCAACAGACCAACGAAAGACCCCCGGCATGGAGTGGACAGGTTCTTGAACCCCCATACCACTCGTCACAAATAACGGCCAGATGAAATCCGCTGGCGTTAAAACATTCTCAGAGTGAAGATTACGGCTCCACGCTGAAGCACGGACACGACGCAAACGGGTCGCCGGATAGCTAGTAGAGATCAAAGACATGAATCTTTTATTAAAACAGCAAACCTGTAATGACTAGAGATATTATGTAAAATTTAGATTTTTCTGTAAAAATCCCCTGCCATTTTGAATAAAAGACAGGGGATTTGTTGCTATAAAGCTATCTTTACATAAGACGTGCTAAAGCAGCTTCTAGTTTTTCTATTTCTGTTGCAAAATTTTCGAGCCGATCGCGATTTTCAGCTACAACTTCTGGCTTGGCACGTGCAACAAAGTTAGGATTAGATAACCGTTTTTCAGTCGCTATCTTTTCCTTATTCGCTGTCTCAATTGCCTTTTTTAGACGGCCCCGTTCGGCATCCAAATCGATTACGCCTTCCAAGGGAAGCACAAAAGTCGCTTCATCTACTACAATTTGGGCGGCGGCGCCTTTCGGTGCTATCTCATCATGAATGGCGTCTATGCGCCCCAAACGCTGTAATAAAGGCGCAAAATGTTCTAAATTAGCCGCTGTTTTCTCAGGCACGCCATGGCTATGCAACGGAATTTTCATAGAAGGCGGCACATTTAATTCGGAACGGGTCGCGCGAATGGCTGTAATTAAACGAATAAGCCAGTCAATTTTATTTTGTGCGCTCTCGTCAACCGTCCAGTTTTGATAATCTGGCCATGAGGCAACAATCAATTCATGATCGCGTTCGCCCATGGCATGCCATAACTCTTCTGTAATAAAGGGCATGATCGGATGAAGCATAATCAGAATCTGATCAATTACCCAGCTAAGAACTGAAATAGTTTCCTGCCATTGAGTCTGATCCTGATCTTCTTTTTGCATCAGAATCGGTTTGATCAGTTCCAGATACCAATCACAAAAATCATTCCAAACAAAGTGATAAAGCGTGTTGGCCAGCTCATCATAACGCATGTCTGTAATGCTGTGATCCAGCGCTTTGGCTGTGCGGGCTGTTTCGGCAATAATCCAGTTGTTAACCGTTAAAGTCGCTTGCGGTGGCTGTTGATTCCTATTGACCGTGCAGTTGTTATTTTGAGCAAAGCGAACCGCATTCCATAGTTTTGTAGCGAAATTACGATAGCCTTCCACTCGTTTTTCGTCGAGTTTAATATCGCGTCCCTGACTTTCCATCGCGCAGAGCGTGAAACGCAAGGCATCGGCGCCGTATTTATCAATCAAACCCAAAGGATCGACTGTATTACCCTTGGATTTTGACATCTTCGAGCCATCAGCTGCCCTGACCAAGCCATGAAGATAGAGTTTAGGGAAGGGCACATCCTTCATAAAATGGATTCCCTGCATAATCATGCGGGCATCCCAGAAGAACAAAATGTCAAAGCCAGAAATCAAGACATCATTGGGATAACGTCCAGAGGCTCTTGGATCTTTTTCTGGCCATCCCAAGGTAGCAAAAGGCCATAAAGCGGATGAAAACCAAGTATCCAATACATCGGGATCACGTCGTAAGGGAGCGTTCTGCCCTGCTTTTGCTTGGGCGCTCTCTTCATTTTCGGCAACGATGACGTCGCCTTTTTCCGTGTACCAGACCGGAATTTGATGTCCCCACCATAACTGGCGGGAAATACACCAAGGTTGAATATTTTCGAGCCAATTATAATAGGTCTTTGTCCAGCTTTCAGGAATTATTTTGATTTTACCTGAACGAACGGCTTCCAAGGCAGGCTGGGCTAATTTTTCGGCGTCGACATACCATTGATCTGTTAACCAAGGTTCAATCGGTACACCTGAACGATCCCCATAAGGCGCTTGAATAACACGATCTTCAATTTTTTCTAAAAGTCCTAATTCTTCGATTTTTTCAACGATAACTTTACGCGCTTCAAAGCGATCTAATCCGATGAAGGCATCGGGCACATCTTGCCTTGCCGTCTGAACAACACGGGCTTCGGCATTGAGCATGTTCAGCATGTCGGTGGGTTTAATTCCGGCGCGCTTTCCTACTTCAAAATCGTTAAAATCATGTCCGGGTGTAATTTTGACTGCACCTGACCCTAATTCTGGATCGGCATGGGTATCTGCAATAATGGGAATTAAACGATTGGTAATAGGAAGTCGGATATTTTTACCAATAAGTGCTTTATAGCGTTCGTCATCGGGGTTAACGGCAACAGCCATATCCGCCAGCATGGTCTCGGGACGCGTAGTGGCTACTATAATATAGCGTGAACCATCCTCTAACGGATAACGGAAATGCCAGAAATGGCCTTGGACTTCTCGCGTTTCCACTTCGAGATCCGAAATCGCCGTGCCTAAGTGAGGGTCCCAGTTAACAAGCCGCTTATCACGATAGATTAAACCCTCATCATAGAGGGAAACAAAAACCTTGGAGACGGCGGCAGAAAAACCTTCATCCATCGTGAAACGTTCATGTGCCCAGTCACAAGAGGCCCCTAAACGCCGTAACTGCCGCGTGATAGTGCCACCTGATTCAGCCTTCCATTGCCATACTTTTTCAATGAAAGCCTCTCGGCTCATATCTGTTCTTTTGATGCCTTCTTTTGCTAGATTGCGTTCTACGACCATTTGGGTCGCTATGCCGGCATGATCGGTGCCGACTACCCATAAGGCATCTTTCCCTTTTAATCGGGCATGTCGAACCAGAATATCTTGCAAAGTATCATCAAGGGCATGGCCGATATGAAGCGATCCCGTGACATTGGGAGGTGGAATTACAATTGTAAAAGGTTCAGCATCGGAGCGTTCCGGGTGGAATAAGCCTTTTTCTTCCCAATGGGCATACCAACGGGATTCAATAGCGGCAGGATCAAACGTCTTATCTATGGTCATGATGCGCTTTTCTATCGCCTCCTTTCGCGTGATGCCAGCCGCAATCTTGCTTTTAAGATAGATTAGAGATGCTTTTTATGAAGGATTATTCAGATTGAAGGCGTATAGCCTTTTTGAAAGAACGCCGATTGCCTGATATCAGGATAAAGATGATGATAAAAAAGAACCAAGAAGACGATGTCGTCTCACCCACAATTTTGCTTATTATATCCGAGCTTCTCAGCTTCTTTTTACTTTTTAGCTCTATTATCCTCATCTGCTCGGTTGCATCTCATGCGGCGACCCCAATTCCGGTTTATGGCTATAAAATAGTGCATAGCTATCCTCATGATACTAAGGCTTTTACCGAAGGTTTATTTTATCGAAACGGCTTTCTTTATGAAAGCACGGGTCTCAATGGTCATTCCTCTATCCGTAAAGTCAATTTAGAAAGCGGCAAGGTTGTCCAGCAAGTGGCCATTGAACATCGTTATTTTGGTGAAGGTATCAGCGACTGGAAAGACAAGCTCGTTAGCCTCACTTGGCAATCTCATTTAGGTTTTGTTTGGGATTTAAAAAGCCTTCATCGACAGCATAGCTTTGATTATGATGGAGAAGGTTGGGGTCTGACACACAATGATAAATATCTCATTATGAGTGATGGCTCGCCTATTATCCGTTTTTTAGATCCCAATAGTTTGACCCCTATCCGTACTATTACTGTCACGGTTAATGGTGAAGAATTGCCCGAACTGAACGAACTGGAATGGGTGAACGGGGAAATATTGGCAAATGTTTGGCAAACTGACCGAATTGTGCGGATTGATCCCGATACGGGCAAGGTGGTGGGTATTATTGACCTTACGGGCCTTTTAAGTCAGGCTGGCCCGATTTCACCCCCCGTAGATGTGCTCAATGGTATTGCTTGGGATAGTGTAGGTAACCGACTTTTTGTTACCGGCAAATTGTGGCCTAAAATTTTTGAAATAACCCTGGAACATCCGACGAAAACCCATAGATAAAATATACTGGAATTAAATGGGTAATTCATGAAACCTGAATGATAGCTTCTTATCGCTGGCTATCATTCAGAATAGGTGAATCTGATATATTAAGATTGAAATTTTAAGGTCGCTTTTTCAGTTGATATTCTAGAGATGTTGCCCAGTGATACGAGCAATTTCACGCGAAACCATGGCTTCAACAATAGGCGGCAAATTAGTATCCAGCCATTCTTTCAGCATAGGACGCAACATTTCTTTTACCAAAGCTTCTAACGTTAAATCCTGATGAGAAGATTGGCTGATCATCATAGATGAAAGATTTTTCAACGCCTGACGGCTAGCCTGTTCTGCTTTTTCAGACATCAGTGATTCCTGTTGAACTTGGGATGTATTCTCTGGAATATGGCCATTCAAAGCAGTATTGTTATCAATATTGGCACGGCGCTCATTATCCATGTTATGATCCTTCGATACGCTTTTGCGGACAGGTTCCGTTAATTCTAATACGCTATTATCTGTAGTCGGTTGCGTAGGATGCTTACAGGATTCTTCCTGCCTATCTGTATCTGATAAAGTCGTGCCACTGTTCTGACGATTACCATCCGCTATGATGCGTTTGATAGAGGCAAGGATATCTTCCATCGAAGGTTCTGGGCGCATATCGATCATGCTTATATTGTGCCTGTTTTGATTTTCTTTGTCACGATCCGTTTTTGTAATTTCGGATGACTGAATATGAACTGTGATATTTTAGCCGGAAATAATAATATATTGAAACTAAAAAATAGAATAATCTTTTCTATATAAGAAAGTGATTTTTCTCCGTTTCTGATCAGGTTTTTAATAAAGTTAATCTCTATTATACGATAGAGAATAAATTATTGCCTTGTTTTAAGCATTTTGGGCTTAGGGGTTTTGGGCTATCCGAGAAATTTTTGAAATATTAATATCTTTTTTAAATTTCTAATATGTTTTTAGAATTTATTTTTGAGCGAAATTTGTTTTTTTCTTTTTACAAAGAGTCTGTTGTGCGGTTTTATCAGGCTTCCTACATTCTTATGAAAGAATAGGAGATTATATGGACATCCACTCTTCCGGTCATCGAAGCCCCCACGCCGCCGATTCGAGTCTATCCTCGGCAGCTTCTCCTAAGACAGAAGATCTTTTTTCCCGCGAACAGGCAACTCTTCTACGCTTTTTGGCAAGGCGTAATCGGTTGTTAGCAACGTGGGCTGCAGAGATGATGCATCTGACGCCAGAGGAGGCTGACCCTTATACCAAGGGATTTGTTGGTGCTGGATTTGAAGAAATGGACGAGGAAAGCATTATTTCTCGTTTATTGGGCGATATACTGTCGGCTAATGTGGATGTCGAAGAGAGTCAAATTCGCGCGATGCTGGATCGTAAATCGATTGAAGCTAAACGGCAGTTATTAGGAGCAGTATAAGCCATATGGCTATGAATATACAGGAAATCGAGCAGTTTATTTTAACCGCTATTCCAGATGCTAAGATCGAAATTACTGATCTTAAAGGTGATGGAGAACATTATAGCGCCGAAGTTATTTCGGCTTCTTTTAAAGGTCTTTCTCGACTGGCGCAGCATCGGCTTGTTTACGATGCTTTTGGTGGCCGTATGGGAGAAGAGCTTCACGCTTTAAAGTTAATGACTAGGGTCGCTAAAGTTAATGACTAGGGTCGCTGAATAAGCCGTTTGATTATCTATAAGGAAGAGGAAGGAATTTTTTATGACTAATGCCGTTATGGAACAGATTAAGGACGTTCTCGCTAAAAGTCCGGTCGTCCTTTTTATGAAGGGGACGCCTTTATTTCCACAATGTGGTTTTTCTAATCAGGTTGTTGCTATCCTTAATGATATGGGCATCGAATATGATGCTGTGGATGTTTTGCAGGATCCCGAAATCCGTCAGGCTGTTAAGGTTTATTCTGACTGGCCAACTTTTCCCCAGCTTTATGTAAAAGGCGAACTTGTCGGCGGCTGTGACATTGTAATGGAAATGTATGAAAGCGGCGAATTGGCGGATCTTTTCAAAAAAGAAAATATTGCCCAAAAATAAGTAAGGAAGTTAAGCGATAAAGCTATTTCAGACTGAAAGCACAGGGACTTGTTCATTTTATGATAGCCAAAATAGCTAAAAAATTGTTCTGGCCCTGTGCTGTCATTGTGTTGCTAGCTTTTGCTTTTCTTTTTATGAAGCCTATGGCGAGCCATTTTTTTATGGCTCGTCAGATGCCTAATATCGCTACTATAACCCGTAGTAGTTTGCAGTCTGTACGTGAAGAAAATAGACTAACTATTTTCATAGCACGATATGTTGCTGTTTCCACGGCTAGCGAGCAACGTTTTGGTTTTTCAGCCAAAAAAACACTGATTATGCCGGGAACGGTGCGTTATGAAGTTAATATGGCTGAGATAACACCTCAGGATCTTAGATGGGATAATGACCGCCATCTTCTGACTGTTTATTTACCCCCGGTTGAAATTGCACAACCAGAAGTTGATATGACGGCTATCCGTGAATATGACTCCGGTGGAGTCTTAATGGCGCTAACGGATGCTGAACGACAGCTTGATTCAGCGAACCGAAATGCTGCTATAGCGGATTTATCACGGCAGGCTCGTAATAGTCTGTCAATGCGGCTCGCAGGAGACGCTGCATGTCGTGCTGTGGAACGGGCTTTTTTAATGCCTCTTAAGGCAGCTGGCATCACGGCGAATGTCGAGGCCCGCTTTCGCAATTAAGGAGAGTATCGGGGATGAGTGCGCCGTTAAATAATCTATCTCAAGCGGATTTAATTACAGAAATCAAGCGCCTGAAAAAAGAGCGTAATGCGGTTATACTTGCGCATTATTACCAGACGCCTGAAATTCAGGATATTGCCGATTTTATTGGTGATAGCCTTGATCTTTCTCGTAAAGCGGCTGCTACAGATGCCGATGTAATTGTTTTCTGTGGTGTGCGTTTTATGGCCGAAGTTGCCAAAATTCTCTCGCCTGAAAAGACAGTGCTGGTGCCTGATATGGAGGCAGGTTGTTCTTTAGAAGATAGTTGTCCGCCTGAAGAATTGGCGGCTTTTCGTAAAGCGCATCCTGATCATATTGCGCTTACCTATATTAATTGTTCGGCTGAGGTTAAGGCGCTTTCGGATGTCATCGTTACCTCTTCTTCTGCCGAAAAAATTCTGTCTCAAATTCCAAAAGAGCAACCTATTATTTTTGCGCCTGATCGCAATTTAGGAGCTTGGCTTAACCGGAAAACAGGGCGGGATATGCTGCTTTGGCCGGGTTCTTGCATTGTTCACGAGAATTTTTCAGAAACAGAACTTTTAAAGTTGAAACAGCACTATCCTGATGCGCCCATAGCCGCCCATCCAGAATGTCCAGCCGCTATTTTAGATCATGCTGATGTTGTAGGTTCGACGCGTGCTATTTTAGAATTTGCTTTAAGTTCAGATTCTGAAACCATTATTGTAGCCACAGAACCCCATATTATTCATCAGATGGAAAAAGCGGCCCCCAATAAAAAATTCATTGGTGCGCCTGGGATGGATGGTAACTGTAACTGTAATATGTGTCCCTATATGGCGTTAAACACGATGGAAAAGCTCTATCTTGCGTTAAAGAATATGGCACCTGTTGTTACTTTGGATGAAAAAATACGGCTGGCTGCTAAAAAACCTCTCGATAAAATGCTTGAAATGGCGTCTTCGACCGTCGGAGCTGGTGACCTCGGTGCTATGGTGCCTGCAAAATGATCATTTCTAGCAAGGTCATAGATTAATGCAGGATATGAAATCGCACCCTCCACGTGTTGCCCCTCATCGTTTTACGGCTTGGCAGAATGATAAAAACGCACCACGGCCTTTTTGGGCAAAAGATATTATCTTACCAAAAGATTCTGTGCTTGATCTTGAAGGCTTTGATGCCAGTGCTTTTATCCGCTCAACCTTGGCTGAAGATTTAGGTCAGGATGGGGACATTACTGCCGCGTCGGTTATTCCTGTTGATGCTAGATTTCTGGGAGTAATGTCTAGCCGCGAAGACATCGTTGCCGCCGGATTACCCTTGGCCGCTGCTTTTTTTAAGGCGCTTGATCCTGAATCTGAAATAGAACTGCTGGTAAAAGAAGGCGATTTTGTTTCGGCGAGTGAAAATCTCATTAATCTTAAAGGCAAGGCACGAGCCCTTTTGAGCAGTGAACGTTCAGCTCTCAATCTATGTCAGCATCTTTCCGGCGTCGCTACTCTAACCAGACGCTATGTTGAAGCGATTGAAGGTACAGGTGTTACGCTTCTTGATACACGGAAGACTATTCCGGGATTAAGATTGCTCGAAAAATATGCAACGCGTATGGGCGGGGCCCAAAATCATCGCATGGGGCTTGATGATGGCGCTATGATTAAAGACAATCATATTGCTGTCGCCGGCAGTGTTGCCACGGCTGTTCATCGTGCTGTTGATGCCGGCATTAAGCATATTATCGTCGAAATTGATCATTTGGATCAGATTAAGCCCGCACTTGATGAAGGCGCTACGCATCTTCTGCTAGATAATATGAATCCCGCTACTTTGCGTAAGGCAGTGGCATTAGTCGATGGCCAAGTGCCAACAGAAGCTTCGGGCGGTATTCGTCTAGATAATATTCGTGCAGCAGCTGAAACAGGGGTTACGTATATTTCAGTAGGACGCCTGACGCAGTCTGCTCCAGCAGTCGATATTGGGCTTGATTTTACGTTATCCGCCCTTTTCTAAATAAGGGGGAAAACTGTTTTTCCATTTTCAGGATATTTTAAGTGATACTTTAAATCGGCATGCTTTGCTGGTTCTCTTAAAGTATCACTTAAAATTCTGCTACAAAGAAGATTGTAGGAAAAATCAGTGAAAAAGAACTATGGTGTTTTTGATAAGAGTATTTTCATAGGGGCTTTCTTAAGTGGCAGTCTAGCGGGTACCGTTTTTGCTCAGACGTCAATATCTTTACCGCGTCCTCATATTGAAACACCGAATGATCAAACACCTCGGCGACTTACTCCGATAACGGGCTATACTTTAGCACTTGGATGGTCTCCTGAATATTGTCGTGGGAAAACAACACGGGCTGCCGATGCTTATCAATGCGGTAGCGGGCATTTTTTTGGCATAACCTTGCATGGTTTGTGGCCAGAAGGACGACAAGGCGTATATCCGCAATATTGTAGAGAGACGACCCTATTGCCCAGTACAATTATCAACAAGATGGCTGAAATCACTCCATCAGCTCAGATTTTGCAGCATGAATGGGCTAAACATGGCAGTTGCATGACGACTAAACCAGAAGAATATTTTGCTCGAGCATCTGCTATGTTTCGAAGTTTACATTGGCCTGATATGAATAAGCTTGCCAGTGATCCCGATTTGACAGCGGGTCAGTTCAGTGCTGCCTTTGCTGCAGTTAATCATGATATAGATCCCAAAGCCGTTAAGGTAATAACCGCTCGCCGTAATTGGCTCAGCGAAATTTGGATTTGCTATGATCTTGATTTTAAGTCAAAGATTTGTGACCGTGATCCAACCGCGCTTCCTCCTGAAGCCAAGATAAAATTAAAGCCGGGATTTCAGTTGCGGCCTACCTATTAACAGGAGAAGTCACATTATAAAATTTTTGTACTGCAGAAGCGGTCATCTGATCCGTTCAAAGAATATAATTTGATGGTTTTTCTATCTTGTTCCCTTCCTAAAGAAATAATGAAAAAGTCTGTTTCTACATTATGGTCTGATAATAAGCGGATTGCTACCATTGAAGAAACAGAATCTACTAACAGTGATTTACTTGCCTTGGCAAAACAGGGGCTAGCTGAAGGTTTATGGTTGCAAGCTAATCGGCAGAGTAGGGGGCGGGGCCGTCAGGGACGAACATGGCAGTTACCAGAAGGCAATCTTGCTATCAGTACGCTTGTTCGATTGAGGGAAAGTGATCCTTCACCATCAACCCTTGCTTTTGTCGCAGCATTAGCCTTGGATCAGGCTGCTTCTGATTTTGTGAGAAGTGACTGGCTTTCCTTAAAATGGCCGAATGATTTAATGTTAAAAGGCGCTAAATGTGCGGGTATTCTTCTTGAGGGCTATCAAAAAACGATGATTGTTGGCTTTGGCGTCAATTTATTACATGCGCCTGAAAATCTTGATCGCCCTACCTCTGCTTTAGTGGATTTTACCGAAAAGCCATTGGAAAGACTAGATTTTTCTGAAAAATTAGCCAATGCTTTTTGTAATTGGCTTTGTGTTTGGCGTAATCAGGGACTTACCTCTATTTATGATAACTGGTTGAAAAGAGCGCATAATCTGAATACGCCCCTTACAGTGCATCAAGAAAATGGCAAAAACGTTACAGGTTATTTTGCCGGTCTTGATCTGACAGGGGCATTAAAGTTACGTTTAGAAGATAATCGGATAGTTCTTTTTCACAGTGGGGATGTTTTCTTAGCAAAATCTTAAGGATGGTGCTTTCTTTTTTTCAAGGATTAACGGAATGTTGCTTGCTATTGATGCTGGCAATACAAATATTGTTTTTGCACTGGTTGATGGCCGGGAAATCCGTGCGCGTTGGCGTATTGCTACAGAGGGACGTCGTACAGCAGATGAATATGCTGTTTGGCTTGTGCAGCTAATGGCTATTGGCGGGTTTACGCGTGAAGAAGTCGATAGTGTTGTTATCTGTACGGTTGTGCCACGGGCGCTCCATAATCTGGAAGTGCTGTCGGCTAAATATTTTGGTGTAAAGGCACTTATTGTAGGGCGTACTCCGTTAGAATGGGGCATTAAAATTGATGTCATCAGCCCTGAAACTGTAGGCGCTGATCGGTTGGTAAATGCAATTGGGGCGCATCATCTTCATAGTGGTCACAAAATTGCGATTGATTTTGGAACCGCTGCCACTTTTGATTGGATTGATGATAAAGGGACTTATCGCGGGGGCATTATTGCACCGGGTATTAATTTATCTTTAGACTCTTTGGTTGCTACGGCGGCGCGTCTACCACGCATTGCCATTGAGATTCCCGATAATAATCAGGTGATCGGGCGTAGTACTGAAGAGAGTATGCATAGCGGTATTTACTGGGGCTATATCGCTATGATGGAAGGTTTAACCTCGCGTATGAAGCGGGAAATAGATCAACCAGTTACGGTTATGGCAACAGGGGGACTCGCCTCTCTTTTTGCGGTTCATACGGATGTTTTCGACGTTATCGAACCAGATTTAACGATTCAAGGCATGGCGCTGCTGTATGAGCGCGCGGCTTTACCGAAATTTACTGCTCAGGCCGGTGGGTTTGAAGCAGATTTCCTCCCCCTATAAACGGGGATTTTTACTACTCTGTTATAATGAAAGCGAATGATAGTCTGTGAAAAGACCAGGTAAAGAACTACTCTTTCTGGCCCTTGGTGGGTCAGGCGAAATCGGGATGAATGCCAATCTTTATGGTTGTGATGGCAAATGGATAATGGTGGATCTTGGAATCACCTTTGGTGACGCTAATTATCCTGGCATTGATATTATTTTACCCGACATCGAGTTTATTGAAGATCGGGCCAAAGATCTATTGGGCATTGTTATCACGCATGGCCATGAAGATCATATCGGGGCCATTCCCTATCTTGCAGCCGATTTAGGGGTTCCAATCTATGCAACGCCTTTTACGGCAGGCCTTATTCGTAGCAAACTACAGGAAGAACGCATTGCGGATAAAGTAAAATTGCATGTCATAGAGAATGACGGCCATTTTAAATTAGGTTCTTTTTCTATCAATTATGTCCCGCTTGCGCATTCTATTCCAGAAGGGAATGCCGTTCTGATTGAAACGCCCTATGGGCGTGTCTTTCATACAGGCGATTGGAAGCTTGATGATGATCCATTGGTAGGAAACACCACCAATGCAAAAATGCTGAAGAAAATCGGCGATAAAGGTGTGTTAGCGCTGGTTTGCGATTCTACCAATGTCTTTAACGAAAAGACTTCTGGTTCTGAGGGGGATGTCCGCGAGGGGCTTAACGAAGTTATCCGTAAGGCGACTGGGCGCGTCTTGGTGACTACTTTTGCATCTAATGCGGCACGGATTCAAACTTTGGGACAGGTTGCAAAAGATGTCGGTCGTAAGTTAGTTATAGCAGGACGTTCAATTGAAAAAATCATGCAGATTGCCCAGAAAACAGGCTATTTGCATGATTTTCCTAAGACAATTTCCTATGATGAGGCGATGCGTCTTCCTCCCAATCAGGTTATGATTGTCGCCACCGGTGGGCAAGGTGAATCCCGGGCAGCTTTGTCTCGTATTGCTTTCGATAGTCATCATCTAAAATTAACGGCAGGCGATAGCGTCATATTCTCTTCACGTCAGATCCCGGGTAATGAAATTGCTGTGGGAAAGATTCAAAATGCCTTAGCGGCTAAAGGCATCCGCATGGTGACCGATCGTCAGGCCACTATCCACGTCTCTGGTCATCCCGGGCGGCCTGATTTGCAGGCTATGTATCGTTGGATAAGACCTGAAATGTTAATTCCAGTGCATGGTGAACTGCGTCACATGGCTGAACAAGCTCGGCTGGGTCTCGCAACAGGCATCCCACGCAGCATTGTGCAAGGTAATGGCGACTTAATTCGCCTATCTCCTAAAGGGCCTGCTTTCCTTAGTCATGAAAATACGGGGCGCTTGTTGCTGGATGGGGATGTCATTTTATCTTCCAACGGGCCAACTATGGGGGAACGTCGGAAATTGGCTATCAATGGCCTAATTTCTGTAGGTCTTGCGCTTGATAAACATAATCATGTGAAAGGCCGCCCTACAATCAGTTTACATGGAGTACCAATTGAAGCGGATCGCATTGATTTCATCGAAGATGCTTCAAAGGCGGCTATAAAAGCCGCTAATGAAGCGCATAAAAGTGAAGAGCGTCTGCGGGAAGCTGTGCGTTTAGCTGTGCGGCGGCGTGCGCACCATTGGACGGGTAAGAAACCGATTGTAGACGTCGTAGCCGTGCGCGTGTGATATAGAAGATAAATGAATCTATGGTTCGATAGCACCAACACTCATTTGTCATCGAATTTCAAGATAAAATCCTGCTGGAAAAATCTGAAAGGATTATCCAGCAGGATTATTCCCCTATTTGCAATGATATTTTTTCTTCATAATTTTTATGATCATTTTGCATTCTAATAAATAACCTTATGTATTATAAAATTATAATTGTGGCGTATGTAAATATATTGAGTCGGCTATTTTGTTATCGAAGCAAAATTTACGCACGCAAAACTAGATAGAACGTCTTATTGAATGCAATAGGAAACAAAAATTATGGATAATCCTGTAGAAAGTTTTTTTTTACATGTCTTTAGGGGCGAAATAACAGAATCATTAAAATACGTTCATGAAAATTGTGTTTTTGAAGCGCCAGGCCCAAATAATGTACCCATATATGGCGTGTTCAATGGCCATAGTGGTGTAAGGAATTTTTTAGCTATTCTATCTCAATTATTTGAAACAGAAAATTTTAAATGCATAAAATCGGCTGAAGTCGATAATTACATATTCTCTCATGGATATATGCAGCACAGAGTCAAAAAAACTAATAAAATTTTCAAATCTGAATGGGTTCTTGTTTGCCAAACAGAAAATGGCCTTATTAAATCCTACAAAATGTTTGAAGATACAGCAGCACTACAAGCTGCATATGTATAAATATTTCTGATATAAACGTTGGGAGAGGATAGTCAGCGGGTATCGATTGCTTCCATAACTTTATGTCTGAAAAACTCTGCCAACACTGATCAAGCTTTCTCTACTATAATTTATATCTCCAAATTTATGATAGTTGGGGTGCACGATCGGAAATAACCTTCTGGTTCGCTAAAGCCCTTCTATGTTTTTAAGATAAAGACTGGGCATCATTGTCAATCATTTCTGGATAGCAAGCGGGTCATGTAGAGGGATAGCCAAAGAGGAAGCTATTTTTGATTGGGAGGGATTTTTAGATAAGAGAGGTAGGGGTGTGTTTTTTCTAGAAAAAAGTTGTTAGAAAACAGGTAGTTATAAGAAATTTAGTAAAAAGTGAATTTTTTACTTGCAAGGGTTGTGTGAAATGCATAGAAGGCCCTCACACCGACGGGGCGCACCGCTAAGGGGCGCTTTTAGAGGGGAAAAAAGCTTCAAGGATTTGAGAGAATTCAAGCTTCTTGGTTGACTAGGGTTAGTCAAGGGGTTAAGAAGGTTTTTCGCTATTTGACATTGTTAGAAGAAATGAAGGGACATGTGGACGGCGGGGTCTACGGTTTTACAGACTTTAGGGTATGTTTTACGTAGGCACAATAAGTCGTTCATATGTCAAAATTGTAGAGATTGTATTAAAGCAATATCTGCAGTTTGTGCAAGGAACGCCTTAGTCAAA